>JACPQM010000083.1 GCA_016190505.1 Chloroflexota bacterium | reverse complement strand
GGCGTATCTCGGCAAGGCCAGCGTATAGCATATGGCCTATGGCTTATGGCATCGGAAACTCTCCCGGGTGCTATGGCCAGTCCATACGCCATAGGCCATACGCCATACGCGTCTGGCAGCAACAGAGATGCTCGAAGTAAGGAATCTTGAAGTGACGTATGGCGAGTTCGCCGCGGTTCGCGGCGTGAGTTTCGACGTCCGCGACGGAGACCTCGTGACCATCATCGGGGCCAACGGTGCCGGGAAGAGCACCATCCTTCGATCGATCATGGGCCTGCTGCGCCCCCGCGCCGGAAAGATCCTCTTCCGGGGCGAAGATATCACCGCTGAACCTGGGTATCTCCGCGCGCGCCGCGGGATCAGCCTGGTTCCGGAAGGCCGCCGGATCCTCCCCGATCTCACCGTCGAGGAGAACCTTCGCCTCGGGACATATTTCCTGCAGGACGCCGGCGAGGTGGCCGCAGAACTGGAACGCGCCTACATCCTGTTCCCGCAGCTCCGGGCGCGGGGACGACAGCGGGGCAAGACGCTGTCCGGCGGAGAACAGCAGATGCTGGCCATCGCGCGCGCCCTGGCGGGACGACCACGACTGCTCCTGCTGGACGAGGTATCCCTCGGCCTGATGCCCACCCTGGTCGAGCAGACCTTCCAGACCATCAAGGAGCTCCACCGGCAGGGCGCCACCATCCTGCTGGTGGAGCAGAACGCCCGCATGGCGCTCTCCGTGGCCACGCGCGGCTACGTCCTGGAGACGGGGGGCATCACCTTGAGCGGCACCGCGGCGGAGCTGGCCGCCGACCCCAAGGTCAAGCGCGCCTATCTGGGGGGCTAGAAACCTGGTTCCCCAGTGCTGCAGTCCTGCGGTGCTGCAGTTAACGGCAGCACGGCAGCACTTCCACACTGCAGCACAGGCGGAAAGCCATGCTGAAGGAAACCCACGCCATCGTAAGCGTTCTGGCCGGAGCGACGCTGCTGGGCTCTATGGGGGCCTGGGGTCGGGCCATCTACCGTTACGAGGGGGACCCGATGACCGTCGTCACCTGGCGGGCCCTCATCGGGGCGATGACCCTGGCGGCCCTGCTGGCCCTCTTCCAGCCCACCCTCCTCCGCATCCGAGCCCGCGATCTGCCCTTCTTTGCCCTGTACGGCTTCATCGGCGTCACCCTGAATTTCTGGGCCTATTTCTCGGCGGTCAAATTCACGACCCTGGCGGTGGCGATCACCCTGCTCTACACCTACCCGGCCTTCGTGGCGCTTATGTCTGCCCTGTTCCTGCGGGAGCGGATCACGCGCACGAAGCTGGTGGCTGTCGCCGTCACCTTGCTCGGCTCCGGATTCGTGGCCCAGGTGCATCAGGCGGACTGGATCCGGGTCAATCTTCGCGGGATCCTCTTCGGGCTGCTGGCCGCGATCAGCATGGCGACCTACAGCATCTTCGGCAAGCGCGCCCTGGCCCGTTACCCACCCTGGACCGTGGTCCTGTACGCGTTCGCGGCGGGCAGCCTGTTCCTGGCGGTCCTGAGCGGACCGCGACTGCTCCCGGCGCTCCGCTACCCCGCTATCGCCTGGCTCTGGATCCTGGGGCTGGCCCTGGTCCCCAGCCTGGGGGGGTATGCCCTGTACACCATCGGCCTCCGCGACCTGCCGGCGAGCCAGGCCAGCATCATCGCCACCTGGGAGGTCGTGACGGCCGCCTTCCTAGGCTGGCTGGTCTTTCGCGAGCACCTGGCCCCCGTGCAGTTCTTCGGCGCCGCCCTCGTCTGCTTCGGCATCGGCTGGATCCAGCGCTCTGAGACCTGATTGCATCCACAGAGCCTCGGGGATATACTTTATCCGCAGATTTCGCAGATTCCACAGATTCTCCTGACTCGGCTCTTCCCGAAGAATCTGCGCAATCTGCGTAATCTGTGGAGAATACCGGAGCCCTTTCCTCTACGATCTCCTGTGGTATCTGAGCGATCCCGACTGGCCGTCACCGAATCTGACGCTGCTCAACAACGCCCTTCGGCAGACGGGCTGGCAGAGAAAGCCCTTGTCGGAAGACACGTGGCGGGAGGTTGTCCGCAAGCGGTTGACCACGGTAGCCTGGGGGCAGGCTGTGGCCGACGTCCGTCCGTTCCTCGAACCGAGCGCCGACCCGGCGCTCGTGACGCACGAGAATCTGGTTCGGCTGCTCTCGGCGCGTCGGGCGTGATGGGGGTGAACGCTCAGAGGGTGTGCGGCCTTCACGCGGCGTCAAGCCCATTTCTGCTTGACACGCGGCCCAGGTCTGCGGTATCCGCGAGGTCAGTTGGTCAGCGGCAGCGCGACCTGGCCGGGGAGGCCCCGGCGTACGAGGTGCGGCCGCCCGCGGGTCCGAGCGCGGCGCCGCCAAAAAGCAAATTCCTATCACCTCACCTCACCCAAATGGAGGGGGCATGGTGGAAGGCGGAGGGCGGGGAAGGCTAGGCTTTTCCTGGGACGCCTCACGCGAGGTTGCTCGTAGACCGCATTGTGGCCTGCCAGTTCCTCCACCTCTGCGCCTCCTCTAAGCAGCGGACCAAGCTTTCCACGTACCCAGAAGGAAAGCGGACCCCTTCGAAGGTCATGCCATAGACCGAAAGGCCGATAGCGTTGAGAGCATCAGCCACTGCGTGGAGAGCGTTATCGATCTTCTTCCGGGGGTCGGGAGGGAAGGTACTCTCTACCCCAGTCAGATTTGTTTTTAGATCGAGGTGGGCAAGGACCTTATGCCGATGCTCACGGAACGGATCGCAGGCCCCCTTGGCCGCATTGATCTTCTGCTTCACTAGCGTGAGCAGGTTACGGTCAGAGGTTACTTTCGGGTGCTTTAGCAGTTGCTGAAGCGTAAGCTTATTACGCCCGGTCTCAGTCAATCGACACAGTCCGAGGCAGAGTTCGCGCCACAAGAATACATCGAGCAGATAGAAGAGACCTTCTGCGCTGTCCCTCAGTAACTTATCCCGCTCCTCACTAAACCCGAACAGGGCTTCCCTCATCTGCCAGTAACTGTGGAGCAATTCCACTTCGTTGCGAAGGTCCTTCCAGATTTCATCATAGTCTAAAACCATGATGCCTCCTATCACCTACGCACGCTCTCCCGCATACTGCAATAGGGGACGGCAATAGGGGACGTGACTATAGGGGACGTATAGGGGACGTTGGCAATTACTGCAATTCCTTCCACACCGTTTGCCAGCGAGCGGCCGCACGTTCGCCGCGCGTCGCAGCCGCGTACACCGCCTGATGCGAGAGCCCGAGCGCGGCTGCCAAGACGCGCCCCGACTGGCCGGCCACGCGACACCAGAGGTAGGCCGCACCCTCCCGGGCCCGCGCGACCCGGGGTGCCCGGCCGGTGCCGGCGAGCGCGTCCGGCGGGAGCCCCACGGCGGCCGCCACGGCGGCGAGAGCGGCGCCGAGGGCGGGGCGACGGCGCGACCCCTCGGCGTGCGCCGCCACGGCCTGTCGAACTTCCTCCACGAAGGCTGGCGCGCCGAGGACCCGCTCGTCGGCCGCGTACGCCTCCCGCCCCCGGCGGAGGGCGGCCACGGCCGTCCAGCCGCCGAGGCTCCGGACCAGCCCCCCGCCCTGAAGTTCCGGGCGCCGGCCCTGCGGCACGCCCTCCGCCACGAAGGCTCGGTAGCCGGCCCGGGCGGCGAAGTGCCCGAGGATCGCGGTCGTCGCCTGCCACGGGCGGGGCGTCCAGCCTAGGAGGGCGCTGTGCCCACTCCAGGGGTAGCGGGCGAGCGCCGCGAGGGTGGGGACGACGCCGGCGCGGAGCGGGTTCAAGTGGAGGTAGCGGACAAGTTCGAGGAGGTATCGGTCCTCCTCCACCACGATCGACTTGTAGCGGTTTTGGAAGAGGTGCCCCACCCGCTTGTGCCGGCGGTTGAACGCGCCAGCATACCCGGTGAGCAGGGACCGCAGACTCCGGCTCAACGGGCGGGTGCCGGTCCGGACGAGGAAGTGGGCGTGATTCGGGAGGAGGGCCCAGGCGTAGACGGTCAGGGCGCCGGCCGTCGCGAGCGCCCCCAGCCGGGCGACGAAGTCCGCGCGGTCGGTGTCGTCGCGAAAGATCGGCCGCCGTTCGATCCCACGCACCATCACGTGGTGGAGGACGCCCGGGGCGTCGAGGCGCGGCTGGCGGGGCATGGTCGGCAGGGTAGCATAGATTGCACTATTTGCCAACGTCCCCTATACAAAGTCGACGAAAGAAGACCGGGGTGAGGTAGTGCGGCGCATGTGGATTTGCTCCAAAGTAATTCGCCACCCGGTCTGACTCGCAGGAGTAGTTGAGGGGATCACCATTCGGCTCCCGACCGATGATGAACTCCTCGTAATCATGTTTCGGGGACTCGTACGGCCACTTCCCATACTTCTCCTTCGGAAACGGAGGGATGAGTCGCTTTCCGAGCAGTAGCGAACAGGATTGATGCTTTTTTCTTGAAGAGCTAGGGGGAGTCATCGCGTGGAAGGAGTATCGCGCCAATTGATCCCGGTAGTTCTCCTCGCGTTCGGCGGAGTCTATTTCATTGATTGAAAGCGGTGAGAAACGGATACTATCGATATAGACGGCAAGATGCATTTCCTTCAGTGCAAGGAACTGGCGGACCTCCCTCAACCGCACCTTGACGAGTTTTGGCTCAACCGTGACGATCACCTCTTCATCGCCGTTGTCGTCGAATTTTATGTACTGATCGCTCTGGCGATCGTGATACAGGTTGTGGAATAGTCGAAACTCCTCG
>JACPQM010000006.1 GCA_016190505.1 Chloroflexota bacterium | reverse complement strand
GACGACCGGAAAGACAACGAGACCAGCGTCAGCCTGCGACAGAAGCTATTTGTGTCCTTCACCACGCTGCTGGGCGTCACGGTCAGCATCCGCCAGTCTCCCAGCAGCGACAAGTGCGAGGGCACGGTGCTCCTGTCCTACGCCGTCTCCAGCCTCAGCTCGACAGCCGCCCCGGCGCCGGCTCCAGCACCGGCTCCAGCCCCTGCCCCGGCGCCGCAGCCCGGTACGGGGCAGGCAACTCCGGTAGAAGTCCGCTTTACTGGCACCGTAATGCAAATCTCCGGAGGCCAGGGGTCGCAGACCCGCACCTGGCGTATTGGGGACTTCATGATCCTGGTCAATGCCAATACCCGAATAGATGGCGCTCCAGGCATCGGCAGCAGGGTGGAGGTACGCGCTGCAGCGCAGGCCGATGGCACCGCTGTGGCCACCAGGATCACAGACCTCAGCTCTGCCACCTCGGGTCCGGCGGAGCAGGAGCCCGTTTTCCCGGGACCAGCCTCGGGCCCTGGTTGGGGGGTACCGCTGACGGTGTCCATGACCAGCGGCGAGCTCGCTCTCGACAATCTGGGCCAGGTCAAGGACCAGCCGGGCCAGTTGGAAGTGAGGGACCGCACCTACGAACGCAACGGCTCGTACAACGTGGAGATCAACGACACCAAGTTCAAGGCTAACCAGATAAAGGTCGTCTCCAGTCTGAAGTTAAAGGGCAGCACAGGCGAGCACCGGGGGACCGTGGACATAGACATCGTGGACGTCCCTGGCGGCCACATGACCCTGGAGTACAGAGGCTCGGCCACCCTGGACAGCGGCAAGGTAATCTCGGGCGGCACATTCAAAGTAGTCAGAGTCACCGGTGCGTTCGCCCTTATCAGGTCGGAGGGCACCTACGTCATGACCATCGAGGAGTACGGAACAACCGTTGGATCGCCTGTGAAAGTGAAGTTCTTCGCCTCAGGCCAGTAGCTGCCGTAGGCGACCGGACCCGGGCCGCCCCGACCAGTCGGGACGGCCCGGTCGCCGTTGACACCCCATTGGGCCACGCCTACAATTTACCGATGGTCAGCCGTGTTGGGCTTCAGACTCCGGGCTTCAGGCTTCAGGTACTCCCCGCTCCCTCTGGGACCCGAAGTCTGTAGCCTGTAGCCCGTAGTCTGAATGCGGAGTTCGACGTTGTGTAGAGTTCTGAGCAATGCCTGGTACTACTGACGAGATACGGGAGCTATACCTGCGCTTCTTTGAGGAGCGAGGGCACCTGCGGCTGCCCTCGTCCTCTCTGGTGCCCGCCGGGGACCCCACGCTTCTCCTTACTACGGCGGGCATGGTCCAGATCAAGCCTTACTTCACCGGCGAGGCCGTACCCCCCAACCCACGCCTGACCTCGTGCCAGAAGTGCTTCCGCACCACGGACATAGACTCCGTGGGCGACGACAAGCACCTCACCTTCTTCGAGATGCTGGGCAACTTCAGCGTGGGCGACTACTTCAAGAAAGAGGCCATCGCCTGGGCCTGGGAGTTCATTACCCAGAAACTGTCCCTGCCTAAAGAGCGGCTGTGGATCACCGTCTATTTGGACGACGACGAGGCCCACGACTTCTGGCGCGCCCTGGGTGTCCCCGAGTCACGTATCCTGCGCTATGGGGAGACGGACAACTTCTGGGGGCCTGCCGGCGATTCAGGGCCGTGTGGCCCCTCGTCCGAGATCCACTACGACTGGGGCGAGGAGTACGGCTGTGGCCCCGATTGCGAGCCTGCCCACCCGTGTGGCCGCTTCCTGGAGATCTGGAACCTGGTGTTCACCCAGTTCGACCAGGATAGAGACAGGGTGCGCACCCCGTTGCCCAAGCCCAACATAGATACCGGCATGGGCCTGGAGCGGGCCGTGTCTGTGGTCACGGGCAAACAGTCCTTTTACAGTACGGAGATCTTCCAGCCGCTACTCGCCCTGGCTAGCGAGCTGACGGGCGCACGCTATGGAGGCGATGCTAAGACCGACCGGGCGCTGCGGACTATTGTGGAGCACAGCCGGGGCATAGCCTTCCTGCTGACCGATGGCGTGGTGCCCACCAACGACGGCAGGGGCTACGTGCTGCGCCGGCTGCTGCGCCGAGCGGTGCGCTTCGGCTGGCTGCTCGACCTGAAAGAGCCTTTCCTGGGCAAGATGGCCGAGGCTGTCATCCGGCAGATGGGGCATACCTACCCCGAGTTAGCGCGCCAGCGCGAGTTCATCCTGCGGATGGTGGAGCACGAGGAGACCGGTTTCCAGCGTACGCTGGAAAAGGGGCTAGGTATTCTGGAAGGATACCTGGAATATCTTGCTGGTATTCCTCAGGACATGCTTGACAAGGTAGAGCAGGACATTAACTCCTTGGTCAGCTGGGGAGCTACTAGCCTACAGTTTAGCATAGGGGACTTACAGAGATGGGTAGAAGAGGCATCACTGACGAGACGAACGGGCAACTTAGCTGACAGGTTGGAAGGCGGTGCTCACGCCTATGAGGTATTCAACCGAGCCACATACAAACTCTGTGAGGTGGCCGGCCTACAGGCAACACCCGTAACACCTGGTCAGGCAGCACCAGGTTATCACCCGGATGTGGATGCTGCGCGACGGGAGCTTGAGATTGTCCGTCGGCTGAGCCGCGAGATTCCTGGGGAAAAGGTATTTTATCTCTTTGACACCTACGGCTTCCCTGCTGAGCTTACCGAGGAGATTGCCCTGGAGCACGGCCTGACCGTGGACATGGAAGGCTTTCGGGCGGAGATGGAGCGCCAGCGCGAGCGCGCCCGCGCCGCCCACAAGTTCACGGCTGGCGAGGAGGGCAAGGCCTACGAGGACCTGGGCCTGGACTCCACACCTTTCTTAGGGTATGAGACCACGGAGGCCCCCTCCAGCGTGGTGGCCATCCTGGTGGACGGCGAGCCGGTCGAGGCGGCGGAACAGGGCCAGGTGGTGGAGGTCATCCTTCTGGAGACGCCATTCTATGCCGAGATGGGTGGTCAGGTGGGTGACACCGGCGTGCTCAAAGGTGAGTACGGCCTGGTGCAGGTGACAAACACTGTGCACGGCAATGGGCTGATCGTACACCGGGGCAAGGTGGTGCAGGGGCGGCTGGCGGTCAACGATGGTGTGGTGGCCTCGGTAGACGCCGAGCGCCGGGCCGACATCATGCGCAACCACACTGCCACGCACCTCCTCCAGGCGGCGTTGCGCCGGGTGATCGGCAGCCACGTGCGGCAGACCGGCTCCCTGGTAGCCCCTGACCGCCTGCGCTTCGACTACTCCCACCTGCTGGCGCCCAGCCCCGAGGAGCTGGCCGAGATACAGCGCTTGGCCAACGAGTATATCCGGCGCAACCTGCCCGTTCAGACCCAGCAGGTGCCCTACCGCCAGGCCGTCGAGAGCGGCGCCATCGCCCTGTTCGACGAGAAGTACGGCGAACTGGTGCGCCTGGTGGAGGTGAAAGCTCCTTCGTCAGGCTCAGGACAGGTCCCCGAGGGCCGGGTGAGTGCTGAGCTGTGCGGGGGCACCCATTGCTCGGCCACCGGACAGATTGGTCTGTTCCTGATCACTTCGGAGGCCAGCGTCGGCTCCGGGATGCGGCGCATCGAGGCGGTGACCGGCCGTGGCGCGGAGGCTCTGGTGCGGGAGCGCTTCTCGGCTGTGGACGCGGCGGCCCGTTCGCTCCGAGCGCCGGTCGGTGAAGTCGCTCAGCGGGTCAACAGCCTGGTCGAGGAGCTGGACGCGGCCCGCAAACGGGCCGCCGCCCTCGAGCGCGAGTTGGCGCGCAAGGCCCTGGACCTGGAGCACCGGGTGGTCAAGGTGGACGAGGCGCCGGTCATAGCCGGACACTTGCCTGGTTCCTCTATGGAGACGCTGCGGACCACCGGCGACTGGGCGAAGGAAAGGCTGGGCAGCGCCGTCATTGTGCTGGCCTCTGAGGCCAACGGGCGCCCCCAGTTCATGGCCATGGTCACATCCGATCTGGTGGAGAAGGGCTATCACGCTGGCGAGATCGTCAAACGCGTGGCAGCCATCACCGGTGGCGGTGGCGGCGGTCGTCCCGAGCTGGCCCAGGCCGGGGGCAAAGACCTCTCTAAGGTTGACGAGGCATTGCGCCAGGTGCCCCAGATTGTGGCGGCGACCCGCCGGGCGCCGCAATTGAAGGGGTAGGGCTGTCCGTTTGAAGTGCGCCATGAGGGGCTTGTGTTAGAAGTGCCCATCGGTGGGCCGCCAGGCTCGCTATTAGGTGAATTGACGGCTGCTACCGTCATTGCGAGGAGTCCTTTCGGGGAAGGACGACGAAGCAACCTACAGACGGTGCTATGGTCAGAAGGTTGCTTCGCTGCGCTCGCAATGACGGTGGTGGGCGTTCGCAATGACGGTCGTTACGCGGGAAGGCATCTCCAATCCACGGCTTACGGTAGCTCACCTTAGGAGTGTGTAGCGCAATATGGGGCGTGTTCTGGGTCTGGACCTGGGCGAAAAGCGTATCGGCCTGGCCGTGAGCGACCCCACCGGCCTTCTGGTGGTGGACTCCTGGGTCCTGGAGCGACAGACGGAGGGAGCTACACTGGACTCGCTGGCCAAGCTGTGCCAGGAGCGCCAGGTGGAACGCATCGTGGTGGGCCTGCCGCGCTCGCTGGAGGGTGGCCTGGGGCCGCAGGCCCAGCTCACGCTAGACTTCGTGCACCGGTTGGCCGAGCGCGTGGCCTTGCCGGTGGACACCTGGGACGAGCGCCTGTCCACAGTGGCCGCGGAGCGGGCGTTGCGGGAGAGTGGCATGCGCCGCGAGAAGCGTCGCCAGCACCGGGACGCGGTGGCCGCCGCCCTGCTATTGCAGTCCTATCTAGACCGTAGTATATTGCGCTCTGCGGGCGCACCTTAGTTCACCGACGGGGCCTCGTCAACTGGCCCCGGGCTTTTGGCAATCGAGGAAACATGATGACATCACATGTCATTCTGAGCGAGCCCTCCACCGCGCTGCACCGTCAACATCGTCAGCGAAGAATCCGTTACCCCGACGTGCATTCAGCGACCAGCAGCAGAACAAGAGGACGACGGATTCTTCGCCCAGGTGCGTCGGGGCTCTCCGAATGAAACGTCTGAGTCCGATACTTAGTTCGCACAGAATGACACTTTAAGGCGCAACAGCGATGAAACAGGTCGTCATCCTGGGCTATCCCCTGATGCACTCGGTGTCGCCGGCCTTCCAGCAGGCGGCCTTCGATCACCTGGGCCTTGGCGTAACCTACAACGCCTGGGAGACGGAGCCTGCGGACCTCGAGGCTGCCCTGGAGCGCCTGCGCCAGGACTTGTTCCTGGGAGCCAACGTGACCATCCCTCATAAGGAAGCCACCCTGGCGCACATGGACGACGTGGACAAGGCGGCCCGGGACATCGGCGCCGTCAACACCGTGGTGCGCCGTGATGGTCGCCTGATTGGCTACAACACCGATTACGAGGGTTTCCTTCGCGCCCTGCGGGTACCGATGCCTTCGGTGATGGGCAAGCGTGCCATTCTCCTGGGTGCCGGAGGTGCTGCGCGGGCGGTGGGCTATGCCCTGGTGCGAGAGAGCATTGGCACCCTCGTTATCGCCAACCGCAACCGGCAGCGGGCGGAGGCGCTGGCGAAGCAACTCTGGCGCTTTCACTCGGTGCGTACCATGACCGTGCCCATGGGCATGGACGATCCGCGGCTCCCTGAGGCCATCAACCGCTGCCACCTGCTGGTCAATGCCACCCCCGTGGGCATGGCCCACACGACGGCCGAGGGCCAGACTCCTGTGCCGCAGGGGTGGTTGGCCTCGCGCACCATTGTCTTCGACCTGGTATACAACCCGGAGCGCACCGCGCTGCTCCAGGCAGCCATGGCGGCTGGCGCAAAAGCATGGGGAGGCCTGGACATGCTGGTCCACCAGGGCGCGCTCTCCTTCGAGCTGTGGACGGGCCAGCCCGCCCCGCTGGCCGTCATGTTCAAGGCGGCCCGAGAGGCCCTAGGGCAATAGCGTGTTCCGCTTTCTCACTGCCGGCGAATCGCATGGCCAAGCCCTGACTATCGTCGTGGAAGGGGTGCCCGCGGGCCTCTCCCTTTCTGAGGAGTACATCGCTGGGCACCTGGCCCGCCGCCAGCAGGGGTTCGGCCGCGGGGGGCGGATGCAGATCGAGCGCGACAGAGCGCGTATCCTCTCCGGGGTGCGCCACGGCCTCACCCTGGGCAGCCCCATTGGCCTGCTCATCGAGAACCGGGACTGGGCGAACTGGCAGCAGGCCATGAGCACGTCGCCGGTGGCTGAGCCCTTCGACTCGGCTCAGGACAGGCCTGTGGAGCCGGTCACCCGTGTCCGCCCCGGCCACGCCGACCTGTCCGGCGCCATCAAGTACGGCCACACCGACGTGCGCAACGTGCTGGAGCGGGCCAGCGCCCGGGAGACGGCGGCTCGCGTGGCGGCGGGCGCCATAGCCCGGAGGCTGATCGAAGAGTGCGGCATCGCCATCCATAGCCACGTGCTGGCCATCGGCGGCGTGTGGGCATCGCCAGAAGACCTGGACTGGGAAGCCATCGAAAAGTCGCCGGTGCGCTGCGCCGACCCGCGCGCCAGCCAGGAGATGGTCCAGGCTATCGAGGCGGCACGGGACGCGGGCGACACCCTGGGGGGCGTGTTCGAGGCCATCGCCGCCGGAGTGCCTATTGGCCTGGGCAGCCACGTCCACTGGGACCGGCGCCTGGACGGGCGCATAGCCCAGGCATTCATGTCCATCCCTGCGATCAAGGGCGTCGAGATTGGCGACGGCTTCAGGCAGACCGGCATGCGCGGCTCCCATGTCCATGACCTGTTCGATCCCCAACCCGGGCATCCATGGGCGCGGGCCACAAACCGGGCGGGTGGTGTAGAAGGTGGCATCAGCAATGGCGAGCCTATCGTGGTGCGGGCCGCCGTCAAGCCTATCCCCACCCTGGGCAACCCATTGCCGTCTGTAGACCTGCTGACCGGCCAACCGGTGCAGGCGCACCATGAGCGCAGCGACGTGTGCGTGGTCCCTGCCGCGGGCGTGGTGGGCGAGGCAGCCCTGGCCCTGGTCCTGGCCGAAGCGTTTCTGGAGAAGTTCGGCGGGGACAACATTGAGGAGACAAGGCGGAACCACAAGGCGTACACGGATAGTGTTGCTTCCCGCGGGATCTGAGCCTATGGCCATCCCGGTGCGGCAGGCGTTTCTATTCCTGGCAACCCTGGGCTTCGTGGTGAGTGCCTGCGGCCGGGAGGCCGGGCCGGTCGCTCCTACGGGGACGACGGGACCTGCACTTTCACAGACGGCTTTCGCCACTTGGACGCCGGTGCCCAGGGCTCCGCCTACCCTGGCCCAACCGCTCTCACCAACACTCGCGCCGGACGGGCGGCAAGCGACGTCCAGGCCGACCCCAGCGCCAACCCACATGCCGACCTGGACTCCCAGGCCAAGGCCGTCGCCTACTCTGGCGCCTGTCGTCACCCCGGATCCCAAACCCACGGCGCCACGGACACCCACGATGGCTCCCACACCCACAGGTGGCGCTCTGTCAGTACCCATCACTACGGAGGCTTCCCCGGCCACGCCTACTGCCACTGCCACAGCCCAGCCCTCGCCCACGGCTGAACCCTCCCCAACGCCTACATCAACTGCTCTGCCGGCGCCTGCTGCCTTGGCCACAGCTAGGCCCACGCCTGGTGTCCTGCCCACGGCAACAACCCAGCCAGCGCCACCGGCCACACAGGCTGCACCGCCGACACTTACCCCTACTCCCCTGCCCACGGCTAAACCGGTACCGGCGGCTACAGTAATCGCGCCGCCGGCGCTGACACCCACTGCCCTGCCTGTCGCTAGGCCCACACCCACCGCTTCGCCCACCCACACAGCCGAACCATCTCCAACGCCTACATCAAGTGCCCTGCCGGCGCCTGCTGCCTTGGCCACAGCTACGCCCACGCCTGGTGTCCTGCCCACGGCGACAACCCAGCCAGCGCCACCGGCCACACCGGCTGCACCGCCGACACTTACCCCTACTCCCCTGCCCACGGCTAAACCGGTACCAACGGCTACACCAATGGCGCTGCCCACGTTCACCCCCACCGCCTTGCCCACCAGTACGCCTTCGCCACCAGTCGGGATGGCGCCCACGCCCCAACTACAGGTCTCAGGAGTAACGATCATCTCTGTCACATCTCCGGTTGCCCCAGGAAAGCAGGCGCAGCTAGAGGCGCAGACAAAGCCCGAAGCCTCGTGTACGATCAAATACACCACACCGGCGGGAACGGTAAGCACGGCTCAGGGGCTAGCTCCTAAGAATGCTGGCTCCGACGGCAAGGTGTCGTGGACTTGGAACATAGGGTCCCGCACCACACCTGGCACAGGGCACATCACCGTCACCTGTGACGGGGCTTCGGCCAGTGCTAGTATTGAGATCAGGTGAACCATGAGACCACGGCGCATTTTCCTGACCGGCTTCTCCGGCACCGGTAAGTCCCAGGTGGGCCAGGCAGTAGCCCGCCGCCTGGGCTGGCCCTTCGTGGATACGGATGTCATGATTGTGGCCCTGGCGGGCAAGTCCATTCCGCAGATCTTTGCTGATGATGGCGAGGAGCGCTTTCGCGCGTGGGAGCGAGTGGCCCTGAAGCAAGTGCTGGGCGAGGAGCCCGCGGTGATCGCCACCGGCGGCGGGCTTGTCATAGACCCGCTCAACCGCGAGGTCTTGCGCGCCTCGGGCCTGGTGGTCTGTCTGGAGGCCCAGCCCGAGACCATCCTCCGTCGCCTGAAGGCGGACCTGGACGACAGTGACAGTCCGGCCTTGCGCCCGCTCTTGGCGGTGGCTGATCCTCTGGAGCGTATCCACTTACTCAAGGCCAGCCGCCAGCCCGTGTATGCCCTCGCTGACTGGACGGTGCATAGCGACAGCCTCACCGTCTTCCAGGTGGCCAACGAGGTAGTCCGGGGCTGGCAACTGATAGCCGGCACGACCGGGGGTGCGGCAGACGGTCCCGCCTTTGTCATTCCCAGCGCCCTGGGCAGCTATCCCGTACACATGGGATGGGGTATCATGTCTGGCCTGGGCCATAGGATGAAGGGGGCGGGACTGTCCGGGACGGCGTACATTGTCAGCGAAGAAAACGTCTTCGGCCACCACGGCGACGCCGCCCAGGCAGCCCTGGCGGAGGCCGGGTTCAAGGTGCATGCGCTACGGGTGCCGCCGGGAGAGGCCACCAAAACGCTGGAGACCGCTACGCAGCTCTACCACCGGCTCATTGCCCTGCGCGCTGAGCGGGGGCAGGCCATCGTCGCCCTGGGTGGTGGCATGATCGGGGACCTGGCTGGGTTCGTGGCTGCCACGTTGCTGCGGGGCATGCCTTTGGTGCAGGTGCCCACCAGCCTGCTGGCCATGGTGGATGCCTCCCTCGGCGGCAAGGTGGCGGTTGACCTGCCCCAGGCCAAGAACCTCGTGGGCGCCTTCTATCCGCCTCGCCTGGTGCTGGCCGACGTCAGCGCACTGACCACATTGCCGCGCCGAGAGTTGGTCTCGGGGTTCGCCGAGGTCATCAAGCATGCCCTGGTCCGGGACCCGGAAATGGTGGCTTTGCTGGAAGAGAAGGCCCAGGACCTGCTGGCCCTGCACCCTGACCTGACGGCCCAGGTGGTGGAGCGTAGCGCGGGGGTGAAGGCGCGGGTCGTCTCCGAGGACGAACGTGAAGAGGGGATTCGCATCATCCTGAACTTCGGGCATACCCTGGGCCACGGGCTGGAGGCGGCCAGCGGCTACACTATGCTCCACGGCGAGGCGGTATCTGTAGGCATCGTCGGCGCCATCATGATAAGCTCCCGCCTGGGGTTGCTGGGCCAGGACGTGGTGGACCGAGTGCGGCGCCTGATGGTGGCGTACGGACTGCCCGTGACTGCGCGGGGCGTGGATCCTGCCGCTGTGCTGCCGGCGATGGACCTGGACAAGAAAGTACGCCAGAAGTCCATACGCTGGGTGTTGCTCCAGGGCTTGGGCAAGCCTGTAGTCCGCGAAAACGTGCCCCGTGCTCTGGTGGTGGAGGTGGTCGCAGAGTTGACCCGGTGAAGTGGTATGCTGCCAAATACCCCAGGCTTCAGCCTAGCGGCCAGAGCCTGGGGTATGATCCTAGGACTGCGAAAAATAGGGGGCTGCCGTGTGTAAACTATGCACCGACCATGGCCGGGGCGAGACCTGGTACCTGAACTTCGAGAACTACCTGTTCCGCAAGGTGTTCCCCACTCTCGAAGGCCAGGAAGCTGCCAAGGCCAAGATGGCGGGGACCTTCGCCGATACCGAGTGGCGCTACGCCGAGAAGGAATTCGTGCGCAATCCGACCTATCTCCGGCAAAGGGCCAGCTCGGGGGCCGGCGGCCAGCTTGTGACCATGGAGGAGGCGCTGCGCATCCTGGCGCTGGCCGAAGAGGCCACCAGGCGGGAAGACAGCCTGGTGGTGGTGGGCCACTGCCCCTGCAAGCAGGTCTATCGCGGGGCGCGGGACTACACTTGCATCGGCTTCGGCATGCCAGTGACCATGGCCATGGAGATCGCCTACGGACGCTTGCCTAAGGAAGGGCTCACGGAGTTCGGCGGCGCGGAGTGGCGCACCCTGCGCCACGGGATCCGGAAAGGGGCTAAGGTACCCCTGACTCTGGACGAGGCCAAGGGGCTGCTGGCCGAGTGGGAGAGGCGCGGGCTGTGGCACTTGGTAGTAGGACGCGGGCGGCTGCCGCTCATCGAGGCCATCTGCAACTGCGAGCGGCCCTACTGCACCTGGTGGCGCTACCGCGATGCCCTGGGCATCAACGACTACTGCCTCAAGGGGCACTACATCGCCCGTATCGTCCCGGAGCGCTGCTCTAACTGCGGGGCCTGCCAGGAGCAGTGCCAGTGGGGCTGCATACATACCTCGGTCTGGGCTCAGTCCACCAGCATTGACCTCACCAAGTGCTTCGGCTGCGGCATCTGCCGGGCGGTCTGCCCCCACGATGCCATCGAAATGGCGCCCCGGGCCTCGGTCCCCACCGCCCGGGACCTGTGGTAGGAGGCGCTAGCCATGGCAGACACGGACCGGCCCAGCGTGGAGATAACCATAGACCAGGAGAAGTGCCGCTTCTCCATGTACGACCCCAAGGGGTGCAAGCGCTGCCTACAGGTCTGCCCCACGGCGGTGTTTGCCTCGCGCCCGAATGTGAAGCGCGATTTCTCGAAGCCGGTGGAGCAGAGGGTGGACCCCAC
The DNA here is from genome assembly GCA_016190505.1 of Chloroflexota bacterium. GTDB lineage: Bacteria > Chloroflexota > Dehalococcoidia > JACPQK01 > JACPQK01 > JACPQM01. Next base: position 6,275 of record JACPQM010000006.1, on the reverse strand, counting down.
GGTGTGGGTGCTGCTGGTCACCTGGGAGGACTACTGCAACGGCTGTGGAGCATGTCTCCGGGCCTGCCCGCACGATGCGTTGACCATCGAGTTCGATGGAGTCCCTGTCAGCGCCTAGCCAGGTGGCGGAGGCCCACCCACTGGCTACTTCCAGTGCCCGGACTGGTAGGCTCGTGCTGCCCGCCTACCTTGATGCGCTCAAGCCCCGGGAGACGGCTATGCTCACCTACATTGGCATGGCCGCTGCTCTGTTCGCGGGGGGGACCTCGGCGCCCGGACACCTGGTCGTGGTTGCCCTGGCCTTGCTGCTGGGCAGCGCCGGATGCAACGGCCTGACCAACTACCTGGACCGCGATGTAGACGCACGAATGCAGCGGACCCGGCGCCGGGCGCTGCCGTCGGGGCGCATCTTGCCTGCGTGGAAGATGTTGCCGGTAGCTGGGGGGCTCGCGGCTACGGGTCTAGGTTTGGCCTGGCTGCTCAGTCCCTGGGCCTTCGCATTTGGCGCCCTGGGCATACTGGCGGCCGTGCTGTGGCGCAAGACCGGCCTGACCCATCTGTTGGGCGCTATCTCCGGCACGGCGCCGGTGCTGGTGGGCTGGTATGCGGTGGGTGGGCAGACTGGCCCCACTATCGTCGTCCTCGCCCTGCTTGTCCTGATCTGGGTCCCGTTGCATGTGTGGAGCCTGATGTACGCCTGGCGCGACGATTACTGGCAGGCCGGTGTCCGCATCTTTCCCCTGGGCTGGCCGCAGCGTCGGCTGGCATGGGCGCTGGGGGTGCTCAGCGCGGTGGTAGCGGCCACCGGCCTGGCGCTGTACTTCGTTGCCGGGTTGGGCCTGCTGTACCTGGCCACGGCTGGCCCAATGGCCCTGTTGCTCGTTGCGGCCGGTGGCCGCCTGGTCCGCCAGTGGTCCGCCGCTGGCGGACCAGGGAGCGCGGCTGCCCTCCGGCTGTTCCGTCTGGCCACATACCCGTATTTGGGGCTGGTGTTCTTGGCGCTGGCATTGGAAGTGTGGCTGTGAGCGCCGTCACCACATTCTGGTCTACAATGTAACGGGGGGGAAAAGCAATGGTACGAGCCAAGACGACAGCCAAGAAAGCTACCAGGGATGCCTTGCACCGACTGGTGGACCAGCTTCCTGACGGAGAACTGCAAGCTGCACAGCGCTTCCTGGCCTATCTGCGGGACATGGGCGACCCGGTCCTTCGCGCTTTTCTGGAAGCCCCGGAGGACGACGAGCCAGAGACTGAGGAAGAGCGCCTTGCCGTAGAGCAAGCGAAGGAGGAGATCCGGCAGGGCAAGGGAATCCCCTGGGAAGAGGTGAAGCGAGAACTGGACGGTGTCTGAGCGCTGGCGCGTCATCATGGCGCCTGCAGCCCGGAGGGACCTCAAAGGACTGACTCCCGTGGGCCAGGCCCGTATCCGGGAGGCCACTGAGTCGCTGTCTCTTGATCCATACCGCGTCCGCCTGACGAAGCTCAAGGGCGTCGAAGACGAATGGCGTCTTCGGGTCGGCGACTACCGGGTCCGTCTGGGATTGGACCCCAACAACAGGACGATCTACGTCTACAGCATCCGCCACCGCCGTGAGGCCTACCGCTGATGCTGGGTCTGGCGTGAGACTGCGTGCTATAATGGCACCTGTTTTGCGGGCTGAAGCATGTTCAAAGTAGGCAGCGACATCGGCGGGACGTTCACCGACACCGTCTTCCTGGACGAGCGGACGGGTGAGTTGGTGCTGGGCAAGGTGCTTACCACGCCCCAGGACCCCTCCATCGGTGCGGTGGATGGCGTAACGGAGGTACTGCGCTCCCTGGGCGCGGGTGCCAGCGACATCAGCCAGCTTATCCACGGCACCACTCTCGTGTCCAACGCCATCATCGAGCGCAAGGGGGCCAGGACCGGCCTCATCACCACCAGGGGCTTCCGCGATGTGCTGGAGGCGCGTACCGGCAAGCGCTATGACCTGTATGACCCAGCCTTCGAGATGCCCGAACCGCTGGTCCCTCGCTTTCTCCGCAAAGAGGTCATTGAGAGGCTGGCCTTCGATGGGACGGTGGTTCAGCCCCTGGACGAAGCCCAGGCCCAGGCCATTGTCCGGGAGTTGGTGGCCGAGGGCGTGGAGGCCATCGCTGTTTGTTTCCTCCACTCCTTTCGGAACCCGGCCCACGAGCTGGCCATGAAGGCCATCATTCGGGAAGAGGCGCCGGACATCCCCGTGTCGCTCTCTGTGGAGGTCGTGCCCGAGATCCGGGAGTACCCCCGCACCTCCACCACGGCGGCGAACGCCTACGCCGAGCCCCTGATGCGGCGGTACATGCTAGCCCTGGGTGAGAAGCTGAGGGGGCAGAGCTTCGGGGGCAATCTGTACGTCATGCTCTCCGGTGGGGGCATAACCACCGGCGAGGTCGCTGCCCGGTTCCCGGTGCGCGTGCTGGAGTCAGGGCCAGCCGCCGGGGCCATTGCCGCCGCTTTCTACGGCCAGCTTGCAGGGCTGGACAAGGTCCTTTCCTTCGACATGGGCGGGACCACCGCCAAGGTGTGCTTTATCGAGGATGGCAGGCCCACGACGACCAGCGAGTTCGAGGTAGCCCGGGTCCACCGCTTCAAGTCGGGCAGTGGCCTGGCCATCAAGCTACCGGTGATCCAGATGCTGGAGATCGGCGCTGGAGGCGGCAGCATTGCCTACGTGGACCGTCTGGGCCTGATGAAGGTGGGCCCGCAGAGCGCTGGGGCAGACCCTGGCCCTGCCTGCTACGGGCGGGGTGGCCCTGAGCCGACGGTGACGGACGCGGACCTGGTGCTGGGCTACCTGGACCCGGACTATTTCCTGGGGGGCAAGATGGCCCTGGACAGGGCGGCGGCCGAGGCCGCGCTGCGGGACAAAGTCGCCAGCCCCCTGGGCATGGACCTGGCCCAGGCTGCCTGGGGGGTCCATCAGGTGGTGAACGAGAACATGGTCAATGCGGCGCGCGTGCATGCCGCTGAGAGCGGCAGAGACGTGAAGTCCTACGCCCTGGTGGCCTTTGGCGGGGCTGGCCCTATCCACGCCTGCGCCGTGGCCCAGAAGCTGGGCATGCCCAGGGTCGTGGTGCCCCTGGGAGCGGGTGTGACCTCGGCTGTCGGGTTCCTGGCGGCGCCGCTGGTCTTTGACTTCGTGCGCAGCTACATGGCCCCGCTGGGCGAGTTGGAATGGACGAGAGTGAACGACTTGCTGGGCGAGATGGAGGCGGAGGGGACGCGCCTGCTCCGGCTGGCCGGGGTCAAGCCAAGTGACATCACGCTGACCCGTACTTGCGACATGCGCTACGTGGGCCAGGGCCACGAGATCAAAGTGCCCATACCACTGGGCAGGTTGGATGCCTCACACCTGGCTGCTATTCAGGGCGCCTTCGACGAAGAATACCTGCGGCTGTACCACCTGACCAACCCACAGTACAGGGTGGAAGGCCTCAACTGGCGGGTGGTGGCCTCGGGTCCCCGCCCGGTGATGGTACTGCGCCGGCACCCGGCATCGTACGCCAACCTGGAGCAGGCCCGGAAGGGCGAGCGGCCGGCCTTCTTCCCGGAGCACCGCACCTATCGGGCGTGCCCGGTCTACGACCGGTACAAGCTGTTCGAGGGCGCGAGCATATCGGGCCCGGCCATCATTGAGGAGCGAGAGTCCACTGTGGTGGTGCCGCCCGGTGCGCGGGCCACCGCCGACCAGTACCTGAACCTGACGATTAGCCTCGGGCGGGCTTGAGTGGACACCGTTTTCATCTCGTCATTGCGAGCGGAGCGAAGCAACCTTCTGTCGGTGACAGCGCTGGAGATTGCTTCGTCGTCCTTCACTGGGGGGAGGACTCCTCGCAATGACGAGGCGGGGATTGTGTAGCCCCCGTTGGAGGCGGCAGGCATGCAGCGCACATTTGACGCCATTGAGCTAGAGGTGCTGTGGAACCGGGTGGTCTCCATTGCCCAGGAGCAGGCCAAGACCCTGATCCGCTGTTCCTTCACCACCCTCATCGGCGAGATGGAGGACATGGCTTGCGGCCTGTTTGACCCGCAAGGTAGCCTGTTCGCCCAGGGGGTGGCTGGCACTCAGGGCATCATCGTGGGCATGGGCAAGGGGGTCCAGGCCATGCTCCAGAAATACCCGGCGGAAACCCTGGCTCCCGGCGATGTCCTCATAGGTAACGATCCCTGGCTCTTCGCCGGGCACAAGTACGACATCACGGTGGCCTCGCCGGTCTTCGCTGGTGACAGGCTAGTGGCTGTCGCCGCCTCCATCCTGCACTGCACCGATATCGGCGGAATCACCTCGGCCGCCGACTCCAACAACGTCTACGAGGAAGGCCTGCTTGTCCCGGTGATGAAGCTGATGAGCCGGGGTAGGGTCAACCAGGACCTGCTGGACATCATCGAGAGCAACGTCCGCGTCCCCCGCCAGGTCACCGGCGACCTGATGGCCCAGGTGTCGGCCAACAAGGTGGCCGGCCACAAGCTCGTGGAGTTTGTGCAGGAGTACGGGCTGCCTGACCTGCAAGGTCTGACCGACGCCATTGTGTCAACCAGCGAGCGGGCGGTGCGCCAGGCCATCGCCGCCATCCCCGACGGCGTCTATCACCACGAGATAATGATTGACGGCGTGGACGAGCCGCTGAAGATCGCGGTGACCATGACCATCCGGGGCGACGACCTGCTCATGGACTTCACGGGCACCTCGCCCCAGACGGAGCGCGGCGGCATTAACAGCGTGCTTAACCACACCATGGCCTGGGTCCATGGCGCCATCAAGAGCTCGCTGGTCCCCGAGATCCCCAATAACGAGGGCTTCTTTCGGGCCTACCGGGTGGTGGCCCCTGAGGGCTGCCTGGCCAACGCCGTGCCCCCCGCCCCGGTCATGGCCAAGTACTCCCTGGTGGTGCCCCTCTCCGCGGTGTGCTTCGGCGTGCTGTCCAAGGCTATCCCGCAGAGCGTCATAGCCGATGGCTCCTACAGCACCATGGTGCTAGTTACGGGGAAGGACGAGACGGGCGAGCGCTTTCTCCAGTGGCTGGTGAGCGCCGGGGGCACCGGCGCCCGGCCGGACAAGGACGGCTATGCCGCTACCATCTGGCCGGCCAACATCGCCAACGTGCCCGTGGAAATCGTGGAGAACGTGTCTCCGCTGTTCCTGGTGGCCAAGGAGTTTGTGCCTGATTCGGGAGGGGCGGGCAAATTCCGGGGCGGCAACGACCTGCGCCACACCTTCAAGGTGCGCAGCCCCTACCCCGCTGTGGTCAACCTGTTCTTTGACCGGACGAAGTTCCCCGCCCTGGGCTACCAGGGTGGACGTAACGGGCGGCCCGCCGAGCTGGTGGTCAACGGTCACGAGCGCCTCAAGCCCAAGCAAAAGTACGTTCTCCAGCCGGGTGACGAGTTCTCCTTCTGTTTCGGGGGAGGCGGCGGCTACTATCCTCCCGAGCAGCGAGACCCGGAGCTGGTGCTGAGGGACGTGGTCAACGGCCAGGTCTCCGTGGACAGTGCCCGCCGGGACTACCGCGTGGCCATTGACCCGCCCCGCCGGGCGGTAGACCGGGAGGAGACGAAGCGGCTGCGGGCCACAGGTTAGGGGACTACCCTCTCCCTTTGGGAGAGGGTAGGCTGGTGGTGAGCAGGCAAGTCGCCCGGCAGCTTGGTCTGGACTTTGAGGCGAGGGAGCAGGGTGTTCTGGAGCGAGTTCAAACGCTGACCACTCAGGAGGTTGGAGATGGACATCATTTGGGGAAAAGAAAAGAAGGGATGGCCAAGCCGGATCAATTGGCCAGGCATTGTTTCTGCCTTAGTGCGGACCGACCGTGTGTCCGCGTTCAAGATCGGGATGACTGGGGACCCGGACACGCGTTCGAAGACCTACGCTGGATACGACGACATGTTCCTTGTCTACAAGACCCAGAGTGCGAAGCACGAGAAATTAGTCGAAGATCAGTTGATCCAGCGCTACCACGATTGGTGGGATGGCTGTGACAACATTAGTCCTGGTGGGGTAGGCCGTCCCGCAGGAGACCGGAAATGGTACTACGTATACATAGCACTGTGGTAGTTCTGTGATCATGACACCAGTGTTTGGTTCAGTGAAAATGTCACCCTATGAAGGAGATAGTTCCATTGAACCAGAAGGAACAGCAAAGGGTAATGGTCTTGAACCGTGTTGAACGTGGCGAGCTAGTGGGCAGGGAGGGGGCTACGCTGATAGAGCTCTCCCTGAGGCAGACCCGCAGACTTCTGGCGGCCTACAGAGAGGAGG
>JACPQM010000079.1 GCA_016190505.1 Chloroflexota bacterium | reverse complement strand
TGGGGACTTCGGGCAACGACTACATCTACGGCGAGGCCAACGACGACATCCTGTACGGCGGCGGCGGCAACGACACCATCCGCGGCGGCTCCGGGGACGACATTATCCAGGGCAACGACGGTAACGATACCATCTACGGCGACGCTGGGCAGGACGACATCGTGGGCGGCACCGGCCGCACCATCTCCAACTCCAACATTGCGCCCTCCGTGGCAGACGGCCGGCTGGACGGCAACGACACCATCTACGGCGGCGACGGCGCAGGCGGTGTGACCAGTGATGACTTCGATGTCATCGCGGGAGACAACGCGGACATCCAGCGGGTGCTCACGGGTGGCCTGTGGACCACCAACACCTTCAACTCTGGCAAGGCCCGCATCATCACCCTGTATGACATCGGGATGGTCGGCTCGCCAGCAGGCGCGGGCACTTCCGGGAACGACAACATCTTCGGAGAGGCCAACGACGACGTGCTCTACGGTGGCGGCGGCAACGACCTGATCAGCGGGGACAACGTGCGCAATGACGCCGGCGCCATCACCGTGGACGAAAAGGCCAACGGTGGTGACGACATCATCCAGGGGAACGCCGGGAACGACAGGCTCTACGGCGATGCCGGACAGGACGACCTGGTGGGAGGCACGGGCAGGACCATCTCCAGCGACTCCACGTCTGCACAAGACGGGCGCCTCGATGGCGATGACGAGATCTACGGTGGCGATGGCGCCTTCGGCATCACCGGTGACGACTGGGACCTGCTGGCGGGTGACAACGCCGATGTACAGCGCGCCCTGGACGGCGCTGGCCGCTGGAAGCTGAGCGACCGTAAGACCGGCAAGGGCAACGCCACTACGGGCAAGGACAGCAACCGCGGCAGCAACGCCGTGCAGCGCATCGTCAAGCTACTTGACGAGGGTACCCTGGCCGCGCCTCCGTCCGCGGGGACCAGCGGCAATGACCGGCTGTTCGGCGAAGCCGATGCCGACACCATGTACGGTCAGGGCCGCAACGACCTGATGCGGGGCGGTTTCGGGGATGATGTCATGTTCGGCGGGGCCGGCGACGACGACATGTTCGGCGAGCACGGTGACGACGTCATGTACGGCCAGAACGGCGGGGACAACATGGATGGCGGTGGAGGCGAGGACATCAGTGAGGGCGGAGGCAGTGACGAGACCAACGAGTGTATGGCCAGCGCCCACATCACGCCACCCGACTCCGGGTCCACGCGAGCCGACCGTGACGAGGGGGCCCAGGGGGGCAAGGGAGGCAGCAAGAACAACCCGCCTCTCAAGCGACGCAACTCAGTCTGCACATCCGTGGTCGCGGTGGTGGTGACCGCCGCCAGCGGTCCTCTGGCGCTGGGCCAGACCAGGCAGTTCACTGCCACGGGTATCTCCAGCGACGGCACCACGGCGAATTTGACCGATAGCGTCATCTGGATGAGCACCAACACCACCGTCGCTACCGTCACCAGCCCGGGCGGGCTCGCTCAGGGGGCCGCCGCGGGGGACACGGTGATCAAGGCCGTCTACTTCGAGATCATTAGCAACGAAGTCACGGTGACGGTGGCGGTGGCGCTCTGATGCCGTCCGACTTTTCTCAGCCCGCGACATCTGTTTGGGGGCCGAAGAACGTGTGTAGGTCGGGTTTCCCAACCCGACCGCCGTGGTCGGGCAGGTTGTCCCGACTCGTCGGGATGTCCGAAGAACGTGTAGGTCGGGTTTCCCAACCCGACCTACGCGGGGCGGGCAGGTTAGGAAACCTGCCCTACGAGAGGCAATCGCTACTCTTGCCAACGCTTTCTTCTGGCGCCAATCAGGTGAGAAAACCGCCCGTATGGGTAGACATAATAGGTGGTGGATTTTGGGTGTCTGGTCCACCCGACAAAGGATAGCCAGGTCCAGGTGGCCGGGACCCTCTTCCCGTCTCGGTCCCGCCGGTCGCTGGGCCATCGCCGGGCTTCTACTAGCCATTTGCGGAGTCCTGCTCGGTATGGCCACCAGGGAGGTCATCGGCCTGGCGAGTTCCTGGCGAGCTCAGGGCCAGATCGCGTATTCGGCCCGATTGCTGAACGGCGGCCAGCCGGTGACGGACACCTGTGACTTCCGTTTCGACCTGTACGACGCCGAGTTTGGAGGCCGCCAGATTGCCCGGTCCCAGCACCGGACTCTTGAGGTGACCAGCGGCACTTTCACCACGACGCTCGGTTTTGCGCGGGCGGCCCGTACCGTCCGCTCCTCCTACGTAGAGGTGGCAGTGCGCTGCCCCACGGGCAGCGGTGAGTACGTGCGCATGCTCCGGCGCTCGCTCAGCAGGCGCTACGCCTGGTTTGACATCCGGGGCTTCCAGCAGCTTGCCGGCTCGCTATTGGGGACCGACACGGGTGATGAAAGCCCGGAGTCTGCCCCGGAGACCAAGAGCGGCCCGCCACCCCAGGTCAACGAGAAGGCTCCAGATATCGTTGACACACCGCGGGCCAGCAAGCTTGAGAACGTGGGGCTGAAGTTGCGGGACAACGATGCCGGGCACGACGGGGCCAAGCAGGCAGCCGCCCTCTCCAGGAATGTTGACCGTTCCGAGACCTCCGTCCCGGGGCTAAGACGCCTTGCCGGGAGCAAGGGCCTGGGCCGGGTATCCTCCCGGCCCGACAGGGAAGCACGCCGCATAGCCAGTCTTGTGGAAGCCGTATTCCTGAGCACCGCTGGCGGCGACGCGGTCCAGGGCCAGGAGGATAGCGCCACCCAGGCGGCACCAAACAACGACCCCCTCAACGAAGACACCGACGCCACTGGCCAGGAAAGTGACCTCATCCAGGCGGGCGACATTCCCGCTGCTGAGCCCGCCGGAACAGGCGCACTGGATACCCCGATGATACCTGGACTACCGGCGCTTGAGTCCGACCTCGGCGACGCCAGCCCATCGGATGAAGACGTTATCGCCGGTGGACCGGACGGCAACGCGGCTTCCACCGAAGACGCCGGCCCGGCGCCGGACAACTTCGAGGGTGATTACGAGGCTGGCAGCGAGGACTGACTGTTGTCACGGCTCAGAGTACCGGCCAAACCCGCCGCCCGACGTGTGTCAGTTTCCAGGTACGTATGGATGGGTCGCCACCCGGTGGGTGGTCCGCTGGGCTATAATACGCTGAGTAGCCCCCCAACCAGGGCTAGGGCGTACGACGCCGCAGGAGAAAGGTAGCAGGGGGCAGTCCCCCGCTTGGGTGTCTCCACGAGGTGGCGAATGGAGCGATTGGACAGGATAACGGTGGACCCCCGCGTATGCCTGGGGCAACCGACGATTCGAGGAACGCGGATCACGGTGGGTGTGGTATTGAAGATGCTGGCCCACGGCAACCGCGTGGAGGAAGTGCTGGAGGCTTACCCCGAACTAGAAACGGAAGACGTTCGGCAGGCCCTGGCCTACGCGGCGTGGCTCGTGGCCGAGCAGGTCCGCATGGCGCCCACGGCGTAACGGCCCGGCATGGCGGAGCTCCGGTTACTGGCCGACATGAACCTCTCCCCGAAAACGGTGGCTGCGCTGCGCAGCAAGGGCATGGATATCCTTAGAGTCTCAGAACTCCTGCCCGTCACTGCTCCGGACGACGAAGTGCTGGCTTTGGCCCGCCAGGAGGCCCGGACACTCATAACGCAAGACCTGGATTTTTCGTCGCTGGTGGCTCTGGGCGGGCACACCCGGCCCAGCCTGATAACTCTCCGTCTCTCTTCCTCCGACCCGGAGACGGCGACGAGGCGGCTGCTGGCCGCGTTGCCCGAGCTCGAGGAAGACCTGCGTCGGGGCTGCGCTGTCACCGTGGATGACGCGACCGTGCGTATCAGGAAGCTGCCGATCCACTAGGGCCGCTGGCCGCGGCCAGCACCGCCTCCACGATCTTGACGTAGCCAGTGCAGCGGCACAGGTTGCCGGTCAGCCCCCAGCGGACGTCTTGCTCCGTGGGATGGGGGTTGACGTCCAGCAGCGCCCTGGCCGCCAGGATCATGCCCGGCGTGCAGTAGCCGCACTGGATGGCCCCGTACTGGATGAAAGCGTCCTGGATGGGGTGCAGCTTGCCGTTCTGGGCCAGCCCCTCGATGGTCAGCACCTGGTGGCCGGCGGCCCGGACCGCCAGCACGGAGCAGGAGTGGACCGCTTTGCCGTCCAGGAGCACGGTGCAGGCGCCGCAGAAGCCGTCCTCGCGAAGATTGTGGACCCAGGCGGCTCCCATGACCTACGGCGGAGCCGGGCTTCTACTCGTCCACGGATGGCCTATGGCGCCTGTCCGGTGACCAGGAATTGATGCTACTACCAGTCCGCAGTTATCTCGAGGCCGGTCCGCCTGATCTCTTCGATCAGTTGGTCTGTGTGCTCCACGGCTAGCCGTGCTTGCTCCAGTGACACATGCGGCTTGAGTTTGTTCAACTCTCGGGCCCTACGCTCCACACCTTCCAACGTGCCCAGCCGCTTCGTCACATAGAAGGCGGTTGCCAATCGCTCCAGGGAAATCATGTCCCCCTTGGCCAAGGCCTTGGCAACAAAGTCCAACTGCTTAGCGTATTTCCCTGTCGTCTTTGGGAAGCGTCGCAATACGTTTTCTGCGCGCCTGGTGGCCTCTAGAGACGGGCCGTATGGAAATCGCGATTCCACGCCGAGGATACCGGTCGCAGTCATGCCAACCAGGTCGTCATGGAGGTCGAATGAGTACGGACCGTGTCGGTAGAGAACAAACTTGTAATCCGTAGGCACCCCCAGAGAATCCAGCAAATACATGCTTTTCTGTACGTGCGTCTCTCCACACCAACTGCCGGCCTCGGCTAGGCGCTTGATGAGATCCGCAACGACCGCCTGGCGCCGCAGACCAACCAGTTTGCTCATTCTTCTTCCTCCTCAATTGGAGCGTTCTTGAGCAGGTTGGGCTTTTCTTGTGCCAGCCACCGCTGGGCTTCGTCTCTATGACGGGGATGGACGTAGACGTAGTCGATTGCAGACTGAGGTATGGCAGCCAGCGTTCTCGACTCTGCCACAGCAGAAACTACTTCATTGTTCTGGCTGAGGACAGGGAAGTCGAACACGCGCCCCGACGTCTTGTGGTAGGCGTCGTGACGGACGTTCTCCGGGCCAAATCTTTCGCAGAGTGCGCCATATAGCACCTGACCGGGCTGGGGATGAATGTCCAAGTCACTGGAACTTAGCGAATAGGCCACTTTGTAGTGAGCACGTTCGAGAATCCGCTTTGCTGCTTCGTAGGCAGGGTGTCCAATATCCCTACCGACCTGTTGAATACCGTAAAGGACGTCAACATCGGTGTAACTAAGGTGACCAACGACATCTACCGGAAACTGCCCGCCCGGCAGCCACGGTTGCAGGAACTCAATCAAATGTAAGTCATAGACCCGCCTGATAGGGTGCATGTATACTTGTTCGAACATGAAATAGCGGGCGAGCAGTAATGCCTCGGCAGAGTGCAGTCCCCCATGTTCCAGTCCCAGGCTCGGCTCTTCGGAGTCCAGGGGGCGCAGAATGCGGAGTGTATCAATGAGGCGGAAGTGGTCAAACCTACCGTAAGCCACACCCGCGTGGTGGCAGTCCCGCAAGAGATAGTCCATGCGATCCACGCCGAAAGCATCACCAACAACAAGCTCAGAGAGCAGGGCCTCCCAAGTGGTAAATGTTGTCTCCGTGAAGACCTTCTTTCCCACTGCTATTTTGGCAATATCATCGGAGCGAAGAGGAGGGGTGACAGATCGCCAGATTTCCTCCATCTCAGGACTACGGACAAGCTGTACGGTCAATCGCTCGTGTGTCCACCCTTCAGGAAGTAGCTCGCCCTCGGCTGCATGAGAGAATGGAAGATGACCGATATCGTGGCACAGGGCCGCCATTCTCAACACTCTTCTCCAATATCGCAACGCATCAGGTTGGGAAAGCTCGGGCACTAGGCCACGAATGCCTTCGCCAATGGCTTCACTGCTAGTCACAACATCGAACGCCTTTGTCGCAAGCTCCATCACACCGATGGAGTGCTCGAATCTCTTATGGGTTGCCCCAGGATAAACCAGGCAAGCCAGTGCAAGCTGTTGTATGTTACGCAGTCTCTGAAACGGCCGCGAATCGAGGACTCGTCGCTCATCGCTATCCAAGCGCACGAAGACGTGAATGGGGTCTCGAATCTCGTGGATATACTTACTGGGCATGTCGCTTCGCGCTCATCTTCATCTGGCAACAAGGCCTGCCCAACTCTATCACAGAACACATGTGCTGTCAACGGTCCTCCGCTGCTTTCCCCTCTGTCAATGCGAATGTATTCAGACCCAAGGGCCGCCCAAGAGGCCAGGGACAGATACTGAATTCACCGTCTGCCGATACCCAAGCCTGGTGCAATTGCGATGTTCCTGAGCGTGCGGGGTACAAGCCGGTGCGTGCGTCCCATCTCAAGTCGACAGATGGTACTGTGATCACACGTCGCCCGCTGTGCGAGTTCCCACACTTCCGCGTTGAAGAGGAGGCCAACATGTGTCGCGTGCCACGTCCTACTGGCCGCTGGCCGCGGCCAGCACCGCCTCCACGATCTTGACGTAGCCGGTGCAGCGGCACAGGTTGCCGGTAAGCCCCCAGCGGACGTCCTGCTCCATGGGATGGGGGTTGACGTCCAGCAGCGCCCTGGCCGCCAGGATCATGCCCGGCGTGCAGTAGCCGCACTGGATGGCCCCATGCTGGATGAAGGCCTCCTGGATGGGGTGGAGCTTGCCGTTCTGGGCCAGTCCCTCGATGGTCAGCACCTGGTGGCCGGCGGCCCGCACCGCCAGCACCGAGCAGGAGTGGACCGCTTTGCCGTCCAGGAGCACGGTGCAGGCGCCGCAGAAGCCGTCCTCGCAGCCCCGGCGGGCGCCGGTGAGCCCCAGGTCGTCCCGCAGCACGTCGAGCAGAAGCCGCTTGGGGGGCACCTCGAGGTCGTAGACCTCACCGTTCACGTTAAGCTGGACCTGTTGTCTTGTAGCCATGTGTCACTTCCTTCGACAAGCTGTTCGCGCGGAGCATCCTGACTTGTCGGGATACTTCGTTCGGACGGACAAGGCCTGGGGCGGACAGCCGCCGCCCCTACGGGCTCCTAGGGCACGCCTAGCCCATCCCCAGGGCGTGCTTGAGCGCCCGGCGGGTGAACACCGCCACCATCTTGCGGCGGTAGTCCGCCGAGGCGTGAGCGTCGCTCATGGGCCGGGCCTCGGCCATGGCCGCCCCGGCCGCCTGCTCGATGGTCCGCTCGTCGGGGTGGTTGCCGCTGAGGACGGCCTCGGCGCCACGGGAGCGGAAGGGGACTGGCCCCACCCCGCCCAGGGCTACCTTCGCCTCGCGGCACACGCCGCCCTCTATGGCCAGGGCCACAGCCACACCCACGATGGACCGGTCCACCGCCCGCAGGCGGTACTTCACATAGGCGCTGGCCAGGCCCGGCGGCTGGGCCGGTATGTCAACGTAGGCCAGGATCTCGTCCTCGGCCAGCGCGGTCTCCAGGAAACCCGTGAAGAACTGCTCCAGGGGCAGCTTGCGGTCTCCCCCGGGGCCGGCGATGACGGCGGTAGCCCCCAGGGCCAGCAGGGGTGGCGGCGGGTCGGCGCCCACCTCGTTGTGGCACAGGTTGCCCCCCAGGGTGCCCAGGTTGCGCACTGCCGGTGAGCCGACCAGGCCCTCCGCCTCGGCGAGAATCGAGGCCCGCTGCCTGACCAGGGCTGAGGTGGCCACCTCCAGGTGGGTGGCCATGGCCCCGATGCGCAGGCTACCGTCCACCGCCTGGATGCGGGCCAGGTCGGGGATGGCCTCCAGGCCAATCAAGTAGGCTGGACCAACCAGCCGGGCGCGCAACATGGGGATGAGGGACTGGCCCCCGGCGATGGCCCGCGCCTCGCCGCTGTGTTGGGCCAGCATGTTCACCGCCTCGGCGGTGGTGGTAGGCTTGAGGTACTCGAAGTCCTCCATATTGCCTCCTGTCCTCTGACCGGCCTGGCTCTAGCTCCGCGTCAGGCAATTGCCTGGGCCATCACCAAACCTTGCGACCGGCTGATACCTCATCTCCCTGGCCCTCTTCTCCTGCTGGAGAAGAGGGAAGGTTTCTGGGGGACACCCCCAGACCCCCGGCCTGCGGCGCCAACACCGCTGAGAACTCGCAGACCCCCTTAGAAAGCGGCTGGGGGATACCCATCTGCCAGTGCTTTGCTCAGGGGAGTCCGACAAGCCTTCCTTCCTTAAGAGAGGTCGAACCGGACCCCAACCAGGGGCGTGGAGGCACTGGCGGGCGGCCACGCAGGCGGCTCCACCAGCGCCCTACCCCGCCCGTCAGCCAGCGGGCAATGGCCCGCCGGAACAGCTTGAGCATGTTGACCTCGCCCGCACCGGGCGGTGGCCCTTCACCCCCCTCTAACCAGGCACGCACGTTGGCCGCGAACTCCTCCAGGAGCAGGCCCGCCGTCTCCCGGATGATGCCATCGCCGAACTGGCCCAGCCGTCCCACAATGGCCACGTCCGCCTGGTAGCCCGCCCGGGTATGGGACGCATCCAGTGCCCTGAGGCTGAGCTCAATGGTGGCCCGCACCCGGCTGGCCGTGCGGCTGTCCTGTCCCTCGGCCTTGAGCACAATCCTGTTGGGGGGAGCGCTCTCGGTGATGGCGGCCTTGCCCTGGAAAGTGGCCTGCACCGGCCCCACCCGGGCTTTGACGGCCCCGACGAAGGTCTTGTGGTCCGCCCTCTGCACCCCCTCGCAGCCAGGCAGGCAGGCGCCCAGGGCCTCCACGTCCCAGAGGAAGTCCCACAGGCGGGAGGCCGGGGTGGCTACCTCAAAAGCGCCTTCTAGCTTCACTGTTCCGAAACCAGCCGTAGGGCGACCGGCCGGTCGCCCCTACCGTTCTTTCAGATCCTGCCCGCACTCTGGGCGCGTTGTTGGCCCAGGGCGGAGAGGACCTTCTCCGCCGTCAACGGCAGGTCCTTGATCCGGACGCCCACCGCGTTGTAGATGGCGTTAGCCATCACCGCTGCCGTAGGCACCGTGCTCTGCTCCCCGGCGCCTTTGGCGCCGAACGGGCCGTCGGGCGAGGCGTGTTCGACTATTATGTGTTCGAGGCTAACACCTTCCATGGCGGTTGGCAAGCGATAGTCCATGAAGTTGGGGTTGGCCACCTTGCCCTCGTCGAAGGCGGTCTCCTCCCACAGGGAGAGGCCCAGCCCCATGAGCACCGCCCCGTCCATCTGGCCCTCGATGATCAGGGGATTGATAGCTTTGCCCACATCCTGGGCGCAGACCACTTTCAGTACCTTGACCTCGCCGGTCTGTGGGTCCACCTCTACCTCGGCGGCCTGGGCGCCGTACTTCCAGCTACGCGAGACGCCCCCCATCTGGCCGGTCTCAGCGTCCATCTCCAGCATGGAGTCGTTCCCCAGGTAGGATCCCCGGCCCACGATGGGCCCGCCCAGCCGGGTGTGGGCCGCGGCACACACCCGGGGCAGCGTGGTCCACATCTCCGGCGCGTCGCGGACCAAGATGCGGCCGTCCTCGACGGTCAGGTCTTCTTTGTTTACCTTGAGCATGTTGGCGGCGATAGCCAGGGCCTGTGCCCGGGCATCGGCGGCCGCGATGCGGATGGCGTTTCCCGCGCAGGTGGTGATGCGGTCGCCGATGGCGCCGGCCTCGAAGGGCGTGTGGTCGGTATCGTAGATGGGCATAGACACGTCCTCCAGGGGCACCCCCAGCTCCTCGGCGCAGATCATGGACAGGGCGGTCTGGGTGCCCTGCCCGATCTCCGGCGCGCCGCAGATGAGCTGGACGGTGCCGTCCTCGTTGAGCCGGACCACGGCGCTGGAGGCCTGGGTCGGTGGGTACTTGTGGTAGGAGACCACGCTTATCCCCCGGTTGGGCCCCGGCGCCCGGCCCCAGCCGATGGCCTGGGCCACCTTCTGGAGGCAGTCCCTGGCCCCCACGCTGTGGAGGGCCTGCCCGGCGGCGTTGATGCTGCCCTCCTGGAAGAGGTTCTTCATGCGGACCTCTACAGGGTCCAGCCCCAGCCTCTCCGAGATGATGTCCAGGGCGGACTCCACGGCGAAGGTGGGCTGGGGCATGATGCGGCCGCGGTAGGAATAGGCGGGCATCTTGTTGGTGTAAACGGCGTAGGAGTCTATCTTGACGTTGGGTATGTCGTAAGGCCCGGGCAGGGCCTCGATGGGCCCCCGGGAGTAGTGGATGGACTCCCCGTAGCCGCCCGTATCCCAGATCATGTCCATGGCCAGGGCCACGATGGCGCCGTCCGCCTTCACCCCCATCTTCAGCTTGACCACGGCCGCCGGGCTACAGTAGGCAGCGATGTCCTCGTCCCGGGTCATCACCATGTTGACCGGCCGGCCCGTCTTCATGCTCAGGGCCACCGGAAAGCGCTCGTGCCGGGGCCGGGTCTTGCCCCCGAAGCCCCCGCCCACCCGGGTGCCCACCACGCGGACTTTGGTCATGGGCAGGTTGAAGGTCTTGCTCAAATAGGCGCGGGCCATGAAGGGCCGCTGGGTGCTGGTCCATACGGTGACCTTGCCGGAAGTGGGGTCATAGCTGGCGGTGCAGGCGTGGGGCTCGATGTAGCCGTGATAGAAGGTGTGGACCTTGAACGTATCCTCGAAGACATAGTCGGCCCCCTGGAACCCCTTATCCACGTCGCCCTTGCGCAGCTTGTAGAGGCCGCAGATGTTGGTGCCGCCCTTCATGGTGTGGGGGTACTGGTGGCCGGGGCCCATGTCGTAGCTGGGCAAGTCCTCGTGGATTACGGGAGCGCCTTCCCGCATGGCCTCCTCGACGTCGAAGACGGAAGGGAGCTCCTCGTAGTCCACCTCGATGGCCTCGACGGCCTTCTGAGCGGTCTCTTCGTCCACGGCGGCTACCGCCGCGATCTCGTCCCCCACGTGGCGCACCTTGTCTTTGGCGAAGATGTAGTGGTCCTGGAGCATGAGGCCGGTCCGGTGCTGGGGCACGTCCCTGATGGTGAGCACCGCCTTGACGCCGGGCATCCGCTCGGCCACCGAGGTGTCCACGCGCAGGATGCGGGCATGGGGGTAGGGGCTGCGCAGCACCTTGGCATAGAGCAGCCCGGGGAGCTTGACGTCCTGAGTGTAAACGGCCTTGCCGGTGGCCTTTTCCGCGGCGTCCACCCGCAGCGCCGGGCGTCCGATAACCTTGTATTCTGGCATTGGTTTACCTCACAAAAGGGTCTGCGCCCCAGGTGATTATACCGCCAGGTCACCGGCACCGCGCTATTTGGCCAGCCACACCTTCTCCAGGGTAACGTCCATCTCCCGCCACTGGATTGCGGGGAACCACCAACCCTTCACCCAGGCCTGGGCGACCCCAAACTCACCCCCCATCGGGGGGGCGATGAAGTACATCTTGTCAGCAAGGTAGACCTGTATTTCCCGTACGAGCTTGGCCACTTCCGCCTCGTTGGTAGTGACCAGAATCCGGGCCGCCATCTTTTCCAGAGTGGGGTCGTTGAGGTGGTTCTTCACCGTGAAGTCGCTGCCAGGGAGGAAACCGGTGGCGTACTTCACCAGGGAGTCCACTGACATGGACTGGGCGCCTATGCCGGGGTAGTCCCCGGGCTGGGTCGTCTGCGACCACTCAGCGTGGGTCTGGCCCACTAGCTTGACCGAAATGCCGATCTCGTTCAGGGAAGCCGCCATTCCCTCCGACATGCTGGTGTGTATCCTGCCGAACTTCTGGGTATTGTAGTGGAGGGTGGTGGTGAAGCCGTTGGGGAACCCCGCCTCGGCCAGTAGCTTCTTGGCCTGGGCTGGGTTGTACTGGAAGTACTGGCGGACCTCCGGGGCGTAGTCCTCAATGCGCAGCGCACCGGGGAGCTGAAGGGGCATGAAGGCTACAATCGAGCCCTGCCCGCCCAGAAGGGCGTGGTTCATCCCTTCCCGGTTGACGGCCATGGACAACGCCCGGCGCACGCGTATGTCGTTGAAGGGGGGCAGGTCGTTGCGCAAGGTTAGCGTGGGATTGAAGCTCATGTCCGGGCAGGCGTGGTACTCGGCCCTGGTCTCGATCTTCTTCAGCGCATCGGCTTCCAACAAGCCGAGCCCATCCAGGATGTCTAGCTTGCCACCCCGGAAAACAGCTAGCCGGGTGCTCATCTCGGGGATGATGTTGAACTCTACGCCAGCTAGATAGGGTAGACCCTGCTTGAAGTAGCTGGCATGTTTGGAGTAGACGAGCTTCACGCCCGGCACGTATCTCTCGAACACGAAGGGCCCGGTGCCGATCCATTGCTCCCGCCGCTTCATGTCGTTCAGCTTCGGTCCCACTGCCTCGGGCGCGACCACATCATTCCCGTAGCTGTCCCTGGCCAGCGCCTCCAGGGCAAAATCGAGGAGCGGTCCCTTGGTGACGAAGCGGACTGTGTACCGGTCCACGACTTCCGCTTTGGTGTCTTTGTAAACGGCGCTATCCTGTTCCCGGAAGTAGCGGTTCAGGCTATAAGCAACGTCATCGGACGTCATCTCTCGCCCGCCCGCCGGCGGCTTGTCGTGGAACCGGACACCCTGGTTGAGCTTGACGCGGAACTCGGTGTCGCTGGTCCACCCCCACTCTTTGGCCAGGTTGGGGACGATCTCTGTGAAGGCGCAGTCCTCCGGCTTGGTGCCCAGGACCCGCTGCATGGCGATGTTGGTGCCCCGGCGTAGCTCTCTGGCCCCGGTGGCGATGTGGATCTCGATGCGGCTCTCGTCTACCCTTGCAGCAAGCTGAAGGATGCCACCGGTCTTGGGGGCCTGGGCACTGGCCACCTGCGTTGCTGTGGGCTTGGGCGTCGGCGCCGTAGTGGGTCCCGCCGCGGGTGCCGTGGTGGGCGCGGCGGCAGGCGCCAGGGTGGGCGTGGCCGCGGGCGCCGACCGGGCGGAGGTTGGGGGCGCCGCAGCACGGACAGGCGTGGCTGTCTCTTGCGCTGCGGGGGCACAGGCCGCGAAGGCCAGCGCCAGGATACCTAGCCAGAATAGTCTAGCCTGTGTCATGGTCGCCTCCTGTTCCTCGTCGCCGGCAACCCGGCCTGCCCCCTGGTGGCGCCGGGCGCAGCCCGGCTACGTGTCCAACTCGTCCGCCCGGTAGATGTAGGGCGCCGGCACCTGGAGAGAGGTGCCTGGCATCTGCTGAATAGCCATGACCTTGACTGGCTCGTCATAGGGGTTCTGGGTGCCGTGCCAGGTATTCGCCGGGATGAACACGAAGTCTCCGGCCTTGACCTGGTACTCGTTCTCGCCCACATATTCGATGGCGCGGCCGCTGAGGTAGTACTTCACGGCCTCGCCGTGGGTGTGGTAACGCCCGCGTGAGGTGTGGGGCGCCCCCTGGGTAATGAATATGCGGAAGTTGTGGATGTTGAAGCCTACATCGGGGGACACCACCCGGCAATAGGTCTCAGCCTCGTCCGCCTCGGCCTTGCGCGGCTGCGAGGCCGAGGACTTCTCCCATACCAGGTCCTCTGCCCTGACCAGGTGGCGGTCCTGCTGCCGGCGGCGATTGATCTCGTTCTCGATCAGGCCCAGTTCATGGAGGAGGACTTGACGCCGCCTCCAGATATCGGGTGAGTTCGCCTTGGACATTTCTTCCATATCGAGTACCTCCTTCTTATGCCCCGTGGGACTTACTACAATTTGGCCAGAGCCACAGCGGGCAGGGGCACGGCGTGCCATCCCCCCGACAGGACCATCTAGTGGCCGCGTGCCCCCGGACGGGTCTGCTCCTGCTTGAGGTTGGTGCGGCAGTAGAGCGGCTTCGCAGTTATCACCAGCGCGCGGGCTGTGGTGCCAGGGTCCGCAAAATGGGCGTGGACGCAGCCGGTGTGCACCACTACGGCGTCTCCCGCGGTCCAGGGGTAGCGGATGCCATCGTGGATCTCGTATCCCGCACCATCCAGGATGTAGAACACGGCCTCGAACTGGTGGCTGTGGCCGCGAGTCTGCTCGTCCCCTTTCTCCGGATTGACGAAGGCCAGCCAGCACTTGAACACTGACATCGGGACGTTGTCGTCGGGGTAGGCGGAGGCTCCCGAGGTGGTGATGCCTCGCGTCCCGAAGGAGTTGACGTGGAAGTCCTTGAACTTGAGCAGCCGGGGCAACCCTTTCAGCTTGTCGAGCTCCACCATCTGGCCGGCCCACCCAGCGGCGTTGATCCCCGGGATGTCCACCACTGTGGGCGCCTGGGCGCTCAGCGCTTGTGGAGCGACAGCAGCGTCGCTGGCGTCCGGCAGCTCCGCTATCTCAGGAAAGCCCAGGAAGCTGTATACGCGGTTGGTGGCACAAAGGAGCCGGGCGGGCCTCTGAGGGTCGTTATTGACGTGCTGGTGCACCGTGTTCACCGGGATAAACACCACGTCGCCCTCGGCCCAGTCCCAGCGAGTGGGGGCGGAGGCGACTGTCCAGGTGCACGTGGCATTGGTGTGGGCCTCCATATCCCAATGGAGGTCATGCCCCTGGCCCTCGAGAGTGAAGACGAACTCCTCGCTGGAATGCCTGTGCCGTACGGAGCGGGCGCCGGGCGGCAGCTCCTCTATGCAGAGGTCCAGCGTCCGGACCCTGACGCCCATCTTCTCGTGGACAAGCCACTTGATGCGGCCCGAGCGTGTCTTCTCCCAGGGCTGGTCCTCGGGGTGCACTACTTTCACCAGGCGCTCATCACGGGCCATAACATCCCGGGCTTCCTTGATAGCTGCCTGATAGAAGTCCGCCGTCTTGCTGCCCTTGCCCCAGTGCAAGGCTTCTTCGAATGCCAAAGACCACCTCCTGCTGTTCGGTCCCAAAGCGCTGGCAAGCCAGCCGGCGCACCCGGACCACCACGTTGCTGAGAGCTCCGGCTGCGCCCAACGCCCGAAAACGGAAACACCTCACCCTGGCACAGGCAATATGTGGAGCTTTCCCAAGTATTAAACACATCTTAGGCGCTTTTCCCGTTTTGTCAATAGGTTAATATCAGAACAAATCAGGGCTGATTCGTTCATTTAGCGGCCACAGAATTGTGATGCCGAGGACACACTCTGGGCCGGCTATTGTACAGTGCGCGGGTGCACCGTGCCTGGGTGCGCAGTGGCCCAACGCAGAAACGGCGAAATCCGAGTGGTAGCGTCGTGGAGCGGCCCCTGACCCGGCTGCCACACAGACCATACCCCGTGCTGTACTGGGGGCAGTGGCTTTGCCTGCTGCCCACGGGCCGGTGCCCCGGGGGTCAAAACGCCTCTTTTCGGCTATTCATGCTCGTCGACAATCAAGTGGCTTCGTGGTATAAGCCTCTTCATACCCTGTCGGAATGCACTTGCGACTCTTTTGGCGGGTCGCGCGCCCGTAGCGCACTAGCAGTTGTCTCGGCTCCTTACACGTGGTGAGCCGACGGTCTGGCTATCCGGTGGGCGCCTGCTTGGAACAGGGCGTTCCCACTGGTAAGGAGGCTACCATGAAGGCAATAAGGTTTGCCGGGCTACTACTCCTGGTGCTGGTCGCCTGTGGCCCGGCGGCCACGCCCACAGCACCTCCGGCGACGACGGCAAGACCAACGGCCACCGTTGCCCCGACCAGCGTGGTGGCGGCCACGGCCACCCCCCAGCGACCGCCCCCCGGCGGTGGCGCGACCCCCCAGCCCACGCCCACCCTGGCGCCCACCGCCGTGGCCGCCGCCACACCCAAATACGGCGGCACCATCCGGTACGTCGAGTGGGACTCGCCCAGAGGCTGGGATGGCCACAGGATCAAGACCAGCGCTCACGATGTGTCCAGCCAGCACAATCTGAACTTCAGTCTGCTGTTCACGACTTACGATGCGGCGTTGGGTTGCAAGAACGTGCTCACGCCTAACCTGGTGGAGAACTGGAAATGGGCCAGCGACACGGTCTTCGAGATGAAACTTCGCCAGGGCGTACGGTTCCACGATAAACGGCCCGTCAATGGTCGCGAGATGACCGCCGCCGACGTGGCCTACAGCATTAACCGGGCCCTTTTCGTAGAGCCCCTTGGCGGCATCCCGATAATAATCCAGCAAGTAGCCAAGGTGGAGGCCGCGGACCCCTACACTGTGCGTGTGGTGACAAAGGCACCCCTCTCCGTACTGGTCGAAACCGGGCTAGCCAACAAGCATGGCATGGTGGTCCTCGCTCCCGAGGCTGTGGAGCCCTATGGAAACTGGGAAGACCCCTACCGTTCCTACATCGGCACGGGTCCATTTACGTTCAAGGACTATCAGGCGGGTGTCAAGGTTGTCTACGAGCGGCATCCTAAGTACTTCAAGACAGGACTCCCCTACGCTGACCGGGTGGAACACATGGTTATGCCCGATCTGAGCACCCAGATGGCTGCCCTTCGGTCGGGCAAGGTGAGCCTGCTACAGAGGAAAGTACCAGCGGCTGTAGCCATGGTGCTGGAGAAGGAGCCTGACATCGAGGTCCAGAGCTGTCCGGACAAGAGTGCTCCCGGAGAAATCTTCTTGCGAACGAACCAGCCTCCGCTCAACGACGTCAGGGTGAGACGGGCGCTGTCCATGGCCGTAGACCGAAAGGCCTTGCTGGACACAGTGCTCCTGGGCCGGGGGGAGATGGGCCCGCTGTGGCCGGCCAGCACCCACCCCTGGGGCGTGACCTTCGATGAGCTCGGGCCGGAGGTCAGGCGCATCGTCGAATATCATCCCGATGAGGCGCGGCGGCTCCTGGCGGAGGCCGGCTACGCCAATGGGTTGGACGTGAGCATGAATGCCAGCGTGAGGTATACTACTCCCTATCGGGAGTACGCTGAGGCCCTGATGGACATGTGGGGAAAGGTGGGCGTGCGGGTCAAGCTTGAATGGATGGCCCACCCCGCCTACCTCGCTAGCTTCACGAACTACCCCCACTTACTTTTGGGCCTGATGGTCACCGATGACCGCTTCCTGCGCTATGGCAGGAGCTACTACAGCGCTTCGCCTCCTTCCGATAACCGGTCCCGGATCAACGATCCTGAGGTAGATGATCTCATCCAGCGGATTGGTGCAGAGGTGGACGAGGCTAAAGCCAAGGCACTGGCCAAGCAACTGGAGGCCCGCCTTGTGGAACAGGTATATGGCATCAATTTGCCCGTGGCCAACGACCACGCCGCTATCCGAAAGGAGGTCAAGGGCTACAAGTTCGGCGACCCGTGGTTCACGGGAGCCTGGCTAGAACGCCTTTGGGTGGACAAGTAGGGGCGCGATTAATCGCGCCCCCGTTCGGCGCCGCGCGCGGGGGCGTCGAATCGTAGGGGCATGGCGCGCCATGCCCCTACTGGATGCCGCGCAGGGGAATGTGAACCCAGATAGGAGACCGGCATGGCATTCGCAGACCTGCGGCAGTTTCTGAACTATTTGGAGGACCAGGGCCAACTCCAGACCGTAGCTGAAGAAACGGACCCCAAATACGAGGTTGCCCGTAGGCTGAACCGGGCCACCCGGTCGCATGGCCCTGCCCTCCTGTTCCGCCAGGTGCAAGGTTCGGACATGCCCCTGGTGGGGGGTATTTTCGGCACGCGGGAGCGGGTGCTCATGGCTATGGAATGCACGGAGCAGAACGTCACCCAGCGCGTGCTGGATGGCATTGCCCAACTCATACCACCCAGGTTGGTGGCCAGCGGCCCCTGCCAGGACGTGGTCCTCACTGGGGAGCAGATTGATTTGACACGGTTACCCATCCCCACCTTTAGCCCCAAGGACGGGGGACCGTATATTACTGCGGGGGTATTCTTCTGCAAAGATCTGGAGACGGGGACCAGGAACGTGTCCATCATCCGCCATCAGCTCAAAGGAAAACGGAGGCTGGGCACTGACCTCCATGACTTCTCGCATACCGGCATTCACTACGGGAAAGCGGAAGCCCGGGGGCGTGCCCTCGAGGTCGCCATAGCTATCGGCTGCGACCCCGTTGTCTCTGTGGTCAGCCAGTGGTTCGCGCCCTACGGGGTGGACGAACTGGGGCTGGCTGGGGCCCTCCGCGGCGAGCCCGTGGAGCTGGTCAAGTGCAAGACGGTGGACGTGGAGGTCCCTGCATCGGCGGAGATAGTCATCGAGGGCCGCGTCCCCCTCGACGTCCGGGAGGAGGAGGGGCCCTTCGGCGAGTTCACCGGCTACTACACGCCGGCCTCCCCCAAGCCCGTGGTAGAAGTGACGGCGGTTACCTATCGCCGGGACCCCATCTATCAGGCCGTTCTGTGCGGGCTTCCTACCACGGAGGTCCACCTGATCGGCCAGCTTCTTCGCGAAGCCGCCTTCCTCGAGGATCTCAAGAGCCAGTTTCCTGGAGTGAGGGCGGTCCACCGGCCCACCGTAAAGACCCTCTTCATATCCCTTCGCCAGCGGTCCGCCCAGGAGGCCCGCAATGTGCTGGCGGCCGCACTGAGCATGAGAGATGTCAAGGTGGCGGTGGTGGTGGATGATGACATCAACGCGTTCGACATGGAGCAGGTCATGTGGGCGGTGGCCACCCGAAGCCAGCCCGATGACGACTTCGTGGTCCTTCGGGGCATGATGTCCACGGGCCTGGACCCCTCTTGTGGCGGCGGCGCCACTGCCAAGGTCGGCATAGATGCCACCCGGCCGTTCGGCCAACCCTTCCCCGACATGGCCCGTCTGCCTGAGTAGCTTGGGGAAGAGGACACCGGGGCGGCCAGCCGGGATGAAAGTGAATAACTGGAGCAAGCCCCTTTGGAGGTAGGCATTGTGGTGACGCAACAGTACGCCCTTGACTGGTACCAGTGGGACTACCGGCCCAAAGACGTCCGGCGGCCGGGTTGGTTCATCCAGTGGCCCGGAGGAGCGCAATTAGCCGTTACTATCAAGATCATGCTCGAGTGGGAGTCCCTCCCTCGCCCTGGTGTCACGGGAGGGCGAGGCATGCCTGCCGGTTCGCATCACAAGGAAGACTATCTGGCTTTGAGCATTCGGGAATACGGCTTCAAAGCGGGGGTATGGCGCCTCATGGACATGCTCGACAGGCAAGGCGTTAAGGCCACGGTAATGATGAGCGGGCTGAGCGCAGAGCTTTGGCCCGACACCGCCAGGGAGATCAAGAGACAAGGCCATGAGATTGCCACCCACGGTTGGGACCAGGCCATTCATCCACCCACCTTCAAGTCAAGGGAGGAGGAACGGGAGGCCCTGCTCAAGTCCGTTGCCGCTATTGAGAAGGCTGCTGGGGAAAGGCCCTACGGCTACATGTCTCCTGGCCCCAGGCCTACCCCCAACACCTTAGAGATACTCGCTGAAGAGGGGTTCCTGTGGGATGGTGACTACAACGACGCGGACATTCCCTACATTATCAACGTCAAGGGGAGGAAGCTGGTTTCCGTGGGCTATGTGAGGCCCGCCTACACAGACAATGACGTCCTGCCTCTAGGTCTGGCGGGAGCGCTTCAGCAACTGAAGGATGAATTCGACGCCCACTATGAGGAGTCGGCCAGGCACCCCATGAAGTTTATCTACTCCATGCACGCCCACAATGGAGGAAGGCCCGGGGCTGCCAGGGTAGCGGAGAAGTTCATTGAGTATGCCAAAGGGCAACCCGGGGTATGGTTCGCCCGCTGCCTAGACATGGCCAACTTCTGGCTGGAGCACGAGGGGCGCTAGTGTCCCGGTTGTTCACGCGTGAAGGCGATGGTCAAGCCGCGGGCGGGCTCCGGCTTGGAGCCGGATGTACTGGCAAGGAGGCTACCATGAAGGCAATAAGGTTTGCCGGGCTACTACTCCTGGCGCTGGCTGCCTGTGCCCCCGCAGCCACGCCCACAGCACCTCCGGCGACGACGGCAAGGCCAACGGCCACCGTTGCCCCGACCAGCGTGGTGGCGGCCACGGCCACCCCCCAACGCCCACTCCCCGGCGGTGGCGCGACCCCCCAGCCCACGCCCACCCTGGCGCCCACCGCCGTGGCCGCCGCCGGCCCCAAATACGGCGGCACCATCCGGTACGTAGAGGTTAACGACCCCAGGGGTTGGGATGGCCACAGGACCAAGGGGGGCAATGCGGATACGCGCAGCCAGCACAACCTGAACTTCAGCTTGCTCGTCACCCCCTACGACGCCACCAAAGGCTGCGAAGCGGTGCTTGTCCCGGAGTTGGCGCAAAGTTGGACATGGGTAACTGACTCACTCCTGGAGTTGAAGCTCATTCAGGGGGTCAGATTCCATAACAAACCGCCAGTGAACGGGCGGGAGATGATCGCCGATGACGTGGCCTACAGCCTCGACCGGGGCCTGTTCCAGGAGCCAGTCCGGGGCATAGACAACATCGCCGCAATGGTGGACAGGGTGGAGGCGTCCGATCGGTACACGGTGCGCATCCACACCAGGGGGCCGCTGGGCGCTTTGATTGAAGCGGGGCTAGCCAGCAAATACGGCATGGTGGTGCTGGCCCGGGAGGCCGTCGAACCTTACGGTAACTGGAACGATCCCACCAAGTCTTACATCGGGACCGGGCCGTTTACATTCAAAGAGCACCGTCCGGGGGTCAAGGTCGTCTATGAGAAGCACCCCGCTTACTTCAAGCAAGGGCTACCCTACGCGGACTACGCGGAGCAGGACATTATTCCGGACCTGAGCACCCAGGTTGCTGCCCTCCGCTCTGGGAAGGTGGACATGATCCAGCGCAAGATCCCCGCCGTTATCGCCCAGCAGCTTGAGAAGGACCGCAACATAGAGGTGCAAGGCTGCATGGACCAGAGCGCACCTGGCGAGATCTACTTGCGGACGGACCTGCCACCCTTCAACGACGTTAGGATCAGGCGGGCGCTGTCCATGGCCACTGACCGGCAGACCTTGCTGGATGTCGTCCTTATGGGCCGGGGAGCCGCGGGACCACTCTTCCCTCCTACATCCAGCCCGTTCAGTGTGACCTTTGACGAGCTGCCCCCGGAGACCAGGCGCTACGTAGAGTACCACCCCGACGAAGCGCGTAAGCTAGTGGCAGAGGCGGGCTCGCCTAGCGGACTGGACATCGTCTTGCGTGCTAACACAAGGTACAAGACCCCGGCTCCAGAGCTTGCCCAGGCTGTGGCGGCCATGTGGGAAAAGGTGGGAATCCGAGCGAAGATCGTGTTCCAGGGCGCGCAGGAGTGGGAGTCCACCACCCAGATGGGTGACTTCCCTGGGGCGGCCTTCATGCTAAACTCACTGGGTGACCGCTACCGTCGCTATGCCAACTATCACGGCCTATCGCCAGAAACCATAAACCGAGGGCGCATCAAGGACCTTGAGCTGGACAAGCTTATTGACCAGGTCAACAGCGAGCTGGACCCGGCCAGGGCCATAGCCGTCGCCAAAAAGCTCGAAGCGCGAGTGATTGACCAGGCCTACGAGATCTCGTTGCCCGCCGCCCAGGACCACGCCGCCACCAACAAATGGGTAAAGGGCTACAAGTTCGGCGACCCATGGTACACGGCGATGTGGCTGGAACGCATCTGGCTGGATAGGTAGGCCAGAAAGAGATAGGGAAAGAGAAAGGGAAGGAGCAACATGCCGCCAAAGGACCTCAGGGACTGGCTACAACAAGTGGAGGCAATGGGTGAGCTACGGAGTATCGAGGGTGCCCACTGGGACCTCGAGATCGGCGCCCTGACCGGGCTTGCCCAGAGGCAAACGGATGGCCCGGCCCTGCTCTTCGATGACATCCCCGGCTATCCCAGAGGCTACCGGGTGCTGACCTTGCCCACCAGGTCCCCCAGTCGCATAGCGCTCACCCTGGGCCTGCCCACTACCTACACCATAAACGACATCATCCAGGCGCTGCGGGAAAAGGTGGGTGAGTGGATGGACCGCTCCAAGGCGTTCCCTCCCCAGCAGGTGGAGAGCGGGCCCATCTTCGAGAACGTCCACCAGGGGACCGACGTAGACCTCCTGAAGTTCCCGGTGCCCCGCTGGCAGGAAAAGGACGGGGGACGGTACATAGGCACCGGGGACGTGGTGGTGACCCGGGACCCGGATAGCGGGGCCATCAATCTGGGTGTCTACCGCATGATGCTCCACGACCGGAGGTCGGCAAGCCTCAATATCGAGCCCGGCAAGCACGGCCGCCTCAACCTGGAGAAATGGCACGCTAAGGGCCAGCCTTGCCCGGTGGCCGTGTGCCTGGGGCAGGACCCTCTCCTGTTCCGGGTGGCTGCCATGCCCGTGCCCCTGGGCGTGAACGAGTACTGCTACACCGGGGCGGTCAGGGGTGAGCCAGTGGAGGTCGTCAATGAGCCGGTCACCGGCCTGCCTGTGCCGGCGGACGCCGAGATCGTGATCGCCGGCTGGGTCCACCCCGGGGTCGAAAAGCTGGAGGGGCCTTTCGGGGAGGCCCTGGGCTACTACAGCACGGAGGCGGAGTCGGAGCCGGTGCTCGAGGTGGAGGCAGTGTACCACCGCAACTCCCCCATCCTGCTGGGCTCGCCCATGGACCGGCCGCCCCACGAGAACAGCTTCTTCGCCGCCCTGATGGACAGCGCCCTGCTACACAACGCCCTGGTACGGGCCGGCGTGCCTGACGTGAAGGGGGTATGGTCGCCCGAGGGTATGACCCGCCTCATCCTGGTGGTGTCCATAAAGCAGCGCTACCCGGGCCATGCCCGGCAGGCGGGCCTGTTGCTCTCCCAGATGTGCGGCGGTGGCGGAGGCCGCTACGTGATCGTGGTGGACGACGACATTGACCCCACCAACGTCCGGGACGTGCTCTGGGCGCTGGCCACCCGGTCTGATCCGGAGAAGGGCATCGAGATCGTGCGCCGGGTGCTCACCACGGGCCTGGACCCGATGATGCGGCGGCCGGTGTCCCGGGAGGCGTATTACAAGACGCAGGCCGTGATCGAGGCCTGTAAGCCCTTCGAGTGGATGCACGACTTCGCCGAGCCTATATCCTACAGCCCCGAGCTCCTGGAGCGTGTCCAGAAGAGATGGCCTATGTAAGGGCGACCCGCCGGGTCGCCCCCCGGGATTGTGAGGTATGCCAATGCCTGACTACAGAGTTATCGGACACTCCGCGCCCAGGGTGGATGCGCCGGAGAAGGCGACGGGCCGGGCGGTGTACGTGGCCGAGGTGAGGCTGCCAGGTATGCTGGTGGGCAAGGTCCTGCGCAGCCCCTATCCCCATGCCCGCATCCTGCGCATAGACACCTCCCGGGCCGAGCGCATGCCCGGCGTCAAGGCCGTGCTCACCTCTAGAGACGTCCCCGCGCACAGGGTCGGCCTGGTGCTCCAGGACCACTACATCTTCGCCAGGGACAGGGTGCGCTACGTTGGCGAAGAGGTGGCAGCGGTGGCCGCCGTAGACGAGGAGACGGCGCAGGAAGCAGCGGAAGCCATCGAGGTGGAGTACGAGGAGTTGCCCGCGGTGCTGGACCCGGAGGAGGCCATGGTGCCGGATACCCCTTTGCTCCATGAGGAGCTGGGCCGTTACGAGTTTGGAGCCTGGGGCCAGCAGTACGGCCGCCCCATGAGGCCGGGGACCAACGTATGCGGCTACTTCGAGCTGCGCCAGGGGAGCGTGGAGCAGGGCTTCCGCGAGGCGGACTACGTGTTCGAAGACACCTTCCGCACCCACAGCGTGCATCACGGCTACCTGGAACCTCACGCCTGCCTGGCCAGCTTCGAGCCTGCCTCGGGCAGGGTCACTATCTGGAGCAGCACCCAGCGGCCCTTCCTGGTCCGGTCCTACATTAGCCTGGCCTTTGGCCTGCCCGTCAGCCAGGTGCGGGTAGTGGGCACCTGGGTGGGTGGTGGCTTCGGGGGCAAGGGAAGGCCGGGGCACGAGGCCTTCGCCGTGGCCCTGAGCCAGAGGACCGGGCGGCCAGTGCGCCTGGTAATGGCCAGGGACGAGGACTTCGCCCTCTTCCGGGCGCCGGAATGCGTGATCAAGCTAAGGATAGGCGCCAAACGTGACGGCACGCTGACCGCCCTGGCCATGGAGATTGTGTGGGATACCGGCGCCTACGCCGAGGCCCTCAACTACGGGCGGGGCCCGCTGGAGGCGCTGCCTGGACCGTATGACATCCCCCATGTCAGCATCGCCTCGTACACCGTGTACACCAACCGGATGCCCGCCAGCGCCTTCCGGGGGCGGCTCATGCCCCAGCCCACCTTCGCCATCGAGAGCGCCATTGACATGATAGCCGAGAAGCTGGGCCTGGATGCCCTGGAGCTCCGTCTGAAGAACCTGGTGGACGAGGGCAGCCGGAACGCGGCTGGCCAGGTGCTGCGGGGTGTAGGCGCCAGGCAGTGCCTGCAAGAAGCGGCGAAGGCTATCGGCTGGGGCCGGAAGACGGCGCCCAACCGGGGGATAGGCCTGGTCTGCTATCATAAGTATCCGCCGCCTCCGTATCCTTCCAGCGCCGTGGTCCAGCTCAACGAGGACGGGACGGCGCTGGTCCAGTGCGGGGCGCCCGAGATCGGACAGGGCTCCCAGACCGCCCTGGCCCAGATCGCCGCCGAGGAGCTGGGGGTGCGTTTCGAGGACGTGTCCCTGCCCCTCTACGACACCGATCACACCCCCTTCGATGCCGGTGCCCTGGGCGACCGTATCACCACCACCTGCGGCAACGCTATCAGGATTGCCGCTGCCGAGGCCCGGGAGCAGGCCCTGGCCATCGCTGCCCAGATGCTCAAGGTCAACCAGGGCGACCTGACCGTGGAGGATGGCCGCATTGTAGTCCGCGATGCCCCGGAGATCTGGACCACCCTCCCCAGGGTGTGCGCCGCGGCCCATACCAGGCTGGGTGGGCCCATCATCGGCACGGGGACCTACATGGGTGGGCTGCACCTTCGGGGCGGCGGCGAGCCGCCCGGGGATGCCCCGGCGGTGTGGAAGTATGGCGCCCAGGGTGCGGAGGTGGAGGTGGACCCCGAGACCGGGGCAGTCAGGGTTATCAAGCTGGTCAGTGCCCAGGACGTGGGCCAGACCATCAACCCCCTGAGCCTGCAAGGGCAGATGGATGGGGCGGCCCTGATGGGACTGGGCCTCAGCCTGTGGGAGGAGCTCCGCTTCGATGGGGGCCGGGTGGCCAACCCCAACCTCATGGACTACCGGCTGCCCACGGCGCTGGACTCGGTGAAGGGTGAGAACACCGTCGTGGAGTGCGCTTCCCCCACCGGCCCGTTCGGGGCCAAGGGGGTGGGAGAAGAGGGTACCGTAGGCGTGGCCCCGGCGGTGGCCAACGCCATCCACAATGCTGCCGGCGTCCGCCTCCGTGAGCTACCGCTGACCCCGGAGAAGGTCCGCGCCGCCCTGGCGGCGAAGCCAGCGTAGGGGCCGACCGGGGCTGGCCTTCGGTCCGGCAGAGGAATGACTGGAGGTTGTCGTGTCTAAAACGCCGGAGCTCACGGCAACGAAGCGTCGCGGACCAAAGAATGGCGGCCTGACACCCGCGGAGACGGCGTCGCCGCCTCTCCCGCCAGAGCTGAAACCCCTTTTCTGGGACATCCAGTTCCGTCGCCTGCGATGGCAGCGTGACCGCGACTTTATTATTGGGCGGGTGCTGGCCGAGGGGAGTTGGCAGCAGACCCATTGGTTGATGGAGATGGCCGGAAAGGGCGTCATTCGGGAATGGGTACTGCGGCGGCGAGGGCAAGGGCTGTCCCCCCGCACGCTGGGCTTCTGGGAAGTAGTGTTGGACCTGCCACATCGAGAGGTGAGCACATGGATCGCCGAGCAAGAGGCGTATCCGTGGTCCGGCAGGGTGGCCCGGTGACCTTCCACCCGGAGCCGTAAGTGGGGGTCCAACACCGCTTCCCCAACTGGCCCCTTCGGCGCCGATGCTTTGTACAACGCTGCCGGTGTTCGCCTGCGGGGCATCAGGCACTCTCCCAAGGGGGCTTCACTGGCGTAGTTCAGCCGATTTGCGGTACCAGGTGGCCGCCCGCTCCGGATTGGGACGCCTTGCCGCGCGTCTTTGCGGCGGTGTAGAATTGCCGTGTCAACAGGGCCACCATTTTGCCGTCAGACCGGGGAGTGAATCATGGAGAACCAGTTCTTCGAACACCCCATCCTCAACTCTCCCTATGAATACCCGGCACGGTATTGGGAGCTTGACGCCCAGGGCCAGCCAACCGGGCGAATCATTGACAGTCGCCGCAAGGCGGAGTTCATCACGCCGATTCCCAAGCCCAGAAAGCGCGGGGCGGTCGCGGCCCAGCAACAAATGGTATTCGACGAAGGCCGGGGGCTCTCAACCCAACAACAGCAATATGAAGCCACCTCTACCTTCATCAACGAGCTTCGCCGCCACGTGGACCGGTGGCGAGCGCTGCCGAATCCCAACGACTGGCACGTCACTCCCGAGACTGCACGGCTGCTCCAGCATTGGCGGCACCACAAGTTCAACGACACCCGGCCTTTCTTCTGCCAGGTGGAGGCGGTTGAGACCGCAATCTGGCTGACGGAGGTGGCCCCGCAGGCTGGCAGGACAGGCAAGGGTTTTCTTGACCACCTGGCCAATGCCAACCGCGACGCCAATCCCGAGCTCGTGCGCCTCGCCTTGAAACTGGCCACGGGCGCAGGGAAAACCACCGTCATGGCCATGCTCATCGCATGGCAAACGATCAACGCGGTTCATCGGTCGGTCAGCAAGCACTTCACGCGCGGCTTCCTCGTCGTAACTCCAGGTATCACCATAAGAGACCGTCTTCGTGTCCTACAGCCCAATGACCCCGACGCCTACTATGCCAGCCGCGAACTGGTACCACACGATATGCTGGAAGATGTCAAGAAAGCCAAGATCGTCATCACCAACTACCACGCCTTCAAGCTCCGCGAGCGCATCGAGCTCTCCGCCGGAGGACGTGCCCTGTTGAAAGGCCGCACTGGCGACGATCTGAACACCATGGAAACCGAAGGCCAGATGGTCCAGCGTGTCATGCCCGACCTCATGGGCATGAAGAACATCCTGGTGCTCAACGACGAAGCCCACCATTGCTATCGGGAGAAGCCACCAGAGGCCGATGACGAGAGCCTGAAGGGAGACGAGAAGAAGGAGGCTGAAAAGAACAACGAAGCCGCCCGTCTCTGGATTTCCGGCCTCGAAGCGGTGAACCGCAAGCTTGGCCTGGCCCGCGTCATCGACCTCTCGGCCACTCCGTTCTTCCTGCGCGGCTCCGGCTACGCCGAAGGCACACTCTTCCCGTGGACCATGAGCGACTTCTCTCTCATGGACGCCATCGAATGTGGCATCGTGAAACTGCCCCGCGTGCCGGTCGCGGAAAACATCCCCGGCAATGAAATGCCCGTTTACCGAGACCTCTGGGAGAACATCCGCAAGGACATGCCGAAGAAGGGCCGGGGCCAGGGTGGGGAGCTCGATCCCCTCAAGCTTCCCACTCGCCTGCAGACCGCTGTCGAAGCTCTCTACGGCCACTACAAGAAGACCTTTGAACTGTGGGAGAAGGACGGAATCAGGGTCCCGCCCTGTTTCATCATCGTTTGCCAGAACACCGCCATCTCGAAGCTGGTCTATGACTTCGTTTCCGGTTTCCACCGGAAGAATGAAGATGGCACCGCGACTCCGGTAGGCGGACGATTGGAACTCTTCCGTAACCATGACGAACATGGCAATCCACTCCCGCGCCCCAACACCCTGCTCATCGACAGCGAGCAGCTTGAAGCTGGCGACGCCCTCGATGATAACTTCCGGAGCATGGCCGCCGACGAGATCGAACGTTTCCGCCGCGAGATCATCGAGCGCACCGGGGATGCCCGCGCTGCAGATGACCTCAGCGATCAGGAACTGCTCCGCGAGGTCATGAACACCGTTGGCAAGCACGGCCAGCTCGGCGGCGCCATCCGCTGCGTCGTCTCCGTGTCCATGCTCACGGAAGGCTGGGATGCGAACACCGTCACTCACGTCCTCGGCATCCGTGCCTTTGGCACCCAGCTCCTGTGCGAGCAGGTCATCGGACGCGCGCTCCGGAGGCAGTCCTATGAGCTGAATGAGGGCGGCCCGGACAAGGGACTATTCAATGTGGAATATGCCGACGTCTTTGGCATTCCCTTCGACTTCACCGCCAAGCCCGTCGTCGCCCCGCCGCACCCGCCACGCGAAACGGTCACCGTGAAGGCGGTGCGGCCCGAGCGCGATGCGCTCGAAATCCGCTTCCCTCGCGTAGAAGGCTACCGCGTCGAACTGCCCGAGGAACGGCTCACGGCCAGCTTCAACGAAGATTCCATCCTTGAACTCACCCCTGACCTCGTGGGCCCATCCATCACTCGCAACTCCGGCATCATCGGCGAAGGCGTGGACATGGGCCTGGAGCATCTGGGCGACATGCGCCGGTCCTCGGTCCTTTTCGAGGTCACCAAACGCCTGCTCTACACAAAGTGGCGGGACCCGGGCGAGGAGCCGAAGCTCCATCTCTTCGGCCAGCTTAAGCGGATCACCAAGCAATGGCTCGATACCTGTCTCGTCTGCAAAGGCGGCACCTATCCCGCTCTGCTCATGTATCAGGAGCTGGCGGACATGGCCTGCAACCGCATCACTGCCGGCATCACCCGCGAGTTGGAAGGCAGGAGCCCCATCAAAGCCCTGCTTGACCCCTACAATCCCACCGGCTCTACGGCCCACGTTCGCTTCAACACCTCGCGCACCGACCGATGGGAAACCGACGCTCGCCGCTGCCATGTCAACTGGGTCGTGCTCGACAGCGATTGGGAAGCCGAGTTCTGCCGTGTTGCTGAGGCGCATCCCAAGGTCCGCGCTTACGTTAAGAACCACAACCTCGGCCTCGAAGTCCCTTACCGCTATGGCTCCGAGACCCGGAGGTATCTGCCTGACTTCATCGTGCTGGTGGACGACGGCCACGGCCCCGACGACCTCCTGCACCTTGTCATCGAGATCAAAGGCTACCGTCGTGAGGACGCGAAGGAGAAGAAGTCCGCCATGGAGACCTACTGGGTGCCCGGCGTGAACAACCTCAGGCAATACGGCCGCTGGGCCTTCGCCGAGTTCACCGAGGTCTACCAGATCCAGGCCGAATTCAAAGCCAGGGTCGACAACGAATTCAACAAGATGATCGCAAAAGCGATAGGCAGCGAGCAGACGATACCATGAACAGTATCAAACTGTTTGAATCAAAACAGATTCGCTCCGTCTGGAATAGAGTAGACCAGAAGTGGTATTTTTCTGTGTCCGACGTAGTCGAAGTCTTGACAGATTCCACCAACGTCAAGGACTACATCAAGAAGATGCGGAAGCGCGAGAAGGCGTTGGATGCCATCTGGGGGACAATTTGTCCCCCCCTTGAACTGATCGCGCCAGACGGCAAACGGCGTAAGACTCAGTGCGCCAATGTCGAAGGTCTCTTGCGGATCATTCAATCCATTCCCTCGCCCAAAGCTGAGCCGTTCAAGCGCTGGCTGGCCAAGGTCGGTTCGGAGCGGCTGGAGGAGATTGAAAATCCTGAACTGGCCGCCAAAAGGATGCGTGAGATTTACGGGGCGAAAGGCTATAGCGAGGAATGGATCGAAAAGCGGATGCGCGGCATCGCCGTCCGTGACGAACTGACCAACGAATGGAAGCACCGACGCGTCAAGGAGCAACTGGAATATGCCATCCTAACGTCCGAAATCAGCCGGGCTACTTTCGGAATGACGCCGTCGGAATACAAGCAATTCAAGCGCCTGGAAAAGCCGGGCGACAATCTGCGCGACCACATGACCGACCTTGAATTGATCTTCACCATGCTGGGGGAGGCTTCCACAACCGAGATTGCCCGCAACAAAGATGCCCAGGGCTATGATGAGAACCTCGACGCCGCAACAGAAGGCGGGGCCGTTGCCGGCAGCGCGCGGATTGATCTGGAGGCAAAGTCCGGCAAGCGCGTTTCCACCAGGGACAACTTCAAGCAGGTCACTGAGTCGTCCATGCGCAAGAGGCTAAAAGGGGAAGCGGAATGAGCATTGTGGCTAAGAAGAGCACTGTGCCCAAGGTCGGCAAGACCGTCGAAACGCTCAAACACGACGAGGCCAGGCGGAAGAATATCCCCACCGCCGAGCACCAGTCCGTCATCGAGAAAGCGCAGGAAGCGCCGCGCACCGTGAAGTATCCGCGTAACACCGACCTGGACCCGCAGCTCGTCTGGCGCGGGAAGGACGAACAGGACTGGAGCGACCTGGTGGTCCAGGCGCCGCCGCTGTACATTCAGGAGAAAGTGCACCCCAAGGTGCTTATTGACGACCTGCTGCGCCAGACCGCCGGCCACCGGGCACAGGCCACCGGCCACCAATTCGACCTCTTCGCCGACTTCAACGGCATGCCCGTGGGCGTGGACAAGACCGAGTTCTACCAGCACGACCAGAACTGGTCCAACCGCATGATCCTGGGCGATTCCCTCCAGGTGATGGCCAGCCTGGCGGAGCGCGAGGGCTTGCGCGGCAAGGTGCAGTGCATCTACCTCGACCCGCCCTACGGCATCAAGTTCAACAGCAACTTCCAGTGGTCCACGACCAGCCGTGACGTGAAGGACGGCAACGCCGGCCATATCACCCGCGAGCCGGAGCAGGTCAAAGCCTTCCGCGACACCTGGCGCGACGGCATCCACAGCTACCTCACCTACCTCCGCGACCGGTTGACCGTCGCCCGCGACTTGCTCGCCGATTCCGGCTCCATCTTCATGCAGATCGGCGATGAGAATGGGCACCGCGTTCGGGCGCTCATGGACGAAGTGTTTGGTGAGGAAAACTATCTTTCAATGATAAGTTTTAGGACATCCACTGGGCGAACCTCATCAACACTTGATACGGTCTGTGACTATTTGCTGTGGTATGCGAAGAATAAGGGGAATGTGAAATTCCGGCAGTTATTTGCAGGTGATGAGGACTTTGAAGATTCCGGGGAGGATTTCTCAGGTCGGTATGAACTTGGGGATATGACTTCCCAGCATCCGAGCGAACATCGGAGTGTGCCAATTTTGTTTCGAGGGGAATCATTCAAGCCGTCAGAAGCCAGACAATGGGCGTTCGACCCACCGAACATACAAAGGCTTCAAATGGCAGACCGAGTCGTAAGATTTAGCTCAAAACAGATTCGGTGGAAAAAGTATGAATTTGAGCGAGCCAGGGGCAAACACAACAACATATGGTCAGATACTCAATTTGGTGCTTTTGCCAGTGATAAGGTGTACGTTGTTCAGACGCATAGAAAGGTTATCGAACGCTGTCTCCTCATGGCCGCTGACCCCGGCGACCTCGTGCTCGACCCGACCTGCGGCTCCGGCACCACGGCCTATGTCGCCGAGCAATGGGGCCGCAGGTGGATCACGATTGACACCTCGCGTGTGGCGCTGGCGCTGGCCCGGGCCCGTATCATGGGCGCACGGTATCCGTTCTACCTGCTGGCCGATTCCCGCGAAGGCCGGGAGAAGGAGTGGCAAGTGACCCGTGGTCAGTGGTCAGAAAAGCCGCCCCGGCCACTGGCCACCAGCCACGGGTCACTGCGCATGGGCTTCGTCTACGAGCGGGTCCCTCACATCACGCTCAAGTCCATCGCCAACAACGCGGAGATAGATGTCATCTGGGACCAGTGGCAGGCGCACTTGGAGCCGCTGCGCGAGAAGCTGAATGCCGCGCTCAAGAAGACATGGGAAGAGTGGGAGATCCCGCGGGAGGCCAGTGACGGGTGGCCGGACGCCGCGAAGCAGTCGCACGCCGGCTGGTGGCAGGCCCGCATCGCCCGGCAGCAGGAGATTGACAGGTCCATCGCAGCGAAGGCCGAGTTCGAATACCTCTACGACAAACCCTACGAGGACAGGAGGAAGGTCCGGGTGGCCGGACCCTTCACCGTGGAGAGCCTCAGCCCACACCGCGTGCTGGGCGTGGACGAGGACGATGAGCTGATTGACCCGCTGGAGGTCAAGGAAGGCAGCGGCGAATACGGCGCCAAGCTGTCTTTCCCCCAGATGGTCCTAGAAAACCTCAAGACCGCCGGCGTGCAGCAGGCGCACAAGGACGACCGGATCACCTTCACCGCTTTGACTCCCTGGCCCGGCGAGCTGGTCTGCGCCGAGGGGCGGTTCAGCAGTGACCAGTGGTCGGTGACCGGTGGTCAGGAACCGGCCACTGGCCACCAGCCACAGGCCACCGAGAAGCGTGCCGGCATCTTCATCGGCCCGGAGTTCGGCACCGTGTCCCGTCCGGACCTGGTGGCTGCCGCGCGGGAGGCGGGCGACGCAGGCTTCGACGCGCTCATAACGTGCGCCTTCAACTACGATGCCCACTCTACGGAGTTCAACAAGCTGGGCCGCATCCCCGTGCTCAAGGCCCGCATGAACGCCGACCTTCACATGGCCGAGGACCTCAAGAACACCGGCAAGGGCAACCTCTTCGTCATCTTCGGCGAGCCGGACATCACAGTGACCAGTGGCCAGTGGCTGGTGGCCAGAAACGGGAGAATGATTGCGAATTATGAACACATTAAAGAGCTATCGGGACTTGGAAGTCTGGAAGAAATCAATCGATCTGGCCGAACTGGTCTATCGGTTGTCGGCAAAGTTTCCGGCAGAGGAAAGGTTTGGGCTGACGAGTCAAATCCGACGGGCGACGGCATCGGTCGCGGCGAACATCGCGGAGGGAGCCGAGCGGGAAGGGACGCGGGAGCTTCTCCAGTTTCTGGGGATCGCGGGCGGGTCATTGGCGGAGACGGAGACCTTCCTCATTCTGGCGGAGAGGCTCGGCATGGTCACGCCGGAGGACACGAACCCGGTTCAAGTTCAGGCAGCAACCGTTGGTCGGATGCTCAACGGACTCAAACGCTCGCTACGCTCCAGGGTCTGACCGACGCCGATTTCCCCGTTTCACTGACCACCGACCACAAGTCACAGGTCACCGTCCACGGCGTGGACGTGTTCAAACCTCAGACTGGTGAAGTCATCAGCGATGGCGCCGGCGGTATCGCCTGCTGGTTCATAGATACCGACTACAACGAAGAGAGCTTCTTCGTCCGCCATGCCTACTTCCTCGGCGCCAACGACCCCTACAGCGCCCTGAAGACCACCCTCAAAGCGGAGATCAACGCCGAAGCCTGGGCGACGTTGAACAGCGATACGTCAAGACCCTTCGAGAAACCAAAGTCCGGCCGGATCGCCGTCAAAGTCATCAACCACCTCGGCGACGAAGTGATGAAAGTATTTAAGGTATGAGCAAGATACACATCGCAACAAGGGGACCATGCAACTGGCGCGAACGGCTTGGTGATCCCGAAACCCACTGGAAACGCAAAGCTTCCGCAATGGAAACGGCGGTGTCGTGGGAGCGCGCCGCGCGCTCCCATGCGGGACTGCCT
Organism: Chloroflexota bacterium; assembly: GCA_016190505.1. GTDB lineage: Bacteria > Chloroflexota > Dehalococcoidia > JACPQK01 > JACPQK01 > JACPQM01. The sequence goes on along the minus strand of JACPQM010000079.1, from coordinate 16,830 downwards.
GAGCCAATTCTAAGGCTCTTCAAGAACAGCGAACTCGGAGAGTCCGAGCTGCTTTTGGCAGTCGCCGAGCATAAAGTGCCGCTGAGAGGCACTGGAGGCGATTCGCAATGTGACGTTTGGGCGTTGATTAAGATCGCGGTCGGATGTGTTTCGCTCGCCGTGGAAGCAAAGGCCGCAGAACCATTTGGTTCGGGCAACGAGACTCTGGAAGCATGGATGAAGTCGGGGGAATCCCCCGGTTCGGAGCCGAACAGGAAGAAACGATGGGGACATATCCAGGAGAACCTGCCTCAGGCGGAGGCTGGTGCTTATCGCGATGTCCCATATCAAATCTTGCAGCGGTGCGCCGCGGCGGTAATCGAGGCTAGGCGTTTTGGGCTCAAGCATGCAGCGTTTGTGGTTCAGTCGTTTGGTTCTCCTGCCAAAAGCTTCGACTTATTTGGGGGATTCTGTAAAGCCGCCAAGATTCCAGCGGAACGCGACAGGATGAATTTTGTTCAGGTGGCCGAGGTTCGCCTTGGCATTGGGTGGGCTGATTGCTCCTTCGCCTCAGATGCAGAAATGGCATCGGTGCTTTGAGAATCGATATGGACTTCCGCATCGCCGATACCTTTACGGACAGCCTCGCCCGCCTGACAGGAGACGAACAGAAGGCGGTGAAGACCACGGCCTTTGACTTGCAGATTAACCCGGCAAGTCCGGGCATGAGCTTCCACAAACTCGACAAGGCGAGGGATAAGAACTTCTGGTCCGTGCGGATTGGCGGCGACCTCCGTCTGATCGTTCACAAGACGCCAGGAAGCCTGTTACTATGCTACGTTGACCACCACGACCAGGCTTACGACTGGGCGGAACGGCGCAAACTGGAGACGCATCCCCAGACGGGCGCTGCACAGTTAGTCGAGATTCGGGAGCTCGTCCAGGAAATCGTCGTGCCTAAATACCTGGAAGTGGTGCAGCCGGCCCAACCCAAGCCACCACTTTTCGCCAATGTCTCGGAAATCACGCTCCTGGGCTATGGGGTGCCAGTTGAGTGGCTCAACGACGTAAGGATGGCAACAGAGGACACGCTGCTGGCATTGACCGATCATCTGCCCGCCGAGGCTGCGGAGATATTGCTAGAGCTGGCGACTGGCGGCAAACCCCGTGCGCCCGAACCTCCACTGCCGGACGCCAGGCTCTGGCCAGTACCAAGGCTGGCGACAGGCGGCAAACCCCGTGCGCCCGAACCTGCCCTGGTAGCGGTGCATGAACAGGTTGCGGCTTATCACCCGCTGGCGGCCAATCCGTTCGATCATCCCGATGCCCAGCGCCGCTTCCGCGTGATGACGAATGTGGAGGAGTTGCAGCGCGCGCTCGATTTCCCGTGGGAGAAATGGACAATCTTCCTGCATCCCGAACAGCGGCAGTGGGTCGAACGTGACTACACCGGACCGGCCCGCGTCTCCGGGACTGCGGGCACAGGGAAGACCATTGTCGCTTTGCACCGGGCTGCCCATCTGGCGCGCGCATATCCCGACGCCCGCGTCCTGTTGACGACCTTCTCCGACACACTGGCGAACACGCTGCAAACCAAGCTGAATCGGCTGCTAGGCAACGAGCCGCGTCTCGCGGAACGCATCGATGTTCATTCGCTCGACGCTATCGGTCTGCGGCTCTACAAAGCGCACGTTGGACCGGCGGCGATAGCCAGCCGTGAAGTGTTGCAGGAACTGGTGCAAGAGGCCGCCACCGCTGTAGCCGGTCACAAATTCAGCCTGCATTTTCTGCTCACCGAATGGGAGCAAGTGGTGGATGCGTGGCAATTAGATACCTGGGAGGCGTATCGCAATGTCGCACGGCTTGGCAGGAAAACGCGGCTTCCTGAGGCGCAGCGCACCGTGTTGTGGTCCATCTTCGAGCGCGTACGTGGCGGATTGAAGGCGAAGAAGCTGATCACACAGGCGGAGCTTTTCAGCTCGCTTGCAGCCGCAATCCCGAAGGGCAAGAACGTGGTGTTCGACTTCGCGGTTGTGGACGAAGCACAGGACATCAGTGTCTCCCAGCTCCGGTTCCTGGCCGCGCTGGGCGGCGACCGTCCCAACGCGCTGTTCTTCGCGGGGGACCTCGGCCAGCGCATCTTTCAGCAACCGTTCTCCTGGAAAACCATCGGAGTGGACATCCGGGGGCGTTCCCGCACCTTGCGCGTTAACTACCGCACCTCCCATCAAATCCGCATGCAGGCGGACCGTCTGCTCGGCTCGGTGGTGACCGACGTGGATGGCAACAGCGAGCACCGGAGCGATACAGTTTCCGTGTTCAACGGCCCGCCGCCGACGATTCACTCGCTCAAAGACGAAACCGAGGAGATCAAGGCAGTCGCCAACTGGATTGCGGAACGGGCAAAGGCCGGAGTGTTGCCGCACGAGTTCGGCGTATTTGTCCGGTCGGCAGCACAACTGGACCGTGCGCGAGCTGCCGTCAAAGAAGCCGGCCTGGCTTTCAAGGTCCTCGATGAACACGTCGAAACGTCGAGCGGCCAGGTCTCCATCAGCACCATGCACCTTGCCAAAGGCTTGGAGTTCCGCGCCGTGGTCGTGATGGGCTGCGACGACGAGGTCATCCCCTTGCAGGAACGGATCGAGACGGTCGGAGATGACGCGGACTTGCAGGAGGTGTATGACACCGAGCGCCACCTGCTCTACGTCGCCTGTACGCGTGCGCGGGACCACCTGTTGGTGACTAGCGTCAGTCCCGCATCAGAGTTTCTGGATGATTTGCGAATGTGTGCGGGAACGAGAGGACCACCGGCAGGGCGGGGAGGTGTTCACGGTCATTGACCAGCCGGAGCAAGACGTCCTTGGCCAGTTCGCGGACCCGAGCGAAGCCCAATGCAATTGACAACGGGCCAGCGCCAGAATAACATGGCGCTATCTCTCAGCCGGGCCGCCCAGGGGTAGCCGTGAGGCCGCTCGGTGTGTCGGGTGCGCTAGCGCCACAAGGAGGTTGCCATGAAGGCCAGACCAGGGTATGCAGGCAAGATCGCCCGGGTGGACCTGTCCACCGGCGACATCAGCACAGTCCCCACCGAGGAGTACGCCGGCGACTTCGTGGGCGGCAGGGGCATCGCCACTCGCATCTACTGGCGCGAGGTCCCGCCCGAGGTCCGGCCCCTTGACCCCGAGAACCGGCTGATGTTCATGACCGGCCCCTGCGCCGGGTTCCCCGGGCTGGCCGGCTCGCGGTGGCAAGTCTGCGGCAAGTCGCCGGCCCTGTCGCCTCAGTCCTTCGCCTACTCCAACCTGGGCGGGAGCTGGGGGGCCGGCCTCAAGGCCGCCGGCTTCGACGGGCTGGTGCTCCAGGGCCGGGCTGAGAGCCCGGTCTACCTGGTGGCCCGGGACGGCCGCATCGAGATCAGGGACGCTGCCAGCTTATGGGGCAAGGGTGCGGCGGTAGTCCGGGAGCTGCTCAGGGGCGAGCTGGGCGACCAACTCAAGGTGGTGGCCACCGGCCCGGCGGGGGACAACCGGGCGGTGCAGGCTTCCCTCCTGGCTGAGAATGACGCCAGCGGCTCCGGCGGCCTGGGCGCCGTGATGGGCTCCAAGGGCCTCAAGGCCATCGCCGTGGGCGGCGAGGCCAAAGCCAGCGCCGCCCACCCCGAACGGCTGGCGCAGCTCCTGGACCAGGTCTCCCGCCTGCTGGAAGATACCCCGTTGCTCAGCGGACGGGAAGGGAGGGAGAACTTCCCCCTTCAGCCCGACCACTGTGCCGCCTGCACCGACCCGTGCATCCGGGGTTCGTATGTGGCCCACGACGGGGTGAAGGGCAAGTTCATCTGCCAGAGCTCGTCCTTCTACGTCAACCTGGCGAGGGCCTACTACGGCCAGGCCAACGAGGTCCCCTTCTACGCTACGCGGCTGTGCGATAACTACGGGCTGCACACCAAGGCCGTCTCCGCCATCATTGAGTGGCTCTCGCGCTGCCAGAGTGCCGGCCTGCTCACCGAGCGCAGCACGGGGCTGCCCCTGGGCCAGGTGGGCAGCCTGGAGTTCATCGAGACGCTGTGCCGGACCATCGCCCTGCGGGAAGGCTTTGGTGAAACGCTGGCCCTCGGACTCCGCACGGCAGCCGAAGAGGTGGGGCACGGGGCACTGGACCTGCTGGCAGACGACGTCACCCGGGGCGGCGACGCCCTGTCCTACGGGCCGAAAATGTACATCACCACCGGCATCCTCTATGCCGTCGAGCTGCGCCAGCCTATCCAACAGCTCCACGAGGTGAGCCGGGTTGCCCAGGCGTGGGCGCGCTGGGCCAGGGGCGTGCCCGGGGCACACCTCTCGACGGAGGTGTTCCGGGGCATCGCCCAGCGGTTCTGGGGCAGCGAGCTGGCCGCGGACTTCTCGACCTACGAGGGCAAGGCCCTGGCGGCCAAGATGGTCCAGGACCGGCAGCTCGCCAAGGAGTCCTCCATCCTGTGCGACTTCAGTTGGCCCATCACCTACGTGGAGCACTCCGCTGACCACGTGGGCGACCCGTCGCTGGAGAGCCAGATGGTCTCCGCGATTACCGGACGGGACCTCAGCGAGGCTGAGCACTACCGGAACGGAGAGCGGGTGTTGAACCTGCAACGGGCCGTCCTGGTCCGCGAGGGGCACCGGGGCCGGAAGAGCGATACCCTCCCCGAGGCCTGCTATACCGTCCCGCTGGAAACCGAGCGGCTCAATCCCGATTGCCTCATGCCCGGAAAGGACGGCCAGACCATATCCCGCAAGGGCGCGGTGATTGACCGGGACGGGTTCCAGGCGATGCTCAGCGAGTTCTATGCGCTGCGGGGCTGGGACCCGGATACCGGCCTCCAACGGCAAGACACGCTGCAAGGCCTGGGCCTGGAGGACGTGGCCCAGGACCTGGAGGCCCGCGGCCTGCTGGCCGCGACCCCCCCGTAGTCCCCCTTGTGAAGGGGGACTCTAGGGGGTCAGCGTACCCACTTGATCATCTGTGTTGCCTTCAGCCCGGTCTTGGCCAGGAAAGCGCGCATCCCTTCGTGGCTGCGCGGGTTGACCACGCTGTGCTCGTTGGTAAGTAGCCCTGCCACCTCGATGGCCTGGAGATAGGTGGGCTGGTCCAGCGAGGCGTGGGCCGCCCTCTTGCAGTACTCCAGGGTTACCGCGTCCCACCGGGCGATCTCGTTGGCCCACTGCTGGGCGGCGTCACGGAGCTGCGCGTGGGGCACCACCCGGGTGATGAGCCCAGCCATCTGGGCGGTCCTGGCGTCCCAGTTGTCGCCGGTCAGTATCATGTCGAATGCCCACTTTCTGGGAACGGCCCAGAATATGCTGGCCACCGGGGTCCTGGGGACAAAGCCCCGGAAGACCTCGGGCAGCCCGAAGCGGGCCCTCTCCTCGGAGGCAATGGCCAGGTCGTGGGAAATCAGCAGCGTGATGGCGGCGCCGAGGCAATACCCATTGACTGCGGCGATGGTGACCTTGGGGAAGTTGCGGACCATCTCGTTCAGGGGCATCATGCGCGACCCCTGCCTACCCTTCTCGGCACGCCTCTCGTAGCCGGCGACCAGGGCGTGCCCGCTTTGTCCCGCTGACCAGGCGGCGTCTCCCGCTCCCGTCGTTACCACCACCTTGATGTCATCGTCCTCGCGGATTTTCTGGAACGCACCCATCAAGTCGGAGATCATGTCCGGGCTGAGCATGTTCCGGCTTTCGGGGTCGTTGAGCGTCACTGTGGCCACCGGACCGTTTTTCTCGATGGTGGCTCTCTGGAACTGCGCCATTACTGCTGCCTCCTCTCTATTGGCCACTGGACCGGTCGGAATGAGTCCGAAGTGAGGTTAGCAGGGGGTGGCTGGAAAGTAAAGGCCAGGCACATAGCCCTTGATCCGTGGATCCGGCTTGACTAAGACCACCTGGCGGGCGTGTCCTAGTAGATGGCCATGGACGTCATTGCGAGGAACGGAGCGACGAAGCAATCTACGGATCGCGCCACGGGCTGGAGGTTGCTTCGCTCCGCTCGCAATGACGAGTGGGGGACCGCGAATCCACGGATTATGGCATAGCCGCAATCCGTGAGTCCGCTCATTGGGCGAATTGGCGGCTCTTGCCGTCATTGAAAGTTCAACAGGTCCCGACCCTTCGGGACCCAATGAAGAGCAATGAACCGAGATGGCACGTTTCGTTGAAAGGATGGCGATTGTGATTCCCGGGCCGGTGCTGGCACCACCCCAGACGCCGTCCTGAGCGCAGCGAAGGATTCTTCGTCCCGACCACCCCACATCCTCTGGCCCCCCGTCGGGACTCCAGAATGACATGGGGGCTTGGTTCATTGAAAGAAGCAGAGCGGCGAAGCAATCCGCGGACGGTGCTAGCGGTCCCGACATGTCGGGACTTCGCTGCGCTCGCAATGACGGGGGGTTCCCAATTCGCGGGTCACGGTGTGGCTGTCCAATGCTCCCTGTTATAATATCTGCCGTATGGAACGGGTGGTCTCCGCCAAACCCCAGACCGAGGATGCCCTCGAGGCCAGCCTCCGCCCCCGGCACCTGAGCGACTTCGTAGGCCAGGACAGGATCAAGGACAACCTGGACATCGCCATGGCCGCCGCCCGCCAGCGGAACGAGGCCCTGGACCATACGCTCCTCTACGGGCCGCCCGGCCTGGGCAAGACCACTCTGGCCCTCATCCTGGCTGCGGAGATGGGCGTCAACATCAAGGTCACTTCCGGGCCCGCTATCGAGCGGCCGGGGGACATGGCGGCCATCCTGTCCACCCTCAAAGACCAGGACATGCTCTTTGTGGACGAGGTGCACCGCCTCAGCCGGGTGGTGGAGGAGGTGCTCTACCCCGCCATGGAGGACTTCGCCATAGACATCGTGCTGGGCAAGGGACTGAAGGCCACCAGCATGAGGCTGCGGCTGCCCAAGTTCACCCTCATCGGCGCCACCACCCGCTACGCCATGCTCAGCGCTCCCCTGCGCGACCGCTTCGGGTCCGTGTTCCGGCTGGACTTCTACGACCAGCCGGCCATCGAGTGCATCCTGGCCCGCTCCGCCCGCATACTGGGGGTAGAGGTGGAGGCCGGCGGCGTGGCCGAGATCGCCCGGCGCTCCCGGGGCACCCCCCGGGTGGCCAACCGCCTGCTCAAGCGGCTCCGGGACTACGCCCAGGTCCGGGCCGATGGGGTCATCACTCCGGGAGTCGCCCAGGACGCGCTGGCCAAGCTGGAGGTTGACAGCCTCGGGTTGGACGAGGTGGACCACAAGGTGCTGCGGGCCATCATCGAGAAGTTCGAGGGCGGCCCCGTGGGGCTGGAGACCATCGCCGCCGCCATCAGCGAGGAAGCCGACACCATCATGGACGTGTATGAGCCTTACCTGCTCCAGCTTGGCTTCCTGGGGCGCACCCCCCGGGGCCGGGTGGCCACCCGCCTGGCCTACCAGCACCTGAAGCTGCCCTATCCCCGGACCAGGGAGCCACCGCCGCAGGGCCGTCTGCCCCTGGAGGCCTGATCCTTGGCCACACCCGTCCTCCTCCACGCCTGCTGCGGACCGTGCTCGACCTACACGGTCAAGCGCCTGCGGGAGCAGTCCCTCGAGCCTACGGTCCTGTGGTACAACCCCAACATCCATCCGTTCATTGAGCACAACCGGCGCCTGGAGTCCATGCAGGACTTCGCTCAGCGTGCGGAGGTGCCCCTGGTCGTGCTCGAAGGATTCGAGTTTGTCCGCTTCCTGCGCCTGGTGTCCGGCCATGAGGGCGACCGCTGCGCCGACTGCTACCGCCTGCGCCTGGGCCGGGCCGCCGCCGAGGCCAAACAGCGGGGGTTGACCGCCTTCACTACCACGCTGCTCATCTCGCCCTACCAGGACCACCAGCGCCTGCGGGAGGTGGGCGAAGACGTGGCCCGCGAGCATGGGGTCGTGTTCTACTACGAGGACCTGCGACCGGGATTCCCCGAGAGCCGCCGCCTCAGCCGCGAGTTGGGCCTCTACCGGCAGCAGTACTGCGGCTGCATCTACTCCGAGTGGGAGCGGTACGCAAAGGCGAAGATTGGGCCAGGGGGCTTCCGCTGGGCATAGGAGGAGGCTTTTCTGCAACCAAGGAGGTGCTCATGCCGTTGAAAAGTGTCAAATGCCCGCACTGTGCTGTTATGACGGCGATAGAGCCTGTGCGCATCAGCGGCTCTGGCATTCTTCACGAGCGCTCACACGATGATTACATTGTGAAGGGGGAAGTGTCAATTGGGGCCGTAGTGCAGGAAAGTAACCCCTACTTAACTTGGGTCGTAGCCGCATGCCTAAGCTGTGATAGGTTCTTCGTCGCCGTGCAAGAAAACGGTAGGGTGCACGCCATTTATCCTCTCTCGAGAAGACCTGTAGCCGACGCAATTCCCATGCAGGTTCGTATTGCCTTTGAGGATGCACTACTGTGTATGGCGGCAGGCGCGCTGGGGGGGTGCCTGATGATGTGCCGGACCACCCTGGAACGCATGGAACGTGACAAAGGCGCCTCAAGTCTGAGGGATCTGAGGGACAGGGGTCTTATATCGCCTTCCCTTTTTGACCAAGCTGATGAGGCCAGGCGGTGGAGCAACATGGTAGGCCATGACCCCGTTCCCTTGGAAGACCTGAAGGCCGAGGATTGCGAAGAGCTGGTTGAGTATGTCGAAGCGTTGCTGGACGCGTTGTATGTGCAGCCCGCCAAGTTGGCCAAGCATCGAAAGACGAGGGAGGATCTACAGGGCCACAAGTAAAGCCATAGACAGTGTATCGGGAACTTCCTTCCCGTCATTGCGAGCGAAGCGAAGCAACCTTCTGCTCGCTGCACCGTCAGTGGGTTGCTTCGTCGCTCCGCTCCTCGCAATGACGTTAGTACCCACCGTTTCACCAAACGTCAACACCGGACTCGAGGGCGAGGAGGTAGTGATGGCAACGGATACAATCACCCAGGAACTGCTAGACAAGGCACCCCCCGAGATACGGGAGCTGGCGGAGGCGCTCCGCAAGCTGGTGCGGGAGGTGGCGCCCGAGGCCCCGGAGCGAGGGGTCAAGGGTTGGAGGCTGATTGCTTTTGAGCGAAACGGGATTGTCTGCGGCATCCAACCGCAGAAGAGCTGGGTCAACCTCATCTTCATGCGTGGCGTGGAGCTACCCGACCCTCAAGGGGTGCTTGAAGGCGAAGGCAAGGCCACCCGGGCCGTCAAGGTGAAGCAGCTCCAGGACATCACGGACGCGGTCAAAGCCCTGGTGCAAGACGCGTTCAAGCTGGGCGGGGAGAAGGCCAAATAGGGGGAGCGAGCCCTGCCCTCAAGGGCAGGGCTCGCTCCAACGCTGCCCGCGGGCCTTGCCTGCTGGCAGCAAAGTGCCCCGCCCCGAAGGGCGAGGCTGGGAGGGAACCGTGATTAGGACCGGCATCAGGCTAAGGGACCAGGTGGCTATCGTTACCGGCGGCGCGTCCAACATCGGCCGCCAGTACGTGCTGGGCATGGCCGCCGAGGGCGCCAAGGTGGTCATCGCTGACATAGACTTCCGCAGTGCCCAGGCCACCGCCCGCGAGGTACGCTTGCAGCGTGGCCAAGCGCTGGCCCTGAAGACCGACGTCTCCCGTTGGTCCAGCGTCCAGGCCATGGCCCAGCGCACCATCGAGCGGTTTGGACGCATAGACATCCTGGTTAACAACGCCGCCATGTTCGCCAAGGTGCCCATGTCAGCGGTGCCTCCCTGGGAGGTGAGCGAAGACGAATGGGACCGCCTGATGTCAGTCAACCTGAAAGGCCCCTTCCTGTGCACCAAGGCTGTGCTCCCGCAGATGCGGGTACAGGGCAAGGGCAAGATCATCAACATATCTTCCGGGACGGCCTTCTGGGGCCAGCCTATCTACCTCCACTACGTAACGTCAAAGGCGGGGGTCGTGGGCATGACCCGCAGCCTGGCCCGGGCCGTGGGGGCCTCGGGCATCAACGTGAACTGCATCGCCCCTGGCGGCGTGGTCACCGAGACCCTTCAGCAGGACAGGGCGTTCATGGACCGGCAGGCGCCGGCCATCGAGGCCCGCTGCATCAAGCGCCTTGAGTACCCCGACGACCTGGTGGGGGCCGTCGTGTTTCTAGCCTCGGAGGAGAGCGACTTCATCACCGGCCAGACCCTGGTGGTGGATGGCGGCCGGGTGATGCACTAGAAGGGCGCTTGACGGTAGCGCCGCATGTGAGATAATAATCCAGGTAAACCATACTTTTTCCGGCAAGAGAACGAGGAGGTTCTGATGGGGATTTTGCTCCTGATCCTGGGTGTGCTCCTGTTGTTGGGTGGTGGCGCCTCGGCCCTTAGCCGCCTGGCGGCCAGTGAATACGAGGAGAAGAAGTCCCCGCGCATCCCGTTGCTCATCACCGCCGTTGGCCTTATGCTGGGCGTTGTGGGCCTCTTCCAGAGCATAAACGACTAGCCACTCGCCCTGACCCGGGTCGTTCTGCTCTGACTCGGGCTTGACTCCTGGCTCCGCAGGACTTCGCGGGCCAACTGAAAATGACACGGAACAGTGCCGCGGGAGCGCTCGTGTTGGCCGTGGCGCTGGCGGTCTTGCTTTCAGTCGCGTACACGCCGGCGCCGCAGGTGTTGTCCTGCGACCAGGTGGCGGTGGCCACCACCCGGGGCGGCGCGCAACTACCGCCCGCACTGGCGGCGCCGGGGGGCTCGTCCTGTAGCCTTCGCGCCACTGACCAGGGGATGGTACGCGTGGACCGGGTAGTAGACGGAGATACCATCGCCATCGCCGGCGGGGAGCGCGTGCGGTACACGGGCATTGACACACCGGAGTTGGGCGACGGTGAACCTTACGCGCGAGAAGCGCGAGATGCCAACGCCCGCCTGGTGGAAGGTAAGCAGGTCCGGCTGGTCAAAGACGTGCGGGAGCGGGACCGCTTCGACCGGCTGCTGCGCTACGTCTTTGTAGATGGCGTCTTCGTCAACGCGGAGCTGGTGCGCGAAGGCTATGCCCGGGCCAGTGCCTTTCCACCGGACACCGCCTACGCCACCTGCTTCGAGGCGCTGGAGGCCGAAGCCCGCCGCGAGCGCCGGGGCCTGTTCCAGAGCCGGTAGGCACCAGGAATGGGCCGTGGCCCAGGCTTCTGGTCGCCTGGAAACGGCCCTCGCATTGGGATATATTGGATTAGGTATGGCAGAGATCACTCCGGCAATCCTAGACAAACTCATGAAACGCCTGGAGGAGGCCAACTCTCGGTATGAGGAGTTGAACCGCCTCATGGCCCAGCCCGAGGTGGCCGCCGAATACTCGCGTCTCCAGGGGCTGGCCAAGGAGCAGGCTGGCCTCGAGGAGCTTACCCGGCTTTTCCGCGGGTACCGCAAGCTGTCCCAGGACCTTCAGGACGCTAGAGCACTGGCTGCCCAAGAGAAGGACGCTGAGATGGCTGAGTTAGCCCGCGAGGAGGTGGCTGCTCTGGAGGCGCGCCGGGAGGCCCTGGTCCAGGAAATACGCAAAGCCCTCATGCCCAGGGACCCCCGCGATGCCAAGGACGTCATCGTGGAGATACGCGCCGGCACTGGTGGCGACGAGGCGGGCCTGTTCGCCGCCGACCTTTACCGGATGTACGCCGCTTACGCCGAGGCCAAGAGGTGGCAAGTGGAGGTCATTGACAGCAGCCCGGGTGAGTTGGGCGGTTTCAAGGAGATTATCTTCGAGGTCACCGGGAAGGGGGTCTTTTCCCGGCTGAAGTACGAGCGAGGCGTCCACCGGGTCCAGCGCGTGCCCCTCACCGAAGCCGCCGGGCGCATCCATACCTCAACTGCCACTGTTGTCGTCCTCCCCGAGGCGGAAGAGGTGGAGGTGGACATAGACCCCAGCGACCTCCGCATAGACATCTACCACAGCAGCGGCGCGGGTGGCCAGAACGTGAACAAGGTGTCCACGGCGGTACGCCTGGTGCACTTGCCTACGGGCATGATAGTGACCTGCCAGGACGAGCGCTCCCAGCTCAAGAACAAGCAGAAGGCCATGGCGGTGCTCCGCGCCCGCCTCCTGGACAACGAGCGGCGCAAGCAGGAGGAAGAAATTACCTCGGAGCGGCGATCCCAGGTGGGCAGCGCGGAACGGGCGGAGAAGGTCCGCACCTACAACTTCCCCCAGGGGCGGGTCACCGACCACCGCATCGGCCTTACCCTCTACAATATCGCAGCTATCATAGCCGGAGACCTGGACCCCCTGGTTGATGCGCTGGGCGCAGAGGACCAGGCCCAGCAGTTGGAGGGCGCCCTGGCATGACCTGGCACCAGGCCGTGCGCCATGCCTCAGCGGTGCTGGCATCTTACGGGATTGAGGTGCCCCGCTTGGAGGCGGAGTTGCTGGTGCTGGAGGCCCTTCGTCAGGCGGAGACCAAAGCACTGCGCCAGGTGGCTGGTGAGCAGGCGCTCTCGGGCGCACCCACCGGGCGGCAGGCGGCCTTCGCTGAGGACAGACCGGCCCCCGGCCGGTCCTGGCTCTACGCCCACCTGCAGGACGAGTTCCCTTCCACGGCGCAACAGGCCCTGGACAGCCTGCTGGAGCGGCGCCTGGCGGGCGAACCGCTAGCCTACATCCGGGGCCACAAGGAGTTCTTTGGCCTGGACTTCCTGGTGGACCGGCGGGTGCTCATCCCTCGCCCGGAGACCGAGACGCTGGTGGAGGCGGCCCTGGAGTGGTCCCGACGAGGTCGGGACTGGCCCGGACCCTGCCTGGCCGCCGACGTAGGGACGGGCTGCGGGGCGATCGCTGTCAGCCTGGCGGTGAACCTGCCCCAGGCCGTCATTTACGCCACCGACATATCGGAGGACGCCCTGGCCGTGGCCGAAGCCAACGCTCAGCGACACGGGGTGGCCGACCGGGTCCATTTCCGGCGCGGCGACCTGCTGGGCCCGTTGCCCCATCCCTTCCCTCTCATCACGGCCAATCTGCCCTACGTGGCGGCGTGCGACTGGCCCAGCCTGTCGCGCGAAGTGACCGGCTTCGAGCCCAGGCAGGCCCTTCATGGTGGCCAGCGTGGCCTCGGCGTTATCCGGCGCTTGCTGGAGCAAGCGCCCGGCCGCCTGCTCGCCGGCGGATGTTTGCTGTTGGAATTGGGCTTCGGGCAGGGCCAGCCAGCCATGGAACTGGCCCACGCACAGTTCCCGGAGGCGCGCATCCGGCTATTGCCCGATATGGCAGGCACTCCCAGGGTTCTGCGCATTGAGACAACGGAGGCACACCGATGAAGCGCGTACTGTTCGTCTGCACCGAGAACTGTTGCCGTAGCCCCATGGCCGAGGCCTTCACTCGCCACTACGGGAGGGGGCTGGTCGAGGTGCATAGCGCGGGGGTCCATCCGGCGCCCCGCGTGGACCCCACCGCCGTGCAGGTCATGGCCGAGGTAGGCATTGACATCAGCCATCACCAGCCCAAGACGCTGGAAGACCTGGACGTGCAGGACTACCACGTGGTGGTCACGGTGTGCTCTCTGGAAGAGGGATGCCCGGTAGTCTTTGCCCCCGAGAAGCAGGAGTGGGAGCTCCCCGATCCTCGGGGCAAGTCCCTGGAGTTCTTCCGCGCCGTCCGCGACGACATCGGCGAGCGCGTGCGGCAGCTTGTGGAGGAGCTAGGGTAGCCGGCCGGCTACCTCCCCTCGTGCATCTCGATGAGCACGCCGTGGGTCTGGGTGGGGTGCAGGAAGCGGATGTTGGGCTGGACCCCAGGCGTGATGGCCAGGCCGCCAGCCTTGGCCCGTTGCTCTGCATCCAAAATGTTCTCCACCTGTAGCGAGACCACGTAGACGCCTTCCCCCCGGTTGGCCAGGAAGCGGCCCACCGGCCTCTCCGGGCCCAGGGACTCGATAAGCTCCCAATACTGGTCCCCGAGTTTGAGCAGGAAGTCGTGGGCGCCCCACTTCTCGAAGGTGATGGTGTGGGACAGGGGGAAGCCGAAGGCGCCGGTGTAGACCTTGAGCGCGTTGTCTATGTCCTTAACGGCCATGCCAATGTGGTGGATTCGAGTGAACACCCCATTCGCCGGCACCACGGGCATCGGCTCCTTCTCCAGCAGCTCGAAGACCACGCCGTGGGTGTCCTTGGGCCCCACAAACCGCACGTTGTCCTGGACACCAGGGCGTACTGCGAGGCCGCCGACCTTGAGCTGGCGCTCGACCCCCTGGATGTCGTCCACCTCCAGGGCGACCTCGTATACCCCCTCACCACGCCGCTCCAGGAAGCGGCTCACCGCGCCCTTGGGGTCTATGGACTCGATAAGCTGGAAGTAGTCGTTGCCCAGGGACAGTGTCACGTCCCGGGCACCCCAGCGCTCGAAGACCATGGTGTGGGCCACGGGCAGTCCAAAGACCCCCGAGTAGAGCTTCAGAGCCTGGTCCATGTCCCTTACAGCGACGCCCAGGTGGTGAATACGCTTGAACAAACTCTCCTCCTTCAAGACAGCATGGTAAGAGCGAACTTTCCCTTCTCCCTCTGGGAGAAGGCCAGGATGAGGGCCTCTCACGTGACAGAGGGAGAGGGGAGAGCCCGTCCCTAAGGGTAGATACCGCGGGTGGTGATGGCCTCGACCACGCGTTGGACGCCCAGCATGTAGGCGGCAGTCCGCATCTCGGCCTCTTCTCGCTGGCTCAGAGCGTAGACATCGTTGAACGCCCTCACCAGCCCGGTCTCCATGCGGCGGTTGACCTCGGCCTCCTCCCAGAAGAACGACTGTGTGTCCTGGACCCACTCGAAGTACGAGACCATGACCCCGCCAGCGTTGGCCAGAATGTCGGGAACCACCAGGACGCCCCGCTCGTGGAGGATGGGGTCGGCCTCGGGCAGCGTAGGGCCATTGGCCCCCTCGATGATGGCCCGCGTCTTGATCCTGGGGGCGTTCTGCGCCGTGATCTGGCTCTCCATGGCTGCGGGAACCAGGATGTCGCAGGGCAACTCCAGGAGCTCGCCGTTGCTGACGGCCTCGCCCGGGCGGAAGTCCGAGACCTTCCCCGACTCCTGCTTGTGATTGAGGAGCTTGGGGATGTCCAGGCCCCCTGGGTTATACACGCCCCCGTGAGAGTCGCTGGCGGCGACCACTCGGCAGCCCTCCTCGGCCAGCAGCCGGGCCGACACGGCGCCCACGTTGCCGAAGCCCTGGACCGCCACCGTGGCCCCCTTGAGGGGGTAGCCCTGGATACGGGCCACCTCGCGGGCGATGAACAACACCCCGCGCCCGGTGGCGTCCCGCCGGCCTACGGTGCCCCCGATGTTTATGGGCTTTCCGGTGACCACGCCCGGAATGGAGTACCCCTTGTGCATGCTGTAGGTGTCCATGATCCAGGACATTACCTGGGCGTCGGTCCCCATGTCGGGGGCGGGTATGTCGCTATCCGGGCCGATCAGGATGGAGATCTCGGTGGTGTAGCGCCTGGTGAGTCGCTCCAGCTCGCTGGCAGACAGGGCCTTGGGGTCGCAGGCCACACCCCCTTTGGCGCCGCCGAAGGGGATATTCACCACGCTACACTTCCAGGTCATCCACATAGCCAGCGCCTTGACCTCTTCCAGGTCCACGGCGGGGTTGTAGCGAATGCCGCCTTTGGCCGGCCCCCGGGCCTGGCTATGCTGCACCCGGTAGCCAGTGAACACCCTGATGGTGCCGTCGTCCATCCTCACCGGGAAATGTACGATGAGCTCCCGCTTGCAGGACCGCAACACATCCCGCAGGCCCCCATCCAGGTTCAGGCGGTCGGCTACCAGGTCGAACTGATCGAGGGCCGTCTGCAGGGCGTTAGTTGCCATTTTACTCCTCCTTGACGGGGCAGGCCCAGGCGGGCGCCATCACCGCTGCTGCTCGCCTCTGTCCTGCCGGGGCAACACTACAGCGGTGGGCTGATGGAAGTGCATGACCTTCACCGTCCGCTTGTCCACCGGCTCCAGCCGGCGGGGGCTGGCGCTGCGGCGCAGCGTCTTGGCCATCCACAGATGGCTCTCCCGTTCTTTGAAGCCCATGCGGTGAAAGAAGGCCACCGCGTCCTGGCGGTGCTCCTCGGTGTCCATGATAACCATGCGGACCCCTTGCTTCTGCATACGCTTCTCCAACTCCTTGTACAGCCGGGCGCCCAGTCCCCTGCGGCGGTATTCCGCCCTCACCCCCAGCCACGCCACGTAGCCATACTTCCAGGCGCTGCCTTGCTTCTCGAAGATCGTGCCCAGTGCGAATCCCCCTACTTGGCCGTTGTCTTCGGCGACCAGGCAGAACTCGGGGTCGCTGTTGAAGTAGCCGGTAACTTCGTAAGCGTCCCAGATGCGGTAGAGGATGGGCTGCTGGTGGTTGAGGAACAGCTCCTCACCCAGGTGATAGACGGCGGACAGGTCGTCAATGGTCATGTCACGTAAGTCTACTTCATCTCTCGCTTTCATAGTCACAGTGCCGCCTGTGCAACACCTCCTCTCCGGTAATTGTGCTGCTATGTCCGGCCAAATGCAAGGCACGATCTAGGCTACGGGCTTCAGGCGTACCGGGGCCCCCATTAACGTGAGCAACCTCGGGGAGCAGGTTACAAACCTGCTCCCGCCAACGTAGACCAGCGTTGCAGGGCAAGAGGACAGCAGGGCCAGAATCCGCCACCTGTTATGTCTACCCGAACGGGCGGTTTTCCCACCGAGATGGAGCACCAACGCGTAGGGGCGACCGGCCGGTCGCCCCTACGGTTTGACCGGATCTCGGGGTGTCCCCAAGGCGCTGGGTTTTCCTGGTCTTCGTTTTTGATGGCGGATCAAGGAGGGCAGGTCCGCTTATCTGTTCGATCGGTCTGATCAGTCCAATACAGGGACCCTGAGGCGGTCAGGGGTCAGGT
>JACPQM010000078.1 GCA_016190505.1 Chloroflexota bacterium | reverse complement strand
CCTTCTCCCCCTCGTCGGCCGCGGCCCGATTCGTGACGGCCGGCGGGGTCCCCCTGCACGTCGGGGTGGCCGGCGGCATGCTGACCATCGGCGACCTGCACGGGACCTTCGACCGGCCCTGCGCCATGTTCCGCGACGGCGCGGCCCGCGCCAAGGCCGAGGGCAAGACCCTGGAGGAGATGGCGGACATCCTCGTCCGCGAGGCCAGGGAGAAGAAGAGGCGACTCCCCGGCTACCATCACCCCCAGCACATCCAGGATCCCCGCTCCCAGCGGCTGGTGGACGTCGCCCGGAAGCTGGGCGTGGCCGCCCTGCACACGCGCTTGGCCCTCCTGATGGAGGACGCCACGGAGCGCCTTCATGGCAAGCGCATCTACATCAACGCCGTCGGGGTCTCCGGCGCCCTGCTGGCCGACATGGGCTTCGAGCCGGAGCTGGCCAAGGGGGTGATGCTGGTGTCCCGGTGCGTCTCGCTGGTCGCCCACGTGTACGAGGAGTTGACGCGGGAGCGTGGCTGGCGGGCATCCAAGGGACAGGACATCACCCAGCCGCTCGACCTGGAACTGCAGAAACCCGAGTTCTACGACGGCCCGCCGGATCGGCCGCTACCGAAGGAGTGGCGGAAAATTTAGGAGAGCATGGCAGATCCACCCAGCCCCTGGAAAGGTGTCAACGCTTTTTTGAAGATGTGGGAAGCGCTTTTTGTGCAGGACGACCTGGCATCGGAGACCTTGCGGCAGAAGGGAATCCCCATCCGTCGGGGGTGCCGAGGGTGACAGGATGGCGGTCCTAGGGATGTCAACTTTCTGTGTGTTCCCCGGCCAAACCCCGGCCGAGGCCCTTCGGCTCGCCGCGGATGCGGGATTCACTGGCCTGGAGGTCTGGTTGGGACCTCAGGCCGCCCTTCCCGGGTTGGACGGGTACCAGCCGACCGCCCTGGCCCGGCTTGGCCGGGAGGCCCGCCGGGCAGGGCTTGCCCTCAGTGTCCATGCCCCCTCGGGGGAGATGAGCCTGGCCTCCTCCGACACGGCAGCGCGCCGCGCAGCGGTGCGGCGCCTGACAGCCTGCATCCGCCTGGCTTCCCGCATGGGCGCCGGAACGGTTGTGTTCCACCCAGGGACGGTCGTGGCCCACACACTTTACCGGGAATACCCGCCGGTGGAGTTGCGGTTCCCCCGCGAGGCTGCCTGGCGCGATGCGCGTTCCCGCTGCGCCGACTCCCTGCTGGCCATGGCCTCGCTGGCCCGCCGAGAGGGCGTTCGTCTCTGCGTGGAGACCATGGGTCACGAGCGAGGGACGGTGACGCCCGCGGCCGAGGACCTGGCGTGGCTGGTAGATCAGGTGGGGGACCCCGCCGCAGTCGCGGTCGCAATGGATACCGGCCACTGCGCGCTGTCCTGGGGCGTTGAGCCGGCCGTCCGGGTCCTGGGCGGCCGCATCGCGTATGTTCATTTTAACGACACGGCACGCGGCACCAATTCCGGCATCCGCGGCCACCATGCAGAACTCGGGACCGGGGACGTTGATTTTGGTGCGCTCTCCCCGGTGCTGTCCCGGGGGGACATCACTCTCAGCCTGGAGGTGATTAGCTTTACGGATCCGGAGGGTGTGGTACGGCGCAGCCTCGGCAGGCTGCGTGCATTCGTGGAGGAAGCAGGCCGGGCACTCCATCTCAAGACCCCGGCCGGGAGGTAGGAGCCATGTGGAGAAAGCATTCCTGGCCTTGGGTTATCGGACTCGCAGTCATGGCGTTGCTGTCGGCGATGGAGCAGGCGCCGGCCGCGGAGAAGCTGGAGAGCGAGCTGATCGTCCGGACGGAGGCCGACGTAAAAACGATCTCCGGACTCGCCAAGATGTTCGAGGCGAAATATCCGGCGACGAAAGTGATCTACACGGCGTCGATGCCGAGCTCCGAATCCTTCGTGAAGTCCTTCAATGAGATGCCAAACCCGCAGGCGGACATCCTGACCACGAAGGCGTTCTTCTTCATCAAGGGGGTGAGCGACTCGCGTCAGCAGCACGGCCAGGTCATGTTCGAGGCGTATCTCTCTCCTGAGCGGAAGCGCCAGAACGCCAAGCTGATGGACCAGGAGGGCTACTGGCAGACCGAACGGTGGGCAGCCCGGGCGATCGTCTACTGGGCGGATGCGGCGGCGAAGCACGGGGAGATCAACTGCTGGAAGGACCTGCTAACCTGGAAGGGGAACTTCGAGTACGCGGACCCGATCAAGTCCGGCGCGGGGTTCTCCGCGGTGCTCGGGATGGTCCAGGCCTTCGGCGATTGGGAGAAGCCCGAGGGTGCGGTGGAGTTTGGCGCCAAGCTGGAGAAGGCGCGGAAAATGCACCACCCGGGGACCGACACCATGATCCAGCTCTTCACCCGTAAGGAACTCGACGCCCACTGGAACTTCGACATCTACTACTACCGGCTGGCGCTGCAGCGGGGCTTGAAGGTCAAGGCGGTCTACCCCTGCGAGGGGACGATCATCGACGCCAACGCCGTGGGGATCCTGCGCAACGCACCCCATCCGAAGGCGGCCCGAGCGTGGATCGATTTCGTGCTCTCCCGCGAGGCCCAGGAGTGGCTGACTGCCGAGACCTTCTACCGGACCCCCGGCCTGGACGTGAAGCTCAAGCCGGAGATGGAAGCGATCAAGATCGCCCACGAGGACCGGATCAGATACGACATGCCATGGGAGCTGATCGCCAAAATGACGCCGAAGTACAAAGAGCTCTGGGAACAGAAGGTCCTGAGATAGCCAGGCCATGGACGCTGCCCGTGCGCTCCCTCGCGTCGGTGTGACGGCGCCCGGCCGGGCCGCGTCCGTCGCCAAGTCGTGGATCTGGCTCGGGCTCCTGCTGGCACCGTTTCTCCTGTTCGTGGTCTACCCCTTCGCCGCCCTCGTGAAGACGAGCGTGGTCACCCCGACGGGCGCCTTCACGCTGCGCTTCTATCAGGACCTGTTTGCCATCCCGCGCTACCTCGACAAGACGTGGAACACCCTAGCGATCGCCACCCTGACCACGACGGTCAGCCTCCTCCTCGGGGTGCCGCTGAGCTTCTACCTCTGGAAGCGACAGTTCCCGGGCAAGCGGATATTGGTCAACCTGCTCGTCATCCCCTACATGACCCCCAACTACATCCTCGCGCTGGCGATCATCTTCCTGTTCGGGCAGAACGGCGCGCTCGCGTTCGCGCTGCGCCGCCTCTTGATCGATCCCGAATATCGGCTGCCGTTCAACATCCTGTTCACCTACCACGGGATCCTGGCGGTGTTCATCTTCCACAGCCTAACGCTCGTGGTGTTCCTGGTCGTGGCTCTGCTATCGGGGATCGAGCACGAGTACGAGGAGGCGGCCAGAAGCCTGGGCGCCTCGACCGTGACGGCGATCCGCCGCGTCGTACTCCCGATGGCGGTTCCCGCGATCGCCGGAGCCGCGGTGCTGGTGTTCTCCCGGGTTATGGTGGACTACGTGGTGATCTCTCTGATGGGCGGGCACCGGTACGCCACGCTGGCCGTCGAGGTAGTCAACCGGTACTTCGGATACCTCACCTACGAGCTGGCCGCGGCGCTGGCGGTATTCCTCTCCACAATGACCATGGCCATCATGTACGGCTACCTGTACTGGTTCCGGTGGAGGCGACGGGCGTGAGCGGCGGTGGTCGGCGAGGGTGGCTGCGCCTTGCGGACGTCATGGTGGCGACGCTCCTGGGATTCTTCGTGTTCGCGCCACTCGCCGTCCTCGTGCTCCTGAGCCTGACCGAGGAGTGGGGACGGGCATTCCGCGGCGGCCTGACCCTCCGCTGGCTCCTGGAGGTGCCGAACGCCTTCGGGGCCGCCATCGCTCACAGCGTGCTCATCGCGGGAGTCACGATGGCGGCCACGCTCCTGATGTCGGCCATGGTGGCCTACGGCGTGCTGACTCGGAGGGTCCATGGGCCTATCCTGGTGGACACGCTAGTGATGACGCCCCTGACCATCCCCTATATCGTGCTTGGCCTCGCCCTCATCCTCGCTTTCAAGGCGCCGCCTTTCCGCCTGCACGGCACGGTATGGTTGCTCCTGATCGGGCACCTGATGATCGCGATGCCCCTCGGGTACCGGACCACACAGGCGGTGATGGAGGCGACTGACCTGAGCCTCGTGGAGGCCGCGCGGAGCCTGGGGGCCTCGGAGTGGACCGCGGTGCGTCGGGTGATCCTGCCTCTCATCGCGCCCGGGCTCGTTGCCGCCTCGCTGCTGGCGTTCGTGACGTCCCTGCAGAACTACTCGCTGTCGTTCATGATCGCGCCTGAGCGGTATAAGCTCGCGCCGCTGGAGATCTTTACCTACGTCTTCGCTGAAACGGGCGCCTATTCGAACTACAACCTCGCGGCCGCGGTGAGCCTCTGCATGATGCTCGTGCTCCTGTCCGCCCTCGGGGTCGTGCGCTGGCTAACCGGGCAGAGCTGGCACGAGAACATCAACGTGTGATCGGAATAGATCCATGGAGCGGTATCTCGAGGTCAGGGGGCTCTGGAAATCGTTCGGGCCGGTGCTGGCGCTCCACGACGTGAGCTTCGCCGTCGAGCGGAATGAGTTCTTCACGCTGCTCGGCCCGTCCGGGTGCGGCAAGACGACCCTGCTCCGGTGCGTCGCTGGATTCGAGCAGGCCGACGCGGGGGAGATTGCCGTCGAGGGGCACGATATGCGCTTCGACCCGCCGGAGAAGCGGGACGTCGGGTTCGTCTTCCAGCGGTATGCGCTCTTTCCGACGATGACGGCCTACCGGAATGTGGCCTTCGGCCTGGAGATGCGCGGACTCCATGGAGCCGAAGCCGACCGCCAGGTCCAGGAGGCGCTGGACTTGGTCCGCCTCCGGGGCCTGGAGCATCGCAAGCCGCGCGAGCTGTCGGGCGGCCAACAGCAGCGCGTGGCGGTCGCCCGCGCCCTGGTGATTCGGCCCCGCCTGCTCCTCATGGATGAGCCGCTGAGCAACCTGGACGCGAAGCTCCGGCAGGAGATGCGGACAGAGATTCGTCGCATTCAAAAGGAGACGGGTATCACCACCCTCTACGTTACCCACGACCAGGAGGAGGCGTTCTCCCTCTCCGACCGAATCCTG
>JACPQM010000080.1 GCA_016190505.1 Chloroflexota bacterium | reverse complement strand
GCTACGTGCTACGGGCTACGGGCTACGGGCTACGGGCTACGGGCTACGGGCTACGGGCTACTGGCTACGGGCTACAGGCTACGGGCTACAGGCTACGGGCTACGGGCTACAGGCTACGGGCTACAGGCTACGGGCTACAGGCTACGGGCTACGGGCTACGGGCTACGGCAGGAGCGCACGGCCGTGCGCTCCTACGGGGGGGGCGGGGTTGTTGGACCCTGAAGCCTGAAGCCCGAAGCCCGTAGCCTGATATAATGAGTCTGCCGCTATGTCTGGATACATGGGTAAGCTGCTGTGGGTTGACCTGACCCAGGGCAAAATCGAATCCCTCCCCCTGGACGGTGGTCTGGCCCGCGACTACATCGGGGGTGTGGGTCTGGGTACGCGCCTGGTCTACGACCTGGTGGCCAGGGACACGGACCCCCTTAGCCCCGAGAACCACCTGGTCTTCGCGGCCGGCCCGCTTACGGGCACCACTTTTCCCACCAGCTCTCGGTACGAGGTGTGCACCAGGTCGCCTCAAACTGGGATCTGGCTGGACGCGGGCGCCTCGGGCAAGTGGGGCGCTGAGCTCAAGCGTACCGGCTACGACGCCATCGTTATCCACGGCGCCTCTCCTCGCCCGGCATACCTGCTGGTAACCGGGGAGACCGCCGAGCTGCGGGACGCCGCCGACCTGTGGGGGCAGGATGCTATTGAGGTCCAGGGCTACCTCCGCACCAGGCTGGGGGAGCGGGCGCTCAAGGTGGCGGCCATCGGGCCGGCCGGTGAGCGACAGGTGCTCATCACCTCCATCATCAACGACGAGGGCCGGGTGGCCGGGCGAGGGGGAGCCGGTGCGGTAATGGGCTCCAAGAAGCTCAAGGCGATCGCCCTCCGGGGGAGGCGCCAGGTGCCGCTGGCCCGCCCCGAGCCTTTCCGCCAGCGGGTCAAGGAGGTGCTGGCGGCCCTGGGCCGCAGCCCGACCTCGCAGGCCCTGGCCCGCTGGGGCACGTCCGCCAACATTGACGCGGCCTGGATTACCGGGGATGTGCCCGTCCAGAACTGGCGGCGCCGCGCCTGGAAGCAGGGCCAGGCCCGCATCACCAGCCAGAAGGTAGCCGACCTGGTGGCCCAGCGCTACGGGGCTTGCCTCTACTGCCCCATCAAGTGCTCCCGCTGGGTCCGGCTGGAGAGGGAGGGGCTGAGCCTGGATGGTCCAGGCCCCGAGTACCAGACCCTGGCTACCTTCGGCCCGCTGCTGCTCAACGACAACCTGGAGGTGGTGCTGGCTGCCAACGACCTGTGCAACCGTTACGGGCTGGACACCGTGTCGGCGGGGGCGGCCATCGCCTTCGCTATGGAGGCCTACGAGCGCGGCATCGTTTCCCCCAGCGAGGCCGGCGGCCTGGACCTCTCCTGGGGCAACCCGCGGGCCATCCTGGGTTTGTTGCGCCAGATGGGAGAGCGCCGCGGGCTGGGAGAGCTCCTCGGGCAGGGGGTGAAGCGGGCGGCGGAAGTCCTGGGCCGGGGAAGCCAGGAGTTCGCCCTGCACGTCAAGGGCATGGAGCCGCCCATGCACGACCCCAGGGCCTTTTTTGCCATGGCGGTGAACTACGCCACTGGCCCCCGGGGACCGGACCACATGCGGGGGTATGCCCTGGCCCACGAGACTGGCCTGTGGTCCAAGGGCGCGCCGGCCAGCCGTTTCAGCGACGAGGGCAAAGGCGAAGGGGTACGTCTGGCCCAGGACCGGTCCACCATGCTCAACTGTCTTATCCTGTGCGTTTTCTGCGGGCAGGCTTTGTCCGTGGACGATCTGGCCGAGGTGCTTACCTGGACCACCGGGGAGCCTTACACCGGCGGCGAGCTGTTGATGGTAGGCGAGCGCATCGTGAACCTGCAGCGGGCCTTCAACCTCCGCTGTGGCGTCAGCGGCGCCGACGACACGCTGCCGCCCCGCCTGCTGCGCGCTGCCGAGGAGGGCGGCCGCGTACCAGACCTGGCCCGCCAGCTCCAGGACTACTACGCCGCCCGGGGATGGACGGCGGATGGTGTCCCCACGGCCCAGAAGCTGGCGGAGCTGGGGTTGGGCGGGGTGTCCCGCGACCTGGGCCTGGAGGCCAGGGGAGGGTGAAGGTCAGCGTCACTCTGGTGGGCATACTGGCGCAGTATGCCGGCGCTCCGGAGGTGGAAATACACCTGCCAGAAGGCGCCCGGCTGGCGGACCTCCACCGCGTTGTGGGCGGGCGCCCCGGCTCTCGGTTCCCCAGCGAGGTGTGGGACCCGGCAGCGGAGCGTTTCACCGCTTGTGTGCGGACCTTCGTGGGCGAGGAGGACGTGGAGGACCTGTCGCGGCCCCTGGCCAGCGGCGACAGGGTGACGCTGCTCACGATGATAGCCGGCGGCCTCCGGCCCGGCTTCCTCCCCCCTAACCAGCGCCTGACCGAGAAGTTCCCGGTTCTGCACCTGGGGCCAGTGCCGGCCATTCCGGAGGCAACATGGCAGTTTACGGTGGAGGGTGAGGTCGAGGCGCCCATCCACTTGACCCGGAGCGACTTGCAGACCCTCCCCCGCACAGTCCAGCGTAGCGACTTCCACTGCGTCACCGGCTGGTCGCGCCTGGGGGATGAGTGGGAGGGCGTGCGCGTCCGCGATGTGCTGGCCCTGGCCATCCCGACTGGTCGGGACGGGGCCGGCTTCGCCCTGTTTCTGGCCGAGGGTGGCTATACCACCGACCTTGCCCTTGCCGACGCTACCGCCACCGATGTCCTTCTTGCCGTGAAGTTCAATGGCGCTCCGCTTACTCCAGAGCATGGAGGGCCAGTGCGCTTGCTGGTGCCCAGCAAGTACGCCTACAAGAGCGCCAAGTGGGTCCGGGGCGTGGTGCTCTCCCGGGAGAGACAGTTGGGCTACTGGGAGAGCCGGGGCTATAGCACCAGCGCCGACCCCTGGAAAGACGACCGCTACTCCCGCTAGCTGCCCTAAACCGTAAACCAGCGGTTCCCCCCTCCCCGTCATTGAAAGTTCAACAGGTCCTGACGCCCCCTCAGAGCTTGTGAAGAAATGGGCGCCGCAGGTTTGACCGACCGAACCGTAGGGGCGCGATTTATCGCGCCCACGTCTGCCGGCGGGCACGCCATTATTTGCCCAGGCGCGATGCCGTGCGCGGGGGGGGCGCAATGAATTGCGCCCCTACAGACGAGGGATTTCCTCACAGGCTCTCAGAACCAGTAGGGTGGGTGTAGCGTAGCGGAACCCACCTCGCCTCCGGTGGCGGCCAAGGTCCGAATGAGGTGTCCGCAATATGACAAGCTTTGCTCCCCTATCTTCGCTGGTGTCCCGACAGATCGGGATTCGTTTCACCCACCCTACAGAATGTCAACTGGCACTGCCCTCGGGGCAGACGACCACCTCACCCTGCCCTCTCCGTGAACGGACCCCGATGTATCGGGGCCCTCTCCGCCTGCGGAGAGGGGCCGGAGGTGAGGTGGACTGTGCGCCATCAGCGTACGGGGACAGCCTGGAGCCACGCCCGGAGTCGGGCGGGGATGCCGGGTTTGGTATCATATTCTGACATGCGTGTCACCCAATCTTCGGTGGAGGTGTGGAATGGGCGGAAGGTCCCTGTTCATCCTGGCGCTTCTGGTGACGCTGGTCCCTGGCCTGACCACGTATCCCGCAGCCGCGCAAATGGAGCCGCTATCGGTTCGGATCGTGTCTCCCATGGACGGCGCGACTGTTGCCGGGCCGGATGTCACCTTCATGTTCCTGGTCACCGGGATCACCCTGGCCCCGGACGAGATCGGCGGGGCGAACGTGCCCGGACACGGGCACATGCATATCTACCTGGATGGCATGTTCAAGGGGACTGTAGGCACGGCCATGTTCACCCTGATGGGCCTGGCCCCAGGCATGCATACGGTCAGGGTGGACCTGCACCAGAACAACCACGCGCTGCTGATGCCAACGGTTGAGGCCTCAGTGACGTTCATTGTGGCATAGTCCCGCGTGCGGCTCTTGTCTGCGACCGGAAGTGACCAGGCACGCGTCCGCGTTGGAGCCAGTGGGCAAGCCAGGTGCACACTCGCGCCCCAGAACATAGTTCTATAGGTCAAGGCTAGAGGATTGTTCTAGAGGCAAGCTATAGAGCTATTCCACTAGGCTGCGCTACAGAGGAATGGTATAGAAGAGGTAACCAGGAGGGAGCGGAACCTATTGGCGAGGTATCTATCATGACCATCGAAAGCGGTGGCCCAGGTCTTGTAGCCCTGGGTCGCCATAGCCTCTGGCCTGCTGGACCGGTCCAGGGACAGGTCCCCAGAGCTCGCGGTGCTCCGGTGGCTGTTCTTGACCAGGCATCGCCGGCGGACGGCGCCCAGGTGCTCCGTGCTCTTAGAGTCCAGTGCCTGGGTAGCTTCGAGGTCTGGCAAGGCTGGGACAAGGTCGGGTCGTGGCGCAGCATGAAAGCCAAGTCCGTGTTCAAGTACTTGATAGCTCAACGGGGCCGCCGTGTACCGAAGGACGAGCTCATGGAGACCGTGTGGCCTGAATGCGAACCTCACTCAGCCAGCGACTCTTTGAAGGTGGCGGTCCATTCGCTACGGCAAACGTTGTCAGACCGCTCCCCGGTCATGTTCACAGAAGGCAGGTATGCCATCAATCCCCAGTTGGACCTGTGGGTTGACGCTGACGAGTTTGAACATTGCTGGAAGGAAGGGCGCAGTCTGGAGGCGATGGGGAAGCCCAGCGAAGCGCTGACGCTGTATGAGCGGTGTGAGAGCCTCTATCGGGGCGACTACCTGGAAGAGGATGTCTACGAGGAGTGGACGTTCCTGCGACGGGAGTCCCTGAAGGACACCTATCTCACTGTGGTGAGCAAGCTTGCCCGTGGCTGCATGAACGCGGGTGACTATGAGGGGGCAATCGTCCACTGCCATGCACTGCTCGGGAAGGACCCCTGCGCCGAGCACGTCTATCGCGACCTGATACGGAGCTACACCCGGCTTGGCCGGCGCACGCGCGCCCTCTCATGGTACAACATGTGTGTCAAGACCCTCAAGACGGCCCTGGATATCGAGCCGGACAGGGAAACGAAGGAGCTTCATGGCCGCCTGCTTGCGGGAGAAGCCCTGTAGGAAGCTCTAGAAGGGAGTGCCCCCAATGGTTACGGCTACCATACGTTCAGTAGTCCACCAGGTCCAACGCTTTCCCGCGCCCGCATTGCGAGCTGGCCCGGTATGGGTGAATCCCCACACTGCCGGTGTGCTGGTCTATGGGCGACCTGTAGCTGTCACGCCTGCCCAGCTCAAGATACTGGCGCTCCTGGTGAAGAGCGGTGGCGGGGTCGTTCCTCGGCAGAGAATTGCGGGGGAGCTCTGGGGTGCAGACCCGCCCCTCTGCTACCGGCACCATCTGGCGATGCACATCAAGAATCTACGGGTGAAACTGGGTGACAACTGCATCCAGCCCAGAATCATAGTCAACGTCAGGGGCATGGGCTACAAGATAGGGATGGGCCATGCTAGCGCCGGCACAGGAGGTGCGCCGTGGTAATGGCAACGACAGGGCTACGCAGGTCGAACGTGGAGATCGTATACGACATGCTTTGCTTGTGCCGGAAGGGCAGGTTCTCCAGGACCGCCGTTATGTACGGCAGCAACCTGAGCTACGCTCAGTTCGCGACCTATATGACCTTCCTCACGGAACGTCACTTCATCGCCAGCGACGGCTCCGGTCGTCTTGTCATTACCGAGACGGGGAATGACGCCCTCAGGCAGATGGCCGGCGTGGTGGACCTCCTGTCCAAGCTGCGGTCCACAGAAGAGCTGGAGAGGCGAGCCAGCTTGCCATCGCCCGGCCCAGGCCTGCCCCATGCACGACGGGTGCGACTTCGGAAGCAGGTTGAAAACCTGCTCCCGCCCCAAGCTTCGGGCCACCGGTAGAAGCGGACCTGCCAGGTCCCTCCTGCCTACTGCGCTGGGAACAGCACCCATATCTGTTCTTCCTCGGCGGGCAGGACGGGCACGACTATGTCCGGCAGGCGGACTGTTTGTCCGGCCACTACCTTCATGTTCTCGAACTTCAGAACGGGGACAGGACCGAAGTCCTGCTCTCGCGGTACAAAGACGTAGAGGTCCGTGCTGTCGAAGCTACTGTAAATCTGGCCCACCCCGGCCCTGGGCTTCTGCTGTTCCCATACCCACTCGTCGCCGCTTGAGGAGGTAACATAGTTGCCGGTCCACCATGTCCCGTACTCGATGCCAAACCGCTCGCGAAGCGGTTCTGGCAGCGGCCGGCAGGGTGGGGCGGCACTCAAAGGCGGGTAGCAGAAGGGCTCCAGGTAGTTGGTGATTAGAAGTGGCTTGTCAGCTCGACCTTCCAGGGTGATGCGGCCCACCACCCGCATCACGTCTTGAGGGGTGGCCAGGGCCAGGGTGGTTGTCCGGTAAGTGCCCACGTAGCTGTCAGGCCTGGACTGGATGTCCTTGCCCTTCAAGGTGGGCGCGGGCGGCGTTGGTGGCAGCATCTGGTCAAGGGCAACCGCGGTGGGCACCCCGGTGGGCGTCGGCGCCTGAGCTGGAGTTACCCGCCTGGATGGTGATGGGAGGCCAGTCGTTGCCTCCCCGCAGCCCGCTGAGAAAACGAGCACGGAAAGCACCCCTACCAAGACACACCACCTGAGGTGGGACCACCTGGGCACTGCCGTCCCTCCTTATATCACAGACCAGCCATAGTATACTTCGTCTTCCTAAGGCCGTGGCAAGAGGCCCTGGTGCCCACGAATAGCAGGGGCGAAGCATCGGGCATACATCGGGATTTGGTGCCGAGCCTTGCCTCGCCCGATGCTTCGCCTGTCCGGGTGACCGTGTGGTCCTGATCGTGGTGAAAGGCGGTGCCCCGATACATCGGGGCACCGCCTCTGGACTTTGGACATTTTGGGTTCTTTACTGTCATTGTGAGCCGTACAGGGCGGTGGCCCACCCCAATGAATAGCAATGAACCGCAATGGCGGTGCGAAGCGCGGGTATTCCGTCATTGCGAGGAGCGCACGACGAAGCAATCTACCGACGGCGCAAAGGTTCCCGACGTGTCGGGACTTCGCTCCGCTCGCAATGACGGTTAGCTTGCGGCCCCGGCTTGTTGTTGGGAGCAAGGAAAAATCGGATGTCATTGCGAGGAGCGGAGCGACGAAGCAACCTACAGACGCCACGGGTCCCGACGTGTCGGGACTTCGCTGCGCTCGCAATGACGGGGCATGCCCGGTGCCAGGGACACGACTCTGATACGTCGTCCTGTCCGACTCCCCTATTGACATGGGGGCTCGGTTCATTGAAAGGAACGGAGCGACGAAGCAATCTACGGACCGCGCCACGGGTCCCGACGTGTCGGGACTTCGCTCCGCTCGCAATGACGAGTGGGGGACCGCGAATCCACGGATTATGGGCTTTCTTGTTCCCTATGAGGGAAGGGGAGGCAGCACGGCATAGGCACTATGGTAGGCCGGCTTGTCCCGGCCGGAGGGAAGTGGTATCATAATGTTGGGAATGAGACTCAGTTGCATATAACCAGAAAGGAGGCAAACGGTGAAAACGACGACCTATAGGTGGTGGATCATCGGTATTAGCCTGGTGGTGGTGATTGGCGTGCTGGCCCTGGGCTACTGGGCCATCAGGGGGCCGACGGGAGGGCAGGAGCAGGTACTCATCGAGCCACCAGCGGCTGAAGTCGTCACAGGGCCGGAGCAGGTGATGACCGAGCCTCAGATCTCCCCGGAAGGGGAAGAGGCCATCGTGGTCCCCGGGGTAGACATCGGCCTTGAGGCTGCAATCTCGATGCCTGCCTACACGCTCGACATGGCTGGACTGGCTGCGCAGACCCGCATCCTGCCGGTGCCAGTGACCATGTGGGACGTGGCGACCATCGTGCCGCTGCTGGGGCCAGCGATACCCCTGACCCCGGAGGAAGAGGCACTAATCCTCGCGGAGTCACTGGCCCCTTACGAGTTCCTCCCGGTGGAGCAGTTCGTACCGTTCTTCGAGGACGAGTTCCTGCCATTCGTGGAGGAGGCGCTCTCCCTGCCCGTGGAGACCCTCGAGCAGCCCGAAGAGGCGATGGAGGTGCCCGTAGAGGAAGCGGTCACGGAGGAGACCGAAGAAGTGCCACTAGAGGATGACCTGTTCTACTAGCCGGCAGGCGGGTTGCAGGACGGTGGCTAAGGCGTTACAATACTAACATCCTGACCAAGACTCTGGGAGGGCTGAAAAGTCCTCCCAGGGTTTTCTTTGGCTAGCCGGAGAACGGATTTGAGGAAAAGCGTACCTGTTCTGGGGATTTACGTTGGCCTAGCCCTCCTCGCCGGCATTGCCGCTCTCGGCAATCACAATGGGGACTCCGCGTCTGGTCCGGCGGCTGTGGCCACCCAGTCAGCCCCCGTCGCCTACCTGGAGCAGCTTGTGGCTACAGAGGCGGAGTTGGCTGTCACCAGGGAGGACCTGGTGGCCACCAGAGCGGAGCTAGCCGCTAGCAGAGACACGCTGGTGGCTGCCCAGGCAGAGGCAACCTCAACCAAGGAAGTGCTGATGGCGACGCAAGCACAGCTAGTCGCCAGCAGAGACGTTCTGTCCACAACCCAAGGAGAGTTGGCCTGGGCAAGGGCGGCCCTGGCGACGGTGAATGCCCAGGTCCGCAGGAACCCCACTTACGCCGACGCCGTCCAGTTCCTCAAGGCAGACCAGACCGACCGCAACAAATACGACTTCGACACATACAACTGCCGTGATTTCTCCGCTGACGTCCTCCGCAATGCGGATGCGCTCGGCATCAGGGCAGCCTTCATCAGCATCCGGTTGAGCCAGGGCAGCCACGCGGTGGTGGGCTTCGAGACGGTGGACAGAGGAATGGTCTACTTCGAGCCCCAGACCGACAAAGAGGTAGTCTTGCCTGTGGGCGAAAGCTACCTCCGGGCGAACGGATATAAGCCACTCCCGGACCGGGACGACACTATCACCCGGGTGACCGTAATCTGGTAGGATCTCGGACACTCCGGACCACCGGGTGCCCCTACGCCTTTACACGTTGATACCACCTTTGCTAAACTCCGATTGAAGCAAGGAGGTAGCGATGACGCCTCGAGGAGACTTCTCCCGCCACGAACCCAAAAAGACCAAGAAGACCCTGAAGAAGGTGGCAGCTCCCACGGAGTTCATGCCTCCGCCTGAGGTGCAGGTAGTGCCCAAGGGCAAGAAGGCCCGCCCACCCGAGGAGGAGGTGGTGTAGGGGCAAGGCGCGCCTTGCCCCTACAGCCTTTGCCGGCCTACCAAGGACGCGAGGATATCCTCCACCAACGGGCCCGCGACGCGTGGGCATCGCTCGCCGATTGCCGCCTCTGTCCGCGGGGTTGCCGGATCAACCGGCTGGCCGGTGAGTTGGGCGAATGCCGGACCGGGGACCGTGCCTGGGTGACCAGCTTTGGCCCCCACTTCGGCGAGGAGGCGCCTTTGGTGGGAAGGCATGGCTCAGGCACCATCTACTTCACCCACTGCAACCTGCGCTGTATCTTCTGCCAGAACTACACCATAAGCCAGCTCGGCGAGGGCCAGCCGGTATCCGCCGAAGAGCTGGCGAGTATGATGCTTTCCCTTCAGCACCGGGGTTGCCACAACATCAATCTGGTCACCCCCACCCACGTCCTACCCCACATCCTGGTAGCCCTCGACCTGGCCGCCGGCCAGGGGCTACACTTGCCCCTGGTGTGGAACTGCGGGGGCTACGAGTCGGTATCGGCGCTGCGCTTGCTGGACGGCATTGTGGACATATATATGCCCGATATGAAGTACGGCGATGCCGCAGACGCTGAGCGCCTATCAGGGATCAAGGGCTACCCTGCGGTCAACCGTGCCGCCATCAGGGAGATGCACCGGCAGGTGGGCGATCTGGTGGTTGACGAGGACGGCGTCGCTGGCCGGGGGCTCCTGGTGCGCCACCTGGTCCTGCCCCAGGGGCTGGCGGGCACCGGAGAAGTGGTGCGCTTCCTGGCCCAGGAGGTATCGCCCGACACCTACCTCAACGTCATGGCCCAGTACCGGCCCTGCCACCAGGCCTACGGGTACCCGCCGCTGGACCGCCCGCTCTCATCCCAGGAATACGCGTCAGCGGTCCAATCGGCGCTGGATGCCGGTCTGCGACGGCTGGACGGCCTGGTCCACCCCCGGCTGCGCGCGCTGGCCTGGTAGGTGTTTCGGCTGAGCTCACGACAAAGCTATGGCCCCCACATATTCGGCGCTACACGCCACAGTCAGAGGGCACGTTCAGGGCGTCTTCTTCCGCGCCTCCGTCGTTGATGTAGCCCAGGGGCTCGGGCTGACCGGCTGGGTACGGAATCTGCCCTCGGGGGTCGAGGTGGAGGTGTGGGCCGAGGGTGCGCGGCCAGCCCTTGATCGCCTGCTAGACTACCTGCACCGGGGGCCGCCCCGCGCCCACGTGGAACGGGTGGTGGCCGAGTGGCCTGCGGCTACAGGCCAGTACCGGGAGTTCGCCACGAGGTACTAGGCCGAGTTCCGCAGCAAACCGTAGGGGCGACCCGGCGTGTCTGCCCCCCCCACCCAGGGCGCCCACACAGGGGCGCCCCTACGGATTGCCGGCCCGGACGGTGCCACCGTAGGGGCGACCCGGCGGGTCGCCCCTACGTCTGTTTATCCCGTGCAGCCAGCACCCGTAGCGGCAATTCATGAATTGCCGCTACGCCGGCATGGGACCCCGCCGTATCGGCGTACACTACCCATTGACCTGATAACCGACCCGTCCGTCCAGGCCCTGGCCGGGCAGATGGACATCGCTGGGGAAGAGTTGGTGCACCTGGCGCACTCAGCGGTCAGCATCAAGGTCCAGGCAACGAAGCCGGCTGCTTCAGCGTAAGCCGCCCTGCAGACGGTCCCAGGGCATCGTCAAAGTCGGGCAGTTGAACTTGAAGGGAGGACCCGTAGCGGCAATTCATGAATTGCCGCTACGGGTGTTGCGTGACTTTGACGTGGACCTGCAGACGGTCCGAAGCGCGTTCGGCGCACCGACGGCAGGTGGTATAATATGGCTTTGTCTGGGCCCGATCTCAATGGCCCGCCGTTGTGAGGGAGCATGGCAACCACAGTCGTAATCCCAAACTACGAAGTCGTAGAGAAGATAGCTGAGAGCCCTCAAGCTGCCATTTACAGGGCGTGCCACAAGAAGAGCCCAGACCGTCCGCTGGTGCTCAAGATCGTTAAGGCAGCCCTCCTGTCCGACTACAAGAAGTCCCAGTTTAAGCAGAAGATCGAACAGCTCCGGGTCTTGAACGACCCTTCGCTAATTACGCCCCTGTCCTTCGAGGCCAAGGACGGGATTTGCTTCATAACCCAAGACTACTTTGACGGGACCACCCTCGACAAGCTGATAGAACAGCGTCAACCGCTCCGTTTGGACGACTTCTTTGCCATAGCCTGTGGCTTGGCCCGGGCGTTGGACAAGGTCCACGAAGCCGGGATCATCCATGGCAGCGTCAAACCCCACAACATACTCATCAACCCTAGCACGCTCGACATCAGGCTGATAGATTTCATAAGCGCTATAGATGTGAGAGATGTTAGTCATTTCATCTATGACCCCTACTTCATCAGGGGGACCCTATCATACACCTCTCCGGAACAGACCGGGCGCATCAGCCATAGGGTCGTTTTCTCCTCAGACATGTATTCGCTGGGGATCGTCTTGTATGAGCTGCTGGCGGGCCGACTCCCGTTTTCGTCGGACGACCCCCTAGAGCTCATTCATGCCCACCTGGCTGGAGAAGCACCTGAAGTGCATCAGCTAGACCCCACCATCCCACCCGTTCTTAGCAAGATCGTGGCCAAACTGATGCTCAAAGAGCCCGAGAAACGCTACCAAAGCAGCAACGGGCTACTCGCCGACCTGGTACGGTGCCGAGACGAGTTCCGGGCCAGTGGCACCATAGGCGAGTTCCCACTGGAGAGCCGTGTCTACACCCACCGGGTTACCTTTATCTCCAAGATGGTCGGCCGCGACGAAGAGGCACATACCATCCTGGAAGAGTACGAGCAGGTGGCACGGGGGGCATTTCGTTCGCTATTCATTTCCGGCTTGTCCGGCATCGGAAAGACCCGGCTGATACAGGAGCTGCAAAAGCCGATTGTTACCCACCGGGGCTATTTCACATCGGGGAAATTCGACGTTTACCAGAAGAATATTCCCTACAGCTCTCTGATCCAAGCCCTCAGGAATCTGATGCGGACCTTCTTGACCGAGAGCGACGAGAGAGTTGCTGTCTGGAAAGGCAAGATCCTGAAAGCCGTGGACAACAACGGGAGAGTCCTCACAGACGTTGTCCCGGAGCTAGAAATCCTGATTGGCACGCAACCTGAGGTTCAGAAGCTTCCCCCCGTTGAATCACTGAACAGGTTCCATGACGTCTTTGACCGGTTTCTGACCTGCCTGGCCAGCGAAGAGAACCCCCTGACGCTCTTCATAGATGACCTCCAGTGGTGCGATACCGCATCCTTCGATTTCCTGGCCAACATATTCGCCAACTACAAGGACCACCCCTACCTGTTCTTCCTGGGGGCCTACCGCCATAACGAAGTGGACTCCAGCCATCCCCTTTACAAGCTCATCCGGAGCGCCAAGGAAGGGAGACAGCCTCTCAAGGAAATCAGGCTGGGCCCCTTGGAGCCCGCGCATTGCCATCAGATGGTCTCGTACATCCTGGACTATCCCTTTCCCCAGACCAGAGCGTTGGCGGATTTCATCAGCATGCTCAGTGAAGGCAATCCGCTATTCGTTAGCGAGAGCTTGTCCTACCTTCACAATGAAAACCTCCTGTTTCTAGATGAAGAGAGGCAATGGCGGTGGGATATGGACCGGATCCGCCAGTCACACATGCCGACTACCGTAGTTGCCCTTTTCAGCTCGAAGATTCAGAAACTCCCACCGGGATTGATAAGCCTGCTCGAATACTGCGCCTGCATGGGGAACACTTTCTCCCCGACCGAGCTGTCACTGATACGAGAAACGACGCTGTTGGAAACGTTCGAGACGCTGAAGCCGGCTCTCGGTCAGGGCTTGCTCATTGAAAGCAAGAACCAGTTGCAGTTCATCCACGACAAGGTCCAGGAAGCGGCACTGTCGGCCATACCAGAAGAAAGACGGCGTCAGATTCACTGGCAGGTCGGCAACCACCTCCTCTCTGCAATCCCGGAAGGCTCAACAGACCTAAAACAACTGGACAACCTGTTCACTATTGTCTCCCACCTTAACTTGGGCAAGGAAGAGGACCTGAACTCAAAGACGGCGTATCGCCTATCGGACCTCAACTACCATGCTGGCAACAAGGCCCTGGACTCTCTGGCCACAGAAGCGGCAAACGAGTACTTTAACCTCAGCCGGAGACTGCTGCCCGACGACTGCTGGGGCGAGGGCCACTATGAGCAGACTTTCCGGATATTCCAGAAGGCAGCGAAGACCGAGCTAATGTGCGGCAACTACGATGATTCCGAAGCACTGCTAAGCCAGTTGCTCGATCATGCTGAGACCGACCTCGACAAGGCAGAATGCCTGGCGGAACAGACTACTTCGCTGTCCTCCATCGGCAATTTCATCAAGGCTATTGAGACAGCCAACCGCGGGCTCGCCTACTTCAGCAAAGCCATTCCTGAAGCACCAAATGACGCAGACGAGAGAAGAAAGGGCATAATGGCGGAAATCGCCTCAAAGAATATTGATGTCTGGGATACCATCCTCAACATGCCCTTTACCACCGACAGGAAAAGCAAGATTGAGCTTGCTTTTTACAGCGAGCTTATTCCTGACCTGTACATGTCCGGCCTGGTCCCTCAGCTTTACCTCTCGGCGGCGCAGTCCACTCAGCACTGCCTGGCAGGCGGCATGGATGAATCCGTGATCTACTCCTTCAGCATCATGGGCCTTCAGCTCGGAGAACAGGAGAAGTTCCAAGAAGCGTTTAAGTATGAAGACCTAGCCCGGGACCTCTCGGCGAAGTACCCGAATACCTTCGGCGCTACCCGAGGCATGAACGGGATAGTCTGGTGCAACATGCACTCGAGGAGCCACCCGAAAGACATCGTAGACTACTGCCTCAAGTCCATCCAATGTGGCAAGAACTGCGGCGACCTGTATAATGCCGGCCTATCATACGGGCCACTAATGTGGAACCTCCAGGTCCAGGGAGCCGACCTGTCTACCATCGAAGACTACGCCCGGGAATGTCTCCAGTTCTCCAACAGATATCATCTATCGTTCTCTGTAGGTCTTGCCGAAGCCATGGAGGCAGGCTGGATCGCGCCCATGAAAAGAGGCTATTCTCCCGTACCCATGGAAGCGAAGCTCAGGCAATGGGAGCAGGACAACCATGTCGCTTCGGCTGGAAGCTACTTTGTCCATTTGGGCCTGGCGCACTACTACTTCGGAGAGCTAGAGGAAGCCCAGGAATGCCTCACAGCGGTCCGCAGATACCTGACAGGTCTTACCGATAACGTCCTGAAAAGACAATGGCACGTGTTCCTGGCCTTGACCGCCATCAAGCTCTATGAAAAGGGGTTACGGTTCAACAGTGAGCGTGAGTTGCTCGCGGAGGTCCAACCTCTTATCGAAAAGGTCGAGACCTGGGCCAGCTTGGGGCCTTTGCTCAAACCCTATCTTGCCTTTCTCTATGCCGAGCTGGAAAGAGTCACCGGAGACTTCAAAGTGGCCCGGAGCCTCTACCTAGACGCCATAAACGCCGCCCATGAACAGAAGTACACCTTGCTCGAAGGGCACCTCAACGAGTGCCTTGGTGAGCTGGTGTTGCGGTCCGGACAGTTTACCCAGGGGGTCTACTTTGCCGAGGCGTCCCGTCTCTACAAGAAATGTCACGCAGCGCGAAAAGAGATTAGCCTCATCGAGAAACATCCCGAGTACTTCGAAGAGGAGCAGCCAGCCTACTCACAGTTGGCGCCGGAGCCTTCCGAGTCCCGCACCCTTCCGGACCTCGACATAGACTACCTGATGAAATCATCCCTTGCCATTTCCGCCGAGATGGAACTGGACACACTCCTGAAGAAGATCATGAACGTAGTTATCCAGAGCTCGGCGGCCCAGCACGGCTATCTGCTGATCGAAGACGGCGGCAACCTGTTTGTCCGCGCCGAAAGCCACGTGGCCGCCAAGCAAGCGGCGCGCACGTTGCGCCAAACACTCGATGATGCCCGCGACGTATGCAAGGCAATCGTCCGCTATGTATTCCGGACAGGACAGAGAGTGATCCTGGACAACGCCTCTCAGGAGGGCCTGTTCAAGGACAATCCAGAAGTGCAGGGCATGCAACTACGCTCCGTGCTCTGCCTTCCCGTGACCAAGCAATCGCGCCTTATCGGAGTACTCTACCTGGAGAACCGCCTGACTGATTCCGTGTTCACTTCCGCAAAGACCCAGATGACAGAGCTGTTGACGTCACAGGCTGCCATCTCGATCGAAAACTCCCGCCTCCTGGAGGACATGAAAAAGGCGGACGAGAACGTCGTCAGATCGCTCAGGGAAAAAGAGGTGCTCCTTAAGGAAATACACCACCGGGTCAAGAACAATCTCCAGATCATCCACAGCATGCTCAATCTTCAGTTGCCGTATATCAAGAACGAGCAGGCGCTGGAACCGTTCAAGGAGAGCCAGAACCGAATCCACTCGATGGCCCTTATTCACGAAAAGCTATACCAGTCCGAATCGCTGAGCAAGATAGACCTTGCCGAGTATATTGAAAGCCTCGCTGGCAACCTGTTCGCTTCTTACCAGGGCACAGAAAGGGCGATAAGACAAAGAATACACGTTGAGGATGTTTCCCTTAACGTTGATACCGCAATCCCCTGCGCTCTAATCATCAATGAGCTCGTCTCCAATGCGCTCAAACACGCCTTTCCTGATTCATTGAGGCGGGCCAAAGGGACCGATGAAATCGCCATCGAACTGCGCCGTGACGGCGGCAGCAGATTCCTACTGACTGTCAGCGATAATGGGGTAGGCTTGCCTGACGGCTTCGATATGGGGAGGTGTGAATCGCTTGGGCTGAACTTGGTAGACATCCTGGTAAAACAGCTTAGAGGTACCATTCGTCTTGGTGCCAACGGCGGGACCCAGTTTGCCATCACCTTCGAGGCAACAACGAGAAAGGCAGGTGGACACAATGAGTGAGGCCAGGATTCTGATTGTTGAAGATGAAGGGATAGAGGCCCTGGATATCCAACGTAGGCTGGTCAGCCTGGGATACCCTACTCCCACTATCGTGTTCTCCGGAGAAGACGCCCTCAACGAAATAAAGAAGACCTGTCCTGACCTGGTGTTGATGGACATAATGCTCCGTGGAGAAATGGACGGCGTCACGGCTTCCGAGCGGATTCATGCCCGCCTTGATATTCCGGTAATCTACCTCACCGCCTACGCGGACGAAGACACCCTGAAGCGGGCCAAGGTAACGGAGCCCTATGGCTATATCGTCAAGCCGTTCAAAGACCGGGAAGTACACATAACCATAGATATGGCCCTGTACAGACACAAAATGGAACGGAAACTGAGGGAGAGCGAGAAGTGGTTGGCTACCACATTGAGGAGTATCGGAGACGCGGTCGTCGCCACCGATAACAACGGTGTGATAACGTTCATGAACGCTGTGGCCGAACGGCTTATGGGCTGGAAGCTGGAAGAGGTCAAGGATAAGAAGCTCACAGAAGTATTCAACATCATCAACAGCCAAACGCGCCAGCCTATCCCGAACCCGCTGGCAAAGGTATTGCGTGAAGGCACCGTTGTCGGCCTGGCAAACCATACGAAGCTCGTAGCTAGAGACGGAACGGAAATACCCATAGATGAAAGCGCTGCACCCATCAAGGATGACAAGGGGAACATCATTGGGGCGATTCTCGTGTTCCATGACGCATCAGAACGCGAGAGGGCGGAAGAGGAGCTACGCGGGGCCAATGACGTGCTGGAGCAGCGGGTTGCCGAGCGCACAGCCGATCTGGCCCAGCGGAACTTCGAGCTGGAGCAGGCTACAGCGGCCAAGCACCGTTTCCTGGCCAGCATGAGCCACGAATTGCAGATTGCGCTCGGTAGCATAATCAGCTTTGCCGGCACACTACTGGCAAGGGAGCCCTGGCCGCTCTCCCAGCACCAGCAGAAGCAGGCACAGATGATACGCAGCAGCGCACAGCACCTCCAGTCCCTCATCTACTATCTGCTCGACCTGGCCAAGATCGAGTCGGGGAAGGTGGAGATGATGAAGGAGCCCGTGGATATCACGGGTGTGCTCCGCGAAGTGTTGCGCACCGCGCAGCCTGTGGCGCAACAGAAGGGGCTGAAGTTTACCGAGAACATCCCTCAGGGGCCGATCGTCATACCCACCCACCGACGGGCGCTGAGCCATATTCTTTTGAACCTTACCGACAACGCCATCAAGTTCACCGAGAAAGGCGCGGTCCACCTGGAGTTGGCCCAGCGTCAGACAGGGGGGCGCCTCCTGACCCAGATCACCGTGGTAGATACGGGC
Organism: Chloroflexota bacterium; assembly: GCA_016190505.1. Lineage (GTDB taxonomy): Bacteria > Chloroflexota > Dehalococcoidia > JACPQK01 > JACPQK01 > JACPQM01. Next base: position 6,420 of record JACPQM010000080.1, on the reverse strand, counting down.
ATAGGCATCCCACAAGAGAACCAGAGGCTGGTCTTCGAGGCGTTTGGTGACCTGGACGGCGGGGCGTTGCGCCCACGAGAGGGCACGGGCCTGGGCCTGCATCTGAGCCAGAAGCTGGCCGAACTGATTGGGGGCGAAATAACCCTCAAAAGCAGCTACGGCAAAGGCAGCGCCTTCACCCTGACCTTGAAATGATCACTAACTGAAACGGCCGCATGTTCAGGGCGCTAGCCCGCTTCGTCTACCGCTACCGCTGGCCGGTGCTGGCCCTGTGGGGCGTGCTCTTGGTGGTGGGCATCATCTACACCCCTCGGCTGGCCCACACCCTCTCCGGCAGCTCTTTTAGCATCGAAGAGCTCGAGTCCGTGCGCGCCCAGCGGCTGCTGGAGCGCGAGTTGGGCATGTCCGCGGCCACGTTGATGGTGGTGTTCCACAGCGATACCCTGGTGGCCAGCGATCCCGCCTTCGCTGCCCAGATGGAGGCCCAAGCCAGCGCCTTGCGCGCCCTGCCCTTCGTCACCAACGTACAGACGCTGTCGCCGGTCAACCCCCGTCTGGTCTCGCAGGATGGCCACACTGCTTTCGCCCCCATCCGTATGTCGGGCACGGTTGATGAGGCCATGGACCGCTTCCCCGGGATCGAGGCCGCCTTGGTGGACGGCCAGGTCCACGCCTGGCCCACGGGGACCGCTCCGGTGGTCTACCGCCTCATCGAGCTCAGCGAGAACGACCTGCGCCGGGCCGAGTCCGTTTCCTTGCCCCTGGCCCTGGTGGCGCTGCTGCTGGTCTTCGGGGCGGTGGTGGCTGCCGGGCTACCCGTGGTCATGGGCGGCGTGGCCGTGTCGGTCACCCTGGCCCTGCTCTACTTCCTGGCCCTGCGGATGGACCTTTCTGTCTTTACCATGAACCTGTCCTCGATGCTGGGCCTGGGCCTGGCCATAGACTACTCGCTATTCGTGGTGAGTCGCTTTCGAGAGGAGCTGGCAAGCCGTGGCAGGCTGGAAAGCCTGGAGGCTACGCTGGCCACCGCTGGGCGCGCGGTGGTGTTCTCCGGTGGCACCGTGTTCATCGGCATGGCGGGACTCCTGCTGTTCCGCTCGCCCACCATGCGCTCTATGGGGATCGGCGGCACCCTGGTGGTGCTGGTGTCGGTGCTGGCCGCACTAACCCTGCTGCCCGCCCTGCTGGCGCTGCTGGGCCCGCGGGTCAACTCGTGGCCTGTGCTGCGGCGGCAAACGGGTGGGCATACCTGGCAAGGGATAGCCAACCGCGTCATGCGCCACCCCTGGCCAATAATGATCGTGGTGGTCATCTTCCTCCTCACCCTGGGCCTGCCCTTCTTCGGCGTGAAACTGGGCACCCCGGGGGCCAGCAGCTTGCCTAGTGGAGACCCGGCCCGCCTGGGCTATGAAGCCCTGCGCCGGGACTTCGGCGAGGGGGAGCTTTCGCCTATCTTGCTGGCGGTGACTACCGAGAGTCCCGATGCCTCGGGAGACAGCCCCGACAAGATCGCCGCCCTGGGGGAGCTGGAGCAGCGACTCAAGGCCCACCCCCAGGTGGCGCGAGTCGACAGCGTGCTGGACCTGGCCCCTCCGGGCATACCGCCGGCGCTGGTGGCCCAGTTGCTGACTACCATCCAGTCCGGGACCAGCCCGGAGCTACGCCAGGAGCTGGCATCGGTATTCAGCCCCAAGGTCACCCTGGTCCGGGTCATCCCTCGCTCATCTGCGTTCTCTGACGAGACCAAGGGCCTGGTAAGGGACATCCGCCAGCTTTCGCCGCAGGGTGGGCTCCAGGTGCTGGTGACGGGCCTTACCGCCGACGTCATGGACAGCGACCGCGCCCTGTTCCAGGACGTGCGCTGGCTGGTGCTCTGGATCGTCGGGGCAATGTATGTCATGCTGGTCCTGGCCTTTCGGTCCGTGGTCATCCCGATCAAAGCATTGGCCATGAACGCCCTGAGCCTGGGGGCCAGCTACGGGGCACTGGTGTTCATCTTCCAGCAGGGCCATCTCAGCGGCTTGCTGGGCTTCACACCCGAGGGTTTCATTGAGTCCAGCACGCCGGTGCTCCTCTTCGCCGTTCTCTTTGGCCTGAGCATGGACTACGAGGTCTTTCTGCTCAGCCGGGTCAAAGAGAGCTACGACGCCAGCGGGGACAACACCGCCAGTGTGAGCCACGGGCTGGCCCGCACGGGGGCCTTAATCACGGGCGCCGCTGCTGTGCTTATTCTGGTCTCGGGCTCCTTCGGCCTGGCCGACATCGTCATGATCAAGTCTATCGGCGTGGGCATCGCCCTGGCCATACTGATAGACGCCACCATAGTGCGCGCTCTCCTGGTGCCGGCCACCATGCGCCTGCTGGGCCACCTCAACTGGTGGGCGCCGGGCTTCCTGCGGGGCCGCGGGGCTACGTTCGGGTAGGGGCAGACCGGCGTGTCTGCCCCGGCCCCCCGCCAGGGCGCACACACAGGTGCGCCCCTACTTGCGCGCAGCAGGGAAAAGCGGCACAATTGCCCGTGTTGGAAGGGAGTGCCTGACGCCCGATGGCCTTCTCCGAAGCGGATACCCGTGCCAAGCTGATTGACCCGGCCCTTCACTCCGTCGGCTGGACAGAAGACCTCATACGCCGCGAGACAACTGATGGCAGTGTTGACAATGTGGACGGCCGTCCGCGTCGCCGGAAAGGGCGCACGGACTACCTGCTTTGCCTGCCCCCTGGCGCGAGCCTCGCTCCCCTCGCTGTGGCCGTGATCGAGGCCAAGCCGGAAGACCAGCCGCACGACGTGGGCCTGGACCAGGCCCAGAAGTACGCCCGGCGCCTCCACGTGCCATTCGCGTTCTCCTCAAATGGCCACCTTTTCGCCGAATACGACGACTTCACAGGCAACACCCGCCAGGGACTGCCCTTGCACAGCTTCCCGAAACCCGCGGAGCTCAAGGCCAGGTACGAACGCGGCAAGGGGCTGGTCCTCGCCAGTGAGGCGGCGAAGCCGCTGCTGGAGCCCTACAAGTTCGGCGAGGCCTCCCGCCGCTATTATCCAGGACGCGGCTATCCGCGCTTGTTTAGAGAAAGTCGCCGCCGGTGGCAACCGGGTGCTGCTCCCCATGGCCACGGCCTCCGGAAAGACCTATGTCGCTGCCCACCTCCTCTGGAAACTGACCAAGGCTGGCCAGCTCCGGCGGGCCCTGTTCGTATGCGACCGCACGTTCCTCTCGGAACAGGCCAAGGAGAAGTTGCACGCCATCTTTGGGGACGATGCCCAGGTGGTGTCCACGTCAAATCCACAGAAGAACGCCCGCATCTTGATCGCCACCTATCAGACGCTCAACGTAGGCGGCGACAGCGAGGACGAGGCGGCTACGGACGCCAGCTTTTTCGTAGAGAACTACGAGGAGGACTATTTCAGCCACATCATCATTGACGAGTGCCACCGCTCTGCCTGGGGCAAGTGGCGGATCGTCCTGGACAGGAACCCCAACGCTGTCCACGTCGGCCTTACGGCCACTCCGCGTATCATGGTGCATGCCACCACAGAAGACCAAGAGATACGCGACAACGCCAAGTACTTCGGCGAGCCCGCGTATGAGTACACCATTGCCCAAGGGCAAGAGGACGGCTATTTGGCTACCTTCGAGGTCGTGCGCCGGGTCGTCAACCTGGATGCCAAGGGCCAGATCACTCGTGAGGACATCGAGCAGCGGTCAGCCACGGACTACCTCACTGGCCAGCCTGTGCCAGGCCACGCCCTCCGGGATGCCTACGCACCCAAAGACTACGAGGATGCCCTGGTGCTGCCCGATAGGGTCAAGAGCATGTGCCAGGACCTCTTCCAGCTCCTCTGCGAGACTGGCGGCCCACTACAGAAGACCATCATATTCTGCGTTCGGGATAGCCATGCCGATGCCGTGTCCGCTGAGCTTAACAACCTCTACGCCGACTGGTGCCGGGCCAATGGCCACGCCCGCGCTGAGCATTACGCCTTCAAGTGCACAGTCAAGGCGGAGGACCCGGGCGGCAAGCTGGCCGAGTTCAAGGCCTCCGGACATTCCCACTTCATCGCCACCACAGTGGACCTACTGTCCACGGGCGTGGACATCGAGTGGCTTGAGAATGTGGTCTTTTTCCGCTACCTGGGCAGCTCTATCATGCTGTACCAGATGGTGGGGCGGGGGACCCGCATTCACCCCCCTTCAGGCAAGCTCATGTTCCGCATCTACGACTACACCGACGCCACGCGGCTCTTCGGGGAACCCTTTGAGACCAGGCCGCGGCCCACTGCCCAACGGCCTTCGACCATAGACCACGACGGGGAGACTGTTGTTCAGGTGGAAGGTTTCGACGTTCACGTTACCGACGCGGGCCGCTCCGTGCTGGTGGAGCGGGACGGGCACGACGTGCTCATCCCCGTGGAGGAGTATCGGGAGTTGGTGGCCCAGCGTTTGACCGCCGAGGCGCCGGACTTGGACGCTCTGCGCAGCACATGGCTGGACCCGCAAGGGCGCCAGGCCCTCCTCGCCACCCTGCCCGGCGGCGAGCGCTCCGCCAGGCTGCTCCAGCAGTTGGACGAGCTCAAGGAATGCGACCTCTACGATGTGCTGGCCCAGGAGGCCTACGGCCTAGCCCCCAAGACCCGCCAGGAGCGCGTAGAGGCTCTGGCCTACAAACATGGTGACTGGCTCAAGGTTATGGCCCCTGAAGCTGCCTTGGTCATCCGCGCTCTGGCGGTGCAGTTCTCCAAGGGCGGTATTGGTGAGCTTGAGAATCCCCTGGTGTTCCAGACGCCCGCAGTGAAGAAAGCCGGAGGCATCCGGGCGCTGAAGAAGCTCGGCGCTGACCTGGCCGCCGTGCTGCGGGTGACCAAAGAGAGACTGCTGGCGGCATGAGGACCGACTCCGACAAACACCGGCGTTCCATTCGTTTGCCGGGCTACGACTATTCCCAGGCAGGCGCATATTGCATCACCATCGTTACCCGTGACAGGGAATGTCTGTTTGGCGAGATTGTCGAAGGCGCCATGAGGTTGAACGATGCTGGCCTTGTTGTCGAAGGCGAGTGGCTCAACACCACACAGCTCCGCCCGCAGGTGGACCTGGACGAATATGTGGTCATGCCTAACCATTTCCACGGCATTATCGTGATAACGGACGAGCGTAGGGGCGTATTGCAATACGCCCCTACGCTTTCGTCACGGGCGACCGCCGGACCCCAATACGCCCGTACGTTCCGGTCACCGTCGCAGGCCGTTGGCGCCATTGTACGCGGGTTCAAGGCCGCTGTAACCAAACGCATCAATGCGATTCGGGGCGCCCCGGGGCTGCCTGTCTGGCAACGGAATTACCACGAACGCGTTATCCGCGACGAGCGCGAACTTGAGGCGTTCCGTGAATACATTGCCAACAACCCGATGCAATGGGCGTTGGACCACGAAAACCCGATGGTGTTCGGGACGGCCCCAGGTCCCGCGTCCGATGATATCGAGACGATTTTGGGGATGCGCCGGCCATGAGCCCTGACCCTCGTAGGGGCGTATTGCAATACGCCCCTACACCCCGCCCCCTGCCCCCGGGCTGGCGCTGGGCCACGCTGGGAGAGGTGTGCCATATCAACCCAACCAGGCCCTCGGGGTTTGCTCGCTCGCCCGATGCGCCGACAACGTTCGTCCCCATGTCAGCAGTTGACGATACATCAGGTACCATTGTTGCCCCCCAGGTAAGGGCGTATCGAGACGTCGCCAAGGGGTACACATTCTTTCAGGAAGGTGATGTGCTCTTTGCCAAGATCACGCCTTGCATGCAAAACGGGAAGGCCGCGATAGCCATGCGTTTGTTGGACGGCGTTGGCTTCGGAAGCACCGAGTTCCACGTGTTGCGGCCGGGTCCCAACGTCTTCGCCCGCTGGATCCACCTTGCAGTCCGCAGGCCCCGCTTTCGAGAGGAAGCAACCAGGTATTTCACCGGCGCGGTTGGTCAACAGAGGGTTCCAGAGGACTTTGTGGCGAGGTCTCTCATTCCCCTGCCGCCGGTGGAAGAGCAGCGGCGCATTGCGGCGCGCCTCTCGGAGCAAATGGCGCAGGTGGAACACATGCGCCAGGCAGCCCAGGCCCAGGCAGAGGCAGCCCGTGCCCTACCCGCCGCCTTCCTGCGTCAGGTGTTTGAGTCGGAGCAGGCCAAGACTTGGCCAAGACGGAGATTGGGGGTGGTCTGCCAGAAGCCGCAATATGGGTTTACGGCAAGCGCCACAAGGGAGAAGGTTGGTCCAAAACTCTTGAGAATAACATGTGGTAGTTCTGTGATCATGACACCAGTGTTTGGTTCAGTGAAAATGTCACCCTATGAAGGAGATAGTTTCATTGAACCAGAAGGAACAGCAAAGGGTAATGGTCTTGAACCGTGTTGAACGTGGCGAGCTAGTGGGCAG
>JACPQM010000077.1 GCA_016190505.1 Chloroflexota bacterium | reverse complement strand
GCCTAGACGGCCGCTTACGCCACTGGTGTTCCTCCCGATATCTACGCAGTTCACCACTACACCGGGAATTCAGCCTTCCTCTGCTGCCCTCAAGCCCGGTAGTATCGGCAGCACCCTTTCGGTTGAGCCGAAAGATTTCACCACCGACACACCGCGCCGCCTACACGCCCTTTACGCCCAATAAATCCGGACAACGCTTGCCTCCTACGTATTACCGCGGCTGCTGGCACGTAGTTGGCCGAGGCTTATTCGCCGGGTGACGTCAGTATTCCTCCCCGGCAAAAGGGGTTTACGACCCGAAGGCCTTCATCCCCCACGCGGCATCGCTGCGTCAGGCTTTCGCCCATTGCGCAAGATCCCCTGCTGCTGCCTCCCGTAGGAGTCTGGGCCGTGTCTCAGTCCCAGTGTGGCTGACCATCCTCTCAGACCAGCTACCCGTCATCGGCTTGGTAGGCCGTTACCCTACCAACTACCTGATAGGCCGCGGGCCCGTCCCTCAGCGCCCCGACAAGTCGGGGCTTTGCTCCCTCGACTTCTCGAGGGAGGTCATGCGGTATTAGCCCCAGTTTCCCAGGGTTGTCCCCCCCTGAGGGGTTGGTTACCCACGTGTTACTCACCCGTCCGCCACTCCCCGATTGCTCGGGGCGTTCGGCTTGCATGCATAAGGCGTGCCGCCAGCGTTCGTCCTGAGCCAGGATCAAACTCTCCGGACAGAACCTTCCTTCCACTATCCAGTTGTTAAGGTGCCCAAGGATTAACATAATAGACCACTCCACAGCTCCTGTCAAGGGGTAGTCTCTTCTCCCCCTCTACCTTCAACTACCCGACTTTGACGTGGCCCTGGCTCCGCCTGGGCTTCGGGCTACAGGCCGCAGACTACAGGAGGCGAACCTGTTTCTGAAGTCATAGCCAACGTTTTCATCAGTGATGTTGGGTGCTGCCCAGCCGAAGGCCAGCCCCAGAAACCGGGGCGTGCTATACTGGTGCCCTAGAGTGACGGTGGGAGAGCTATCCCCCAGCGGAGGACCCGAGTGCCCACGGTAAGACCTTTTCAGGGACTGCGTTTCAACCTGACCCGCGTTGGCGACCTGACCTCTGTGATCAGCCCGCCCTACGACGTGATTTCCAAAGAGGAGCAGGCCCTGTACTACGGCCGCAGCTCGTACAACGTCATCCGGCTGGAGTTGCCCTTGCCCGGAGAGGGGTCCAGGGACGACCGCTATCAGCAAGCGGCCTGTACGCTCCAGGAATGGCTACGTGACGGCATACTGGTGCGGGAGGGGCGCCCCGCTTTCTACCTGGTAGAACACCGTTTCCCGTATGCAGGCGGCACGAGGAGCCGGTGGGGGCTTATCGCGCGCCTCAGGCTGGAGGAATGGAGCCAGGGCCACGTGCGCCCCCACGAGTCCATTCTGCGGGCGCCCGCCGCAGACCGTTATGAGCTGTTGCGCGCTTGCCGGGCCAATTTCAGTCCGGTCATGGGGATCTTTCGGAGCCGCCTGGGTCTCCCCGACCTCTTCGCTGGCGAACTCCGGCGGGAGGCGGACTTCGCGGCCACCGACGATTACGGGGTGGTCCACAACGCCTGGGTGGTCAGCGAACCCCAGGCCGCCCGCCGGGCGTCCCGCTTCCTCTCCCAGAAGACTGTGTACATAGCCGACGGGCACCACCGGTACTCCGTGGCCCTGGCCTATATGAAAGAGCGGCGGGCCAGCGCTCAGAGCTACACGGGGCGCGAGCCTTTCAACTACGTGATGATGGCCCTGATGTCCGCCGCCGACCCGGGGCTGATCACCCTGCCCACCCACCGCCTCGTTCGCGGCCTGGGCCCGCAGGCCCTGTCCCGTCTGGAGGAGGGCCTGACCGCCGACTTCCGGGAGATCGAGCGACTGCCCCTGCTGGGCAACCTCTCGCAGACGGCCCAGTCCTGGCAGTCCCGATTCTCGGGACTCCAGGCCCGGGGGTCGAGCGCATTTGGCCTTTACATTCCGCAGCAGAACGCGCTGCGTATCCTGGTCGCACGCGACCGCGAGTCGTTGCAAAGGACGATGCCGCAGGAGCAGCCTGAGGCCTGGCGGTCCCTGGACGTGAGCCTGCTCCACTGGGTGGTGCTTCGGGGGATGGTGGGAATATCCACAACGCAGCTTGAGGAGGATTGCCTGGAGTTCACCCGGGACCCCGTGGAGGCCATCTCACGGGTGGCCAGCGGGGAGTTCCAGATGGCCTTCTTCCTGAATCCCATGCCCTTGAGCAGCCTGTTCGCCGTGGCCGACGCTGGGGCCCGGATGCCCCAGAAGACCACCTATTTCTACCCCAAGACGGCCACCGGGCTGGTGATCAACCCGCTGTTCTAGACCGCATTCGTAGGGGCGAGGCATCCGGCACCGCAGGTCCGTGAAGCAACCTTGTTTTGCCGGATGCTTCGCCCCTACATCTTCCACAGCCTGGGAAAGGCCAGCCCTATGGCGACCACGATGGCCACGAAGGCCGCGCCGTCCAGGGCCAGAGTCAGCGGAGCGCCAATGGTTTGCGCCCCCGCGCCCAGCAGCATCATCCCCGGCAGCATGGCGCCGATAACCATGGCCCGCGCTCCCATCACCCGGCCCCTTACCTCCGGCCCTACTGCCGCCAGCAACAGGCTGGTGCCCAGAGTTGCCGCCGCAGCATTGGCCATGCCGACCCCCACCAGCAAGGCCAGTGACACGCTGTGCCACCGCGAGAGCGCGAACAGGGCCAGGGTGATGCCCCAGGCAACATACCCCAGCATCATCACCCGGCTCTGGTGACGGAGGCGGCCCCAGGCCGCGATACTCAGGCTGGCGGCTACCGCCCCGATGCCTGTAGCCCCCATGAGCAACCCCAGGCCGCCCGGACCCAGCCCCAAGACGCTTACCGCGAATACAGGAAGCATGACGTAGAGATAGGGCCGACCCAGCAGGTTGGCCACCACGGCCAGGAGCAGCACCAGCCAGGCCACCTGAGTGCGTACAATGACCCGAGCTCCGGATACCACGTTTCTCAGAGGCGATTCCCTCCGTACCGTCCCCCTGTTGCTGCGGGCGTGCATCATCAGCAGCAGTACCACGTTGACGGCGTGCATGGCCACGATAAGCTCATAAGTCCTGGCAAAGGAGAACAGGGCCATAAAGGAGCCTGCCGCCAGCGGCCCCAGCACGTAGGTGAAGTCGGAGCCCAGCCGGTTAATGGCCACGGCGTTGGCCAGGTCCTCGCGGTCCACGACGTCTCCGACCAGGGAGTTGCGGGCGGGCATGTCCATGCCGAAGGCCACGCTGTTCGCCAGGGCCAGCGCATAGACCTCCCACATCTCAAGGTGTCCTGACAGATACAGGCCGAGCAACGTGGCCGCCTGGGCCAGGTTCAGCAACTGGAGCAGGACCAGGTAGCGCCGCCGGTCCATCCTGTCAGCCAGCACTCCACCCACCGGGCCCAACAGCCAGCCGATGCTTCGGAATACGCCGGCTACGCCCACTTGCACCGGGGAGCCGGTGAGTTGAAGGGTGAGCCAGCCGATGACCAGCACATCCATCCACCGGGTGGCCTCCAGGAGGATGGTGTTGGCGCACAGCAAGCGAAAGTCGCGGCGCCACAGCGCCGGGAAGGCCCGCCCTCTCGCCGCCCAGGAGGCTCGCCGAGCGTTCACAAGCCTCTCCGGTGCCGCCAACCCGGCAGACCGAAGCCCAAAGCCCAAAGCCTGTAGCCCAAGATCACGTCGCCCGCCAGAGCCGAGGGCGGACCAGCCCGGCTACCAGCACTGAGCCCAGCAGAGCGGCACTGAATATGGCCAGCGCCGGAGAAGCGCCCAGCCGCGCGGTGGCCGCCCCCAAGGCCAGGCTGCCCAGGGGCAAACCCACGACAGCCAGCGCCCGCGCCCCCATGACCCGGCCCACCATCGCTGGCTCGGAAAGGGTAAGCAACAGGCTGGTGCCTGTGCTCATCGCCACGGACTGCCCGGTCCAGGCCGCCAGTAGCAGGGCCAACGACAGCCCGTACCATCGGGACACGGCGAACAGGAACAGCAAGCCGGCCCAGGCCAGAAACCCGACCATCATCAGGCGGAAGCTGCGACCGCGATCACCCATTCTGGCCAGCAACAGGCTACCCAGCATCCCTCCCAGACCGGCGCTGGCCATCAGGATGCCCAGTTGGGCCGGTCCTGCCTCCAGCACGTCCCGGCCAAAAACGGGCAGCAGGCCGAACATGAAGGGGAAGCCCAACAGATTGGCCAGCAGGGCCAGCGCCAGGACCGACCCGGCCGCCTGGTTCACCCGGACATAGCCCAGCCCAGCTCTGAGCTCGCTCCAGGCCGACCCGCCCCGGACCAGAGGCGGACGCGGTCGGACCAGTACTACCGCCACCAGACAGACCACATAGAAAGCCAGCACCAGGGCGTAGCCGCCTGCGGGCGTGAAAAGCTGCATAAAGGCGCCGGCCAGGAACGGCCCCACCACCGAAGTCACGTCCATGGCCATCCGGCTCACAGCCACGGCATTGGCCACCGAATCGCGGCCCACCAGGTCTGCCATGAGCGCGTGGCGGGTGGGATACTCCATGGCGTAGACCAGGCTGTTCACCAGCGCCAGAAAGAAGAGAGCGCCCAGGTTGGCCCGGTCCAGCACCAGCATCGTGAGCAGCGCTGTTGCCTGGACCACGTTGGTGGCCTGCACGAATGCCAGCAGCCGTCGCCGGTCGAAGCGGTCGGCGAGCAGGCCTCCCGCCGGACCCAGGAGCCAGCCCCAACTGCGCACCGCGGCGATGGCCCCCACCCAGAAAGGGGAGTTGGTGAGCTTCAGCACCACCAGGCCCACCACCAGGAACTCCATCCAGCGGCTGGCGTTGGTCAGGCCTATCTCCACGCACAGGAGCCGGAAGTCGCGGTGGCGAAGGGAGCCGAACGTCTGGCCCCAGGTCCGGCGAGCGGGTACCGATGGGACGTCCATGGGCTCTCGGCGCTTCAGTGCCGCCCTACTGGGTCTGGGCCCGGGCGGCCTCGATCAACGCCAGCAACCCACCCGAGACCAGGGAGTGGCCACCCAACACCACGGGAATGGGGGCCTCGACGGCGGCCTGCGTGAACTCGCGGACCCAGGGGTCCGATATGTCGGAAGCCTTGCCTAGGTCAGAGAGGTAGCGGTCGGCGCGGGAGGGCCGCAGTTTCAGGTGGGCAAAGAGCACGCGGCTATCCACGAAGGCGGCCTGGCCCAGCGTGGCCAGACCGTGGAAGAACCGGCCCAGGCCTACTTGCTCCAGGTACAAGCCTAGGAGGGAGCGGGCTTCGCCCCGGTCTTCCCGACCGTCGGCCACCATGCCCCGCTCCTCAGCGAACAGGCGCACCCGGCAGGCGGTCCCCGCCTCCAGGGCTTGCCAGGTGTGGCTACCCGCACGGCCGGCCACAATTACCTCGCCGTCAATATCTCCAAGCAAGGCCATGGCGCGTCGCAGCCGCTGGGACGCGGCCTCGAGGGCAACGCCCTCTGCGTAGGCCCGGGCATGGTGCCCGGCGCCGGGGTGGGCCTGCAGGATGAGCAAGTCGGTGGGGGTATCCACGTCGAACTGTGTGGCTGCGGTGCGGGGCAGAGTGCGCACCTCAAAGCCGTGGCGGACTGCCCACTGGGCCAGGCCATTGTCCCGGTCAGGCAAGTCGTCCCCTGTCAGCACGTTTGCCGGGGAGAAGCCGGCGAAGTCCGTGGAATACAGGTTATTGCTCAGGGCCACCTGCTGGCCGGCGCCCACTTCCTCTGCCAGCGCTGCCAGTTGGTCTGCCGAGAGCAGTGGCCCGCCGCCGGCCCCCATGTACACCAACGCGGACAGGCGGTGACGGCGGACAACCTCGGCCAGGCGGCGTCCGAAGTGAAAGGCCGGCCCATCCGACGCGCGTGGGGGGTCGAGGTCCACCTCGGCCAGGCCAGCCAGCTCGGGAACGAGCTCTGGCCAGTTGGTGGCTACCATCACCCGGTCGAAGGCGCCAGCAGAGCGGGCGTGCTCCAGCGTGTCCAGCAGGACCGCCCGGTGCGCGCCGGCCACCATGTCTTCGACTCCCGACAAGCCGGGACGGGGGTGCCTGCCCAGGAATAGCACCAGGGAGGGTTTCAAATGATAGGCGCGCTCCGAGCGTCAGCTCCCCTCAGCCTGGATAAGGCCGTAGTCCCCATCCCGCCGCTGGTAGACCACGCTGAAAAGCCCGCTCTCGGCGTCCCTGAACAGGAAGAAGCTGTGGCCCAGCAACGCCATATGTTCAACGGCTTCGTCGGGCGCCATCGGCTTGAGGGCGAAGCGCTTGACCTTGACCAACTCCCCGGTGGAAGGCGATTCCGCCTCTGCCTCAGCCACAGCCTCGGCGGTTTGGATGGCCACGCCGCCGGCGGGGATGGTGGCCGCCACGCGCCCTTTCCAGTAGAGCTTACCCTTGAACCGGTCCACCTGGCGCTTGAGCACGTCAGCCACGGCATCAATCGCTCTGTAAACGTCCGGCGCCCTTTCCTCGGCCCGCAGGATGGCGCCCGGGCAGTCCAGGGTCGCCTGGGCCACCACGCGGTTCTGGGCAGACTTGGCGGCCTCGCGAGTAAGCTCCACGGTGGCCGCCTCTATGGCGGGTAGATACCGGCCTAGCCTGGATATCTTGCGCTCGGCGTAGCTCCTGATGTCGTCAGACAGGTCCAGGTTCTTGGTCTGAACAGTTATTTCCACCGCTTGCCTCCCAACGAACGTTACCATATTCTCTAATTCTAAGCGCCCCTCACCAATGATACAAGGCAGACGATCGGGCTACAGGCTACAGGCTACGGGCTACAGGTTACACGCTTCCCTCTCCCTTTGGAAGAGGGTCAGGGTGAGGGCACGGCGAAGCACGAAGCCCGGAGCCGGTACTGTCGAATGGCGCACCTGGGCCATACGCCCTATAATACGCATCAAATGGTCACCCTCGACGGCATTCGAGCGGCCCAGGAGGCCATGACCCCGCTGGTACACCGCACGCCCATGCTCCTGTCCCGCACCTTCAGCCAGATGTGCGGCGGCCAGGTGTATCTCAAAGCGGAGAACCTCCAGCGCACGGGCTCGTTCAAGGTGCGTGGGGCGAGCAACAAGATCTCCCGGATGCCGCGCGCCCTCTTGTCGAAGGGCGTTGTCGCCGCCAGCGCCGGCAACCATGCCCAGGGCGTGGCCCTGGCCGCCCGGCACTTCGGCGCCCTCTGCACCGTGGTCATGCCCAGGAGGGCGGCCCTGGCCAAGATCCAGGCCACCCAGGACTACGGCGCCCTGGTGGTGCTGTCCGGCGACAGCTACGACGAGGCGGTGGTCCACGCGCAAAGGCTCTCCCAGGAGGAGGGCCTGACCTACATCCATGGCTTCGACGACGAGCATGTCATCGAAGGACAGGGCACGGTGGGCCTGGAGATCGCCCAGGAAGTCCCCGACGCCGACCTGGTGGTGGTGCCCTCGGGGGGCGGCGGCCTGTTGGCCGGCGTGGCCCTGGCGCTGCGCGGCCTCGGGCTGCAGACGCGGGTCATTGGGGTCCAGGCCTCCCGGGCGCCCGGCGGGCGCGAGTCTTTCCTAGCCCGCCGCCAGGTGCAGGTGCCCCCTGGCCCCACCCTGGCTGAGGCCCTGGCTGTGGGTGGTCTGGGCGAGAAGACACTGCCCCTGATCCTCAAGTACGTAGACGACCTGGTGACCGTGGATGAAGAGGCCATCGCCCAGGCTATGGCCCTGCTGCTGGAACGGAGCAAGCTGCTGGTCGAGGGGGCCGGCGCCACCCCGCTGGCCGCCCTGCTCAGCGGGAAGGTTGAGGCCAGAGGCAAGAAGCTGGTGTTGGTGGTCAGCGGGGGCAACGCCGACCTCAATCTCATGGCCCGCATCCTGGAGCACGGCCTGTACCATGCCGGGCGCTACCTGGTGCTGCGGGTGGTCCTGGCCGACAAGCCCGGGCAACTGGCCCAGCTCATGGCCCGCCTGGCCGAGGCGGAGGCCAACGTCCTGGAGATCGTGCACCGCCGCCAGGGTGCCCACTTCCCGCCCAATCTGGCGGAGGTCGAGGTGAGCCTGGAGGTCAGGAACGCCGAGCATGGCGGCCAGGTGTGCGTCTTTTTGGAAGAGGCCGGCTACCTGCGCCGGGCCATGCCCTTTGACGTGGCGCATTCCTTCGTCTCTCGGGAGGCCCAGGCGCAACTGGAGCCTACGGCGGTTCCGTAGGGGTCCCGATATGTCGGAATGCTCGCCCACACCTATCAGGATGTTTGTTGGAGGAACCACATGAAGGCGGTTGGGGTCCTGGGCGCGACCGGCGCCGTAGGCAGGGAGTTCCTGGAGGCGCTGGAAGGGCACCCCCTGTTCGCGGTGTCCGCTCTATTCGCCTCGGACCGTAGTGCTCAGCGACCACTGCGCGAGGCCACCAGGCTCGACATATCGGGCCTGACGGAGCGGATAAGAGACATGGTGGTGAAGAGCGCCGACAGCGGCGACGCCGCGGGGCTGGACCTGGTGTGCTCCGCGCTGCCCGGCGAGACGGCGGCGGAGGCGGAGCCCCGCTACGCCCGGCAGGTCCCCGTCATCAGCACCAGCGCCGCCTTCCGGTATGAGAATGACGTTCCTATCCTTATCCTCGAAGTCAACGCGGAACATGCGGCGCTGCTGCATACCCAGAAGGCCCGGGGCTGGCAGGGCTGGATTGCCCCGCAGCCCAACTGCACCACCGTGGGCCTGGCGGTGTCCCTCAAGCCTATCCTCGACGCCTTTGGCGTCCAGCGGGTGGTGATGACCTCCTACCAGGCCGTATCGGGTGGTGGCTACGAACTGATCCAGCGCTGGCAGCGCGAGCGGGAGGAAATCGGCCCGCGGATACCCGCGCCGGGCCAGGGCTGGGTGGAGCAGCCCGAGACCACCATCGAGGGCAACGTCATCGGCTACATCTCGAAGGAGGAGCCCAAGGTTAAGGCCGAGGTGCGCAAGGTCCTGGGCACGCTAAAGGGCGGGGCCATCGAGCCCGCCGGCTTCGACATAGACTGCTTCTGCGTCCGGGTGCCCAGCCTGGAGGGCCACCTCGAGGCGGTATTCGTGGAGACGGCCCGGCCGTGTAGCCCCGAGGACGTGCGGCAGGCGGTGGCCGAGTTCAACGCCCGCTCCGGCGAGCGCTTCGGGCGTCTGCCTTCAGCACCGGTGCAGGCTATCACCGTGCTCGACCGCGTGCCCCAGCCCCGCTTCGACGCCGAGCTGGACCGGGGGCTGACCACGGTCATGGGCCGCATCGAGAAAAGCGAGCTTGGGTCGCGCTGGATGAAGTACTTCGTGCTCTCCAACAACGTGAAGAAGGGAGCCGCCCTGGGATCGCTCCAGGTGCTGGAGTACCTGGAGGCCCAGGGCTACCTGTAAAGGGGGCCCCTTGTTGCCCAAGCGCTTCAGTGTTTTCGGCCATAATAGACTTTGAGAGACGGCGGACGGAGACTGCGAGGGCTAAGCGGTGACCGGGTTGCCACCGCTTTTGAGAGGTTGGGGTATACTCGCCGCAAGGGGAAGGGCGGCCACGTGAACCTCGTGAGGCCTGGCAGCCCGAGGTTGACCATCCCCCTGCACCGAGAGCTTGGCGTTGGCTTGATACTCAATGAGATCAAGAAGGCAGGGGTCACAATGGAGGAGTTCCTAGAGGCCCTGGGGAGGTGAGCATGAGGCGAAAAGCTATGGAGTACACGGTTATCCTGCACTGGGACAAGGAATATGGTGGGTACTGGGTGGAGGTGCCCGCTTTGCCGGGGTGTGTTTCCCAGGGCAAGACTAAGGACGAAGCCTTGGCCAACATCAAGGAAGCCATCGAGCTCCACGTTGAGTGCATGAGGGAAGACGGGGAGGAAGTCCCGGTAGAGGAGTCCTCCAAGGTGCTAGTAGAGCTCTAGTGCCCACTTGCGTAAAGGCACGTAACCATCAACCGCTCATGGTGAGCGTGTCGAACCATGGGCCGCTCGCCCTTCGACAGGCTCTCCGAGCGAAACATCCCGACTCGTCGGGACGTTTCGTTCGGACGGGGTGAGCGGGGTTGGGTCGTTCATGAGTACGCGAACTTGCGAAAACTAGGTTGCGAGGAGGGGGTTGCGGCGTGGGAAACAGTGAGGAGATGGCCGAATGAAGAGGTCCCTGGTTGCAGTAGTTGTCCTGCTCACGCTGTTGGCCGCTTGCGGTGGCTACGGCGCGCCCAAGGAAACACCCACGGCGGTCCCACCGGCGGCTGGCAAGCCGGGCGAGGTGGCCGTCACCGCCCGGTACGGCAGCTTCACGCCTTCTGACATAACGGTGAAACAGGGTGAGTCCGTCACCGTGAAGCTGACCAGTGCCGACGTGGGCCATACTTTCACCATCCAGGAGCTGGGCATCAACATTCAGGTCGGCTCTGGTCAGACAGTGACCCGGGAGATCAAGATAGACCGGGCGGGCACCTACACCTTCTACTGCGCTGTGCTGGGCCACCGGGCCGCCGGCATGGAGGGCACTCTGAAGACGGAATAACGGGTTTGATGCAAGCGTAGGGGCGACCGGCCGGTCGCCCCTACGTGAATTCATCCCGTACAGCAGATTCACGTAGCGGCAATTCATGAATTGCCGCTACCTGGTGTTTGGACATTTGAGTATGTATAACCCGATTGGTATTGATATACTTACTCGGTTATGGTATCCTTGTCCTGGGGCAGGAACGGGTAGTTTAGCTGGCCCCAAGGAGGATGCTATATTGGACAGGGATGACACTGAGGCCTCAGTCTTGCATGCCTTCGAGGTTACCCTGGAGGCGCAACTGAAGGCGGTAAGGAGGCTCCGCGGCGGGTGGGCGGAGGAGAAGCCGCCCCGCAAACGTATGTCGCAGGTTGATATGGTGTACGACATACTCCAGAGGGTGGGTAGGCCTCTGCATGTCTCGGAGATCATGGTCCGGGTGGAGCAGGTCCACGGCCTCCGGCTGGACCGGGAATCCATCGTTTCATCGCTGGTCAAGAAGGTCCGGCGGGGCGACCGCTTCGTGCGCACCGACAGGAATGTTTTCGGACTGAAGGGAGGGAAGTAATGGGGCTGGCAGTCCAGTTTTGCTCCCTTCTGGAGGAAGGTTGGAAACCGGTGTTTGCCCAGGAACGCAGTCTGAATCGGGCCATGGAGCACGCTCTGGCTCTGCCCTGTGTGCTGGGCCGGCGCACCATATCGCGTACGATCTGCGCGCTGGGCCGCAGCGACCAGGACTGGAGCGCCGACTACAAGATGTTCTCGCGTAGCCTCTGGGAGCCTGATGCGCTGTTCGCCCCGGTTCTGGATGGGTATCTGGCCCGTTATCCGGAAGGCCAGGTGGTGGCGGCTTTCGATGATACCAAGCTGGCCAAGACGGGCAGGAAGATAGCTACCGCTTTCTGGCAGCGCGACCCCATGTCGCCGCCCTTTCATGTCAATTACCTGCGTGGCCTGCGTTTCGTACAGGCGTCGCTGTTGTTTCCGCATCATGAGGAAGGAGACTTTTCGGCACGCGGGTTTCCGGTGCTGTTTCAAGAAGCGCTGGCCATGAAGAAGCCAGGGAAGCGCGCCAGTGATGAGGAACGTGCTGCCTACCGGCAGGCGCGCAAACAGCAGAACCTGTCCACACAGACGCTTACTGCCATCCAGGGCT
This sequence comes from Chloroflexota bacterium, assembly GCA_016190505.1. Taxonomy (GTDB): domain Bacteria; phylum Chloroflexota; class Dehalococcoidia; order JACPQK01; family JACPQK01; genus JACPQM01. The sequence goes on along the minus strand of JACPQM010000077.1, from coordinate 7,916 downwards.
TGCGTGGACGGCTGGACCGCCGAGGCGCCAGCGGTCGTACCCTTTTGGCGACCCTGGACGGCAGTTTCTGCAATCAGACCATCTTCAAGGCCCCGATGGACCGTACGCACTTGGTGGCCCGCTGCCGCAAGGACGCCCGCCTCTGCTTTCCTGCCCCCAAGGGGTCGCGCCGCCGCTATGATGCGTATCTCTTTACCTCTCAGCAGGTACGCCAACAGGAAGCTACCCCCTGGCAGGATGCCTCTGTCTACTACGGGGGACAACGGAGAACGCTTCGCTACAAAGAGGTCCTGGGCGTCCTGTGGAGACGTGGGGCTGGCACCCGCCTGCTGCGACTCTTCGTTATCGCTCCTGTGCCCTACAAGCTCTCCAAGCACGCCCGGACCAACTATCGAGACCCCGCTTATCTGTTGTGTACTGACTTCGAAGCTTCGCCACCCCGGTTGATTCAAGCCTACTTCGACCGCTGGCAGATAGAGGTCAATCATCGGGATGAAAAGGACCTCTTGGGCGTCGGTCAGGCTCAGGTGCGTTCGCCTCAATCGGTGCCTCGCCACCCCGCCTTCGCGGTCGCTTGCTACAGCGTCTTGCAGTTGGCTGCCCTTGACGCCTTCGGACCAGGCCGAACCAGCGATTATCTGCCCCTGCCCAAATGGAGGGGACGAGCCAAAAGACCCTCTTTCCTTGACATGCTGACCATAGTCAGAAAGGAGTACAACGAAACGTTCGCCTGGCCCTTCCCCAATCACAACTTCGCACAAAACCTCGTCCTCCATGCCAATACGTGACCCGATTCTGTCCAAAGTCCAGGTAGCGGCAATTCATGAATTGCCGCTACGTGTTGTCACAGCACCAGCTTCATCTCCGGGCCGTAGGCCCCGAGCCGTTTGACAACGCCACCGAGGAAGGCCCCCGCCTGGGAGCCGTCCACAATGCGGTGGTCAAAGGACAGGGTGACGTTGACCATGGAGCGGATGGCGATGGCGTCGTTCACCACTACCGGGCGCTTGACTATGGCCTCGAAGGTCAAGATGGCCGCCTGCGGCTGGTTGATGATGGCCAGGGAGGCCACCGAGCCAAAGGCACCCGTGTTGTTGACGGTGAAAGTGCCGCCGGTCACGTCCTCTATTTTGAGGCGGTTCTCCCGGGCCTTGCGCACCAGCTCGTCTATGCCTCTGGCGATCTCCACGACGCCCATGTCCTGGGCGTTCCTGAGCACGGGGACAATCAGCCCCTCCTCCCGGCCGATAGCCACCCCGATATGGATGCGCTTCTTGAGGACAATCTTGTCCTCGCCCCAAACGGAGTTCATATAGGGGAACTCCCTGAGGGCATCCACCACGGCCTTGACCACGAAGGGTAGGTAAGTGAGGTTGAAGCCGTAGCGTTGCTGGAACGGTTCCTTGAGGGACTCCCGCAGGGCCACCAGTCGGGTGATGTCGGCCTCCATCATGGACCAGACGTGGGGTGAAGTCCGCTTGCTGCGGACCATGTGCTCGGCGATGGCCCGCCGGGTGGGGGTCAGGGGGACGACCTCCTCGTCGGCTTCGACCTTGGCCGCTGGGGGTGCAGCGGGGGGTGGTGGTGGAGGAGGTGGAGGTGGCGGAGCTTTGGCGGCGGCGACGGCCGCCTCGCGCTGGGCGATGAAGCGCTCCACGTCCTCTCGGGTGACGCGACCACCCAGGCCGGTGCCCTGGATGTGGGAGATGTCAATGTCATGCTCCTCGGCCAGGCGCCGGACGGCAGGGGTGGCCCGCGAAGGGCCGCGCTCGGCCTCGACGGGAGCGGGGGGCGCCGGCGGCGCGGCGGGGGCCACTACAGGCGGTGGCGCCGCCGGTCGCTCCGCGGCCCGCCCCGCCGCGGGCGGAGCGGCTACCGGCGGCGCAGCGGCGGCTGCCCCTGCCTCTTCGATAACCGCCAGCTCGGCACCCACGGGCAGCGTTTGCCCCTCCTGAGCCAGGATGGACTTCACCACGCCCGCCGCCGGTGACGGCACTTCGGTTACCACCTTGGCGGTCTCGATCTCCAGGAGCGACTCGTACTTGTCCACCCGCTCCCCGGGCTTTTTGAGCCACTTGGTGATGGTCCCCTCGACCACGGTCTCCGCAACTTGCGGCATGAGTACTTTGACTGGCATTAGACCCCTACCCTCCTTCGACAAGCTCAGGACGGAACCTGGTCCCCCTCTGCCTCATACGCAAAGGGGGCGCAGCATCCCTCTGTCATTCTGAGCCCTTCCGCAGAAGGGCGAAGAATCCGTGCCCCTACGCTGTCCAACCGACAACGCAGAGGTACGGATTCTTCGGTCGCGCAGTTCACCCTTGAGCGCAGCGAAGGGCTCCCTCAGAATGACAACCAAACGTCACTCTATTTCGTCAATGACCATCAGCCTGGGGTTTGCACACACGCCGATGATGGGCAACAAGGCTGGAGAGGAGACCGGACACCCTAGTACGCCGCCAGCTCGCGCATGGCGTGGAGGACCTTCTCCGGGCTGGGCATGAAGGCCTCCTCCAGCGGGGGCGCGTAGGGCACCGCGGGCACGTCGGGCCCGGTCACCCGCTTGATGGGCGCGTCCAGGTACTCGAAGCCCTCCTCGGCGATGATGGCGGACACCTCCGCCCCCAGCCCGCCCGTCTTGCTGTCCTCGTGGACGATGAGAACCTTGCCCGTCTTGCGGGCCGACGCCAGAATTGTCTCCTTGTCCAGAGGCAGCAGCGTGCGCAGGTCCACCACCTCGGCCTCAAGGCCCTCTTTGGCCAGATCCTCGGCGGCTCTCAAGCTGTAGTGCAGCATCAGGCCATAGGTGAACACGGACAGGTTCTTGCCTGGCCGCTTCACCTCGGCCTGGCCGATGGGCACGAGGTGGTCATCTGCGGGCACCTCACCCCGGATGGCATTGTAGGTGAACTTGTGCTCCAGGAACAGCACCGGGTCCTCGGCGCGGATGGCGGCCCGCAGCAGGCCGGCGGCGTCGTAAGGGAAGGCCGGGGCTACCACCGTCAGGCCCGGCACATGGGCGAAGTAGGCCTCCACACTCTGGGAGTGATAGATGCCGCCCTTGATATTGCCCCCGTAGGGCACGCGGATGACCAGAGGGCACCAGAAGTCGCCCCCCGAGCGGTAGCGCATCTTGGCGGCCTCGTTTACTATCTGGTTGAATGCGGGAAGGATGAAGTCAGCGAACTGGATCTCGGCCACCGGCCGCAGACCGTTGAGGGAGGCCCCGATGGCCACCCCCACGATGCCGGACTCGGCCAGGGGGGTGTCAATGACACGCTCCTCGCCGAAGGCGGCCCGCAGGCCATCGGTGGCCCGAAAGACGCCCCCCATGCCTACGTCCTCGCCCATTACGATGATGTTTGGGTCCCGCTCCATCTCCCCATACAGGGTGTCGCGAATGGTCTGGACCATGGTCTTGACCGCCATGTCACTCACCTCCCCGCGTACAGGTGCGTCGCTATCTCCGAGGGGTCGGGGTAGGAGCTACGCTCCGCAAAGTCTGTGGCGTCGTCTACCACTTGGGCCACCTCTTGTTTCAGTTCGGTGTCGTCCGCCTCGGTCAGCAAGCGCTGTGCCACCAGGTGTGCCCGGTAGCGGGGCAATGGGTCCCTGGCCTTGGCGTCAGCTAGCTCCTCGGCGGGCCGGTAGCGCCGCTCGTCGTCGTTGGTGGAGTGGGGCACCAACCGGACCACCTGGGCGTCAATGAGTGTGGGACCTTCGCCCGCTCGGGCCCGGTCCACCGCCTCTTTGATCACCTTGTAGGACTCCAAGAGGTCAGTCCCATCCACGGTGACCCCGGGCATGGCGTAGCCCGCTGCCCGCTCGGCGATGCTGGCCACCGCCATCTGCTTATGCCGGGGCACCGAGATGGCCCAGCCGTTGTTCTCCACCACGAAGACCACGGGCAAACGGTGCACGCTGGCGAAGTTCAGGGCCTCGTGGAAGTCCCCTTCGCTGGTGGCCCCGTCGCCGCATGTGGTCAGCGTTACCGCGGTCTCACCGCGTAGCTTGCTGGCCAGCGCCACGCCGGCGGCGTGCAGCAACTGCGTGGTAACCGGGCTGGACCCCGAGACAATGCGCAGGCGGCGGGCGCTCCAGTGGGCGGGCAACTGGCGGCCCCGTCCGAAGGGGGCTTCGGCGCGGGCCATGTCGTCCAGCATCACGTCCCGGGCGGTGATGCCCAGGTGGAGCATCATGGCCAGGTCGCGGTAGAACGGGATGCACCAGTCCTGCGTGCGGTCCAGCGCCTGCGCGGCCGCCACCTGCACGGCCTCGTGGCCGTCGCCGGAGACGGCGAAGTGGGTCTTGCCCGTTCGGGCCAGCAGCCACATGCGCTGGCCCAGGGCGCGTGCCAGGAGCATAGTGCGGTACATCCCAAGAAGTTCCTCCCGCCCCAAGCCCACCTCCGTAGGAGCTGCTAGAGGACGGGTCTGAACGGTATCTGCCATGGTAGTCCTCCTCCCCTGACCTGCGTACCGGGCCTCCTACATTTAGATTAGCATTGACTGCCTTGAAAATCCATATGATAATCGTTCTTTTCCGCGAGTTGTGATTAGTCTGGCGCCCTGCTATATTAGGGCCATTCTGGAGGAGGCACCGTCATGGCGCACTTCGAGCACCTGTTTCAGCCCGGCCGCATCGGCTCTCTGGAGGTCAAGAACCGCCTGGTGATGGCGCCCATGGTCACCTGGTCCTCCGCGGACGCCTGCGTCTCTGATGCCCACGTGGCCTTCTACCGGGAACGGGCGGAGGGTGGCGTGGGGCTCATCATCGTCCAGGCGACCACCATCCTGGCCACGAGCCGCCTGGACGCCTGGCTGGGAATCTGGGATGACAGCTTCATCCCCGGGCTGGCCCGGGTGGCGCGCGCCATCAGGGAGGCGGGCGCCCGAGCGGCCATTCAGATACACCACGCGGGCCTGGGGGCGCCGGAGCCGGTGGGCCCCTCGGCGGGGGTGAGCACCAAGCCGGGTGCTGTTGCCCGCCAACTGGGCCTTGAGGAGTTGGCGCTCATAAAACAGGCCTTCGTCCGGGCGGCGGAGCGTTCCCGCGAAGCGGGATTCGATATGGTGGAGGTCCACGGTGCCCACGGCTACCTGCTCTCCAACTTCCTGAGCCCGCTCACCAACCAGCGGCTGGACGATTACGGCGGCTCGGCCGAGAAACGTGCCCGCTACCCCCAAGAGGTGGTGGCCGCCGTCAGGGCGCGCCTGGGAGCGCACTTCCCCATTGGGGTCCGCATTAACGGGGCGGAGCCTATCCCGGGGGGCACCACGCCCCAGGAGTCTGCCCAACAGGCCGCGCTGCTGGCCGCTGCCGGCGCCGACGTTATCCACGTGTCGGCGGGCACGCCGGCCAGCGCCCAGATGAGCTACCTTCACCCCCAGGGGACCATCTTAACCGTGGCGGCCACTGTGAAGAGGGCGGTATCCGTCCCGGTGATTGCAGTGGGCAAGATCAGCGACCCGGACTACGCTGACGGGGTGCTGGCTCGGGGCCAGGCCGACTTCGTCGCTCTGGGCCGGCCCCTGCTGGCCGACCCGCAATGGCCCAACAAGGCGCGCGAGGGGCGCGTCCAGGACATCCGGCGTTGCATCTATTGCACCATGTGCTCGCTGGTGGGGGGGCGGGACCTGGCCAAGTACCCCAGCGTCTCCTGCTCCATCAATCCGGGGCTGGCAGCCACCTGGCGGGGAGAGGACTACAGCCGCCTGGAGCCGGCGGCGAAATCGCGGCGCGTGCTGGTGGCCGGTGGCGGCCTGGCCGGGATGCACGCAGCCACGGTCCTGGCCCGGCGAGGCCACCGGGTAAGCCTCTACGAGGCCACTGGCGAGCTGGGTGGGCAGTGGCGGGTGGCCTACCATCAGGACTACAAGAAGGACTCGAACTTCCCGGAGATTCTGGAGCTGACCATCCGCGAGCTCAAAGCCTCCGGTGTGGAGGTCCACCTGAACAGCGCGCTCACTCCGGAAGTGGTGAAGCGCGAGGCGCCAGATGCAGTGGTCGTGGCCACTGGGGCCAGTCCGGCGACGCCGGAGATACCCGGAGTAGGGTCAACGGCGAATCCGGAGGTCGTCCAGGGCAATGATGTGCTAATGGGCAGTGAGGTAAAGGGTCAGCGGGCCGTGGTGATAGGCGCGGGCTATGTGGGGATGGAGACGGCGTTGCACCTGGCGGAGCGTGGCAAGCGAGTCTCGTTGTTGACTCGCAGCAAGGTGGGCAGGAAGGTCGGGTTGACCATCCGGCGGACGCTCTTGGAGCGGCTCACCGAGTCCGGCGTGTACGTGTTCTCGGACTCGCCGGTGGTGGAGATCGTGCCCGGCGCGGTGAAGTACCTCTCCGACGGGGAGTACCGCTACTTGAAAGCAGACGTGGTGGTGCTCGCCGTGGGGGCCAAGGCCGAGGCGGGCCTGGCCAAGGCGCTGGCTGAGGCTGGCGTTGAAGTGCACACCATCGGCGACGTGGTCGAGCCCCGCGATGCCTTCAGCGCCTTCCACGAGGCGGCGGCGCTGGCCCGCCGCCTGTAGGGCTGGCGCCTGCCGCGGGCCAGGGGAGTGACCCTGTGCGCAAGTTCGAGTCCAGTTTGGCCCACCACACATCTTCGAATTTCTGTTTGTCCACTGTGGTATGAATCCGATGAAGGACACAGAGAAACACTCCCGTTGGATGGCCAAGCCATTGGATGCCGCGTCCGGCTCAGATCTGAATGCGGGCGCCGATGCACATCCTGCTGGCGGGGTCACCGGCCACGGCCAAGAGCATGTTCCTGGAGGTCCTGGGGAGCCTGCCCGGGAGCCAGTACGCCCTGGGCGGGTCCAGCAGCCGCGCCGGCATCGCCGACTTCCTGCTCAACTTCCGGCCCCGCTACCTGGTCATCGACGAGCTGGACGGGATGAAGGCCGAGGACTTCTCGGTGCTATTCTCACTGATGCAGAGCGGGGTGGTGGCCAGGCTGAAGAAGGGGATGCGGGAGGTGGAGCACATGGTCACCTGGGTCTTCGCAGGCTGCAACCGGCGGGACAGGCTGCCCCCGGAGCTGCTCTCCAGGTTCGTGGAGTTCCACTTCACCCTATATAGTCGGGACGAGTTCGTCGAGGTAGCCGTGGCGGTGATCACCGGGCACTTGGGCAAAGACCTGGGCCTGGCCCGATACATAGCGGAGCGGGTGTCCCAGCGCACCAGGGACGTGCGCCAGGCCATCCACGTGGCCCAGCTCTGTGATACCCACGAAGAGGTGGACAGGTTCGAGAGCGGGGCCGAGCCGGGGAGGTTACTCTAAATCTGGTTCTTGCCCTTGAAGAAAACCATTGTCTCTGCATACGCCTCTTCTGAAATTTCAGCGGGAGACTTTGTGCCGTTCCAGGTGTGATGGAGACGTCGATGATTGGCCCCGAGTTTACGCGCAAGGGTTTGAGTCACCTGCTCCCGCTTGGTCTGAGGCAAAGCATGAATACGTTCTCTCAGGTGTTCCTTCAATAGGAAGTTCGCCGCTTCAAGGTAGTGCCTATTCCCGGTGCATTCGATTGCGCTCGCGTAATCCATGTTCCTGTTTTACATCATTGCCCAAGGTCTGTCTTGAACGCGAGGGCAGTTCCCAATGGCACGGGACCCCGAGCCTATGCGCTTCTCTTGCCAATCTAGCTTGACAGGCAATGAGGAAAGAGCTATACGCTTGACTAGTCTGAGACTCAAGACAAGAACAGAGGGAGGAAAACGAATGGCGAAAACCAAGGGATATACCTGCCCATCCTGTGGGTCTTTCAAGGGAGACTACACGAAGAACGGCCACTTCCAGTGCAGAGAATGCGGCGCAATTTGGTGGACCATTTTCGATAGAGCAACAGTGTGGTAGTTCTGTGATCATGACACCAGTGTTTGGTTCAGTGAAAATGTCACCCTATGAAGGAGATAGT
>JACPQM010000082.1 GCA_016190505.1 Chloroflexota bacterium | reverse complement strand
GGCAATAGGCATTGTAGGGGCGACCCGCCGGGTCGCCCCTACGTTCTTAAACATTTCTTAAACAAAGCCGCTATGACCCGGTGAGAACATTTCACTACATTTGACACTGTGCGGTTGTTCTCGATAGCGAAATAGCGCTCACTTGAACAACGCGTTGCTGATCATTGAAGCGCACGAATGACTTGAAGGAGGCGGCTATCATGAAAGAGAGACTACCACTTATCGCAGCGGCGTTCCTGGTCCTGACGCTGCTTCTGCCCACCTTGACCCCGGTTGGGGCGCAATCTGCGCCGCAGATAGCACTGGTGGACCCGGCGCCACCTACTGCGCAGTTCGGGAGCGGGGCGCCCAACGTCATCAATGCTACTGCTACTTCGCCCGGCTCGACCATCACCTCGGCGGAGTACCAGGCCATCTTCAACGACCCGCCGGGCACCTTCACGGCCCTGGAGATTTTCGGCCAGGTCCCGATAGTCCCACCTGACATCCCTGGCGCTCAGAACACAGGCCCTGATTTCACCGGCCAGGTGCCCGTGGGGTCAGCGGTCCTGTTCGTTGTCTTTGGCCAGGTCACCCAGAAAAACAGCAACTTTGGCGGCAACCCCGCTATCACCGAATGGAGAATCGGCAACCCGCCCGTTCTCGTGTACCAGACCGCGGACACCGGTATTTCGGGCGCCCCAGTGGAGGGGACGGAGGTCAGGGTTGTGGCCAACCGCAAGGTGGCGCCTGGATCTATCGTAGCCGAAGTGATTGCCCAGCGCCCGGGAGGGGGTTTGCCAAATCCACCTCCGCCAACGGTCGAGAATGCTTTCCTGTTCAATGGCACCATTGAATCTGTCGAGGAGGGCGTGCAGTCGGCTGGCTTCTCCATTGGGGGCACCGTCTGGAACGTAAGGGACGGTGCTGGGCTGCTCGTCCCCTTCCGTATTGATGATCCGAACCTGCCAGCGGCTGTTGACCCGGGCATTGGTCTCGGTGAGGGACTTAATTCCGTGGTCACCGTTGAATTTGGCATTCCGCTGCCCACGGATGTTGTCGAAAACGTCGGCCTGGAGATCTTCGCCCAGGTGCCAGCGGGCGTGCCCGCGACCCGGCATCAAAACCCGACGTCTCATCTAGTCCCTTCGCCTCTCCAAGTCCCTGCCGGGTCATGGAGACTATTTGTTGTCTTCGGGACTGTCACTGCCTTGGATGCCGTCAATGGCGAATGGCAGATTGGCCAGCCGCCCGTTTTCGTCTACGAAGCTGCGGATGGGTCTACCGGTGTTAGGCAGATCTTCGACCCGGCCCTCGGGCAGAACCGGGCGATTGCGGTGGGGGACGGGGTCAAGATTGTGGCTAACCGTACCCTGGGACCTGGTCCCATCGTCGCTGAGGTGATCACCGGCCAGGACGCCGGACCCCAGCCTGAAGAGCCTCCCACCATGGAAGGCGCCTTCCTGTTCAACGGGACCGTCACCCTTGAGACGGCTACTACCTGGACGGTGGGCGGCGTTGTGTTCACGGTCACTGACGCCGCTATAGATGCGGGTCTGGGAGCCGGTGTAGGCGAGGACCCCAACGTGACCGTAGAGTTCTCCGTTTCCGGACCGCCGCCACCGGACGCCGCCATTTGGGCGCCGCTCACTCTGAACACCGCTACCAACGTACACAGCGCGGTCTTGACGCCGGCAGCGGTGGCCGCCGACCGGGCTGGCAACGTCTTTCTGCGCGCCACCGACGCTAACCAGCAGGTTACCACCACCTTCGCCAATGCCATTCTGAAAGCCGTGGCGACGGCAGTGCCGGCGGCACCCACAGGGCTGAGGGCTGTGATTGCCAGCCCTACAGTGGTAGAGGTGAGCTGGACCGATGCCTCCAGCGATGAGGCCAGCTTCCGCGTGGAGCGGGCGGCAAACAGCCAGTTCACCAACCTGCAGGCGTTCCTGGTGGCAGCCAATGGCACCAGCTTCACTGACGATACTGTCCCCAACAACACCGCTCCCTTTTACCGTGTCTTCGCGGTCAATGGCGTCGGGGACTCGACGGCTGCCACCGCGGTCCAAGCAGCAACTGGCGCTCCCTCGGCCCCATCTGCCCTCGGCGGCGTGGTGGTCAGCGCTACCCGAATTGACCTGACCTGGACGGACTCGGCCGACAACGAGAGCGGCTTCCGGATCGAGCGCTCCACAGACGGTACGAGCTTCACCACGCTGGACACAGTGGCAGCCGGCGCGGCGGCCTTGAGCGACACAACCGTAACCGCCGGGGGCACCTACTTCTATCGCGTGGTGGCCTTCAACGGAGCCGGGGACTCGGCTGCCTCCAACGTGCTGGAGATGGCTGTCCTCGCTCCCGCCCAGCCAACTGCCTTGAGCGCCACCATTTTCAGCACCACGCAAGTTGATCTGACGTGGACCAACAATGTCACCAACGCCACTGAGTTTCGCATCATGCGCTCCACTGACGGCACAAACTTCACCCTCCTGGATACCGTGGCCGGCCCCAACGTGACCACCTATAGCAACACGGGGTTGACCGCCGGTGACGCTTTCTGGTACCAGGTTGTCGCTGCCAACTCAGTTGGCAGCTCGGCGCCATCCACCCCGGTCCAAGTAGCCCTCACCGCGCCGCAGGTTGCCCCAACTCTGGCGGGGCTAGCGGCCAGCCCGACCCAGGTGAACCTGACGTGGACCAGCGCTGCTACGAACGCCGCCGGCTTCCGCATTGAGCGTTCCGCAGACGGCACTGATTTCACCCTCCTGGATACCGTCGTGGGCGGCAACGTGACTGCCTACAGCAATACGGGATTGACCCTCGGTGACGCTTTCTGGTACCGGGTTGTCGCCACCAACGTCTTCGGGAACTCGGCGCCATCCAATCCCGTGCAAGTTGCTTTGACAGTGCCGGCTCCACCCATTCTCAACGCAGGCGCGGTAAGCTCGACTCAGGTAAGATTGACCTGGACCAGTACCGCTACTAATGCCACTGGGTTCCGCATCGAGCGCTCTACGGGGAACAGCGCCTTCGCCACGCTCACCACCGTGGGTGCCAACGCAAGCACCCATGACGATTCTGCCTTGACCCCCGCTGTCGCCTACACTTACCGCATCTTCGCGGTCAATGGCGTGGGTGACTCGCCTGCATCTGAGCCGCGCACCGTGATCACTCCTCAGCAGCAACAGCAGCAACCGGCGCCCACGGCGACCCCGGTGCCTGTGCCACTGGCCACGCCGACGCCCATTCCCACGCCTACGCCTGTTCCGCCCACGCCGACGCCGACACCTCTGCCGCCGGTGACCCCTGTGGCGAAGAAGGAGGGGGAGACCACGGCCGTCATCCGGCCCATGCAGCAAGTAAAGGTGGAGCTGGAGGACAAAACGGTCATAACGGTCCCACCCGCGGCGCTGCCGGACACGGTACAGATGAAGGTCCGCACTGTTACCGAGGTGGAGCTGCCCAAGCCTGTCACCAGGGGCAAGGTAAGGAAGGCCGTGGAGATCGAGGTCTTCGATGACAAGGCCGTCAAGCTGGGGCCCACTGCGATCCTCCAGCCCATCGTCATCGAGATCCCCCTGAGCGCCGACGACCTGGCGGCCATCGGCGACGATCCCAACAACGTGGAGCTGCACCGCTACGAGGAGGGCCTGGGCGTCTGGGTGAAGATCGGCTCGGAGCTGGACCTGGCCAGGAAGGTGGTCCGGGCACAGCTCCGGCACCTGTCCCTGTTCGCGGTGGTGGTGCCGGCGCCGGTGACCCAGGCCCAGCCCACGCCCACGGCAGCGCCGCCATCGGCCGGAGGCGATGTGCCCGGCAGCTCGACCTGGCTGGTGGCCCTGGTAATCGGCCTGGGTATTCTCCTCTTCGGCTTCCGCCTGCTGAGGGGAGCCAGGCAACCAATCAAGAAAGAATAGGCAGACCTAGGCCATAGGCCAACGTAGGGGCCCCGACGCGTCGGGGCCCCTACGTTTTTAACCGTTTCTTAACCAAAGCCGCTATGACCAGGTGAGAACATTTCACTACATTTGACACTGTGCGTTTGTTCTCGATAGCGAAATAGCGCTCACTTGAACAAGGCGTTGCTGATCATTGAAGCGCACGAATGACTTGAAGGAGGCGGCTATCATGAAAGGGAGACTACCACTTATCGCAGCGGCGTTCCTGGTCCTGACGCTGCTTCTGCCTCCTGCGGCCCTGGCGGCGCCACTGGCGCCCACGGGGCTTGAGGCGACGGTGGTGAACGCCACCCAGGTGGACCTGGCCTGGACGGACAGCTCCACCGACGAGGCCGGCTTCCGCATCGAGCGATCCACGGACGGAGTCACCTTTGTCCCCGTGGGCACGGCTGCCGCCAATGCCAACTCGTTCAGCGATGCCACGGCGCCCGGCGGCGGCACCTTTTCCTACCGGGTAATCGCTACCGGCGCCGCCGGGCATTCGGCGCCATCTAACGTAGCATCCGTCACCTTCGCCCTTCCCAACGCGCCGTCCGGCCTGGCCGCGACTCTGGCCGGGGGGCCTACCGGGCCTCAGGTGAACGTCACCTGGACGGACAACTCCGACAACGAGACGGGCTTCCGCGTCGAGCAGAGCCTGGACAACTTCGCCACCCCGCCCGGGGTCGCCTTCACCGCCGCCGCCAACACGACGACGTACAGCGACACTACCGTGGTCCGTCCCAACACGTATTACTACAGAGCAGTCGCCGTTAACGCTGTCGGAGGTTCGGCTGCCTCGAACTCCGCAAGCGCCGGCTGGGTCGGCCCCGTAGACCCGGCGTTCATCTACCAGGGCAACCCCAACACCAGCTTCCCTGGCTACTACGCCGACAACACCGGGACCCGCGTGGCTTTGCTCCCGGCTGACGGCGCCCCAGCTCCACAGCAAATCGTTGATCCACCCGATCCGACCAACCCCTACCAGGTATTCCTGGGGATGGGGGAGGAAGGTTTCTACTACATAGCGGAGACCAGCTTTAATACCGTCTCCGGCAAAGCGGTGTTCGTCTTCGCCATAGAAGCTAACGTGGTAAATCCTGGCGACGAGGTAGTCTTCACGCGGGTCCGACTCTTTGCCAAGGTCCCGGTGGCCGGGACATACAAGTTCAAGCACCCCTGGGGCGAAGAGACCATCGAAGTGACCCAGGATGACATTGACGCCAATCGTGGCATCCGGTTCACCAACGACCTTGGTCTGGCGACGCGCAGCTTCCTCGAGGCTGCGGCCGCCTCAGGCCCCATAGACGGGTTCCTGCATCAGACCGTCCCAGCCCCGCCTGCGGGCTGGATCGGCGATGGCGTCTCGCTCGGCCCGGTCATCGGCAGCCCCACCGGCTTCAACAAGGTCAGGCTGACAGCCCCAAACGGCGTCAACTTGGACGGGGCCGGCAACAGCGTCATGGAGACCGACCAGTTTACCGTCGCGGCGCGCCTGCAGACCACGGCCGCCCCCAGCCCTTCCTTCACCAAGGCCCTGGACCCGGCGAGCTGCGTGGCGCCGTGCACGGTGACCCTCACCGACACCTCCACCGGCGGGCCTACCGCGCGTTCGTGGGACTTCGGCGATGGCACCAAGAGCACCATTCAGAACCCCTCCAAGGACTACAACTCCGCCGGCACCTACACCATCATGCTGACGGTGACCAACGCCGGGGGTAAGGGCTCCATTTCGCAGACGGTGAACGTTTACAGCACCCCAGCCGCAAGCTTCACCAAGACCCTCCCCGACGGCCTGCCGCCCGTGGCGATCAGCTTCACGGATACCTCGACCGGCAACCCCACGAGCTGGTCGTGGGACTTCGGCGATGGCACGAGCAGCACCTTGCAGAACCCAACCAAGGTTTACGCTCTGCCCGGCAGCTATAACGCAACCCTGACGGTGACCAACGCGGCAGGTTCGGCTTCCACCGGGCAGACGGTAGGCATCTCCGGCGCCCTGGTGCCCAGCTTCACTGCCAGTACGCTGAGCGGCGTCGCCCCTGTCACCGTGGACTTCACTGACGCCTCCACCGGGACCATCACGAGCCGATCGTGGAATTTCGCTGATGGTTCGCTGGCCAGCACCGAGCTGAACCCCTCCCACGTCTTCAGCTTCGCCGGCACGTATACCGTCACGCTAACGGTGACGGACGCCACCGGGTCCGCTGCCGCATTGCGGACGGTGCAGGTCTACACTGCTCCCGTCGCCGGCTTCACCAAGAGCACCGCAAGAGGCGTCCCGCCCTTGGTCGTCAACTTCACCGATACTTCCACTGGCAACCCGACCGTCCGTCATTGGACCTTCGGCGACGGCACCAGCAGCACCGAGCGCAACCCCAGAAAGGTCTTCGCGTCGGCGGGAGCCTACGACGTCACGCTGACGGTGTCCAACCCGGCAGGCTCTGCCTACACCACCCAAACGGTGATCGTCACCGGTATAGACCCGTCGGTGCCGCTGCGGCTCGGCGTCGGCCCTATTGACCCGATTTCCATCTACCAGGGCGACCCCAACACCGGCTTCCCCGGATACTACGAGGATGATCAGGGCACCCGCATTGCCTTGCTCCCCATCACCGGCGATGGCCTGACTGCCCCCACGCAGATTTTCGAGCCCGTTGACCCCAACAGCCCGTACTCCGTTTTCCTCGGCGCCGGAGAAGAGCTTTTCTACTGGGACGTCACGGCCGATTTCCCCACCTCCGCCGGTAGAGGCATCGCCGTCTACGCGGTGGAAGCCAATTTCGTGCCGGACCAGCCGGGCCAGGAGGTCGTCTTCACCCGGACCCGCTTCCGGCTCGACGTCCCTGTCCCGGGTGACTACACCATCGAGCACCCCTACGGGACGGATACTTTCAGCATCACTCAGGACGACATGGATGCCCGCGGCGGTCTCTTCTTCACCGAGGATATCGGCCTGGCTACGCACGACTTCTTCCAGGCCGGCGCCGGCCGCATCACCCGTTTCCTCCGCCAGGTCAATCCGGCTCCGCCCGCCGGCTGGATCGGCGACGGCGCTACTGCGGCAACGGTTACCGGCAGCCCCACCGGCTTCAACAAGATCAGGGTCACCGGCCCGGTGGGCGTCAACCTGAGCGGCTCGGGCAGCAATATCGTCGAGACCGACCTGTTCGTGATCGGCGCCCGGCTGCTGACCGCCGTTGCGCCTACCGCTTCGTTCACCAAGGTCGTGGACCCGGTCACGTGCTTCGCTCCCTGCACTGTCACGCTCACCGACACCTCCACCGGCGCGCCCACCGGCTGGTCATGGGACTTCGGGGACGGCACCAGGAGCGCAGCGCAGAACCCCACGAAAATATACAATACCGGCGGGACTTACGCGGTGACGCTGACGGCGGCCAACGCGGCGGGGACCAGCTCCGTCGCGCAGACCGTGACCGTCTACGCCGCCCCCGTGGCCGGCTTCACCAAGAGCGCCGCCACTGGCATTGCGCCCGTGACTGTCGGGTTCAGCGACACTTCCACGGGTAACGTTGTCACCCGGTCATGGGACTTCGGCGACGGTACGACCAGCACACTACAGAACCCCAATCGGGTATTCGCCAAGGCGGGGACCTACACGGTCACCCTGACCGTGACGAACCCTGTGGGGACGGCTTCCACATCCCAGACGATTACCGTCGAGAGCACCCCGGCTCGTCCCTCCAGCCTGGCCGCCACGCCGGTCAGCGCTAACCAGACAGACCTGGCGTGGACTGACAACGCCAGCAACGAGTTGGGCTACTTCGTCCAGCGTTCCACGGATGGCGCTGCCTTTGCTACCCTGGCTGTCCTGCCGGCCGACACCGCGAGCTACTCGGACACGACGGTCGCGGCCGGCTCCACCTACGCCTACCGTGTTGTCACCTTCAACCTGGTAGGCGATTCCCTGCCCAGCGACGTGGCAGGAGTAAGCCTTACTGTCCCGGCGGCGCCGTCGGACCTGAGCCTCGCCGGCCCGGCTGTTACCCAGGTGGACCTGTCGTGGACGGACAACGCCGATAGCGAGACCGGATTCCGCGTGGAGCGGTCCACGGACGGCGCTATCTTCGCCCTGGCCGGTAATGTGGCTGCCAGCATCACCGCGTTCAGCGACACGGCGGTTGCCCAGGATACCAAGTACATTTACAGGGTGTTTGCTGTCAACGTCTTCGGCGACTCCGCGCCGTCCAACACGCTCCAGGTGACTGCGGGAGTGCCCGCCGCCCCGTCCACGCTGACAGCGGAGGTGATCGGCCCGTCCCAGGTTAACCTCGCCTGGTTGGATGTCGCCAACACAGAGACCGGATTCCGGGTCGAGCGTTCCACCGACGGCATTGCCTACACCGTGTTGGGCACTACGGCAGCCAATGCCCAGAGCTATGGGGACACCTCGGCAGCCAAGAACACCACCTACTCATACCGGGTGTTGGCGGTGAACGACAACGGCGCCTCGGCTTCCTCCAACGTGGTACAGGCAACCACGCCGAACACCATACCGGCGGCGCCGTCTGCCCTGCACCTGGCCGCCCCGGCGGCCACGCAGGTGGACCTGTCGTGGACAGACAACGCCGATAACGAGACCGGCTTCCGCGTGGAGCGGTCCACGGACGGCGCCACCTTCGCCCTGGCCGGAAACGTGGCTGCCGGCGTCACCGCATTCAGCGATGCAGCGGTTGCCCAGGATACCGTCTACACTTACAGGGTATTTGCCTTAAACGTGCTGGGCAACTCCGGTGCCTCCAACACCCTCCAGGTGAGCGTCGGGGTGCCTACGGCGCCGTCCACGCTGACAGCGGAGGTGAAAGGCCCGTTCCAGGTTGACCTCACCTGGTTGGATGTGGCCAACACTGAGACCGGATTCCGCGTCGAGCGCTCCACCGACGGGATTGCCTTCACCGTGTTGGGCACCACGGCAGCCAATGCCCAGAGCTACAGCGACACCTCAGCAGCCAAGAACACGACCTACTCCTACCGGGTGTTCGCGGTGAACAACATCGGTGCCTCGGCCTCCTCCAACGTGGTACAGGCAACCACGCCGAACACCATACCTGACGGGCCTTCGGGGCTGTCCGCTGCTCCCGCCAACCCCGACCGCGTCACCCTGACCTGGACAGACAACTCAGACAACGAAACGTCCTTTCTCATCGAGCGGTCCACAGGCGGGGCTGGTTTTGCCCAGTTGGTCAGGCTCGACAGCACCACTATGAACGCCGTAGGCACGCAGGTCAGCTACACCGACACCGGTGTGGTTGCCAGGACCACCTACACCTACCGCGTCAAGGCCGGCAACGAGCTGGGCGATTCCCCGGCCTCCAACGTGGCGACGGTGGCCACGCCCAACGTCTCGCTGACCGGGCTGACCTCGCCTACCGGGGTCACCGTTGATACCGCCGGCGTCGTCCAGGCTAATGCCACGGTGACGGACAACTCCGGGAAAGGCAAACTGGATGTCGCGCAGGGCACCAGACTGCGGACCAGGAATGGGGCACCTTTGACGGAGCTCACCGCCGCGCCATTGGCGGCGGCCCCACCCCAGGCGCCACCGCAGAATACCGTGGTCCTGGCCATTGACTACGGGCCCGATGGAGCTGACTTCAATCCACCGCTCACGGTTACCATGACTTACGACCCGGCAACGCTGCCGGCAGGTGTGCGCGAGAACAAGCTGCAAATCGCCCTGTGGGATGGTGCAAATTGGCTGAAGCTCAACAGTACGGTGAACACGCAAGCTAAGACGATCACCGCCAAGCTCCCCCATTTCACCGTAGTCGGCATACTGGGTGAGCAGGAACCGCCACCCACAGCTATCCCCACCCCTGTACCCACGGCTACGCCCATCCCCGCGCCCACGGTTATTCCGGAGGCGCAGGTAGTCCCGGTGCCCCAGGTACAGGGCGAGACCGCGGCGATTGTCCAGCCGACTACGGGGGTCAGGGTAGTGCTCGAGGACAACACGGTCATCACCGTACCCCCGCTGGCGATGCCTGTCACCGTTCAAATGAAGGGGCGCAACTTGGCCGAGAAGGACCTGCCCAAGCTTCCGACCAGGGGTAAGGTGACTAAGGTCGTGGAGATCGAGGTCTTCGATGACAAGGGAGTCAAGATCGAGTCCGTCGAGATCCGGTTGCCCATCACCATCGAGGTGCCCCTCAGCGCGGATGACCTGGCGGCCATCGGCGACGACCCGAACAACGTGGAGCTGCACCGCTACGACGATGGCACCAAGACCTGGGTGAAGCTGGCCTCGGAGCTGGACCTGGCCAGAAAGGTGGTCCGGGCACAGCTCCGGCACCTGTCCCTGTTCGCGGTGGTGGTGCCGGTGCCGGTGACCCAGGCCCAGCCCACGCCCACGGCGGCGCCGCCCTCGGCCGGCGGCGAGGTGCCCGGCGGCTCGGCCTGGCTACTGGCCCTGGTGATTGGACTGGGTATCCTCCTCTTCGGGTACCGCGTGCTGAGGGGAGCCAGGCAACCAATCAAGAAAGACTAGGCAGACTCAGGCAATAGGCATTGTAGGGGCGACCCGCCGGGTCGCCCCTACGTTTTGCGGGCAGGCCAGGACGTGGACCCCCTGATAGCAGCCTCAGAGGGGGGACAAGCGTAGGGGCATGGCGCGCCATGCCCCTACGTTGGCCGTTAACCCCGATGGTGTATTTGCTGCCCCCGCAGGTTTTCTGGCCGTGTGGGGCGTGGCCGCCTGCAAGGGGGTGGTTGAAAGACAACGGCCCAGGGCATAGAATGGCTGCGTCCGCCAGTCCCAGGCCACCGGCCCGTATTCTATCACCGACAGGAGGGGTGTCATGGTCAAGTATGGCTATGCGGGACAGCTTCTCAGGGTTGACCTGACCACCGGGGAGACCAGCAGCCAGCCCCTGGACGAGGATACCTGCCAGCACTACGTAGGGGGCACCAGCCTGGGGGCCAAGCTTCTGTACGAGGGAGTGCCTCCAGGGGTGTCCTGGGACGACCCGGAGAACCTGTTCTGCATGGCCAGCGGGCCGCTGGGGGCCACCCGCATGGGTGGCTCGGGCACCTTCTCTGTGGTAACCAAGGGGCCCATGACCGATGGCGCCACCGCTACCCAGGCCAACGGTTTCCTGGGGGCTTTCCTGCGTCTGTCCGGGTTCGATGGCATCGTCCTGCAAGGCGCCAGCGACGGTTGGCGCTACCTGTACGTGCACAATGGCACCGCTGAGCTCCGGGACGCCGAGCACCTGCGGGACAGGGACACCTGGGAGACCGAGGATGCCATCCGGGCCGAGCTGGGCTATGGCGACAAGCAAATGAGCGTGTTCAGCATTGGGCCAGCGGGGGAAAACCGGGTGCGCTTCGCCGCCCTGGTCGGAGACCGGGGCCACGTGGCCGGCCACAATGGGTCCGGAGCCGTGCTGGGCGCCAAGCGCCTCAAGGCCATCGCTGTGGCTCGGGGCCGCCGGGCTGTCCCTGTCTACAACCCCCAGGCCCTGTCCCAGTTGTCCAAACAGACGCTGGACAGCCTGAGGAACGACCCTCGCTCCCGAGAGACATACCAGTGGGGCACCCTTGCCGGCGTCACCCGCAATGTCAGGACGGGCGTCTTGCCGGTGATGAACTACACCACCAGCATCTTCCCTATAGATGACGAGCGGCTGCATAAGTTCAGCCCGGAGTACATTCGGTCGAACTTCGAGCCGACCCCTCACCCCTGCTGGGCCTGCCGCATCCATCACTGCCACCTGCTGCGCATAACCGAGGGCCCCTACAAGGGCCGCGTCGTGGAGGAGCCGGAGTACGAGGGCTTCGCCGCCTGCGGCCCGGCCATCGGCCAGACGGATGTGGCCAGCGCCATGGTCCTGGCCAACGAGGTGGACCGTCTGGGTATGGACATCAACGAGACCGGGTGGGTCGTCGCCTGGACCATGGAGTGCTTCCAGCGAGGACTGCTCACTCGCGAGGACACCGATGGCCTGGAGATGACCTGGGGCAACGCCGAGAATGCCCGCCTTCTCCTGCACCGCATCGCTCGCCGCCAGGGCTTCGGGGACTTGCTGGCGGACGGGGTGAGGCGGGCCTCCCAGCGCCTGGGTGGGGAGGCGGCCCGGCTGGCCATCTTCACCCAGAAGGGTAACACCCCTCGCGGCCACGACCACCGGGCGAACTGGAATGAGCTTTTCGACACGTGCGTCTCCAGCTCCGGGACCATCGAGACCAACCGCCAGATACCCCTGGAGCAGTTCGGACTGGCGCGCTCCGGGGACCCCTTCTCACCCCTGGAGGTGGCAGGCCTGGTGGCCAGGACCAAGGGGGCCATGCAGTTCGAGGACTCCCTGGGGGTGTGCCGGTTCAATACTCGCACTAACCTGCCTTTGCTGGTCCCGGCGACCAATGCCGCCACTGGATGGGAGCTTACCCAGGAGGGGGCGATGCAGGTCGGCAGGCGGGCAGTGAACCTGATGCGGGCCTTCAACATACGGCATGGCATCACTGGAGACCGGGATGCCCCCTCGCCCCGCTATGGCTCGGCGCCACCCGACGGGCCGGCCAAGGGCATCACCATCATGCCCCACTTGAATGAGATGCTGGCGGAGTACTACCGCCTCATGGGCTGGGACTGGGAGGGCCGCCCCTTGCCCGAGACCCTCCGTGCTTTGGGACTGGACGCTTGAAAGGAGCCGCTCAAGTGGAGCTCAAGTCTGAGCGCATTGATGTAGCTGACGCCGGGGAGGCAGTAGAGCTGTTCTTCCAGCGGCGGTGGACCGACGGGCTAGCCATCGTGCCCCCCACTGAAGAAAAGGTGGTGGAGATGCTCCGCTATGCCGGGCGCGACCCAAGCGAGGCGCTGGGGGAAATCCCACCATACCGGGGGATGGCCACCATCGAGAAGCTGGCCATCAATAGCGTGATGGCCGGGTGTCTCCCCGAGTACTTCCCCGTGGTCATTGCCGCGGTAGAGGCGTTGCTGGAGCCCGAGTCCAACCTGAACGGCATTCAAACAACACAGAGCAGCGTGGAGCCATTGATCATCGTCAATGGTCCCATAGCCAGGGAGTTGGGCATCAACGCCACCCTGGGGGTATTCGGCAGAGGCTACCGGGCCAACGGCACCATCGGCCGGGCCGTCCGGCTCATCCTGTGGAACTTGGGGCGCAATTTCCCGGGGGAGCCGGACCGGTCCACCTACTCCCACCCGGGCGCCTGGAGCTACTGCATCGCGGAGGACGAAGAGGGCAACCCGTGGGAGCCGCTGCACGTGGAGCGGGGGCTGCCCCTGGGATCGAGCGCCGTGACGGTGTTCTCTTGTGAGGCGCCCATCGCCGTCTCCGTGCGGGCCAGCGCTGAGCAGTGTCTGTTTGCCCTTTGCGAGTCCATCGCCTACCCGGGCTGCAACTGCTACCGCTTTCTGGGGGGTGGTACCCAGCTCCTGGTGGGCATGACGTCCCTGAGCGCCGAGCAGCTCCATCGAGAGGGCTGGTCCAAGCAGGACATCAAACGGTACTTGTGGGAGCACGCCAGGGTCCCTTACTGGAAGATGGAGAAGGCCGGGGTACTGAGCGAGCCCGACTTCGCCGGCAGCAACCTGGCTGACCTGCTCTGGCCCAAATGGATTGACCGGTCCAACCCGGATACCCTGGTGCCGGCGACCGTGACCCCCGATGACATCCACATCGTGGTGTGCGGCGGCCGGAGCGGCCGGTTTGTGGTCTGCCACGGCTGGGGCTACGGCGGCCTGGCAGTGACCAGGGAGGTCCGTCCTCTTGCCTCTGCGCCGTAGCTGTCTCGGAAGGGTTGCCCCGATGATGGCTATCAACTGAAGCGACGACATTACCTGTCATTCTGAGCCCTTCCGCAGAAGGGCGAAGAACCCGTACCCCTGGACTGGCAATGCGCCGAGAGACGGATTCTTCGGTCACGGAGTTTACCCTTGAGCGTAGCGAAGGGCTCCCTCAGAATGACAAGAGAATGTTCAATTATTCCGTTGACAACCATCATCGGCGCAACTTGAGCGAAATGGGCGATGACAAGGAGGGACCAGTATGAAGGTGCTGAACCCGGTGGGCGAGACCAGGTACGAGGAGATGAAGGACAGGCTGGCGCCTCGCCCCCATACGCTGGAGGGCAAGGTGATAGGCTTTGTGGACGATGGCGCCGGCCAGGCGTATTTCGACAGGATCGCCGAGCTGCTCCACGACATCTGCCGGCCTGCCGCAATCGTCAAGCGGGTCAAGCCGCTGCTGTCGTCGCCCTCGCCGCAAGCGTTGCTGGAGGACATCCGGCAGAGGTGCGATGTGGTGGTAGTCGGGACCGGCATATGAGGGTCGTGCACGTCGGGCTGTATGCACGACATGGTCCGTCTGGAGAGGATGGGCAAGCCTGCGGTGGTCCTCGTGCACGACCGGTTCCAGGTGGCGGCCAGGACGCAGGCCCGCATCATGGGTCTACCCTCGGCCCACATTGTCGTTGTCCCTGAGGGCATCCCTGGCGAAAGCCCAGAGCAGTTGCGAGCCAAGATTGACCGCCTCTGGCCCCAGATACTTCAGGGCCTTACCACAAGCTCCATCCCTTGAGGGGCGGGTGTATGAGCCGCCAATCCCCAATGGAAGGACCGGAGCGAGGAATGGTTGGACGTCTTACGCCGAGCGTGGCAAAGCCAGGGTACGAGCTTAGTCGCGGAGTTCACCCTCGAGCGCAGCGAAGGGCTCCTTCAGAATGACAGATGGAGTCTGCGGCGAGGCCAGCCGCTGGGCGAGCGCCTCCAGACGGCCGTCGTCTCGGCCATCGAACAGCGCCTCAAAGTAGGCCCGGACGTCTGCCGGGTCCTTCACCATCTCCACGGCTATGTCTTCAGCCAGGTGCCGAAGCACGTCGTGGTAGGCGCCCATGAAGAGCACAGCCAGCTCGCCCTCTTTGAGACTGGCGTTGATGGCCTCGGCCACCGCCTGGTCCCGCTCCTGCGTCAGGCTATCCCGGCGTTGCCGGTACTGCTGCGTGTCCCCGGGCGCGGTGCCCTGGCCCAGCAGGGACAGGAGGTTCTCCCTCTCTTGCCACAGGAGCGCTGGGTCCTCGGTCTTCCGGAGCTCCGCCCCGCTGTGGAGCAGGTCCAGGACCAAGCGGTAGTTCCGGCTGCCCCGGCGGGCCGCTTCCTCGACGATGCGGCGGCCAGCTTCGCCGCCGGCGGGGAGGCCATCCTGGTAGACCACCATGACGGTGATGTCCAGGGTTCTCAGGTAGGTGGCCATGCTGTCCCAGAAGCGGTCCACAGTCTCCGCATGCAGGCGCCAGCGCCGCTCACCGGCCAGGGCTGAGCTGCGATCAGCTAGACCTGTGCCGGCGTCACCCAGGTCTGCCTGGCTGTGGACTATGGGGACATAGAGCAGCCGCCTCATGGCTGGGTAGCCCGCACGTCCTGAAGCGCCTGCTCGAAGTGGCAGGCGGCCACATAGAACTCGCCGGCGTCCGCAGTGTCCGCTGGGCCGGCGTTTACGAACTGGCGGATGGCCAACATGGACGCCCGGCGGCACATGCCTTCGATGTCCGCGCCCACCATGCCTTCGGTGCTGGCGGCTAGCCCGTCCAGGTCCACGTCCTCGGCCAGCGGCTTGTCCCGGGTGTGGATGGCGAAGATTGCCCGGCGGGCGGCCTGGTCGGGGCAGGGCAACTCGAACTGGATATCGAAGCGGCCGGCCCGGAGCAGCGCCGGGTCAATGATGTCGGGTCGGTTGGTGGCCGCCAGCACGGTGACGCCCTTGAGCTCTTCGATCCCGTCCAACTCGGTGAGGAACTGGCTGATGACGCGCTCAGTCACATGGGAGTCGCCCGAGCCGCGCGTTGGGGTCAGGGCGTCTATTTCGTCGAAAAACACGATGCAGGGGCTGGCCTGTCTGGCTTTGCGGAAGACCTCGCGGACGCCCTTCTCGGACTCGCCGACCCAGCGGGAAAGCAAGGCGGGACCCTTGACCGAAATGAAGTTGACCCCACTCTGGGCGGCCACGGCCTTGGCCAGCAAGGTCTTACCGGTGCCTGGCCGCCCGGTGAGCAGGATGCCTTTGGGCGGTGCGGTCCTGGCCCGCCGGAAGAGGTCCGGATAGCTCAAAGGCCATATGATGGCCTCCATGAGCACGCGCTTCACCTCGTCCAGGCCGCCCACGTCTTCCCAGGAGACGTCGGGGATCTCGGTGAATACCTCCCGGATGGCCGAAGGCTCCACCTCCTTCATGGCCTCGGAGAAGGCCTCCATAGCGACTTGTAGCTCGGCGAGCACCTCGTAGGGGACGTGGTCAACGTCGAGCTGGATACGGGGCATAACCTTGCGCAGAGTAGCCATCGCCGCCTCACGGCACAGCGCCTCCAGGTCCGCGCCTACGAAGCCGTGGGTTATCTCGGCCAGGTGCTCCAGGTCCACGTCAGGCGCCAGGGGCATGCCACGGGTGTGTATCTGTAGCATCTCGAGCCGGCCGTTCCGGTCAGGCACGCTGATGGCGATCTCCCGGTCGAACCGGCCCGGACGCCTCAAGGCGGGGTCCAGCACGTTGGGGATATTGGTAGCCCCGATGACGATAACCTGGCCCCGGGACTGGAGGCCATCCATGAGTGCCAGGAGTTGGGCCACCACCCGCCGTTCCACTTGCTGGTCGCCACGTACCTCTTCCCGCTTGGAGGCGATGGCGTCAATCTCGTCAATGAAGATGATTGCTGGGGCCTTCTCCCTGGATTTGTCGAAGATGGCCCTGAGGTGGGCCTCGCTTTCGCCGTAGAACTTGTGGATGACCTCCGGTCCGCTGATCTGGAAGAAGGCGGCCTCGGTCTCGTTGGCCACTGCCCGGGCAATGAGCGTTTTGCCGCAGCCGGGAGGCCCGTGAAGGAGCACGCCCCGAGGAGGGTCTATGCCCAGCCGCTCAAAGAGCTCGGGGTACCTCAGAGGGAGCTCGATCATCTCCCGAATTTTCTGGAGCTCCTTGCCCAAGCCCCCTATGTCCTCATAGGTGGCTCCATCCTTCTCCTTGTGGAAGTGGCTGTTACCTTTGACACTGACAATGGTGCTGGGGCCGATGGCCACTATGCCCTCCGGGCTGGTTTCGGCCACTGTGAACTCCTGATACCGGCCGCCGAAGAAGGTCGCCCTCACCCGGTCACCTTGGACCAGAGGCAATCCTTCCAGTACCTGGCCCAGGTAGCGAGCGTCCTTTCCGGCCAGGGAGGACCGCGATGACATTGGAGCGAGGGACACGCTTTCGGCATCGCGTAAGGCCGCCTTCTGGACCTGCACCTGGTCCCCCAGGGCTGCGCCGGCGTTCTCTCGGATGATGGCGTCTATTTGAATTGAGCTTCTGCCCCTGGATTCGAGATAGGCAGGCATGATCCTCACCGCTGTGGCCCGTTTCCCCACGACCTGGGCTATGTCTCCGGTCTGCAGCGCCATCCCTGCCATGTCCTTGGGGTCAATACGTGCCATGCACCGCCCTACGTCCTTGGGCAGGGCCTTGGTCACCTTGAGGGTCAACACCGTGGTATCAGTGCTTGCCACGCTCCACCTCCTGCTTTCAGTTACGCGAACATCAGGCGACCCCTGGTCCCGTCAGCAGCGCATCCGGCCAGTGCAGGCACCTCGGCTATGAACGCTTGGTCCTCGTCGCTCCAGTAGATGATGATTTCATACTTGGTCATGGTGTGGTGTCCCGCAGGGCGTAGGGAAGGACACGTCCCGACACGTCGGGACTCCCCTACGGTTTGGCCAGCCTGACCTCGAGCACTCCGTTGCGATAGGCAGACCGCAGGCTCTTGGCATCCACGGGTGCCGGCAGCAGGACCTCTCTGTGGTATTTCCGGTCCCGGGTGGAGGCGTCGAGCTGAAGGCTGTCCCCCTTCACCCCCAGGCGGATGTCCTTTTCCTCGACGCCGGGTAGCTCGGCAACGATGACAAACTCCTGGCCTTCATCCAGCACGTCCACCATGGGCTCGCGTACCTCGGTGGCCACGGGACCCGCCTCGGTATCCTGAATGTTACCGAACTTCTCGATAACGGGCTTACCGCCCAGTCCCATGCGCACGCTGAAGCCATAGACCATCTTGCCGCCCGCGGTGTCCACCTCGCCGGAGCGCGAGTATTGTTCCTTGCCCGCTTCCTCCATTCTGGAGACCACGTCCAGCAGGCTGCCAATGCCCTTGAACAGCCCGCCCAGACCTACGTCCACGCCGACGTTGGCATCCCTCTTGCTCCCTTTCATGGCAGTATCTCCTGACTTTTGCTGTTCCTGGACCTTGCGCTCCAGCTCGTTGAGCTTGAGGTTGATAATCGGCAACGGCCTGGTCAGGCCGCTTTCCCAGCGCCGCACGGACTGCCAGGAGACGCCGAGGAGCCTGGCGAACCCCTCCTGGGACAGGCCCAACCGGAGTCGCAAGTCCCTGATGCGGGTGTCTCGATTTCTCACCATCACCTTATGTTATAACACGTGTATGAACTGGTGTCAATGACACGTGTGGGAGGCGTTGCCGGTCAGCCTGGTGGCAAGAGACTACGGGGGAGGCTAGTGTCAGGCGTGGTGAGGCACGCCCAGCAGGCGGCGCAGTTGCTCGCTTTGGTCTCTCAGGCGTTGGCCATCGCCGGTGGCCATAGCCTCTCGGAGCTGGCTTGCTGCATCCTCGACTTCCTGGATGCCGACACATGCGCCCGAGGTCAACGCCATCTCGGCGGCGGACAGGGCGGAAGCGGCCTCTATGTCGGCCTGTATGTGGTTCTGTCTGACGCGGTCCTCTTCTGCCCTGGACCGGGCTTCCTCCGCCAGGCGCGCGATCTCGTGCGCGTCCAGGAGCTTGGTAGAGGTTACAGTCACGCATACCTCGTGCTCGCTGGCAAGGTCCACGGCTGAGACGTGGACGATGCCATCCATATCTGCCTCGAAACTAACTTCCACCCTGGCGGACCCGCGGTGGGCGGGCGCTAGGCCGTCTAGCCGGAACTGGCCCAGGGACACGTTGTCCACGGCCAGCGCTCGCTCCCCCTGAAGCACATGCAAGTCCATGGACGTCTGGTAGTCGGCTGCCGTGGTGAAGATGCGCCCCGCCGTCGCCGGCAGGGGGGTGTTTCTGGGAATCAGTCTGGTCGTGAGTCCACCCTGGGTTTCGATGCCCAGGGACAGGGGCAGCACGTCCAGCAGCACGGCTTTGTCCACCAGGCCGATGAGCATGCCTGCCTGGATGGCCGCCCCCATGGCCACCACCTCGTCCGGGTCGAGGTAGCGGTACGGCTCCTTGCCGAACATGCCCCGTACCCTCCGGCGCAGCGTCGGCATCCTGGTGGCCCCACCAGCCAGGACCACGCGGTCTATGTCCTCGGGCGTGAGCCCGGCGTCACGCAGGGCCTGGTCGGTACACACTACCATGCGCTGGAGCAAGTCGGCGGTGAGGTGCTCGAGCTGGGCGCGGGTCAGCTCCACATCCACCGGCCTGGCATCACTCGGCACGGCCACGACGGCTCGCTCGGAGGTAGACAGCTCTATTTTGGCCGTTTCCGCCGTCTCCCTGAGCTGCTGCCTTATGCCAGCGTCCATCGGATAGGTTCGGCCACTTAGCCGCTCGTATTCTCCGGAGAGGTACTCTGACAGCCTACGGTCGTAGTCGTCGCCGCCCAGCCAGGTGTCCCCGCTCACTGCCCGCACCTCGAAGACGCCGTCTCCCAGGTCCAGGATGGAGACGTCGAACGTGCCACCACCCAGGTCCCAGACCAGAACGGTGTGGGCGTCCTCTCTTTGCAGTCCGTAGGCCAGGGCCGTAGCGGTGGGCTCGCTAAGCAGCCTCAGCACCTCAATCCCGGCCAGCGTGGCGGCCTCGCGGGTGGCCTGGCGTTGACGGTCGTTGAAGTAGGCTGGCACGGTGATCACCGCCCGGTCTATGGGCTCGCCGAGGTAGCGCTCGGCGTCAGCCACCACATGGCGCAGGATGAGACTGGAGACCTCGACGGGCGTGTAGTCCCAGCCGTTTACGTGGACCCTGTAGTCGGACCCCAGGTGCCTCTTGATGGAGGCTATGCTCCGGCTGGGGTCGGCGGTGGCCTGCACCTTAGCGGGCTGGCCTACCAGGGGCGTTCCGTCCGGCAGGAAGGAAACGACGGAGGGGGTGAGGTGTTGCCCACGAGCGTTGGGTATGATCCGGGGTCTGCCGTGGTCCAGGGTGGCTACCACCGTGTAAGTGGTGCCCAGGTCAATGCCGATGGCTCTGGTCATGTTGTGCCGCTAGGCGGTGATGCCCGAGGCGGCCCTCCCACGCAGTGGCCTATCCCCAATGGTGGCGTTGGCGCGAATGCTTTGGTCCCAGTCTCTCATCATGCCGTACTGGACCATGGTCTCCATGCCAGCGATGGCCGCCCTCAGTTTGATGCCGATAAGGGGTACGCCGGACAGCGAGATGATAATGTCAGCGTTGATCACCACGCCCCGGTCCAGGACGCGGTCCAGCAGGTCCACCAGGGTGGCTCCGGTCTGGGGCATAAGCCCGGTAGACAACTCTTCCGACACCTAGCAGAAGCTGTAGGGAGGCCAGGGCCCGGCCAGGCGCACGGACAGGCCATCTGTACTCTCTATCCGGTCCAACTGGGCCTTCAGACCCGGGACACGCCCCACAGACACCAGGCAGGAGAGGTTCAAGAGCATCGCCCATTCGCCTTCGGCGACCCTGGTCTTCTCGATGCGGGCCTGGTCCACGCACTGGCTGATCCGGGAATAAAGCTCCTTGAACTCGAGAGCGGCCCGGGCCTCGACTCCCTTTCTTACCAGGCTTTCCAGCCTCTGGCGGTACATGTAGGCCAGGCCACGGGACTGGGAGCCTATCTGCTTCTCGAGAGCATTGACCTCGGGGTCGGTCTGGGCCACCTGCCGGGCGAAATGCGCGGTGTTCCAGGAGACCTGTACCCCGTATTCCGCCTTGCCTGCGAAGGCATCCAGCCTGCGTTTCAAGGAGTCGTGCTCCGTCCCCAACCAGGCCAGGAGGCTGTCATGAGCCCCCTTCTCCGCGGGCGCAATGAGGGTGTTGAAGGTCATGGGAAGCACTGTTCCCCAGCGCTGCCAGGCAGCCTCCACCACGCGATGGTGGGCCAGCACCCAGCCCGCAGCCTGTTCCTGGTCCCGCGTCTCGTAGGGCCGTGGTGGGCCGTCGTGTACGAGGGCGCCCAGGCTGCGGTGCACCACTGTGTACACCTCGCGGCCCTCGATGCCAATGGCGCCCAGGCTGGCGGGCTCGCCTATGGCGGCGAGACAGTAGACATAACGCGCGGCTCGCTCGGTGTCCGGCTCAGGAGCGGTCGAGGCGGTGCCAGGGCCAATACTAGACAGGGACATGATCTCCCACGGCCTGGGGCGCCTCCCAGCGGGCAGGGTCTACCAGGGTGCCCACGACATCCTCCACGACACGGTCCAGGCCCTCCCGGACTGCCTTCACGGACTCGGACACTCCCGTCTCCAGCTTTATCTTTTCGATAGCGGACTCCAGGTCCATGAGGGCCTCGCCCAGCCTCTCCACCTCCGCCGGGGTCAGGCTGCCGGCCTCCATGCGCTTCACGGCCTGGAGGCGCAGAGTCTCCTTGATGATCTCCACCAGGGCCACTACCAGCCCCAGCACGCCGTTCTTGAGGTCTTTCTCGTCCAGGTCAACGATCATGGACTTGTTGCGCTGCGCTTCTGGAGGCTCACCTCCAGCACGCCGTTGCGGCAGGTGGCTGACATGCTGTCCGGGTCCACATCCGCATCGAGTTGCACGCTCTTGCGGTACTGGCGGCGTGACCTGGGCTTGGTGGAGATGGTCAGGGCATTGCCTTGCAGGTCCAGATCGAGGTCCTGAAGGTTGACTCCGGGGACGTCGGCCACAACAGTGACCTGCCCCGCCTCATCGAAGATGTCCAGGGGCGGCTGGTCAACCTCGGGAGGGCCGGGGCGCTCTGCGGCGGGCCTGGCCCTGTGCCTGCCCGTGGTGCCTACGTGGAACTCCCTCTCGCCGGAGAGGTCCCTGACCCGGATGTGACCGCTGACGGCGCCACTGCGCCATTCCTCATCGGACAGGGATTCCTTGCCACCGGCCGCCTTGAGCTTCTCTCGCAGCTCCTCCAGGCGTCCGGCAAGCTGCTCGGGCGCGGACAGCAGATCGCCCAGGTCTATTTTCAGGCCCAGGATGTCCAGTGACCCGCCGAGAATATCACCGGAAACTGGCCCCTTCTTTTTTTTGGCTTTTTCGTCAGGCATCTATCCTACCCCCTGTAGCCTGAAGTCCGTAGCCCGGGGCCCTGCTATTGAAGTGACACGGGGACTGGTCCGTGGCCGTTGCCGGAGACCGGCGTTGTGCTTTCGCCCGCCCGTTGCGGCAGCCTGGTCCCCGAGGGGAACTCCAGACCGTACTGGGCCGCGGTCTCGAAGGAGGCCAGGGCCGCCCGGATCTTGATGCCCAGTAGCTCGACCCCCACCACAGAGACCGTAATGTCGGCGTTGATGACCAGGCCCTTGTCCAGGATCCGGTCAATGACGTCGGCCAGGGTGCCCGTGCTATCGTGTCCTAACGGTCCGGCCATCGCTGTTACCTTCCTTCTTCTTCCAGGGACACCGTACGGCTGAAACCACCTGTGTTCCGTTGCTACTGGGGCCCATGTGGGCTACCCGGACCGCCGGTCCAGGTCTACTGTTCCTGCAAAGGCTCGCCACGCAGCCGGGTACGTTTGCGGTCGAAGCTGACCATGCAAGCGCGGTCATCCAGGAGCACCTCGTATCTTCCCAACACATCGGTGGCGGGCGGTATCCGTGACATCTCCAGCATCTCTATGCCGACGTGCCAGCCCTCGGCATCTCTGTGGGCTCCGGTGATCGTGACGGGCTTCAGCCCAGTGACCTGCGCCATCTGTTGCCTGGCCCGATCTATCACCTCGGGCATCCCCATCTCAGGACTCATATGTGCTCCCCCATCTGCCGTTGGAGTGTCTAACCCAACTGCGCCTTCAGCTCCCGGAGGGTGCTGAGGCGTTCCAGGAGCGCCTTCTCCGCCCGGTCGTAGTCGTCTTCATTGATCTCGCCCGCGTCATAGCGTTGCTGGAGCTCCAGGAGCTCGGCCCGCACGGGGCCTTCATCCAGGTACTGGCGCATGGCCTCCTCTCCCAAGGTATGGGCCAGCCAGTGCGTTAGCCTGGGTGCTCCCATTACGGGTAAGGTGAGCAAGGCAGAGAAGAACCCCACGTCTACAGGCGCTCCCAGTTTACCACGATGTTCACGAAGTTGTAGGGCGGCACAGGCCCCACGTACTTGAAGGCCAACCGCTGCCCCAGCCCCTGCTCCAGGCGGCGCACTGCCTGGTCGAACTCGCCCTCCCGGGTGGTCTCCACCAGGAAAGCCGCATTCAGCACCATGCGGTCGCCCACCACCACATTCTCCCGGGTGCGCACAGCTATGGGCTGGACCTGGGCCAGGATGTGGGCTGCCTCGCCCTTGCGCTTGCGCTCCAGGGCGTCTTTGACCATCTGCCCCAGGCGGATGCCCTCGTAGCGCACCGCTTGTGCTGGCCTGCCCGCCAGCGAGTCGCGCAACCTCCGTATGGATGGGTTCTCGGCCAACACCTCGCTGAAGATCGCCTTCTCATCCTGCCACAGGGCTTTGAGGCCCAACTCCGCCTTCCCGTCTATGTCTGCCAAAAGCTGGTGGAACTCCTGGACCCGCGTCTGGAGCAGCTTCTGTAAGCCCTGGATGGTGACGCCAGGGTCGGCCACGGTCCCAAAGCGGACGGGTAGGAGGCTGTGCTCCTTCATCACCCTTTCCAGGACGCGCTCGTGGGCCATCATGTGGGCCCGGGTGGTCTCGTACTGCTGCACTGGCGAGTCGCTCACCACCAGGGACAGGCCATCGTGGGGGACCGTGAACACGGGTACAGGCATGTTACCCATGGGAGTGACGCTGTCGAAGGTGCGCTCGTGCGGGCACCTGATGATACAGTACAGGTACTTACCCTGGCTGTCCATCACACCCTCGCCCACACGCCGGGTGCTCCCTTGCCGTAGCGGACGGAGGCGACCTCTTCCCCGGTTGGTCCCACGATATTGACAACGAAGACGTTTTTCCCGGCGCTCCATTGTGGTTCCGGGCAGCGGCAACAGCCCACAAGCAGGTCCTGGGCCTGGCGGACTTGGGCCAGCCGGACCTTCGCGGCGTGGTCCTCGCCGCCGTCGAGCGCCCGCTGGCAAGCAGCGGCAGCCTGACGGTAGGCCCTCCTCACCTCAGCCTCCGACAGGGTTTCTCCCAGCCCGAGCGTAGACCTGGCCGCTTCGATCTGCTCCGGGGCGATGTGGACTATCTCGACCGTGCTGAAGCTGTAGGGTGGCAACGGCCCAACGATACGGAAGGCGATCTCGTTGTCGAACAGCCGGTCCAGCTCTCTGACGCGCTCGTCGAACTCCAGTTGCCGGGACCTGTCCAGGAGGAAGGCTACGTTCATGACCATCTGGTCGGAGACCAGGGGGTGTGGCGCAGTGGCCAGGCACAGGGGTTCGAGGTGCTCCACCATGCGCTGGCGGTAGCTGTCCCGGCGACGGTCCAGGCACGCCTTGACCACCTGGCCTAAACGCAGCTTGTCCTCGATGGTGGGCTGGCCCTGTTGCGCCACTGACTCCCTGGCCTGCAACACCTCCGGCTGCTGACTGACTTCGCGTAGCGCCTGCTGTAGATCCCAGGTAGCAGCCACCTCGATCTCTACCCTGTCCCGCACAGCCGCCAGTGCGCTCAGCAGTCGCTCACGGCCCTGGGCAAGCATGTCTTCGGCCTCGAGGGGACTGGCCAGGATAGTGCCGAACTTGACGGGGAGCACTGAGCGATTGCCCGTAACCTGCTCAATAGCGCTCTGGTGGGCCAGTAGACGTCGCACCAGGTTTTCCCTGGGTAGCGAGGCCACATCCGCCCCATCGCCATCGCTCACCGCGCAGCACAGGCCGTTGCCGGTCAGCAGGCGCACGGCGTTGCCGACCACGGGCGGAACGGACGGCAAGTCACCAGGCTCTTCCATGATGCAGTGAATCTGGATGGCACCCACTCCCCGACCTCCCAGCTAGCCCAGCCCGGGCCAGGTCCGCCTGCCTTCAGCGCTTGCGCCTTCCCTGCCTCGAGAGCGCCTTTCCAGGTTCAGGGGCTTGGCACGCCGTGTCCTGGACCTTTCCAGGGCCATTAGACGGCGGGCGAAGGTGGACACACTGGCCTCACCCCGCGCCAGGCTCTGGTCTTGCCTGCCGGCGTCCCAAGTGACAGGTTCCCACTCTATGTCGTCCATGTACCCCAGGACGTGTAGTTCAACCGGTTGGACTTGGAGGGTCGGTTCCGTAACTCCGGTTGACAGCGGCGGCTCCGGCCGCTGACGGAGCAACGTCCAGGCCGCCGGGTGCGCCTCCCAGTCCACTGCGTCGGAGGGCAGGCTGGCCACCCGCACCGCCATCCGGGGCGCCAGAAGCTGTTTCTTTCGGAGCTTTCGCGGTGATTTGCCCATTTCTCTCCGAACCACCAAACTGCTTGCTAGTACTCCAGGCTCATCATCCTGGACTTGGGAGGAATGCTTGACAAGTTCGGCGCCGGCGTCCCCCTGGCTGGGGATGGCGGAGGGCTGGACACAGAGGAGCTCTCCTCCTCGACCTGGTTCACCAGCTTGAGTATGGCCGTGTTGATCTCGGCCACGCGGGCCTCAATGCGATGCTGCCGTTTGGCAATAGCTGCTAACTCGGCCTGAAGCCTTTGCCTCTCCATGCCCAGCGATAGTATCTCCAGGTAGGTGGTGCCCTTGTGACGGGGCGTGGAGCGGGCGTGGGTGCTTATGGTGGTCCTGATGTCGCCCAGGCTCTTTAGCTCGGTAATGCTTCTCATGGGACGCTCCTTTAGTTTTCTGCCTGGTGACCCAGGACGGGCAGCGCGTCTAACCGGTTCCCGTCGCTGTCCTGGTGCAGGTCTATCAGTTCGCTAAGCACCTGCCTGACCCTGGCGCTGTGGCTGCTGCCGCCTCCTCGTGAGGACTCGGAGGCCAGGATGTCCAGGCACAACTGCCGGAACAGGCCATTAGCTGTGGCGATAGAGCCATTGGCCACGCGGAGGGACCGGGCGACCATGATGCAGCCCCGCACGGTGGGGGCGAACTCACAGGCCCCGGACTCCCGCAGCCCGCGCACTATGCGGACGATCCTCTCCGCGTCAGCCCGGCCAATCCCAGACTTGGCCTGGGTTATGGCGACCTCCGTCTCCTCGTCGAACTGGTCCAGGTCCAGGGTGATCATCCTGTCCCGCAGGGCATCCTGGCTGCGATAGACGCCGGCATACTCCTCCGGGTTGCTGGTGAATATGGCGGTGAACTCGGGGTGGACCCGTAGATAGCCTTCGCCCTCCCGGGCCGCGGGCAGGTCTAGCATCTTCTCCTGCAACACCGAGAGGAGCACGTTGTTGGCCTCGGGGCGGGAGCGGGTGAACTCGTCGTAGACAAGGGTAAGACCGTAGCGGCAGGCCACGGTGAGGCGGTTGTCCATCCAGCGGCGGCTCATGTCCTCCTCGGTCTTGAGCACCGAGTGTATGAAGTTGTCAATTACCTTGGTCATCCGGTATCCATGCTCGCCGCCCACCAGGTCGGAGGTGGAGAACTCCTCGTCTCCATGGATCATCACCACCGGCCGCCCTATCCTGCTGGCCACGTGCAGGGCGAGGGTGGTCTTGCCCGTGCCCGAGGTGCCTCGGAAGTGCACGGGGAAGCCAGCCGCAATGTAGGTGAGGGCCCGGTCCACGAGGCTGCGGACGAAGGGCGTCTCCACGAAGTTGGGCAGGCGTCGTGGCTGGAGCAGTGTGGGCATTCCTTCAGATACCATCGGTGTTACCCCCTTACACCCCGTAGGGGAGGACATGGAGTTCCTCCCCTACAGTATGGCGGTGTCTCCGTAGGGGCGGGACTCTGTGCCCGCCCGCACGTGCCCCTATATGGCGAAGTAGAGCAAGTCACGTTTCTCAGCTTTGCCCTCGTCCATCAGGCTGCCCACCACCCGGGCCATGTGGATCCGGCTTACCCCCAGGGCCTGTTCCATCTCCACAAGCCGGGTGCCATCCGGGCGGTTGGCCAGATAGTCAAAGGCCCGCGAGCGCAGGTTGGCGAACTCCGGGGTCATCTGGCCCACCTGCACCCGGGCTATGGCCTCCTCCTCCGAGAGCGCCTCGGGGGGAGGCGGCGCCGCGGGTGGCGCCGGGGCTACCGCGCCCTGCAACTTCTTGGCATGAAGCGCCTCTTCCATGCGCCGCCACTCGGCGTGGCCGGCGGCTCGCGAGGTGGCTATCTTGCCCAGCCAGCCGTTGGCCTCGCCGCTGCGCCGCGCCTCGTTCCGGGCCAACTCCGAGCGCGTCCGTGCCAGGTCGGACCGCGTCTTGGCCAGGCTGGACCGTTGCTGGTTCGCCATCGTCTGCTGGGCAGCAGCCACAGCCTGGAGCCAGGAATGGGTTGCCGCACTGCGCCTCTGTTCGCCCTGCGCCAGGTCGGACCGTGCTTTGCCCAGGTTGGCGCGCTGCGTCTGTCCCATGGCCTGGCGGTCGCTGGCCGTCTGCGCAATCCAGGAACTTACGTTGGAGCTGCGTTGGGCCTCCCCTTGCCTCAGTTCCGTGCAGAAGTGGGCCAGATGGGCGTGCTGCTGCCTAGCCATGGTGTCATGCGCGGCCACCACGTTTTTCATCCAGTCGTTGACAGCAGCCTGCCGCTGGACATCACCCTGCCGCATGTTAGCCCGCATGTTGGCCAGGTCGGTGTGCAGGCGGTGGGCCAGCGCCTGGAGGTCCCGCTGGCCCTGCTGTAGCTGGGCCTGGGCCCCGTGCAACTGGGCCTGAGTCTGAGCGTGCAGGGCGGCCAGCCCCGCTGCCCTGGTCTCCTGGGACTTCAAGATGCCCTGGGTGAGGGCCCGCACGTCTTCGAACGACATATATTCCCCCCTTTGTTGACTCAACGGAGGTGAGGCCCAAGGGTTGCCGCTGGGACCTCAGCTCCTGGTCTGTCGGCCGGCCCGGATTGACAATTGCCGGCTACGCTATACAATTGGAGTCTCCGAGTGGCGCCACCCGGCCGGAGGACCCACTTGCACCTCTGGTGTCCGACGGTCGGTAGCCCCTAGAGCGCTGACCGCAGAGGGGAGCCCGGTGATGAGAGTCCGGTCTGGGCGGGCCACCCGGAGACCCGTAGTGCTGAAACTAGGCGGCCGCCGCCGTAAGGCCTACCGCCTCTGCGTACTTGAGGAAGGTGTCCACGCCGGACACCACGGCTCTGGCCTCGATGGCCAGGATTTCGATACCTACCAGGCTGACCCGGACCCAGGCGTCCACGACCACACCCTTGTCCAGGATGCGGTCCACTACCTCGGCCAGGCTGGCTGATGCCATGGACTTCTCTACAGCCATTCCTTATGCCTCCTTTGTCAAGCCGGTGCCCCACTAGGCTGTGGCCCACGGCACAACGGGCTCCCCACTCGCCGCCGTGGCCACGACTGACCTACCGTAGCACCGGTCCGGCTTGTTCACCAGACGCCCAGGGATACAACAGGGGTATACGGGAGGATGCATACCAGGACCACGTCAAAGTCAAATAGCAGACGTAGGGGCGGCCGCTACAGTGTGCTGCCAGCCTTTCTGGGCAGCGTAGACGTGGTGATGGGGATGTCTAGCGTAGGGGCGCTCCTACGTCGTGCAGGCAGAAGACGTAGGAAATGGCCAACACACCATACGGTTCACCGTTCCATCCGCGTTCCCGAACGTGACTACGTCCTGGGATGCACACTCGGGGATGTTGACTCATGGGTAATATGTTACTATACTGTCCACCGCCGCTAGCTTTAGTATGTCTCTGTGTGGAGGGAGTAATTTTTTCAAGATGGTAATATGCCAGCACCGAGAGCCGGATAGACCAGTTAAGGCCTGGCGCATGACGTTAGTTGGCTGCAAGTCAACCCTTACTCTCTCCGTTCTCACACCGTATGCTTACTTGCGCTAGGCCAACGGCGCCGGCTAGGTGCCAAATGGACCGTCTAGTGGGTGCGTAGCGTCGCAAAGAGGGGCGGCGTGCCTGGAATGCTGTAGCGAGTTGGGGGCCGGGTGTGCAGCCACCGCAACAGTCATATTGGGACCAGGGCTTGGCCGCAAGCCTTCAGAGGCTGTGCCAACTGGCACAGGTTGACAATGTACGCCTGCTAATGTTGTCAGGCAATGGGCCCTGCGCCTGCACCGGGAAGGAGTGGCCCGGCGATGGCAGCGCACAGGTGTTCCTGTCTATGGCCTGCTGCCAGCGCCTGGACAGCGACGCGGGTGCGCCCGTGGTCGCCATAGGCGCACCGGAAAGCCCTGCCTACCTGTCGGCCTGCGCCTGTGGCCCGTTGCCGTCAGGAGGGACCCTGGCCCTTCAATTGGGGCTTGTGGAGCTTCCCAGTGCCCCTCGTGCGGTGTCTCCCGAGGTTGTCGTGGCGCTCGTGCCTGTGCTGATGTGGGCCAGGGAGGGCATGGAGCGCCAGGCGGTGTCCCAACGGCTGGCGGAGCTGGAGAAGCGCCGGCACAGCGATCTGGGGCTGGCCATGCGCGCCCACGAGGAAGAGCGGGAGTGGTTGGCCTATGAGGTGCATGACCGCATCGCTCAAACTCTGGCCTCGGTCTTCCAGCAGCTTCAGGCCCTGGAGGCGCTGGCCCATTCATCGCCGGAGAT
This sequence comes from Chloroflexota bacterium, assembly GCA_016190505.1. Taxonomy (GTDB): domain Bacteria; phylum Chloroflexota; class Dehalococcoidia; order JACPQK01; family JACPQK01; genus JACPQM01. Next base: position 23,883 of record JACPQM010000082.1, on the reverse strand, counting down.
CCGCCAGTTGGCCGTGCGCAGCTCTATGTTGACACGGGAGGCCATCCGCGAGGCCCGCACCATCATGAACGATTTGCATCCCCCGGTCCTCGATGAGCTGGGGCTGGTGCCCCTGGTGGAAGAGGAGCTGCGCCGCCTGAGCGAGGACATGAAGTGCCGCACGAGGAGCAAGCTGACCCCCAGGCTACGCTTGCCTCGGGATATGGAGATCGCCCTCTATCGTATCCTGCACGAGGCTTTAGTCAACATCCGCCGGCATTCCCAGGCCAACGAGGTGGTGGTATCGCTCGAGGCCACCCCGCAGGGAGTGGACTTCGAGGTGAGAGACAATGGGGTGGGCTTCGATGTGGCCACGACCCTGGCGCGCAGGCGAGTGGGCGGCCTGATGAGCTTGCAGCGCCGGGCTGAGCTAGCCGGCGGGACCTGCGACATAGGTAGCATCCCTGGGAGAGGGACCACGGTGCGGGTGTGGGTGCCAGGCATTGCCATCACCGAAGGGGGCTAACTCCATGAAAGGCAACGTAAAGGTATTGCTGGTGGACGATCATCCGGTGGTCCGCGAGGGGCTGCGGAACATGCTGGCCAGCGAGCCAGGTATTGAGGTGGTCGGTGAAGTGGCCAGTGGCGAAGAAGCCATTGAAAAGAGCAATGCCCTGTCGCCCAACGTAGTCCTCATGGACATCCGCATGCCGGGGATGAACGGCATCGAGGCTACACAGCAGATCAAGAAGAACCACCCGTCTATCTGCATCATTATGCTCACCATGTACGATAGCGAGATGTACATCGTAGAGGCGGTCAGGTCCGGCGCCGCCGGGTATCTGACTAAGGACGCCTCGCGCGACCTGCTGTGTCACGCCGTGAAGGCGGCCATGGACGGGGGCGTCATGCTGCGCAGCGCTCTGCTGGTCCGAGCCATTCAGGGGATCATGCCCTTACGCCAGGAACCAGGGGATACGGAGGCCTCATCGGCTCTGAGCCGTCTCACGCCCCGAGAGATGGAAGTCTTGCGGCTGCTGGCCCAAGGGCAGGGCAACAAGGAAATCTGCGCCAGCCTGAACCTGGCGGAGGTTACGGTCAAGAAGCATGTGCAGAGCATCATGGGCAAGCTGGGCTGCTCCGACCGGACCCATGCCGCCATCCTGGGCGTGCGCCTGGGCCTGGCGACGTAGCCGCCGGGGGCCCAGGGCAACCACCGGGCCGCCCGGGCCAACCACGGGGGAGGGCGACCCGCCGGGTCGCCCTCTACGGCTTCTTCCCCACGCGCACGGCGCAGACCTTTAGCTCCGTGGTCTGCCGCCACTCAGGCTTGCCGCCTCAGGACGTTCCTTCGGTGGTCTAGCAGTTCTCAGCGCCTGGCCTTCGCGTTTCCTGCGAAGACGCACCAGCGCCAGACATGCGGCCCTCACGGTCTGCAACCCCTTCCGGTGGGCGACACCGCTAGCTGACATGCAGGGCAGGCATGATGAGTTGAAATTTGACATTGTCAGAACAGCCCTGTACACTACGCCTGGAGGTTCACAATGCCAGAAGAGGACCGCCTGGAGATGTCTATGCACGAGCACATCCTGGAGTCCATTGATCCGAGAGTCCTGGGACGGCGACTCCAAGAGGCGAGAAAAGCGCGAGGACTTACGCAGCAGCAAGTTGCCGAGTCCTTAGCCGTGGCGCGGACCACCGTTACCGCGCTGGAAAAGGGAGAGAGGCGCATCCGCCCTGCTGAGTTAGTCCGGATGGCGAAACTGTATGCTAGGCCCGTGGGCGACCTCGTTGGCCCTCGGCAGCCCATGGCGGACTTCGCTGTCCAGTTCCGCGCTACTCTGGCGAGCGCGGGTTCTGGGCTTGCCCAGTCGGAGCTACAGCGCGCCGTGGGGGAATTCCAGCGTCTCTGCGAGGACTACCAGTACTTGGAAAGACTGAACGGGGTGCATGAAAGTCTAATGTACCCTCCTGAGTATCCCCTGGGGGTAGTGGCTCCCGAGCCGGCTGCGGAGAACGTAGCCTCCGCTGAGCGGAACCGCCTGGGACTCGGAGATGGACCTGTCCTCAACCTGAGAGAGCTGCTGGAAAGCGATGTTGGTCTACGGACCTTCTATGTCTCACTTCCGTCTCGTGTAGCCGGCGTTTTTGCTTACACCGTGGGACTGGGGGGATGCGTTGCTGTTAATGCCCTCCATCCTGAAGGGCGGCGGCGATGGTCCATGGCCCACGAGTACGGGCACTTCCTGACTAGCCGCTTCCGGCCGGAGATATCGGTCCTGGCAGCGTACGAGCGCGTGCCGGCTTCCGAACGGTTTGCCCACGCGTTTGCTGGCTCCTTCCTCATGCCAGCCGCTGGCCTGCAACGGCGGTTCAACGAGATGTCGCGTGTCTCCGGAGGCAAGATCACTGCCGCCGAGGTCTGCCGGGTCGCTCACTACTATTTCGTTTCCGTAGAAGCCATGATGTTGCGCCTGGAGGGCCTTCGCCTTCTACCTAGTGGGACGTGGGAGCGCCTGCGCGACCGGGGGTTCAAGGTCCGCGAGGCACAGGTGCAATTGGGGTTGACTCCGTACCCTCATGACGACCGGACGCTTCCTGTTCGTTACCAGTTCCTGGCTGTCCGCGCCTACCAGGAGGGCAACCTAACAGAGGGTGAGCTGGCTCGCCTGTTGCGAGTGGACCGAGTGCAGGCACGGCGGACCGTCCAGGCGTTGACCCACCTACCCCATGTCCTGGACGAAGGGAAGGTTGCTTCCCTGGCCGTAGACCTTGCCAGCAGCATACGTTGACCCAACCTCAAGATCTCCTACTACTGGATGCGAGTTGTCTGCTCAACCTCTACGCGACGGGCCGTTTCCGGGATATCGCGGCGGCGCAGTCACGTCGTCTGGGGGTTGCCGAGTACGTGGTGGAACAAGAGGCCCTCTATGTCTGGTGCCCGGGCCCAGGGGAGGCGCGAGAGGAACGGGTTCCTGTGGACCTGTCTCCTCTCATAGCGGAGGGCCTGGTCCTGGTGCTTCGCCTGGAGCACCAGGAGGAAGAGGCTACGTTCGTGGACCTGGCTGCCCTCGTGGATGATGGCGAGGCGATCACGGTTGCTCTGGCGCTGCACCGAGGTTGTGCCGTGGCTACCGACGACCGCAAGGCACGAAGGGTCATCGTAGAGCGTGTCCCCAGTGTTCCGCTGGCCTCAACCCTCGAGCTGCTGAAACGTTGGGCCGACGAAGCTTCGATCTCCCATTCCGACTTGCGGGCGGCGATGCTCGCCATGCAGGCGGGTGCAAGCTATGCGCCCGGCGAGCGGGACCCGCTCTACGGCTGGTGGCAGGCCGTCATCCAGGCCGAGGGGGGCACGTAGGGGCGAAGCATCGGGCCATCATCTGGACTTAGTGCCAGGGCTCGATGCCCCCGATGCTTCGCCCCTACACATATTTCCGTGCTTCTTCACGGAGGTCCTCGGCCGTGGCGCATCCCATGGGGGAGGGCGACCCGCCGGGTCGCCCTCTACGGCTTCTTCCCCACGCGCACGGCGCAGACCTTTAGCTCAGGTATCTTCGCGATGGGGTCCAGGGCCGGGTTGGTGAGCAGGTTGGTGGCGCTCTCGGCGAAGTGGAAGGTCATGGCCACCAGCCCCTCGGGGGAGTGGTCTGTGACCCTGGCCCGCGCCCTCACGCTCCCACGCACTGAAGCGACCTCGACCAGGTCCCCGTCCTTGATGGCCAGGTTAGCAGCATCCGCCGGGTTCATCTCCACCAGCTCCTCGGAGCGTAGTTTCTCCAAACCTTCGACCTTCCGGGTAAGGGTGCCGGTGTGGAAGTGGTACAGGACGCGACCGGTGGTGAGCAGGAGGGGGAACTGGGGGCTGGGTTGCTCCAGGAAGGCACGGTAGGTCAGGGGAGTGAAGCGTCCCTTGCCGCGGGTAAAGCGGCCCTGGTGCAGGATGGGCGTACCGGGATGGTCGTAAGCGGGACAGGGCCACTGGATCCCGCCGTTGTCCAGCCGGTCGAAGCTAACACCCCCGTAGCTGGGAGTGACCCGGGCGATCTCGGACATGATTTCGGAGGCTTCCTTGAAGTCGAAGCCTTTCGCCCCCATCTTCTTAGCGATAGCACAGGTGGTCCACCAGTCGGGACGGGCCTGCCCGGGAGGCTCCACAGCCTTCCGTAGCCGTTGCACCCTCCGTTCTGTGTTGGTGAAGGTGCCGTCCCGCTCGGCGAAGGATGCCGCCGGCAGCACCACGTCGGCCAGGCGGGCAGTCTCGGTGAGGAAGATGTCCTGGACCACCAGGAACTCCACTCGTTCCAGCGCTTCCCGGACATGGCTGGCGTCGGGGTCGCTCAGCACCGGGTTCTCGCCCACCAGGTAAATGGCCTTGATATCGCCCCTGTGTGCAGCGCTGAAGATCTCGGTCAGGGTCAGGCCAGGCTTGTCCTTCAAGGCTACCCCCCAGGCTGTCTCGAACTTGGCCTTGACGGCGGGGTCAACCACGGCCTGGTAGCCCGTGTAGACGTTGGGCAGGCAGCCCATGTCGCAAGACCCCTGGACGTTGTTGTGACCCCGCAAGGGGTTGACGCCAGAGGAGGGCTTGCCGATGTTCCCGGTGAGCATGGCCAGGTTGGCCAGGGCAAAAACGTTGTCCGTGCCGTGGGACGACTGGGTGATGCCCATGGCGTAGAGGATGGAGGCCGGGCGAGTGCCGGCATAGAGCCGGGCCGCCTCTCGGACCTTCTCCCGAGGCACACCCGTGACCTTCTCCGCGGTGTCCAGGTCGAAGGCGCCCAGGGACCTCTGGAATGCTTCGAAGTCCTCGCAGCGCTCATCAAGGAAGGCCCTATCCGCCAGGCCCTCCTCCAGGATCACCCTCATGATTGCGCCCAGAAGTACCACGTCCGTCCCTGGCTGCTGCCGCAACCAGACGGTGGCAAAGCGGCACAGGTCTATCCAGCGGGGGTTGATCACGATGAGCTTGGCCCCTTGACGCACGGCCCGCTTCACCTGGTGACCGATTATGGGATGGGCCTCCGTGGTGTTGGTGCCAATGGCCAGGACACAGGCGGCGTCCCCGATCTCAGCGATGCTGTTGGTCATCGCGCCGCTGCCGAAGCTGGTGGCCAGACCGGCCACTGTAGGGGCATGTCAGAGACGGGCACAGTGGTCAACGTTGTTGGTGCCCATCACCGCCCGGGCAAACTTCTGTATGACGTAGTTGTCTTCGTTGGGGGCCTTGGCCGAGGCGATGGCCGCCGAGGCGTCCCCGGGGTACTCCTTCAGCCGGGACGCCACCACATCCAGGGCTTCGTCCCAGGTGGCGGGGCGTAGCTCTCCGTCCTTCCTGACCAGTGGGGTGGTCAGACGGTCGGGGTGGTTAATGAAATCGTTGCCGAAGCGGCCCTTGACGCACAGAAGGCCATGGTTCACCGGGCTCTGCCGGTCGCCACGCACACTGACCACGGTATTTCCCCGGACACCCAGGTACATGCCGCAGCCCACACCGCAGTAGGCGCACACTGTCTTGACCTCGCGGGAGGGCTTGGCCCGCCTCTTGGGGACCAGGGCGCCCACCGGGCAGCGGACCACACACTCACCGCAAGACTCGCAGCGCGACTCGGCCAGGGGCCGGTCACCGAACGTGGCCACCTTCCGCTGGTAGCCCCGGTGGGCGAAGTCTATGGCGCCTACCCCGACGACCTCCTGGCAGGCCCGGACACAGCGAGCGCAGAGCACGCACTTGGCCAGGTCCCGGTAGAAGAAGGGGTTGCTATCGTCAATGGGATAGTCACGCTGGGTCTTCTTGAGCCGGATATGGTCAATGCCGACGTGGGAGGCCACCCTCAACAGGCCACAGTTGCCGCTGGCGGCACAGGTCAGGCATTCCATGGGGTGGTCGGCCAGCAGAAGCTCGACAGCCACCTTCTGCACCTGATGCACCTTGGGTCCATCGGTCCGAACGGTCAGCCCGTCGGTGGCGGTCACGGTACACGAGGCAGGCAGCCCCCGCATGCCTTCGATCTCCACCACGCACAGGCGGCAGGCGCCGAAGGGCTTGAGGTCGGGGTCATGGCACAGGTTGGGTATGTAAATGCCCGCGTCCAGGGCCGCCTCCAGGACCGACTTGCCTTTAGGGCCGGTGACCTTCTGGCCGTCAATGGTCAGCGTAACCAGGTCCATGTTGCTTGATCTCCTTAGCGTACGGGATTATTGCTCACTTGCGAAAGGCGTCACAAGGATTTACGCCGAAAACGTACTGTCTCGCGTTTAACGCAGTTCCCAGATACGACTCTAGGTGGACAGGCTATCGTCACACGCTGATGGCGCACAGTCCACCTCACCTCCGGCCCCTCTCCGCAGGCGGAGAGGGTAGGGTGAGGTGGCCGTCTGGGGGCGATGGCAGTGTCAGGAGCTGTGCACATATATCATAAGTCTCTCGTAAGGGGCCTCACAGGATTCACGCCGAAAACGTACTCTCTCGTTGTCAACCTAATTGCCAGACACTACGTTCGGCTGGGGTGGCCGCGGGAATGGGCTGACCCGACAGCTTGGTCACGGCGCTGAACTTCTCGGGGCAAACGTCCATACAGGTGCCGCACTTGGTGCACCTGCTCTGGTCAATGACGTGCACTTGCCTCTTGCCTCCGGAGATGGCCTCCACCGGGCAGTTGCGCAGGCAGATCATGCAGGCGCGGCACTTCTCGGGCTGGATGTAGTACTGGATCAGGTCCTTGCACACCAGGGCGGGGCAGCGCTTCTCCCGTATGTGGGCCTCGTACTCGTCCCGGAAGTAGCGCAGGGTGGTGAGCACGGGGTTGGGCGTGGTCTGCCCCAGGCCACACAGGGACCCAGCCTTGACGCTCTCGGCCAGCTCCGCTAGCAGTTCCATGGACTCGGGGGTGCCCCGCCCGGCGGTGATATCCTCCAGGATCATCAGCATCTGGCGGGTGCCCAGCCGGCAGGGGACGCACTTGCCGCAGGACTCGGACTGGGTGAAGGTCAGGAAATAGCGGGCCAGGTCCACCATGCACGTGTCCTCGTCGGCCACGATCATGCCGCCGGACCCCATTATGGCGCCGGCCTGGGCCAGGGAATCATAGTCCACGGACAGGTCCAGAAGGCTGGCGGGCAGGCAGCCCCCGGATGGCCCTCCGGTCTGGACGGCCTTCAGCGGCTTGCCGCTGCTGGTCCCGCCGCCGATGTCGTAGACAATCTGCCTCAGCGTCATGCCCATGGGGACCTCGATAAGCCCGGTGCGGGCCACCTTGCCCACCAGCGAGAAGGTCTTGGTGCCTTTGCTCGTCCTGGCGCCGTAGCCGCCGAACCAGGATGCGCCCTTTTGCATGATGGCGGACACGTGGCCCCAGGTCTCCACGTTGTTGATGACCGTAGGTTTGCCCCAGAGGCCGGCCTGGGCGGGGAAGGGAGGGCGCACCCGTGGGATGCCCGGCTTGCCTTCGATGGAGGCCAGCAGGGCGGTCTCTTCTCCACAGACGAAGGCTCCGGCTCCCTCCTTTATCTTGAGATGGAAGCTCAGGCCGGAGCCCACGATGTTGTCGCCTACAAGGCCATAGTCATGCATCTGGGCGAGGGCCGTGTTCAAGTGTTCGATGGCCAGGGGGTACTCCGCCCTGACGTAGATATAGCCTTCCCGTGCGCCCACGGCGTGGGCACCGATGAGCATGCCTTCGAGCACGGCGTGGGGATCGCCTTCCAGGAGCGCCCGGTTCATGAAGGCGCCCGGGTCTCCCTCGTCGGCGTTGCATACCAGGTACTTGGGCTGGCCAGGGGCGTTCCGGCAGGCCTCCCATTTCAAGCCGGTGGGGAAGCCGGCCCCGCCCCGCCCCCTCAGACCCGATTCCTTGATCTCGGCGATGACCGCTTCCGGCTTCATGCTCAGTGCCCGGACCAGTCCGGAGTACGCGCCATTGGCGATGTAGCCATCAATGTCCCTGGGGTCCAGGTTGCCGCAGTTGCGCAGGGCGATCCTCACCTGCGGACCGAGCACGGGGTGGTCTTTCAGGCTGGGGATGCCCGGGATGTTGCCCTCGCCAAGGGTGCCCAGGGCCAGGTCCGGGCGGGGATTATCCCTTAGCAAGTAGTCTTCGATGATCTGAGCGGCGTTCTCAGGGGTCACGTTCCCGTAGCACAGGCGCGGCTGGCCGGGCTTGACCACGTCCATCAGCGGCTCGGCATAGCACAGGCCAATGCATCCCACCTGGGTTATGCTGGCATCCAGGTTGTGTTTGGCCAGGGAGGCTTGTATGGCCCGGAGGACGGCCCTGGCGCCCGCGGCCTGGCCGCAGGTGCCCGCGCCCACAATAATGCGCACCTTATCGGTGCGCTGTTTTGTCTCCCAACGAGAGAGAGATCTCTGTTTGATTTCAGCGAAGGTCATTATTCCTGTTGCCCTCCCCGGACGGAATCGTCCAGGACCGACTTCACCCGGCTGGGGGTCATCCTGCCGTAGACGTCCTTGTCCACCACCACCACGGGGGCCAGCGCGCAGGAGCCAAAGCAGGCTACCCGGTCGAGGCTGTACTCCCGGTCCTCGGTGGTGGCTCCCGCCCCGATACCCAGCTCGCGCTCGGCGGCATCGAGGATCTTGGAGCCGCCGCGCACGTGGCACGCGGTGCCGCAGCACACCTTCACCTGGTGCTTGCCCGTGGGCACCAGCTTGAACTGGGCATAGAAGGTGGCCACGCTGTAGACCGTGGCCTCGTCCACCCGCAGACGCTTCGCCACCTCGATCATGGCCTCCGCAGGCAGATAGCCGTACTTGCCCTGGATTTCTTGAAGGACGGGAACCAAGGAACCGCTTTCGCTGCCGTGGGAATCGAGGATTTCCCTGAGGGCGGTATCGCTCAACGCATACCTCCGTTTGAGAACATGCAAGGCTATTATACTATATCTGGCCGCGTTCGCCGCCCCAGCGCGGCCCCACCTGTACCCCCCTTGATCCGTGGGCCCTATTCGACGAGCCTACCCATTGGGTGAACTGGAGGGTTTTGGCGTCATCGCGAGGAGTCCTTCCGGGGAAGGACGACGAAGCGACCTACAGACCGTGCCACCGTCAGAAGGTTGCTTCGCTGCGCTCGCAATGACGGTCAACAGGTGGGCTAATGGATGTCATGTTGCGGCACAGGGCAGCGGGACCGGCTGCATCTTGTTGTTTTCAACGAAACGTGCCCTTTCGGTTCATGGCTCTACATTGGGTCCCGACGCCTCGGGACCTGTAAGACTCGCAATGACGGAAGGGAATCCACGGATTTTGGTACCCCCGTGGACCCATGGCGGCCGCCGCTACGGGTTGACACCGCCAAGCAAGGCGGGCTAGAATAGACCGACTGGTCGGTCTATTATGAACAGCCCGATGGAGCAACAGGAGCAGCCAACCCGGGGCAAAGAGGCCACCCGACAGCGCATCGTGGAGGCCGCCATCGGCGTCTTCGCTGAAAAGGGCTACCACGACGCGGTGGTGGACGAGATCGTCCGGGCCTCCGGCACCTCCAAGGGATCATTCTACTTCCACTTCCCCAGCAAAGAAGATATCTTCTTCGCCCTCATCGAGGGCCTGGCCAGCAGGCTGGCTGGCTCGGTGGACGAAGCTGTTGCGGGGGAAGGTGGCGGTGTGGCCCGGGTGGATGCCGCCATCCGTGCGGTATTCCACACTGTCTCCCGGCACCGCAAGCTGGCCAAGATACTTCTGGTGCACACCGCTGGGCTGGGCCACCCCTTCGATCGGCGGCTCATGGAGATACACGGCCGCTTTGCCCAGCTTATCAAAGCCCACCTGGACCGGGCAATGGCTTCAAGGGACATCCCTCCCGTGGACACGCAGGTGGCGGCCTACGCCTGGCTGGGGGCGGTTAACGAGTTGGTAATCCGGTGGCTCCATACCGGCGAGCCCGCGGACCTGCAATCGTTGCTGCCCGACCTGCGGGCGCTCCTGCTCCGGAGCCTGGGACTGGCTGTGGGACCAGATACGGGTAGCCCTCAAAGAGGGGACCAGGGTGGCCACGGGATATAGAGACCTGCGGGAGTACATCGCTTTCCTGGAGCGCAAAGGGGACCTGCATCGCGTGGCCACTCCGGTCACCTGGGACCTGGAGATCACCGAGATCGCTGACCGGGTGGTGAAACGGGGCGGCCCCGCCCTTCTCTTCGAGCACGTGGCAGGTTCCACCATGCCCGTCTTCATCAACATGTTCGGCACCAGGCAACGCATGGCCTGGGCGCTGGGCGTGGAAGATATCGAGGAGCTCGCGCACCGCGTCCGGGAGCTGCTGGCCATGATGCAGGTCCCCCCGCTGGGTGTCAGAGCCAAGCTGAGCGCTTTGGGAGAGCTGGTCCACCTGGCCTCCTTCCGCCCCAAGACGGTGCACAGCGGTCCTTGTCAGGACTTGGTGCTCACCGGCGAGGAAGTTGATCTGCTCCGGATTCCCGTACTCAAGTGCTGGCCCCTGGATGCGGGCCGCTTCATTACGCTGCCTCTGGTGATTACTAACGACCCGGTGACCGGGGAGCGCAACGTGGGCACCTACCGGATGCAGGTCTACGACCGGTGCACCGCGGGCATGCACTGGCAGGCCCAAAAGGTGGGGACCCACCATCTGCGACTAGCCCAGGACCGGGGCGTGCAGCGCCTCGATGTGGCCGTGGTGTTGGGCGGAGATCCCGCCACCATATGGACCGGCTCGGCACCCCTGCCTCCCGGCTTGGACGAGATCCTGCTGGCAGGCTTCATCCGCCAGGAGAGGGTGGAGATGGTGCCCTGCCAGACCATCCAACTGGAGGTGCCGGCCCAGGCGGAGTTCGTGCTGGAGGGCTACGTCGTTCCTGGCGAGACGCGCACCGAGGGGCCTTTCGGCGACCACACCGGCTACTATTCCCTGGCGGAGCAGTATCCGGTCTTCCACGTCACCGCCGTCACCCACCGGCGCAACCCCATTTACCCAGCCACCATCGTGGGCCGTCCCCTCACGGAGGACTACTACATGGGCAAGGTGACGGAGCGTATCTTCCTTCCCATCATCCAGTTGGCCCTGCCCGAGGTAGCGGACATTAACATGCCCGCCGAAGGGGTCTTCCACAACCTGGTCATAGTCTCCATCAAGAAGGAGTACCCGGGGCAGGCCCACAAAGTCATGCACGCCCTCTGGGGCCTGGGGCTGCTGGCGCTGGCCAAGACCGTCATCGTGGTGGACCACACAGTCAACGTGCACGACCTGTCGGAGGTGGCCTGGCGGGTTACCGGCAACATTGACCCGGCCCGTGATGTAGTCCTGGCCTCGGGGCCCCTGGATGACCTGGACCACGCCTCACCTACGCCCCAGTTCGGGAGCAAGATGGGAATAGACGCCACCACCAAGGGCCCCCTCGAGAGCCGCCAGCGCCCCTGGCCGCCGGACATCGTCATGGCTCCGGAGATCGTGGCCCTGGTGGACCGCAAGTGGAAGGAATACGGGCTGACATGAGGGCTGGCGCCATGCAGGCCCTGGGCCGCGCGCCGAGGCAATTCGCCAGGAAACTGCCCCTCTTCCTGGGGGTGGTGCGCTTCGAGCACACCATCTTTGCCCTTCCTTTTGCCTACATCGGCATGCTGCTGGCGGCCGGGGGCCTGCCCACGGGCCATCAGTTCCTGTGGACCACCGTAGCTATGGTGGCGGCCCGCACCCTGGCCATGGGCACCAACCGGCTGGTCCAGCGTCGAGAGGACGCCGCCAACCCTCGCACCGCGGGCCGCCATCTGCCCCGGGGGCTACTGCGTCCCGCCGAGGTGCTGGCCCTTATGCTGGTCTCTACGGGGGTCTTCTTATTCGCCGCGGCCCAGCTCAATACCCTGGCCCTGGCGCTGGCGCCGGTAGCTGCGCTGTACGTGGTCCTGTACTCCTACGCCAAGTACTACACGTGGCTCACCCACTTCGTCCTGGGCTGGGCGGATGGCATCGCCCCTGCCGGCGGCTGGATCGGCGTCACCGGCTCCGTTGAATGGCCGGCCGTGCTGCTTGCCTTCGCCGTGGCCATGTGGGTGGGCGGCTTCGACATACTCTATGCCTGCCAGGACGTGGACTTCGACCGGCGCCACGGTGTGCACAGCATACCTGTGCGCTTTGGCATCGGTGTTTCTCTGGCCTGGGCGCGGGCGATGCACGTGTGCACCTCCCTCGCTCTGCTGGCGGTGGGCCTGTGGCTGGGATTGAGCTGGCCCTACTATCTGGGATGGGCGTTGGCCTCGGCCCTGCTGGTGCACGAGCACCGGCTGGTGAGTCCCCATGACCTCTCGCGGCTCAACGCCGCGTTCTTCGACGTAAACGGCTATATCGCCGTCGTGGTCCTGCTGGCAACCCTGGCGGCGGTGCTGGTAGGATGAGGCCCTTTATGAGGAGGAGCGGATGAAAAGGAACCTTGTCTTAGCTGTACTTCTGGCGCTGGCCTTCCTGGCGGCGGGCTGCGCCCAGCAGGCCCCGGCAACGCGGATACGTATCGGCCTTCTCCCCATCATAGACACCCTGCCCTTCCACGTGGCGGAGCTGGAGGGCTACTTTTCCGGCGAGGGACTGGAGGTGGAGCTGGTGACCTTTACCAGCGCCCGGGACCGGGACATCGCCATCCAGACGGGCGCCATCGAAGGGCAACTGGCCGACCTGATCGCCTCGGGGCTGCTCAACAAGGAGTCGCCGTCGGTCAAGATCGTCAAGACCACCTACCGGGCCATGCCCGACGTGGCCATGATCTCGCTGGTGGCAGGCCCCAAGAGCGACATCGCCTCCCCGGAGCAATTGCGGGGCGCCCGGGTGGGCATCTCCCACAACACTATCATGGAGTACTTGACGGACCGGCTGCTGAGGGAGGCGGGCCTGGCACCGGACCTGATTACCAAGGAGGAGGTGCCCCAGATACCCCTGCGTATGCAGATGCTGGCCCAGGGGCAACTGGATGCGGCCGCGCTCCCCGAGCCTCTGACCACCCTGGCCGTGCAGAGCGGCGGGCGCGTCATCCTCAGCGACCGGCAGAGCCTGGCCGGGCTTTCCGTGCTGGAGTTTCGCTCCGACTTCCTCAGCCAGCAGGGAGACGCGGTGCGCCGGTTCGTCCGAGCACACGAAAAGGCGGTGGAAACGGTGAACCACAACCCCGACCGGTATCGGGCGCTGCTCGCCGACAAGGCGCGGCTCCCTGAAAGCGTCAAAGAGAGCTTCCAGGTCCCCGCCTTCCCGCAGGCCCAGGTGCCTTCCCCGGAGGATGTGCGCCAGGCGGTGGATTGGATGGTGGAGAAGAAGCTGGTGCCTCACTCCATTCCTTACGCCGACCTGGTGGATGATTCCTTCGTGAGACGGTAGCCATCCGGTGATAGAGGTAAGGGACCTGACATTCGCCTATGGGCGGGGCAAACCGGTCTTCCAGCGGTTCAACTGGACGGTAGCCCAGGGTGAGTCCTGGTCGGTGATCGGTCCGTCAGGCTGTGGTAAGACCACCCTGCTCTACCTGCTGGCAGGTCTCCGGGTACCCCACTCCGGTAGCGTGACTGTGGGTGGTAGGCCGCTCGTGGGGCCACGCCTTTCGACGGGCCTCATCCTCCAGCACTACGGCCTGCTCCCCTGGGCCACGGCCTTTGACAACGTAGTCCTGGGCATGAAGGTGCGTGGGGTAGGGGCCGGCGCACGCCGGCGGACCACCGAGGGCTGGATGACCCGGCTGGGTATCGAGCACGTGCGCCACCACTATCCTTCCCAACTGTCGGGGGGCCAGAGACAGCGGGTGGCCATCGCCCGCACGCTGGCCCTGGAGCCTGACCTTCTGCTCATGGACGAGCCTTTCAGCTCCCTGGATGCACTGACCCGGGAGGAAATGCAGGACATGGTGCTGGCCCTGCGTCTGGAGGGCCGTGTGACCACTGTCCTGGTGACCCACAGCGTCGAGGAGGCGCTCCTCCTGGGCCGGAACATCCTCGTGCTCGGCCAGCCGCCTATAGCCACTGCCCGCGTGATAGCCAATCCGGGCGGCGGTCAGGAGGGCTACCGCACCGCTCCCGCCTTCCATGAGTTCGGCCAAGAGGTGCGCAAGTGTGTGCAAGAGGCCAGGGCTGGTGTGGTCTAACAGAGGCGCCGGCCTGCTGGCGGCCGCTGCCCTGTTGCTGGCCCTGTGGCAGGCAGCGGCCTGGGCGGCCCGAAGTACGGTCCTGCCCGGTCCTGTGGAGGTCGCCCCGACCCTGGCCCACGCCCTGTTCGCGGGCACGCTGGGCCAGCACCTCGCTATAAGCAGCTACCGGGTGGCCGTCGGCATCGTCCTGGCCACCGGGGTGGCCCTTCCCCTTGGGCTGCTGGTTGGCCACAGTCCTTCGCTGTACAGATTGTCCTCTCCCCTGGTCTATCTCACCTATCCGGTGCCCAAGATCGTCCTGCTGCCCGTCCTGCTCATGTTTCTGGGCGTGGGCGACGCCTCAAAGGTGGCCATCCTGTTCCTGATACTGTTCTACCAGGTCCTCATCGTGATCAGGGACGCGGCCCATGGCGTGCCCTCGGAGCTGGTCGAGTCGGTGCGCTCTCTGGGAGCGGGCCCGCTGGCCCTGCTGCGGTACGTGTTCTTGCCCGTGTCGGCGCCGGCGCTGCTCTCCGCCCTGCGGATAAGCGTGGGCACTGCCATCGCGGTGCTGTTCTTCGTCGAATCATTCGGCACCACCTCGGGACTGGGCTTCTATATCCTGGTGGAGGGCTGGGGGCGCCTGGCCTACAGGGAGATGTATGCTGGAGTGGTGACCATGGCCCTGCTGGGCATGGCGCTTTACTTCGCCCTGGAGCTGTTGGAAAGAAGGACGTGCCGCTGGGTGAAGGTATCCTAGCCGTGACTGGACCCGAGGTAGAGGCCAAGCGGCGCTACGTGGCGCACCTGTTCAAGGACATCGCCCGTGGCTATGACCGGATGAATACGGTGATGACGGGCGGCCGCCACCACGCCTGGCGTCGCCTGGCGGCCCACAAGGCAACAGAGGGCCTGAGCGGCATCGCCCTGGACGTGGCCACCGGCACCGGGGACCTGGCCCTAGCCCTGGCCCGCCAGCCGGGCATAGAGACCGTGGTGGGTCTCGACCTGGTGGGTGGTATGCTGGTCCTGGCCCAGGCCAAGGTTGGCCGCACAGGTTGCCGTGACCGGGTGGACCTGGTCATGGGAGACGCCCTGGCACTGCCTTTCCCCGACGCTACCTTTGCCTGCGTGGCGTCGGGCTTCAGCCTGCGCAACGTGCCCGATCTGCGCGGTAGCCTTGACGAGATGGTGCGTGTGCTCCGGCCGGGCGGACGCCTGGTGTCCCTGGAGATCGTCCCGGTCGAAGGGCGGCTGCTTGGCCCCTTGCTTCGGTGCTCCTTCCGGCGCCTGGTACCCCTGGCCGGTGCCCTTCTGGTGCGTGACCGGGCGTCGTATGCCTACCTGCCCCGTTCGGTGGACCGCTTTCCCCCCGCCGTTCGCCTGGCTGACCTTTTCCGGGAGCTCGGGTTGCTGGATGTCGGGTACCGGCGCCTGGGCCTGGGGATGGTGGCCATCCACTGGGGCATCAAGCCCTGATCCCGGCTTGCGCTACGTCGAGGTGAAAGGGCACGTCGCTACCGGTGATGTTATCCTGTATTACACCGAGTGGCAGATGGCCAACCGCATGCGGGAGGAGTATTTCATCTACCAGGTCATGAATGCCCTGGTCCAGCCTGAGCTGTGGATGGTGCAGCGGGCCATCCGAAGGCGCTTCGCCTCAGGGTTGAGGAACTTTTTCACGCTCTACCAGCGCGTTGTAGATACGTGGCAGCTATTCGATAATTCAGATGTCACGGGCCCGCGCCTTGTAGCCTCGGGGCGCACAGGACGGCAGGCTGAGGTTGCGAATGAAGACGACTGGAAAAACATTGTGGAGCGGCAGCAATGACGAGAGCAAGTAAGCCAGACCCCCCTCCGGAGCAGCGTGTAGATGACATACCGCGTATCCTTGAGGAGATGAGGCGGGCTGTGCGCGAGGCCCTTGCCCGGCATAAGCAAGCGGGCAACCCCGTGGCGGTCTGGCGCAACGACCGTGTCGAATGGATCAGTCCGGAGGACATCCCGGCCCTCTGACGGAAGGCGGCTCCTTCTAACGCAATCCCCAGACAACGGGTTTTACATCTTCGATGCTGAGGGGATCAAGGAGCTAGCCCACCTGGGGTCCAGCGCTGCCTTTTCTCTGGACAGCTTCTCTCCCGCCAAAGAGCGCGCTTAACAGCGGCAAGTGCCAGGTCTTTGACCCTGGAAGACCTACGGGCCGCAGACACCGTGCCACTTCGGTCCATTGCTCTCCATTGGGCCGGCGTCCCGCCTACGCCTCGTGGTTAGGACGGTTGGCAGGCCATGACTTGGACAGTGGACTGGGGGTTTGCAGGACCTGTTGGTACAAACCCTCGGTCTGCGGCATGGGGCTTACTCCGAGCTCCCGTTTGAGTACCCGGCGGCACGTCTCGAACTGCCGCAACGCCTCGTCCCGACGGCCAGCCTTGTGCAGGCAGTCCATTAGCTGCCGGTGCAGGTCCTCCAGCAACGGGTCCACCCGCAACGCCCGGCGCAACAGGACGATGCTCTCTTCCCGATCGCCCTGGGCCCACAGCAATGTCGCCATCCGGCGCAGGAGCTCCAGGTACGTCTCTCGGAGGTGCCCTCGCTCCTCAAGGCACCACTCGGCGTAAGGCTCGTCCTCCAGGAAATCGCCGTGGTAGACGTGCACTGCGCTCAGGTAGGCGGCCAGGGCCTCGCGGCACTGGCCCTGCTTCTCCAGCTCCTTTCCCTTGCGGAAACCAGAGAGGAAGACGTCCACATCAACGCGACACACGCTCGTGTTCAAGATGTAGCCAACCCCCTGAGTGAAAACGACTTGCCATGGCGGCCCCGCCGCGGGCTCCACGGCCTGACGCAGGGAGTGGATCACACCATGCAGCCGGTTGAGCGCCACTGCGGGGTCGGCATCGGGCCAGAGATGCTCCATGAGCGCTTCGCTCGACACCGGGTGTCCCCGATGGGCCACCAGCAGCTTGAGAGCGGCCAGGGCTTGGAACCGCGAGAACGCGGAGGCCGGGATCGGGGCGCCATCACGGAGCACGCGGAACGGGCCGAAACAGCGGATGTCTAGCACCGGCGTAGCAGCGGTTGCCATGGCCGGAGTACCCCCTACCCAGCCCATGACCCTTGTCAAGCGCTTCTGTTCGGCCTGGAGGGCCGCCCCGTGTAACTTAAGGTAGCCCAGGGCGTTGCTCAGCAGGATGGCCGCCCGCTGGGCCATGGCAGAGGCCAACCCAAAGCGAATACCCTCGGCCAGATTCCCCTGGACAGGCCCCAGCCACACAACACCTAGTGTGTCCGGGCTGGCCACAAGAGGGATGCAAAGGAGTGGCCAGCAGCGCGGGCGACCGCAAGCACGGGCCGAGCAAGTGGCCGAAGAGATAGGTCTGCCTTGGCTCAAGGCGAGGCACGTTTCTCGCTGTCCCAATTCCTCTACCGCTGCCCCCTCGGCGAATTGGAGAAGCCGCTGGCCGCTGCCAGGGTCCCAGACCACAGCGCCGCCCGCAGTGGCGCAACTCGCCTCCATCATGGCCCGCACCAGGTTACCCAGCAGTTGGCGCAGGTTCTCGCTCATGCTCAGGCCGGGCTGTGGCGCGGGATCGCGGAGCCGCTCCCGGGCGCGCATGGCCCACATGGAAATAGCCCCACCCAGGGGAGTTGCCATAGTGCTGAGCAACGGCAGCCTGGCGGTCAGATTGGACTCGGAGACCCGGGATGCTATGTTCAAGCTGGCCACCACGCCGCCAGGACCCCTGATTGGGACGCACACATAGTGTCTGAAACCCTTTTCCTTGACCGATGACCGCAAGAACCTGCTGTCGCGGACCAAGTCCTCAGTGAACACTGGCGCGCCTTGGGCAGCCACCAGCCCGGGGAAACCCTCCCCGGGGGCAAAGCGCGTGATTTGGCGAAAGGCCTGGCGGAAAAGGCCCTGGTGTCCAGCCAGCACCATCTGCCCCCCTACAGGCTCCATCAAAAAGACCTCAGCCGACTCAGCGCCGCAAGCCTCGCGGGCCAGGGTCAGTGCGCCCTGTAGAGCGATGTCCAGGTCCTGCGGCGCCAGAGCAGTGGCCAGGTTGCCCAGGACGGCCACATCCTGCACAACCAACGGGAGCGAGGCGGCGGGCTGGTGGCCCTCGATGTAGGCGAACACCAGGGCCCGCGGACCCACACCCGAGGGCAAGGCCATTGCCTCGGCTAGCAGGGATATGTTCCGGCCGTCGCAGCCCGCGGCAAGCCTGCATAGCCCCTTCAAATGCCCAGCTTGGAGCCGCCGGAACAGGCGACAGCCTGGCCCGCACGCGCTGCTGGCGGTCTGATCTCTGGCCCGGAACACGTGGTAGCAGGTCTGGCCCAAGGCCCCGGATGCGGGCAGTCCCAAGAGGTACTCCATCCCCTCGCTTCATAAGGTAATACGCTGCTCCGCATCCAGTGCGAACAGCGCGGGGACAGCCACGCAGTCACGGCTAGTGCCAGTGGCCCGAGCCATATAGGCAAATATAGCATAAAAAGCACGCCAGCGTCCGTCCCCATCCGTCAAGGATCAATTCTGTAGGGGCGTGCGGCTGCGCTCCAACGGCTGTGCAGGTGTCAGATGTAAGCTTCTGTGCAGACGTTCATTAGATGGTGATGAAGGGTGCTGTAAGCGCAGCCAATCAATATGTTGGGGCGTTTTTGGACCGAAAGAGGGGAGGCGTGACATGGCCTGTAGATGGCGGTGCCATTCGTGGCGCAAGGACTGGAAAAGGCGGTAAGGAGAAAAGAATGAGTTCGAGACTGTTCGGCTGGTTGCTACGCTCCAGGGTGGCGCGCGTGGTCGCCGTGATGGCGGTGGTTGTAGGCGGGCTGGCTTTTCCTAACCCCGATGCTGGCCCAAGCCGACTGTTCGGCGGGGGTGCAGTCGCGGCGGGCAATCCGCCACCGGCTGTGACCAGGGACACCATGTACCTGACCGACGAGCCGGGCAACTGGTTCCGGAGTGCGACCACCGGGATACCGCTATCCGTGGTGGACATTGGGGACAGCGTTGAAGTGGACTTCCGCATCGGCCAGTTTACTGGCACCAGGCATACGGTGACGCTGCTGCTGCGCCCGCCGACTTCTAGAGTCACAGCCGACCAGGCCAGTTCTATAAACGGGAAGGTCACGGTGAAGTTCGACGCTCCCGGCGTGTACCTCTTCGGATGCAAGGTACATCCCTACATGACCGGCGTGGTGGCAGTGAGGGATGCCGCAGGTAACATACCGCCGGTGCCCAAGGCGCAGTTGCCCTTTATTGGGCACCTGGGAGCTGCGTCGCTCCCGGCGACCACCGTTCTCGACGTGCTGACCACGGTGGCTCCGTCTGGCGCCGATAAGCAGGCCAAGTGGGACATCTTCGGGCCGGGCGATGAGTTCCGGCCCACCGTGCCCGGCGTGGGCGAGGTGTGGGTCAACTCTCAGTTCGAACGCGTGCCCGGCCAGGCAGATGGATCCGGGATCGAGAAGCCGGGCACCATTACCGTGCTTAACGCAGCTACCTTCACCGTTGAGCGAGAGATCAACGGGCTAGACCCTGCGGCGCGGGGCAAGTGGAACAACCCGCACAACATGTGGGCCAACGACAGCCTGAGCACGGTCTACAACGGCAACTGGTTCGGCAGGGCCATCAACAAGATAGACCGTGCCAGCGGGCGCATCCTCGACACCATCGAGATAGGCGAAGCGCCCACACACATCGTGACCATACCGGACCAGGCTTCAGCCCAGTTTGGCATCCTGACCACCCCGCTGAGCGCGGACGACGATCTGGTGAAGATGCTGGACGCTGGTGGGCTTTCGGTGGTGAGCAAGAGCCCAACTGGCGCGGGGCACAACCACCCCCATGGCCACTGGATCAGTGCGGACGGCAAGAAGATCGTCGTGCCCAACGTGTTCAAGGGCCTGGGAATTGCCGGCTCCATCTCCATAATGGATGCCGCCTCAGGCGCGGTGCTGAAGGAAATCAGGCATCAACCGCAGGGGCTGGAATCCGCGCTGTTGCTGCCTATCGCCTCGGGCATCAAGGGCAGCAGCAAGGCCTATGTGACCAGCCTGGCCAGCGGGCAGGTCAGCGTTGTTGACTTGAATCTGATGAAGCTGGTCAAGAACATCTCCGTGACGTTCACCCCCAACGGCCTTCAGGGGCCCCAGTTCGGCATCTTCGACACGCTACAGGTCCCCATACAGCCGCCGGTCAGCCCTGACGGGAGGTTCGTTGGTGTCGCAGTGCTCTCCTTGACCACGGTGCCCCGGGCACCCACAGGCTCGGCGGACCACGTGGCTATCATTGACACGGCCACCGACACCGTGGTGAAGTACCTGGCCACTCCCGCGGGGACCCACGGCGCCCACTGGGGGGCCAAGAAGGGCGGTGGCTACTACCTGTATGTGACCAACCAGCACTCCAACGCCCTGACCATCATTGACGCCGACCCCAACGGGGATGGGGGCGCCAGCGACGCTGCCGTAGTCGGGCGTATCGTGCTGGCCAACGGCAGCGCCGGCGCTGGCGTGACCGATGGCACGGGAGGCCAGGGCCTGAAGCCCATGCCCAATATGTATGATGGCTGGGTGCAGGACACCGTAGCCCTCTCGGGCAGCGGTCAACTGTCCCCCGAGGTTCAGGGCTGGGTAGACGCCCTGACTCCGAGCCAACGGACAGCAGGGCACTGAAGGACTGAGCGAGGTCCGCACAGCGAGTGGAGCTGTCCGCCCCGGTCGGGCGGCTCCAGCGCTTGTATGCCCTGGTACCCGCCTGACGGGAAGGGCGAGGCCGGGCGGCTGCGTAAGCATTCTCTGCGATGACATGGTCTCTCCTGGCGAGGCGGCAGCCACCGATGCAATCCTGGTGGCAGTGGCCAGATTGGAGAGCTGGATGCGGGGTTCCGGTTGGCGATACCAGGTGGAGGGTTTGCCCGGCTTATCCCTTCTCGTTGCCCAGGATGGCCACGGCGGAGACCTGGGGCGGGCCGCCCAGGGTATGGGTGAGGCCCAGCCGGGCGTTGCGCACCTGGCGTTGCGGCAGATCGGCCTTCCCCTGGAGCTGTTTGTAGACCTCGTAGGCCATGCGGATGCCGCTGGCCCCCACCGGGTGGCCGAAGCACTTCAGGCCGCCATCGGTGTTCACGGGCAACTCGCCCTCCAGGGTGAAGGTGCCCGCTGCCACGTCCTGCCAGGCCCGCCCCCTGGGGCTGAAGCCCAGGTCCTCGTAGTTGACCAGCTCGGTGATGGTGAAGCAGTCGTGGACCTCGGCCAGGTCAAGCTCCCGGCGGGGATCGGTTATCCCCGCCTGCTCGTAGGCCTGGCGAGCCGCGCTGCGGCTGGCCTCGAAGCCCAGGTAGTCGAACCCGGGCCGGAAAAAGGGCATCATGGAATCCACAGCCAGCCCGATGCCCTTGATGTATATGGGGTCTGCCCGGAAGCTGCGGGCCATGTCCCCCCGGCAGATGATGGCGGCGGCGGCGCCATCGGAGGTGCCGCAGCAGTCGAACAGCCCCAGCGGGGAAGAGATGATGGGTGCCGACAGCACCTGCTCCAGGGTGACCTCCCGGCGCAGGTGGGCCTTGGGGACCTGGCTCCCGTTGCGGTGGTTCTTCACCGCAATCTGGCCGATGATGCGTTTGCCCTGCTCCGCACTCAGCCCGAAGTCCTTGAAGTACCTCACCGCGATGTAAGCGAAGGCGGAGGGCGATGTCCACAACTGCTGCCAGACCGGGTGCGGGGGCCGGCCCACCCCCATTCCGGGGAAGCCGGTGTCCTTCAGCTTCTCGAAGCCCACCGCCAAAGCGATGTCATACATGCCCGAGGCCACCCCGAAGCAGGCATTGCGCAGCGCCTCGTGCCCCGTGGTGCACTGGTTCTCCACCCGGGTGATGGGTATGCTCTTCAGTTTCAAGGAGTCGGCCAGGAGGGTGCCGGAGAGCCCGGAGCGCAGGGTCCCCACCCAGGCGGCCTGAATATCGCCGGGGCCGAGTCTGGCATCCTGGTAGGCCTCGTAGACAGCGTCAATGATCATGTCGGCCCCGTCCTGGCTCCAGTTCTCCCCGAAGCGGGTGCACCCCATGCCGATGATGGCTATCTTGTCTTTGATGCTCTCCATGCTTCGCTCCTGTTACTGCCCCCGAAGGGGCCGGCACTTCCAGAAGTAGTTATGGAAGCCGGCGGCCTCCCGGAAGCGGCGGAAGGTCATCTCCACGGGCATCTCCGCCTGGACCTGGCCGGGGTCGCGGTCGGTCATGGTGGTGTAGACGCGTGCCCCGTTGTGGCCGAAGTCCACCACCGATTGGACCAGGGGAGCTTCGTCGGCCTGACCGCCCAGGTTGTCCAGCGAGTAGGCAAAGAGGACACCCTGCCTGTCGGAGAGGCGTATCTCCTCGTAGTCGTCTTTGCTCTGGCAGCCGTAGCAGACGCGCTGGATGGGGAACTGCTCCTGCCCGCAGCGGCGGCAGCGGCTGCCGTGGAGGCGCAGCACCGACGGGGCGTCCCGCCACATCACGGTGGCCGATGACCCCACCAGGAGCTCGGCGGCGGGGGTGGCCACCAGGCCCCGGAAGGCGAGGTACTTCTGGTAGGTGGGTAGCGACTGCCGGGAGGCCAGGTAGCCGGAGACACCCCGCCGTCCGTTCTGAGGGATAGCTGCTTCCGCGCGGAGGCTGAAGGCATCAGCCCCGTCGCCGTAGCTGGCCAGGAGGAGGCGCTGGCCGGCCTGCGCCTTTTCCAGGGCCGCCGCGAGCAGGAGCAGGGCATGGGCCGCTCCCGTGTTGCCCACGGTGGTCAGCAGGGGGTCCTGGAGCTGTGCCCTGGGGTCAAAGCCCAGACCGCGGGCCAGGCCCTGGTGGCTGCGAGCGTCCGGACCGTAAAGGACGGCCCGAGCGAAGGCCGACGGCCCCAGCCCCGTGGCCTGTAGCAGGCCGGAGACGGCGGCGGACACGCCCTCGGTATAGCCGTGCTCGATGACCCACCGGTCCTCCCAGGTCTTGACGGTGGCGTCGCTCTCCGTGCGCCACACATCGGTGATCTCCTGCATTCGGGAGCAACTGGCCTCGACGGCTATTGCTCCTGGAGCGCCAATGAGGCAGGTGGCTGCGCCGTCCCCAAAGCCCTGCTCCTCGGGGGAGTTCGGGGCGCCCAGGCGGCAGTCGGCGGCCACCACCAGGACGGTGCCCAGGGAGCCCGCCTTGACCGCGTCCAGGGCGGAGCGCAGGGCCGCGGTGCCCGCCCGGAGGGAGTTGGCAAAATCGCTGGTAACCACGTCGGGCCTCAGGTCCAGCGCAGTGGCTACCAGGGCAGCCGACTGCTTTTCCCTGTATGGCGCCGTGGTTGAGGCGAAGAACAGGCCATCCACCTGGCTCCGGTCCATGCCGCGCAGGCAGTCCACCCCGGCCTCTACCGCCATGGTGATGCTGTCCTCGTCCCGGTTGGCCACGCTGCGCTCCCCACCCGAGGAGCGGCCGCCCCAGGCGGCGGCGATGAGGTCCCGGCCCAGCCGGTAGTAGGGGATATAGGCACCGAAGGAAACAATGCCTGCCATCGTCGTGCTCCTGCGCCTCCTGGCTCCGCATTCTAGTCCAGCGCCGAGGTGTTTTCAACCTTGGGGTGTCCCAGGGAACCGTCTATAATGGCCCCAGGCCACCCTGAGAGCCTGTGAGGAAATCCCTCGCCTGTAGGGGCGCAATTCATTGCGCCCCCCCCCGCGCACGGCGCCCATTTCTTCACAAGCTCTGAGCATGATGGAGTGGCTGGGCGGGCGGTTCGATCCGGAAGCGTTCAGTTTGCAGCAAATCAACGGTTCGCTGTCGGCATCGTGACATGGGCGACGGGAGTAGG
>JACPQM010000075.1 GCA_016190505.1 Chloroflexota bacterium | reverse complement strand
GCGTAGGGGCGACCGGCCGGTCGCCCCTACGGTTTGACCGGCTGTCGGGGTGTGCCCAAGGCAGCGGGTTTTCCAGGTCTTCGTTTTTGATGGTGGATCAAGGGATAGGGAGGATAGGGGCACTGAGCGGAGCCAATGGTCAGGGCATGCGTTGGTCAGGAGGCAAAATGCACCGCCCTGTGGCCCCCCCTCATTCTTACCTGCTTCTTACCCAGGGGGCTTCTGGCGCCAGCGACGCTGAGGTAAGCTTACTGTGCAGGTCTTGATCGGGGACGGTCGCCCGGATCATTGGCCATTGGAACGGGAGGGAGTAAGTTGGGAGAAAGGAGCCTCAGACTGGCGAGCGACGGCGTCAAGAGGACGTCCGTCCTTTGCTTCGTGCTGGGCATGGCGCTCCTGGTCTTCAGCGCCTGCCAGGGGCCGGCGACAGCCGTACCCACTTCTCCACCGCCTATTGCCACCCCCCTGGCCACCCGCGCTGTAGCACCGTCTACAGCTACGATCACACCGGCCCCACCCCAGGGCATCCCCACAGCCACGCCCGTGGGGCAGTCGCCTGGCTTGCCTACAGCTCAGCCCGCGGCCACGCCGACCGCTGGCCCCACCGCCACCCCCATCCCGGGACCACCTGGCGTGCCCACTCCCCAGGCGGTGCCTCCTCCGACCAGTATCCGGCCGGCTGAAGCCAGTCCTATGCCAACCCCTACGCTGGCCCCTACTTTAACACCTACTCCCGGACCTGGTCTCGCGCCGACTTCTACACGGGCCCCAGAGGTTAGCGTGGAGGCCCTGGTCGGGGGTCTGGAGGCCCCGTGGGCGGTAGACTTCGCCCCTGATGGGCGCATCTTCATCACTGAGCGGCCCGGTCGTGTGCGCATCGTCAGGGAAGGGCGCCTGGAGACCGCTCCCTGGGCCAGCCTCCCCGTGGCCCACGTCAGCGAGGCTGGGCTGCTGGGCCTGGCCCTCAGCCCGAGCTTTGCTCAGGATCGCTTTGTCTATGTGGCCTATACCTACCGCACGCCCACCGGCCAGTTGCAGAACCGCCTGGTGCGCCTGCGCGACGACCCCACCACTGGCAAGGGTGTGGAGGAGGAAGTCCTGCTCGACGGTGTCCTGGGTAGCAACAACCACGACGGAGGGCGCGTCAAGTTTGGCCCTGACGGCAAGCTATACTGGACCATGGGCGAGGCGGAGCGACCACCTCTGTCCCAGGACCTGACGTCCCTAAACGGCAAGATTCTGAGGCTCAACCCGGATGGCAGCGTGCCCGACGACAATCCGTTCCCCGGCTCCTACGTGTTCTCCTACGGCCACCGCAATCCTCAGGGCATTGCCTGGCAGCCGGGCACCAGGCGACTCTACGAGACGGAGCACGGCCCCAGCGGTGGCAGCCTGGGCTGTTGCCAGGACGAGGTCAACTTCGTCGAGCCCAGGAGGAACTACGGCTGGCCCACCATCAAGGGCGACCAGACCCAGGAGGGGATGGTCACCCCCATTCTGCATAGTGGCTTGACCAACACCTGGGCGCCGTCCGGTGCCGCCTTCGTGACCCAGGGACCCTGGGCCGGCTCTTTCCTTTTCGTGGGCCTGCGCGGCCAGGCCCTCTTCCGGCTGACGCTGGACCCTGACAACCCGCGGAAGGTGGTCGCCTTCGAGCCGCTCTTCGAGCGCCGGTTCGGCCGCCTCCGCGATGTGGTGGAGGGGCCGGACGGCGCTATCTACATCCTGACCAGCAACCGGGACGGCCGGGGCAGCCCCATCGCGGACGACGACCGGCTGCTCAGGGTATCGGTCAAATGACCAATCAAGGAAGACTAACATGGCTTACGCAATAACCGAGGCGGGCCGCAGCCAGATCGCGGCAGAGCTCGTTGACCAGAAACTTCAGCTAGCGAGGGACGTGGTGGCGGAAAGCCGGTCAATGAAAGACCTCCAGTACTGCGACCTGCGCCTGGAAGTCGTCGAGAGCAAGGAGGCCTGGGTCGAGAACGGGCAGCCTAAGGTCGGCATGCAGGGGGAGAGGCTGTGCGTGGGCATACGGGTCATCGCCGGCAACCCCGTCGCTGCGCCGGCGTACTACGGGGTGCGGCTGGGCACCGCGGCGGGCCTGGCCGGCGCCCTGCGGGACGGCATCCGCCAGGCCCACGAGCGCGCGCTGGCCAGCGCCCAGGAGAAGGCCTTGGCCCGCAGGTCCTTCGGTCCCCTGGGGGCGAGCCTGTATAGCACCCGGCTGGCGCCGGTGCCGTTGGTGCAGGAGCGGGTGCCTCCGTCAATGCGGCGCGACCCCCGTTCCGTGCCCCTGGCCGAGGTCTTCGCCTACCTTACACCCATCTCCGCGCGCCTGGCGGCACTGGACGGCCGGGTCCTGTTCAACCTGCTCAGGGCCGAGACACAGTTGCGGCGGCAGTTGTTTTGCAGCTCCGAAGGCGCCTGCATTGACCAGACCTATGCCCGTACCGAAGGGATATGCGTGGTCGTGGCCCAATCTCCGGATGGTGCCAGCCCCCTGGAGCTCTATGACGCCTCCGGCCACCAGGCGGGGTGGGAGCTGATGGAGGAGGGCCTGCGGCGGGACTACGTCCAGCTTCCAGATTTCGAGACCTTCTGCCTTGCCCTGGCCCAGGATGCCTTGGGCGTGTCCGCGGCTCCCCCCTTGAAGCCGCCGGACGGGGATGTGGTGGTGGTCACCGACCCGCATTTCAATGCCCTGGTGGCCCACGAGGTGGTGGGCCACCCCACCGAGCTCGACCGCGCCCTCAAGATGGAGACGGCCTACGCCGGCCGGAGTTGGCTGCTCAAAGACCTTCAGGATAACCAGGTGGGCAAAGTGGTGGCCTCACCCTTGCTGTCTGCCTTCAGTGATCCGACCCTGGACGGCTACGGACACTACCTGTACGACGACGAGGGCACGCCCGGCCGCAGGGCCTACCACTTCGAGAGTGGCGTGTTCAAGGAGTTCCTCAACAGCCGGCAGACCGCGGCCGTGGCCGGCGTCGCGCCTAACGGCTCGTACAAGGCCACCGAGGCGGACCTGGTGCCCCTGATTCGTATGTCCAACACCGCCTTCGCCGCCGGGGACAGCGACCCGGCACAGATCGTGGCCGAGGTGGACCACGGGTACTACGTGCAGACGCACCGTATCCCGTCGGTGGCCGAGTCGCGGGAGAACTTCTGCATCTCGGCGGTCAAGGTCTACGAGATAAACAATGGCCAGTTGGGGCGTCCCTATCGCGATGGGGCGGTGGCCGCCGACAGCCGTGACTACTTCCTGCGCGTGGACGCGGTGGGCAACGACTTGCGGCTGTTCCCTATCCCCAACTGCGGGAAGGGCCAGCCCATGCAGGCCAAGCGCATGAGCAACGGCGGGCCGACCCTGCGCAGCGTGGCCCGTCTGGTGGGCACCAGGCAAGGTTAGACGCACGAAAATGTGGAGATAGACCATGAAGACCATTCAGACCCTGAAGAGCGTGGCCCGAGAGGGATTGGCCTGGCTGCACGCCCAACCGGACATGAGGGAGGCCGAGGTATTCGTCGCTGCCAACGACCAATTGCTCACCCGGCTGAACTACACCTCGGAGATACCATGTAACGGCGTGGAGGAGCCCAAGTCCACCGCCAGCTTTGGCCTGGGCCTGCGTATCGCCTGGAACAACGGCGAGGGCATCAGGACGGGGTTCGGCAGCGACCTGGGTGACCTTTCGCTCCACGGCCTGGAACGTGCTTTCCATAGGGCGAAGCTCGGGGCGGTGCTCGACCCCGAGTTCGTGTCCCTGCCCAAGCCGAACGGGCATCAGCCGATTGCCCAGCGTCTACAAGACCACCGGGCCATGGCCCTGGCGGACAGAGACCTGGTGGCGGCCGGATGGAAGACCCTGGAGGGGGCGCTGGAGACGTTTTACACCTCGGAGGACCTGATGGCCCAGGCCCAGGGGAAAGACCAGGTGGCCCGCCTGGGCCTCATCGTGGGGGGCGACGTCATATTGCTCAAGGAGCGCATCGCTGTAGCCAGCACCCACCTCCCTGAGGTCGCCGGCGACGAGTCTACCGCAGTGTTGTCTTCGGCCACGGCCATGGTGGAACACCGGGAGGCCAAGGGTAGTGGTTGGTCCGCTGTCGCCCGGTGGCGAGACTTCGACGCGGGCGCTGGCGCCGAGGCGGCGCGCAACGCCATCAGGGCCATGGGCGGCCAGAGGGTCCCCGATGGCGAGTACCGTGTGGTGTTCGGCCCGCAGCCAGTGACCGATCTGTTCCACAACCTCGTCATACCGTCGCTACAGGCAGACTCCTTCTACTCGGCGGCCACGCCCTTCCTGGGGAAGCTGGGGCAGACCATCGCCTGGGAGAAGCTCTCGGTCTATGACCACGGCGCCCTGCCCGGCTTGGCTGGCAGCAAGCGCATCACCTGTGAGGGCCTGCCCACGGGCCGCACTGACCTGGTCCGCGGCGGGCAACTGGTCGGCCTGCTGTCCAACTACTACGAGAGCAGGCGCCTCCTGAAGGACCCCAACGCTCGCCAGAAGCTGGGCATTGACCCCTACGTGCGACCGGCTGCCCTGGTGGCCAGGAACGGCTTTCGCTACCTCGAAGGCGGCGGACGCCACTTCGGCATCCCGCCCCGCATCGCGGCCACCAACCTGTTCATCGAGGCAGACGAGGCCGCCGTGTCTCACCAGGACCTGCTGCGGCGGGTGGGTGACGGACTGTACATCGGGCGGATCTGGTATACCTACCCCATCAACGGGCTGGCCCGTGGGGACTTCACCTGCACCGTGGTGGGGGACTCGTACCTCATCAAGGACGGGACAATCCAGGCGCCCCTGAAGCCGAACACGGTACGTATCACCGACAACGTGCACCACATCCTGAACAGCATCCTGGGCATCGGGGGCAAACCGAGGCCCACCGTGGTCTGGGCCGCCGACCAGGTGGTGCATGCCCCCGAGATGGCTGTATCGGGCGTCACCGTCCGGCAAATCGCCGTCGGCGGGCTGTAGGGGGCCAATGCGTGTCGTCCCGCCGTTTCCGACGGTTGGGCTGTGCCGGGGCGGCGGGGATAGCGTAGGGGCGAAGCACCCGTGCCGCAGACCAGGCCACTTCCATGACGTGTCCCGGGTGCTTCGCCCCTACTACCGGCCTACGCCTTGTAGATCCTTACCCGCTCGCAGGAGTCGGCGCCGTTGGAGATCATGTCAATGTGGTCGGTGTCGAAGGGCAGCAGGCTGTTGAAGTGTACGCCTTTGCCCTTGGCGATGGGCTTGCTATCCGACCAGGCGCCGAACACGCCGCCGATGGCTACCACCTCCGGGTGGACGCATTCGGTCACCTTGACCTTGCCGGTAACCTTGCGCCCGGCAATGGTCTCCACGGTGATGTCGTCGCCGTCGCGGATGTTGTTCTTCCTGGCAGTCTCGGTGTTCACCATGATCTTGTAGGTATAGGCGTTGCGCTCGCTGATCTCGTTGATCCAGGGGTTCTCGGGCGTGATGGAATACTGGTGGAAGGGCATGGTGTAGTTGACCACCAGCAGGTCGTATTTCGGGTCGGGCTTGAAAGCGGGACACGGCTTCCACTCGGGCAGGGGCTGGTAGTCCGAGGTGTCCCACGACAGGGACATCTTCTTGGCCACCGTGTCCACGTAGTCCCTGGCGGCTAGGAAGTGCTCGTAATACAGCGGTATGCGGTACTTGAGGGCGGGCAGCGAGTACACCTCCTGCACCGTGCGCTTGGACTTGAGGTAGCCGTGCTGCTTGAACCAATCGAGGCCCTTGCTCTGGTCGTGGGTCAGTGACTTCAGCACGATGTCGGCCCGCTCCTCCCGGGTGTACTTGCGGCGGGGGTCCTGCTTCTGGGCCTGGGGATCGGGCAGGCCCATCAGGAGCAGCTGGTTGAAGTCCTCCAGGAAGCCGGCCCTATCGGCCAGCTCCGCCAGCGTATCTGCCCAGCTATCCACCCGGAAGTCCGGCTCGACTATGGGCTGCCGGAAGCCCGTATACCAGTAGCCGCTCCCCGGGCTCTGGCGAGTGACCGCGCTGTTGGTCTCGCCGTCCAGCCTCTCCAGGTAATGGAGGTCGGGCATGACGACATCGGCGAACTGCACGGTCTCGTCCATCTCGCGAGCGAAGGAGACCATGAACGGGATTTTCTTGAGGGTCTTGGCCACTTCCCCTGGCGCCACGGTTGTCATCATGATGTTGCCCCGGGCGTGGACCATCACCTCCGGCACGGGCACATTGAACTTCTCGGCCTCTGCGATGCCCAGGTGGAGGCTCACGTCCCCCCGCATGAAGGCGAGGGGGAAAAGCGGCTTGATGTGGGGGGCCTTGGGTGGCTCAGCCTTAGTCGCCAGGAAGTCATAGGGCGCCACTCCCACCTGGGTCCTCTCCGAAGCAGTGAGCAGCCCGTCAGGGCCTTCTCGGGGTTGCCAGTCCGGTCCCACGGGGTTGGGACCGCCATGTCCGCCGGGTACGAACATGTTGCCTACCACGATGTTCAGCAACTGAATGGCCAGGGCATGGTGCGCAGCATGTTTGTGGCTATAG
Source organism: Chloroflexota bacterium (assembly GCA_016190505.1). Classification (GTDB taxonomy): domain Bacteria; phylum Chloroflexota; class Dehalococcoidia; order JACPQK01; family JACPQK01; genus JACPQM01. The sequence goes on along the minus strand of JACPQM010000075.1, from coordinate 50,514 downwards.
GCGCCCCGGTACATATGGACAGCCGCCGGGCGGTAGGGTAGCGTCTCGCCGTCTACCACGATGGTGGAGCCAATGCGGGCAGCCTCGCCATAGTCCTTGGCCATGTGCCTTATGGTAGCGGCGGGGATAGTGGTGACCTTGCTGGCTTCCTCGGACGTGAACCGCCGGGTGTGGTCCTTCAGCACCTGGAAGGCCGGGCGGCAAGTCTTGCCCTGGATGGTGAAGGTGCCCTCGATAGCTGGGACCGCCGTGCCTGTCATATCGTACGGCTGAGCGGCCTTGGCCCGGGAGTCCCATATCAGGGGCTTGCGGCTCTCCTCATCCCGGAGGTACTGCCCGTCGGGACCTACCAGATAGGGACCGTTGGTGTGTTTCTGGATGAACTCGGCGTCGTAGATGCCCAGCTCGTTGAGCAGCACATTGAGCATGGACAGGGCGAGGGCGGCGTCGGTGCCCGGCCTGATGGGCACCCACTCATCGGCTTTGCTGGCCGCGGTGGCGCACACCGGGTCAACCACCACCACCTTCATGCCACGGATCCTGGCATCGGCCATCTTCTGCGTGGTGAGATTAGGCCCGTGTCCCACGCCAAACCCGTGCCCGCTCCCGAACAGGATGGTGTAGTTGCAGTACTTCAGGTCAACAGAGGTGTGAAAGGTAGCGTTGGTAAGGTAGGTGGCCATGTGGAGGCCGGCGCCACAGAAGTAATCGGCGGCGGACCAGTTACCGTTGGTGCTGCCGAAGGAGTGCATGAAGGCGTTGCTCTGGCGGATGGCCTGTACGTCGAAGTTACACATCACCAGCTTGTCGGGATTGTCCGCCCGCACCTTCTTTAGCTTCTCGGCAACGGTGTTGAGGGCCTCGTCCCAGCTAATCTCCACCCACTTGGGGTCAACGCCGATACCTTTCTCCGGGTTGGTCCGCTTGAGGGGTGTCTTCACCCGGTTGGGGTCGTACAGGCTCATGATGCCGGCGTTGCCCTTGGCGCAGAGCCTGCCCAGGTTGTGGGGAAAGTCGGGGTTCCCCTCGATCTTGACCACTACCCCATTCACCCGGTGCACCTTGATCCCGCATGGGGAATAGCACATGCCGCAGGCTGAGGACACCCACGTGTCTTCCTTGGGCTGCTGGGGTGACTGCGCTGGCTGAAGTGTCATGGTTCCTCCTTGCCTCTTCGCCTGGGACGCGGCACCCGGCACACGTCCCGACAAGGCTAATTATTGCACAAACGCTCTGCCAAGCGTGCTGTGTTGCGGGGCCGATGATAGACGGTTGCGGTGCGTTCGTCAAGTAGTTCCTGTGCGCATACCCGCCACTAGCCTTTGTTGCCACGCCCCCACACCAGCCACACTCCCACACCGATCTGGAACAGACCGAAGGCCCGGGCCAGCCGTTCCGGCTCCAGGGCAGTAGCCAGAATACCTCCCAGGAGGGCAAACAGGAGCGCGACCGGGGCCACTCCCACCACCGTCCGCAGCTTGATGAAGCGTTGGCGGTAGTTCACTACCGATCCCGCCACTCCGGTGACCACAATGACCGCCAGGGATACGCCCTGTGCGGTGTGCTGTCCCACGTCACCCAGCAGCACTAGCCCGGGTATGATGACAATGCCACCACCCACACCCATTATCCCCGCCAGCAGACCGGCGCCGATACCGATGAGCACGCCCTCTATGACCAAGGGATCACCCGCCGGAGATAAGGAAGCGCACGCCCACTGCTATCACCAACAGGCCAAACAGCCGGCGGAGAAGACGGGCAGGCAGCCGGGCCATGAGCCTGGCCCCGACGATCACTCCTAACGTACTGCCCACAGCCACGTACAGGGCTAGGTCCCAGCGTACGTAGGCGTTCACAACGTAGGGCAAGACCCCAAATATGGCGATGACGGGTATCACCGCCAGGGACGTGCCGTGGGCCTGGTGTTGCTCGACTCCCATCAGGCCCACGAACAGGGGGACCATGATGAGGCCCCCACCCACGCCCATGAGCCCCGCCAGGGTGCCTGCCGCGGCCCCAATGACAATGGCCGCGAACCAGGGGCGCTTCGCCATGTTAGCTCCCATCTTCAGGCTTCAGGCTACGGACTTCGGACCTCATCCTCAATAGGCTCCCTCGCCTTCGCTCCTGGTGGGTTCCGCTTCGCTTCACCCACCCTACAAGTAGCCCCTTGCCCCTAGCGGGGTGCCTCTGTGATCTCCTCGCGGGGGAAATGGTCTATGAGCTCGGCGCCGTCTCTTGTGACCACCACCACGTCCTCGCACCGGACGCCACCCACGCGAGTCTCACCCTCACGGCTCTCGATGGCAATGACCATGCCCTCCTCGAATACCTGAGGGTGGCTCAGGGACCACTGCCGGTTGATGATGGGTATCTCGTAGCCCGGGCCCAGGCCGATGCCGTGCCCGATCTCGCTGCACAGCACCTCGGCCTCTTCCTTGTACCCCCAGGAAGAGGCGGGCGGGAAGTGCTTGGCGGCGTCGGCGGTGGTGGCCCCGGGCTTGATCTCGCTTATCACCCCATCGAGGCGTTCCACCAGTTGCTTGTACCAGTCCTTCTCCTTGGCATTGGGCTTCCGGCTGATGATGAAGGTGCGGTAGGAGCAACTCCGGTAGCCCATGTAGGTGTTGCCGCAGAGGGAACCGTAGACCAGGTCGCCCACCTGAAGGATGCGGCTGGAGGCATGGAACCCCCGGTCAAAGGCGGTGGGCCCTGTGCGCCAGCCGCCCGGGACCGCGGTCTCGGCGCCGTACTCATAGCCGGCGGCACTGGCCACGGCGCAGAGAGCGGTGTCGGGGATGCCCGGGCGCAGGGCCTCCCAGACGCGGAACCAGACGCCGTCGGTGATGGCAGCTACCATCTTATGGCAAGCGATCTCGTCCTGGTTCTTGATACACCGGGCCTCCTGCATGATGGGGCGGGTATCCGCGAACCTCTTGAGGCCGGCCGCCACCAGGGCGTCACGAGCAGTGGCGTCGAAGCCACCCAGGCCCAGAGGCTCGTTCAGCAGGCCCCTGTTCTTGAGTTCCGAAACTATCTCGGCGGCGAAGACCTTGGCCTCCTCCTGGGAAGCGTCGGGGCCGGGGGCGCCGCTAAGCCAGGCCCGAGCGATGCGCCAGTCCTTGATCCAGGGGGCCTGGTCGGGCATCTGGTGGAACCAGCCATCGTGCTCAAACATGACGGGGTCGCCTTCAGCGAAGAACAGGACATACCTGACCTGCGGGTTATCGTAGCCTTTGGTGGCGGTCAGGTAGCGGATATTGGTGGGGCCCGCCTCGAGCATCACCGCCAGGCCGTGTTTGCGCATGGTCTGGCGGGCGCGCTGCGAGCGGTAGTCCCGCATACGTGTGTAGTTGATTCGCTCCTGCCAGTCCGCCGATTGCCCCCCGAAGGGGAGCTTGGGCGCCATCCGTACCATGGGACACCTCCTCTGCATAAAGACAGAAAACTAGCCGCTAAACGGTTCTGCCTCCCCGCCGCGCGACGGCGACAGCATAGCACAACTGCCCTGTGCCAGGCTACAGGCCACAGGCTGCCCCAGGGACTCTTCCTCGTCGCTCTTGCCCAGCACGAGGGCGCAGCCCTCGGATAGCCGGGACGGGGCCTGAGCTTCGGCAGGGCCTCTACGGGCCGCTGGCTTGGGGTGGCGATATGGAGATGGAGCCGGAGTTGAAGTCGGAGAGGCGCGAGTCCAGGAAATGGCCAGGGCCGATGTGCTGCCAGCGCCGGACCAGGTTGTCGTCGGCGCCGATCCACTTGAGGTAGTAGAGCTGCGCCCGGCTGTCGTACACCGCCACGATGCTGTGGGGTTGGCCGCCGATCCTCTCGGCGTCAACGATCACGGGCTGGAGGTAGCCCTCGCGGAAGTTGAAGTCCGGGAACTTGTAGGGCTGGCCGGCGGGCCCCCGGCCCACCTGCCAACTCCCGCCCGGCTGTTTGAGATAGCGGTCCTCCCCGATGATGTAGATCTCCCGGCCCTCGCTGGTCTTGAGGTACATCCGGCCTGGCGCCTGGAATTCGGTGGTGCTCTCGATGACCAGGCCAGCGCCGTTGTCCAACGTGTCTTCCATACGCAGGCTGGAGAGGCCGTTCATGGCCTGCTGCGCCCGCGCCAAGAGGGCCGTGGCGTTGTTTACAGGCAGCGGGAACTGGAAGGTGGAGGTCACCTCCGGGTTCCCTTCGCGGCCCACGGTCACTTCCAGGCGCCACTGACCTTCGAAGGCAAAGTCGCCCTCACCGCGGTAGTGGCCGTCCGGCTCCCGCTCTATGGGGATGGACAGGGCGGCCGCCTCCTGGTCCAGCAGGGCGGCTTCGGCGGTGACCTCCACCGGGCCCTCGACGGGGCTGCCGTCGGCGGCGTGGGACAGCTCCACCTCGAAGCCGTTGCGCCCCACGTCGCCCGGCCCCATGCGGAGCACCAGCATCAGGTCGCCGGACCGCTGGCCAATGGCGAAGCGCGGCTCTTCAGCCACGGCCTCGGTCCCCTCAGTGCCGGCGTCCAGGCTCCGGCCCAGACCGGGCGGAGGGTACGCCGCCAGCAAAGCAGTGGCCGCGATGACAGCCACGCCCACCAGAGGCTCCCAGCGCAGCAACCGGCGCAGCCGCTCCGCCTGGGGCGGCGGTTTCCTGGGCGGGGCCTCCAAGGCGGTCTTCAGCCGGGGGCGGACAAGGAAGGCATTGGCGAAGCTCATCGCCAGCATGGCGGCTACCAGCACTGCCTTGGCCACCAGGACCCGCCCGAACCCGGCGGACAGTAGGTCGCCCGGACCAGACAGCCGGGTGACGCTGTTGTAGGCGCCCGTGGCCACCAGCACGGCCACGCTGGCCAGAGCGATGGGCGAGAAGCCCGACAGCACCGCTATCACTGGCTGCCAGGTGGTCCCGACGCGTCGAGATTTCCCCTTTTCCCTGCCTCGGGCCGGCAGGAGGGCGACCGCGACGAAGGCCATGCCTCCCAGCCAGATGGAGGCGGCCACCAGGTGTAGCCAGTCCAGGACCACCGCGATGCGGAGGGGCTGCGCTACCGCCGCGGCGTGCCCCGTATAAGCGACCAGCCCCAGGTAAGCCATGCCGCCCGTCAGGATTACTCCAGTCCTTTGTCTGCTCAGCACCAGGCCGGCGGCCAGCAGGAGCACCGCGAGCGCGCCCTTGGCCATGGTAGCCAGCCCAAAGGGTGTTGAGGACAGGATCTCCCACATGAACGGGGGTGAAGTGGCCTTGGCCCAACTCTGACCAGCGCCGGCGCCCACAGCTAGAGCGGCCACGATGGTGCTCGCGGCAAGCGAGACGAGCAACAGGCGCTCAGCGGAGGCCCAGCGGGACCCCGCCCGCTGGGCGAGCCCTGCCCAGGCAGTGCGGGCGGTGCCTGTCAACAGGTGGGGGACAGAAAGACGGAAAACACAGGCCCCCACCAGCAGCAGGGCTGCCAGCAGCACCACCCATAGGGCCAGACTCTGTACCACCTGGGCGGAGTTCCACACGCTGCCGGTCAAGACGGGCGGGGCCACTTTCCCCGGTGGTGGGAAGCCTTCCAGTGCGGTAGCGCCACCCCCGCCTACGGCGAACACGTAGCTCCCCTGGGTGGTGTGGCCGTCCACCAGCGAGTTCAGTGTCCAGAGCACGGTGTAACGCCCTTCGCCGGTAGGGAGGAGGTCTACTTGCAGCCGGCGGTTGGCGGGGTCCACGCGAGTCCCCCGCACGTCCACCCGCTGGCCCTGGGCATTGAGCACCCGTAGGTTGCTCAGGCGGCTGACGGGTTCGTTGGCCCAAACAGTAACCGTTGTGGGCGGCTTGTCGAGAATGGCGAAGGGCGCCGGCTCCGCCTTGACCACCACGCCGTGGGCCAGCGCCAGCCCAGCAGGAAGCACCAGCGCCAGCATGGCAGCCAGCGCCACTGCCCACCAATGAAGACTCGTCTTGGACAGCACCGCAAGTCTCAGCACAGGTTATCTTCTTACCAGTGTACTACGTGTCAGCAACGGGGCGGCGGATAAGGCCAAGCGGGTCCAGGTTTGCAACCTGGACCCGCTTGGGGGCACGCGCATGGTCGCCCGATGGCCTACCAACAGGGTGCCACTTGCCGCGACTGTACTGGGCACCCGCGCTAGAGGCTTGACGCCAGCGACATGCCTGCCAATGCTACCCTTCACAGAGCGTTGCCCAGCATGACAAGTGGACCGCATCCCATAGGGGCTAGCATTGCTGCCAGGTTGACGGCCTGTATCCCCACGAGGCCCGCAAAGGCAAGGCCAGCCAAGCCAAGAGTGAGTAACCGGGAGCGAGGGTCGCTGACCGCGACGCTGGATGCATTCAGGAGGCGCTTCACCCTGCCCTCCATGTCTTGACCGAGCCCCACAAGGGGCTGCCCTAGACCCAATGGTGCCTGAGCCAGCGACTTCTGCCACGTTCTGGCTAGCGCACTCGCCAATGCTAACGGCCGGCCGGTGTGGGTCGCAGCCAAGTCGTCGCTGGCCAACTCTTTCTCCCGCTGGAGTTGGCGGTAGGCGATCCAGCTCGTCGGAAAGTAGAAAAAGGCGTCCCGCAGCATAGTGGCCAGCCACATTGTCAAGTAATCGCGCCGCACCACGTGCGCCAACTCGTGGGCCAGCACCGCCTCTGTCTCCTTTTCGTCCAGGTCCTCCAACATCCGTGTTGACAGTAGTATCCCGGGTGTCAGCCAACCATAGGTGAATGCCAAAGGGCCTTGGTAGCTAGAGAGCAGCACGCGTGCGGGTGGCGCACCGAGTTTAGCCGCGAGACAGTTGGCCAGAGACTGCAACCGCCCGCTAGCCGGCGTGCTTCGCCGTCCAATTAGCCACGCCATCACGGTGATACGGATTAGCCCTAGACCAAGCCCACCGACCGCGATGAGCCCCATCACGCTTGGCAACGCCATGCCAAGGGCGTGGTCCCAAACAGGAGCGCCCACGAAGCATGTCCGATTGCCAAAGTGGTGCAGCCCTCCAATGCCTAACGCGAGGCTGATGACTGGCGCCGAAAGCACGATTAGTTGTGTGTTACGCCGCTGAGACCAATCGCGAGACCGGTGCAAGAGGCCCAAGACCAAGGAGCCGCCGACGATGATCAATGTCACGCTGGACAGGCCAAGGACTAGATGCACAACTCACCCTGTTCAGAGGTACGGCGCCGTGTGATCTCTTCCAAGAGTTTGCGGACTCGCTCTTTCCCTTCGGGGTACTGGAGGGTTTCAAAGCCCGCGACCGTGGCACCGGTAAAGCTGACCAACAAGTCTTCTAAGATGCGCTGGACGAAGCGCGAGACGAACTCCGCCTCGGTGAAGTTGGCATAATAGACGTAGGCTTGGTCGCTTTTCTCGACCCGGAGCAGCTTCTTCTTGGCCAAGCGCCCCATGGTATTCATCACCGTAGTATAAGCAATACGACGGCGCTCGTAGAGGGCCTCGAAAACCTCGCGGACCGTCGTACCCGGTCCCGGCGGGCGCGCCCAGATGTACTCCATGATCTCCGCCTCAAGGTTGCCGAGAACCTTGCGGATTCCTGGGCGGTCGGGATGGAACAGTCTCAAGTCCGGGTCTACGCTCATCGAAAGCCTTTCCCAGACCTCACCCTCGACAGGTCACCTAATGGCCCATCATCCCCTGCATCATGCCTCCCATAGGCAGCCCACCCTGTCCTGCCTGCTGGGACATGCCGCCCATTTTGCTCTGCATGCTGTTCATCATGCCCATCATGGTGACACACTGGTCCATCAACGTTTCGGCATCGGGTCCCATGGCATCGTGCATCTGCTGACTGGTCCCCTCGCCATGCACGGCATCCATCATCTGGTGCATCTGCTGGTGGGTCGGTGGTGCTTGATTCGATGGCCTTGCCTGGACCAGCGGTGCACCCGCACCTGCTATGAGCAGGAACACGCCTACAACAACCCCGCCTACCAAGCCTCCTGTGAGCGCTGCCTTAATACTGTTGGTCATGCCGCAATACCTCCTTTACGACCCTTTTGTATGGCTGCACCAATGACCAGGGGCTGAAGCAGCATAGATGTCACCTGAAAGTCCACGATTTGGAATCCGGCGGACTGGATACCGCCGGCCGATCTCCGGTTTAGGTGGCAGCCCGCCGCCAAGTGGCGCCAGAGCGGTGTGAGCACATCTTGCAGGTGTCCTCCTGACCCTTGCGCACGCACATGTTCAATGAAGCGGAATGTGCCGTCTGGTTTCAGTATCCGTTTGACCTCTTTCAGGGCCTGGGTCTGGTCGGCCACCGTGCAAAGCACCAGGGTGGAAACCACCGTGTCGAAGGATGCTTGGGCAAAAGGCAATGCCTCGGCGCAGCACTGAAGAAGCTCTACATCTGAGCCCAATGTCCTAGCCCGTCTTTGGGCCCGCCTCAGCATGTAGGGGTCCGGGTCCGTGGCGACAATCTTTTCTGCGGTCTTGTAGTAGGGGAAGTTGGCTCCCGTGCCAGTTCCGATCTCCAGCACCCTGCCCGTGGCCCTGCCAGCAATCAAACGGCGGGCCCGGCCCAAAGCGCCTCGCTCGGCGCCTCGCATCATGGAGTCGTAGGTGGCCGCATACCACCGGTGTCCTTTCATTACAGGAGTTTTCTTGACCTTCATCAATTCAGCTTATCAATGCGACATGAACGTCATCGGTGGGCAGGTCATTGGCTCCCGCCCCAGGTCTGACCACCATCTTCGCTCCGGTAGACAAGACCCGTCCGGCCATTCTGGTCCCCCCGTACTGTAATCGCCAGCACGACGCCCGGCTGCGACGGGGCCACGGCCAGCGCCACTGCGTTGTCTCCCGGAAACACCAACTTCCTCCATGTGGCTCCCCCGTCCGTAGTGTTGTACAACCCGGTGTCGTCTGCGGCGAAGACTGTTCGCGGGTTGCTGGGGTCCACAGCCAGAGCCGTTACAGAACGAGAGCCCGGACCGACGGCCACCCGGGACCATTTCTCTCCGCCATCCGTGCTTTTCAGTAGGCCCGAGTTCATGCTACCGGCGTATAGGGTCTCTGGAGTGCCGCCCGCAGCGGCTAATGACATTATGTCCGCAGGGAGTCCGCCGGTGAGCCTTCTCCAGGTCGCTCCGCCGTCGTTACTTGTAAGTAGACCGTGCCCAACCACGAAAGCGAACAGCCGGTTGGGGTCGTCCAAACTTGTAGCGAAGCCGTGGATGTCCGTGCCTGGAAGGTCATGCTGCACGGGCTGCCAGGAGCGCCCTTCATCGGCGCTGACTTGGAACACGTTGTGGCCAGCCAGGTAAATCTGCTGCGGATTGGCGCTGGCCACCGACAAGGCCATAGCATCGAAGTTCCGGCGGTCAACCAACTGTCGCCACGTGCGCCCGCCATCCTCGCTCTGCATGGCGCCGTTGTGATGGCCGAAGTAAACGATACGTGCGTCAACGGGGCTGAAAGCCAGAGAGTGGAAATCTGCGGTGCGGAGCACGGCCAACGCGCCATTGGTACCGCTACTTTCCTTCCTTGTCAGCGTCGGTACTGCCACGACGACCAGGACAACAACTAATGCGCTGACCCCAATCCAAACCCAACCTTTCCGGTGCATGGGTGCTTTTCTGCTACGCCTGGAGCGCGCCGATTGTACGCGTGTCGAAGCCGTGCTGCGGCTCCTGTGAGCTGATGTTGGCGCCATCAGTGCCGCCTTCCCCGGGGTCCACCCCCGTGGCGTAGGGCAAGAGCACTGTTTGAGACGGCTTGCCACATTGGTCCTCCGCAGACTATAACAGGCAGTAGTACTACTGTCAATGGTAGCAAGAGCTCCCAAAAAAGAACGGCTCAATGGAACGAGGTCCGAGCCGTTGACAACGCCGCCAGTACCATATGGGCGCCCCGAACGATCGGGGAACCCCTGCAATAGACGTTGCCTCACGGGGGGGCCGCTCGCAGGTCCGCGGACCGCCCTACGGGAGGAATGGCGCTCCTCAAGGGGCGTCCGGCCGGTCGAGCCTACGCGGCCTCCGAGGCCAGCACCCCCGCCTTAGCGTAGTCCCCACGGTTCATGTCCTGGAAGACCACGATGACCTCCTGGGGCTGGGTATGGGCGATAGTGACTATGGCGTCGGTAATCACCCGGGCGAGCTCGGCCTTCTGGGCTGGCGTCCTACCCGAGAACATCTCGATGTGTACGATGGGCATGGTCCCCTCCTACTTGTAGTCGTAGAAGCCCTTGCCTGCCTTCCGGCCCAGCCGCCCGGCCACCACCATGCGCTTGAGCAATGGCGGCGGGGCGAAGCGCGGTTCCCGGAACTCGTCGAACTGGCTCAGGCAAATGTAATAGTGGGTGTCCAGGCCCACCAGGTCCAACAGCCGGAAGGGTCCCATGGGGTGGTTCAGACCCAGCTCCATGGCCTTGTCAATATCTTCCTTGGTGGCCGTCTCCGCCTCCAGCAGGCGGATGGCGTCATTGAGATAGGGCACCAGCAGGCGGTTGACTATGAATCCCGGGGTGTCCTTGGCCATGACCACGGTCTTGCCCAGGGACTCCGCGAACGCCCTGCCCTGGGCCACGGCCTCGTCGCTGGAGGCAATAGTGCGGATGACCTCCACGAGTTTCATGATGGGCGCCGGGTTAAAGAAATGGATGCCGATGACCTTGTCCGGTCTCTGAGTGACCGAGGCCATCTCCATGATGCACATGGTGGAAGTATTGCTGGCCAGGATGCTGGAGGAAGGGCAGACCTTGTCCAGGACGGTAAATACCCTCCTTTTTTCCTCCAGGTTCTCGATGACCGCCTCGATAACCAGGTCGCAGTCGGCGAAGTCCTCCAGGTTGAGGGTGCCCTGGATACGGGCCAGGGCCTGATCGCGCTCCTCCGCGGTGGCCCGGCCCCGCTCCACCGCCCGCCCCAGGGACGCCTGGAGGTTCGCCAGGCCCCGGTCCAGGAGCTGCTGGTTGACCTCGCGGACTCTGGTGGCATAGCCAGCCCGAGCACACACCTCGGTGATGCCCGAGCCCATGAGGCCACAGCCTACCACGCCTACTTTCTTGATTGCCACGTTGACCTCCTTCCTGTTACCGGCCCTTGAATTGCGGCGGGCGCTTCTGGGCGAAGGCCCGGGGCCCCTCCTGGGCATCTTCAGTGAAGCGCAGCGAATCAAAGAGCATCTGCTCCAGGCGCAGGCCCTCTTCCAGGGTCAGGTTCAGCCCCCGCTGCATGGCCTCCTTGGCCGCCCGCACCCCCAGGGGCCCCAGCTTGCAGATCTCCTGTGCCCACTGGGTGGCCGTGGCCATGAGCTGGTCCCGAGGCACCACGGCGTTGATGAGCCCAATGCGGAGCGCCTCCTCCGAGGTGATGGAGCGCCCCATGAGGATCATCTCCGCGGCCTTGGCCGCCGGCGCCATGCGGGGCAGGCGCTGCGTCCCACCCCAGCCCGGTATCAGGCTCCAGCGGACCTCGGGCTGGCCCAGGTTCACCCCCTCGACGGCGATGCGCAGGTCGCAGGCCAGAGCAACCTCGAGGCCCCCGCCCATGGCCGCACCGTTGATGGCCGCGACCAAAGGCTTGTAGATGGTTAAGCCTCGCATGATGTTGGCCGGCGGCCGCCAGGGCTCCGGTGTGTCCCGGTCAAGCATCTTGGGGATGGTGTTGACCAGATCAGCGCCCGCGGAGAAGGCCCGCTCGCCGGCACCGGTGATGATGCCCACCCACACCTCAGGGTTGTCCCTGAAGTCCAGCAGCGCCTCACGGAACTCCTCCAGCGACGGCGGGTCCAGGGCGTTGAGCGCCTCGGGCCGGTTGAGGGTGAAGTAAGCCAGACGTTCCTTTTTCTCGTAGAGTATTCCCACAATACCTCCTCGGATCCGTAGAATAGGGATTGCCCCTCGTAGGGCACCCCGATTCATCGGGGCGCCCCTTCGGGCTTGAGCCCCTTCGCTACACTCAGGGCAAGCTCTCAGGGCGAAGCCTGCCCTACGAGGACGGTCGGGTTAGGAAACCCGACCTACCCATTCAATCTCCCACAATACCTCCTTTGGGTTTAGTAGCCTTTGGTGAAGTCCACCTGATTAAGCAGTGGTTGCCCCGCCAGGTAGCGGCGCAGGTTCTGGCAGAAAAGGTCCGTGACCCGGACGTTGTAGCGCTCGCTATCTCCGGCCACGTGGGGAGTGATTATGACATTGGGCAGCCCCCACAGCTCGTGGTCCTTGGGCAGCGGCTCCTCGGGGAACACGTCCAGGGCTGCCCCGGCGAACCATCCCTCCTTGAGGGCGCGTACCAGGGCCACCTCCTCCACCACCGCGCCACGTGATACGTTGATGAGGTAGGCAGTGGGCTTGAGCCGCCTTAGCTCCGGCTCCCCGATCAGCCCGCGGGTCTCGGGAGTCAGGGGGACCGCCAGCACCAGGAAATCGGCCTGAGCAATGATCTCCCCTAGCTCCTGGGGCGGGTAGAGCACGTCCACGTCGCCTACGCCCGTCTGTCGCTCCCGTGCGGAACGCCGGGTGGCCAGCACCCGCATGCCGAAGGCTTTGGCCAAATGGGCCACCCCACCGCCGATAGCGCCCAGACCCACGATGGCCACCGTGCGCTCATAAAGCTCACCCGGGACCGGATGGCGCCGCCAGCGGCGCTGGGCCTGCTGCGCCCAGTAGCGGGGGAAGCCCTTGGCCAGGGCCAGCATCTGGCCCATGACGAACTCCCCGATGGGGACCTGGTGGATGCCCGAGGCGTCGCTCACCAGGATTGGGCTGGCCTCGACGCCGGTGTCCAGGAGCTGGTCCACCCCCGCGCTCATACTCTGGATCCAGCGCAGCTTGGGTGCGCGCCTCAAGATGTCGTGAGGGATGCTCCAGCCGAAGAGGACGAGGGCTTGGGCCAGAGTCTCGTCCAGGGAGTGCCGCTGTTCGACCGGTTCTGGCGTATGGGGGGAGCGAAGCCAGCGGTCCTCGGCGACTACCAGGGCAGCGACCTGCCGGGTCCGGGTACGCGGGTCTACCGCCTCGATCTGGGCCAGTAGCTCTGTGCCCAGGGCGTTAGTGACCGCCACCAGGACTGTTTCGGCCTCCACCCTGGCCGGATTATATCAGTGAAGGCTTACACGAAGCAAGGAATAACAGTAATGGATGCTAATACACTTCACCGTGGGTGCCGATGTTGAGGAGATGGACCTCGTCTTTCCGTATGACGCACACCACGCGTAGCCTTTGGCCCACGCTGAATGCCCACCTGCCGGATAATGGCCCGTGCAGTCTGTGGGTGCGCAATGCTGGATCAAACGGATTGGCCTCAAGCCTGTCCAAAGCTTGTCTAAGCAGGGCCTTGTCCTCTGCCCGAAGCTTGGCGGCTCGACGTCTGAACCCGGATGTGTCTACTATTCTCACTTGCCAAGGTCAGCCATCAGCTCGTCCACACTATCGTACGCTCTGGCTTTGCCCTGCCGGATTTCTTCTTCAGCTTCCGCAACCTCGCGGAGAAAGGCCTCACGGCGCAGCGCCTTCAGCTCAGCTTGCATGGCGTCGAATTGGCTGGCGTCAATTACGTAGGCGGCAGGCCGGGAGCGCTGGACCACCAGGACCGGCTCGCCCGACTCCTTGGCTTCACGCAGTACCTTGGTGGCGTCCTGCCGGATGGTAGTAACGTTGACCACTTTCATCGTGTTCTCCTGTCCTATGCTATCATCAATACTATTATTAACACATCTCTTTGTCCAGGCGGCGTGGGCGATTAAGGGCACTCAGGCCCCTTGGCCCAGCCACAGCACGTCCCCGCACAGGCTAGGGTCCCAGGGGCGGGCGAGGAAAGCGGCGAACTCCGCCTTCTCTTTGCCCAGCACGGTGCCCTCGCCGTGGCCAGGGTAGACCATCGTACCGTCAGGCAGCACCATGAGCTGATCGCGGATGCTGTCCGCCTCCTGGCGCAGGGCGGCGTTGGTCTTGGTACGGCCCGGGCCGTGGGGAAACAGCGTATCGCCGCTGAACAGATGCCGCCCGGCCAACAGGCAGATGCTGCCCGGCGTATGTCCAGGCGTGTGCAGCACCTTGAGGCTCAGCGTGCCAATGCTCAGGGTCTCGCCGTGTTGTAGGAGCCGGTCGGGGGGCAGGGGCAAGTTGTCGGCCTCAGTAGGGTGGACCGCCACCGGCGCCTTCAGCCCGCGGCGCACCTCCAGGAACGCGCCCAGGTGGTCGCCGTGGGTGTGGGTGATGACGATGAGGCCCACCTTCACGTCCTGGCAGGCGGCCAGAATGCGCTCCGGCTCCGCTGGCGTGTCCACCACCAGTGCCTGTCCGGTGGTGGGACAGGCCACAATGTAGCAGTTGTTGCCGTACTGGCCCACGTTGAGCCTGCGGAGCCAGAGGTCTTGCCCCTGATGGGTCCAGTCCATGCCCCTAGAGTAGCAGGTGTGGCTGTGGAGATAAAGTCGCCCCGTGGGGGCGGAACGCCTATAATAGCTTCTCGGGTCTAGGAGGGACAATCTTGGAGACCAACATGGCTGAACCTGTAGCTGGGCTGGTGCCAGATCTGGTCCGGAAGGTGTAGCCACATGCGCCACCGGAACTGGGTCTCTCTGGGTGTTCAGACCGCCCTTCTCTTCGCTTTCTGGCTGGTGTTATCCGGACGCTACGAGCCAAGATTCTTGATTGTAGGTGCGCTATCCGTAGCGCTGGTCCTGCTGTTGAATAGGGACATCTTCGTTCTTCACACAGTCCCCGAGTCAGGGGGCGGGCACTGGGCGGTGCTGGCCTTGGGCTGGCGATGGCTTCTCTACGTGGCCTGGCTTCTATACGACATCGCGGTAGCGAACATCCAGGTCGCATCCCTGGTGCTGCACCCGCGGATGCCCATAGACCCTGTTCTGCTCCGGTTCAGCGTCTCGTGGCGCAGGGGCGCGACTCAAGTGCTCCTGGCCAACTCCATCACGCTGACGCCGGGGACGGTGACCGTGGACCTGAGGGACGGCGAGTACACCGTTCACACTCTGGCCCCGCGTCTGGCCCAGCCGCTGGTGTCAGGTGAGGTACAGAAGAGGGTGGCGTCCGTGTTGGGAGAAGAGGCAGGACATGCCCCGGCCGTCACCTGGATAGGGTCGGTGGGAGCCCTGGAGCAATGACCGCCCTGTTGCTTGGTGTGGCCCTCGTCATAGCCTTGTTGACCGTGGTACCGGTGTTCCGCATCGTGGCAGGGCCGACCATCTACGACCGGGTACTGGGGGTGGGCCTGATGGGGACCAACGCCATCCTTCTGCTTGTGCTGGTTGGCTACATCTACGATCGCATCGATATGTTTGTGGACCTGGCAGTTGCCTATGCGATCTTGAATTTCGTAGGAGTTGTGGTGGTGGCCAAGTATCTGGAGCGGCGGGGGGAGACATGAGAGACGTGGTGGGGCTGGCCCTTATATTCGGTGGCCTCTTCTTCGTGCTAGTCAGCGCGTTGGGTCTGGTCCGTTTCCCTGACTTCTACACTCGTTCCCATGCCCTGGGCAAGTCGGACACCCTGGGGACGATTCTGGTACTGGGAGGCCTGGCGGTCTATGGTGGCCTCACCCTCTCCAGCCTCAAGCTGCTGCTAATCCTCATCTTTGTGGGCTTGGGAAACCCAACGGCTACCCACGCCCTGACCCGGGCCGCCCTTCGTTCACGCCATGAGATATGGAGCCGCAGGGAGGGCGGAAAAAAGGAATGATCTGGCAGCTAGACTTCTGGCTTATGTTGGTCCTGATAGGCGTCGCTGTGCTGGCGCTCCGGCTCCGTGACCTCCTGGCAGCGGTGGTGGCCCTGGGCGCCTACAGCTTTTTGATGGCGCTGTTGTTCTCAGAGCTGGGTGCAGTGGACGTGGCTTTCACGGAGGTAGTGCTGGGTGCGGGGGTCGTCAGCGTGCTGCTGGTCTTTGCGCTGTTCTCCCTGGACAGGAGGTCGAGCGATTGAAGGCGCTGGCGCTGGCTATTCTGGGCATCTTCCTGGTGGTACTGCTCTATGCAGAGGGGGACCTGCCCGACCGGGGAGACCCGGAGGCGCCGGCCAGCATGCACGTATCTCCCTATTACATCGAGCGGTCGCTGTCCGACACCAGGACGCCCAACCTGGTGACAGCCGTGCTGGCCGACTATCGTGGCTACGACACCTTGGGGGAGACGGTGGTCATCTTTGCGGCGGGGCTCGCTAGCGCTCTAGTCCTGCTGCGGGGGAGGGGCAACCGTGATACATAGGTACCAGGGCGTCGTGGTGGAGCTTGTGTCCCGGGCGGTGGTTCCCGCCATCCAGGTCTTCGCCCTCTACATCATCACCCACGGCCACTACAGCCCGGGCGGGGGGTTCCAGGGAGGCGCCCTCCTGGCTGCCAGCATCCTGCTGCTCAGGTTTACCCAGGGGAGGAAAGAGTCATACCGCCGGTTCCCTCCGGGCGCAGGGTTTGCCCTGGCGGCGCTGGGCCTGCTGATTTTCCTCCTTGTGGGCCTGGCCTCGGTGGCCCGGGGAGGGTCGTTCCTGGACTACGCATACCTGCCCTGGCCGTGGGCGTCTCCGGAGACACTTCGCTACTACGGGATACTGGTAGTCGAGGCGGGCATTGCCTTGACCGTCTGGGGGACTCTGGTGGTCGTCTTCGACCAGGTTGGAACGAGGACAAGGGATGTTTGAGGAGTTCCTGGGCCGTTACCCGTACTTCATGACGGTCATCCTTCTGGCAATTGGCCTGTACGGGATGGTGGCCAAACGCAACCTCCTCAAGAAAGCAATTGGCATGAGTATCTTCCAGTCGGCAATATTCCTGTTCTTTATCCAGGGTGGTGCGAAATGGGGCGCCACAGTGCCAGTTATTGACCCGCAGAGGGGCATGGACCCGGCCCAGTACATGAACCCGCTCCCCCACGTGCTCATTCTGACGGCCATCGTGGTGTCCGTGGCCACCACCGGGGTGTCTCTGGCCCTGCTGCTCACGATTTACCAGCGGTACCGGACCCTGGACGAGAAGCAAGTCCTGGAGGAGGCTAGGCGCAAGGCTTGAACCAGCTTCCCCTTCTCCTTCCAGTCTCTTTTCTGCTGTTCTCCGTCATTTCTGTCCTGGCGGGCATCTGGCGACGGGACTTGGGATACCTTGCAGCGTTGGTGGGGGCTGCGGCCGGCGTCCCTCTGGCCATCTGGGGCCTCTTCCGTGTCCTATCGCAGGGCACCGTGCGTTATCACCTGGGCGGCTGGCCCCCACCCTTTGGGATAGAGTACGTCCTGGACCCGCTGGCTGCTTTCATGGCCTCCATCATCGCAGCCATAGGCCTGCTGGTGCTGGTGTACGCCCGGCGGTCCATAGACCACGAGGTGCCGGAAAAGGCGCCGCTGCTTTACCCAGTGGCGCTTCTGCTGCTGGCGGGCCTCACCGGCATCGTGGTGACGGGGGACCTCTTTAACCTCTTCGTATTCCTTGAGATCGCCTCGCTATCGGCGTACGCTCTCCTGGCGTCGGGAAGAGGGCTGGCGCCGCTGGCTGCTTTCCGCTATCTCATCTTGGGGACCATGGCGGGGAGCTTCTACCTGCTGGGCGTCGGCTTCATCTACTTCTCCACCGGCTCCTTGAACATGGCCGATGTAGCGGAGCGTATGCCCCCCCTATACGAGTCTAGGGTGCTCCTGGCCGCGGCAGTCCTCATGGTCCTGGGCCTGGGCCTGAAGATGGCCCTGTTTCCCCTGCACCCCTGGCTCCCCGACGCCTATACCTACGCACCATCGGCGGTGACCGGGCTGATAGCCCCTCTCATGACCAAGGTGGCAGGATACGTGCTCATTCGCCTGTTCTTGGACGTTTTCGGACCGAGCTACCTGCGTGACACGGTGCCGGTCATCGCGGCCATAGGCTGGCTGGCGGCGGGAGGCATCGTGGTGGGGTCGGTCATGGCCATTGCCCAGAGGGACTTCCGGCGCATGCTGGCCTACAGCAGTGTGAGCCAGGTGGCCTACGTGGCCCTGGGGCTGGGCCTGGGCAACCCCGTGGGGCTAATCGGAGCGCTGCTCCATATCCTGAACCATGCCTTTATGAAGGGGTGCCTGTTCCTGGTGGCAGGCGGAGTCCGCTACCGGGTGGGTGTTTGGGACCTGCCCCACTTTGCGGGCCTGGGCCGGCATATGCCGTGGACGATGGCGGCCTTCACTGTGGCCGCTCTGGGCATGATAGGTATCCCCCCTACGGCGGGCTTTTTCAGCAAGTGGTACCTGGTCCAGGGGGGCATCGCCGCGGGCAACTGGGCCTTTGTGGCCATTATCCTGGCCAGCAGCCTGCTCACAGCGGTGTATTTCTTCCGCGTGCTGGAGAGGGTCTACACCTCCCCGCTCAGCCCGGAGGTTGCTACATCGCGGGGTAGCGACCCTCCTCCCGGGATGCTGGGCCCCATCCTGATACTGGCCGGCGGGGTACTGGTCTTGGGCATCATCAACAGCATCATCGTGACCCAGGTCCTGGAGAAAGTGGCGTCTTCCCTCTCCGGGTCATGACCTGAAGGAGGAGTATCCGGGCCTCATGGACACCTTAGTCTCAACAGGGCCGCTGGCCGCGATAGCAGTGTCTCTCGTGGCCGCCGGCCTCATCGTCCTGTCCGGCAAGCGCCCCAACGTCCGCGAAGGGGTTACCATCCTGGCAGCCCTGTTGAAGTTCGGCATTGTTCTGTCCCTGCTGCCCCGCGTGCTGGTGGGCCAGACCCCTGAGGTTGCCCTCTTCGAGATTTCACCGGGGATCTCTCTAGCTCTGCGGGCGGACCCCCTGGGGATGCTATTCGCCCTTTCCGCTTCCTTCCTCTGGGTGCTAACCTCGTTCTACTCCATCGGCTACATGAGGGGGCTTGGGGAGCATAAGCAGACTCGCTATTTTGCTAGCTTCGCCGTGTGCATGTCGGCGACCATCGGCATCGCTTTCGCTGCCAACCTGCTAACCCTCTTCCTGTTCTACGAAGTGCTGACCATCGCCACCTATCCCTTGGTGGTGCACAAGGAGACCCCCGAGGCAATGGCGGCAGGCCGGAAGTACCTGGCCTACCTGCTTACGGGTGGGGTGGTCCTCCTGCTGGCAGTAGCCTGGACCGTGGCGGTGGCGGGTTCCGGCGAGTTCGTGCCGGGCGGTTTCCTTAGGGGAGCGGCCGATCATGGGGCGCTCCTGGCGGTGTTCCTGCTCTTCTTCCTGGGGTTTGGCGTCAAGGGAGCAGTAATGCCTCTTCATAGCTGGTTGCCCTCGGCCATGGTGGCGCCCACCCCTGTGAGCGCCCTTCTCCATGCCGTAGCTGTGGTGAAGGCAGGGGTGTTTGGCATCGCCCGTGTCGTGGGCTTTGTATTCGGGCCAGATCTGGTGGGAGACATCGGGGCAGTGCCACTCGCCTCCCTGCTGGTCGGGGCGACCATTCTCATCTCATCGCTTCTGGCACTACGCCAGGATAACCTCAAGCTACGGTTAGCGTATTCCACGATAGGCCATCTCTCATATATCGTGATGGGCGTGGTGCTGCTGGCGCCCAGCGCCTGGACGGGGGGGCTGTTCCATATCGTCACCCATGGGGCTATGAAGATCACCCTGTTCTTCGTGGCAGGGGCCATCTACGTGAAGGCCCACGTGGAACGGGTCAGCGAACTAGACGGCCTGGGCAGGCAGATGCCACTCACCCTGGCGGCCTTCGCCCTCGCCTCTCTGGGACTGGCAGGCTTGCCTCCGATAGCCGGGTTCCTGAGCAAGTGGTACCTGGCCCAGGGCACAGTGGAGAGCGGAGAGATGGTCTTCCTAGCCCTCCTCCTCCTGAGCGGGCTTCTCAATGCCGCCTACCTGTTCCCGATCCCCATCCGCGCGTTTCTGCTCACCTCAGAGCGGTTCCGCCGGTTCGACGAGGCGCACGTGCTGATGCTTGCTCCCATCTTGCTGGCTGGCGCGCTGTCGCTCTTGCTGGGGCTTGCCCCGAACGCGCTCTTTCACTTTTTTACTCTGATTTCAAGGACGGCGGCAAGCGTAATGGGGGGAGGAGGATGAAGAGCACCTGGCTGGTTCTGGTTGTGGTGACCCTGGTCCTCACCGTGTCGGGAGACATCCTGACCAGGAAGGGGGAGTACGGCCAGTGGTGGTACCCCGTGCCTGGGTTCTTTGCTCTGCTGGGGCTCCTGGGCTGCATGGCAATTGTGGTGGTATCCAAGCTCCTGGGCCGCTACTGGCTCCAGCGAAGGGAAGACTACTACGGAGACAGTGGGGCCGGTGAGTAACTTCCCTCCCGCCGGCGTCTTCCTTGTGGGGGCGCTCCTTCTGCCTCTGGTGCCTCGCCGCGTGCGCGCCGTGGCCCTTCTCATGCCACCGGTGGCCAGCCTGGTCCTCCTGTGGATCCTGGAGCCCGGGCAGACGCTCACGGTGCCCTTCCTTGACTTCCAGCTCCTGCTGACCAGGGTGGACCGGCTGAGCCTGGCCTTCGGCTACGTGTTCGTCATCGTCACCTTTCTGGGAGGCGTATATGGCCTCCACTTGAAGGATGTGGGCCAGCAGGTGGCGGCCCTGCTTTACTCTGGGAGTGCGTTGGGGGTGGTCTTCGCCGGGGACCTCTTCACGTTGTTCGTGTTCTGGGAGGTGATGGCGGTCGCCTCCGTCTACCTCATCTGGGCCCGGGGCACCAAGCGCTCCCGCCAGGCAGGCTACCGCTACCTGTTTGTGCACATGGCTGGAGGTAGCCTGCTCCTGGCGGGTGCCTTGATACATTACAACGCCACAGGCTCCCTCCTGTTCGAGCCTATGAAGGGTGGCTTGGGGGCGACCCTGATCCTTGTCTCCTTTGCCATCAACGCCGCCATCCCTCCTCTGCACGCCTGGCTGCCCGACGCCTACCCTCAGGGGACGGTGACCGGCAGCGTGTTCCTTAGCGCCTTCACTACCAAGGCCGCTGTATATGCTCTGGCACGGGGATTTGCCGGGTGGGAGGTCCTGGTCTGGGCTGGTACGGCGATGGCGGTCTATGGCGTGGTATACGCCGTCCTGGAAAACGACATCCGCGGCATCCTGGCCTATCACATTGTCAGCCAGGTGGGGTACATGGTGGCGGGTGTGGGGCTAGGGACGGAGGTAGCTATCAACGGGACCACAGCCCACGCCTTCACTCATATCCTTTACAAGGGCTTGCTTTTCATGGGGGCGGGCACGGTGCTCTACGCCACCGGACGGAGCAAGCTCACTGAGCTGGGAGGGCTCTGGCGGGCACTGCCCCTGGCGCTGGGCCTTTACATGGTGGGAGCCTTCTCCATTTCGGGGTTCCCCCTCTTTAGCGGGTTCGTCTCCAAGTCCATGACCGTCTACGCCGCGGAGGTAGACCACCGCGGGCTGGTCGTGCTCCTGCTGAACCTGGCATCTGTAGGGACCTTCCTCCATACGGGGCTGAAGCTTCCATACTTCACCTGGTTTGGCCCCTCCCGGCCTGCGGCCCCTCAGACCCGGGTGCCCTGGAACATGTACGCCGGGATGGGCCTGGCCGCCGCCATCAACATAGCTATTGGCCTGTATCCAGGCCTGCTGTACGAGCTTCTGCCTTTCCCAGTGGACTACCGGCCCTACACGTTTGCTCACGTGTCGGAGACGCTCCAACTACTGTTGTTTACGGGCCTGGGATTCTGGCTTCTGATCAAGATGCTTAAAGGCGAACCCATCATCACACTGGACACAGACTGGTTCTACAGGCGCCCGGCGCGGCTTGTCTACGTCATAGCGGTAGTCTACCCCAGCCACCTCTTCGCGACCACGGAGCGAATCGCGCTCCGGCTGGTGCAGTCCCTAGTCTCGGCGAGCCGGGACCCGATAGCTGCCTTGAATGCTGCCACGGTCACTCTTTTCGGGCGCTACCCCGATGGACGAATGCCGCGACGGCGGCACAACACCGGCGACTACGACCCGGACCGCTACCGCCTGCCGGTGGGGGTTATGGGCCTGGTTATTCTGGCCCTCTTCGTGGCCCTCATGCTCTGGATCCTTCTGGCGCGATAGCCAGGAGTTGGGGCGCGTGAGACTGGGCCACCGCTGGGCTCGAATAGGCGGACTAGCGTCCCCGCGACAGCGCGTAGGCGATCTTCTCCCCGGGCGACAGCCCGCCCACGTCGGCCATGGAGCGGGCGGGTGCTCCGGCGGGCACGCGCTCAGCGGCAGCCCGGGCCTCCAACTGCACCCGTACCCTCTCCACAATACCCCGCGCTGCCGTCAGGGAGGCGTCCACTGCCTCCACTGTGTCGCCGGCCACCAGCTCCTCCGGCAGCTCTGGGAAGCGGGCGAGCAGGGCCAGCCGGTAGCTGGATACGGCCAGCGCCAGTTGCTTCTGGAGCAGCTTGACCTCGGCCTCAGGCCCCGCGGCCTGCGCCGGGGGTTCCGGCTGCGCCGGCTCGGTCTGGGTAGCTGTCTCACCTGCGCCGCTAAGCGGTTGCTCCTCGGTCATGGCAAAACCTCCTGGTCGTTTGCCCAGAGCATAGGACATGTGTTCTAATCAGGTCAAGGGGGACGTGTCAGTAGCTCCGGTCCGCCGGCGGCTCGCGCTAGCCGCTCAGGGCTTCGGAGAGGGTGAACAGGAGGGCGCCCTCCTCCTCGGGGAGGACGGTGCGGGGGTCCAGGAGCAGCATGTCCTCGGCGATGCGCCCGATGACGGGGTGCTCGGCGGCCCGCAGGCGCTCGGCCAGCTCGTCTACCCTGGGCACGGTAAGGGAGACCACCCGAGTGGGTAGGGTCTGGCCGGGCAGGCTGCCGCCACCGATGGCCGACTCGCCGGGCACGACCTTGGCGACTTTGCCGAGCTGTTCTACCCAGGACTGGGCACGCCGCTCGATCTCGGGCAAGGGGGTAGCGATCATGCGCCATACGGGGACCTTGCTCACGGCCTCGCCGCGCAGGTAGTGGACCATGGTGACCGCCAGGCCGGCCAGGCTGAACTTGTCAATGCGCATGGCGCGGGCCAGGGGGTGGCGACGCAGCCGGTCCACCAGCTCCTTCTTGCCCACAATCACGCCCGCCTGGGGTCCTCCCATGAGCTTGTCCCCGGAGGCAAAAGCCAGGGCGGCCCCAGCCTCCAGGCTCTCCTGAATGGTGGGCTCGTGCGCCATGCCAAACTGAGCGGTCTCCAGGAGGCAGCCGGAGCCCAGGTCGTCCAGCACGGGGACTTCCCGCCGGCGTCCCAGGGCCACCATCTCGGCCAGGGATACGGTGTGGGTGAAGCCGACTACCTGGAAGTTGCTGGTGTGTACCCGCAGCAGGGCTGCCGTGCCTTTAGTAATGGCGGCCTCATAGTCCGATACATAGGTGCGGTTGGTGGTGCCCACCTCCACCAGGCGGGCGCCGCTCTGGCGCAGCACGTCGGGGATACGGAAGCCGCCCCCGATCTCGATGGCCTGGCCCCTGGAGACGATGACCTCCTTGCCCCGGGCCAGGCTGGCCAGGCCCAGAAGCACCGCCGAGGCGTTATTGTTGACCGCCAGGGCCGCCTCGGCGCCGGTGAGGTGGCAGAGCAGTGCCTCGATGTGGACATGGCGGGAGCCCCGGTCACCCTTGGCCAGGTCGTATTCCAGGTTAGAGTAGCCCAGGCCCACGGAGCGCATGGCTGCCAGGGCCTCGTAGCTCACGGGCGCCCGCCCCAGGTTAGTGTGGAGCACCACACCCGTGGCGTTGATGACCGGCCGCAGGCTGGCCTCGCCCAGGGCCTGGGCACGGGCCTCGATGCCCGTGGCCAGCTCCTCCGACGTTGGCGGACGCTGTCCCGCGGCGATCCCTTTACGGGCCTGCTCCAGCTCCCCGCGTACCCAGATGGCCACTGTCTGGCGCGGGTAGAGGTGGCACAGGTACTCCACCCGTGGGTGCCCCAGCAACTGGTCAACGCTGGGAAGCTGCCGGAAAGCCGTCTCCATCGAGGGCCATTGTAACACAAGCCCTTTGCCCTCTGTAGGTAGGGCACACGTGTAGGGGCAAGGCGCCGCCTTGCCCCTACGCTCGCCCACCCCTGACGCGTCGCGGCCCCTACTGGTTAATCGAAATGTTACATGCCCTTAATGGGGACGTTACATCGCGTTAATTCGGGGGAAATGGACGCTCGTCACAATAGGGGCTGACCTTAGTGTGAAGGAGGGAACAATGCCAGTCGAAGCCGTGTTTGCAGGAGTAGCCTTTGTCGGGATGTTTGTAGCCTGGGCGGTGGCGCCGAGCTTCCTCCGTAAGCGCCACACCCCGAAGGCAGACGGCGAGGAGTCGAGGTAGCCGGTGTCGGTATTCCAATGTTGCGAAAGGGGCGTTGCCATGTCGAGAAGCAAGTTGGCCATTCCGTTACGTAGCCTGGGAAGCCTGGGCGATTCACGGCTGTTGAGGAAGTCCCCGATACGCCAGGGGCTGGCCCTGGCTGTGATGCTCACCCTCCTGGGCCTGGCCTTCTGGGGCGTGCCGGCCCTGGTCAGGGCGGCGGACCCCACCGGCGCCGATACCCTCGAAGCGAATCCAAACGCCGCAGTCAACATGGCCTGGACCTTGATCGCCGGGTTCCTGGTGTGGTTCATGCAGTTGGGGTTCGCCTTCCTGGGTGCGGGCCTCATCCGGTCCAAGAACACCGTCAACTACATGACCAAGAGCTTCATGGACTTCTGCATCACCTCTCTGGCCTTTTGGGCCTTTGGCTTTGCCATCATGTTCGGTGGCTCCCAGCTCTTCCCGGGGCTGGAGCAGGGCAATGGACTGCTTGGTTACTCCGGCTTCTTCCTTAGCGGCGAGAGCTATGACGTCTCTACCATAATGATGTGGTTCTTCCAGATGGTCTTCGCCGCCACCGCCGCCACCATCGTGGCTGGCGCCGTGGCCGAGCGCATGAAGATCACCGCCTATCTCGCTTACAGCTTCATCATCGGGGCCGTAATCTACCCGGTGTACGGCAAGTGGGTCTGGGGTGGCGGCTGGCTGAGCACCCTGGAGGTCGCTGGCGCGGTGGGCGTGAAGGACTTCGCTGGGTCCGGCGTGGTGCACCTGGTGGGTGGGCTGGCCGCCCTGGTCGGCGCGGCCA
Organism: Chloroflexota bacterium; assembly: GCA_016190505.1. Classification (GTDB taxonomy): domain Bacteria; phylum Chloroflexota; class Dehalococcoidia; order JACPQK01; family JACPQK01; genus JACPQM01. Next base: position 25,563 of record JACPQM010000075.1, on the reverse strand, counting down.
TGGTGGGTGCCCGGATCGGCAAGTTCAACCGGGATGGCAAACCGAACGTGCTCAAAGGACACAACCTGCCTTACGTGGTCATTGGGACGTTCGTCCTGTACTTTGGCTGGTTCGGGTTCAACTCGGGCAGCACCCTGGCCGCCACTGACCTGCGCATCTCGGTGATTGCAGTCAACACGTTCCTGGCCGGCGCCACCGGCGCGGTAGTCGCCTTTTATTGGGTCTTCGCCCGCACCGGCAAGGCCGACATCGTCATGGCCTGCAACGGTGCCCTGGCCGGACTGGTGGGCATCACCGCCCCTTGCGCCTTCGTACCGCCCTGGGCTGCCGTAGTCATCGGAGCGGTGGCGGCCCCGGTTATGATGGCTGCAGCGGCCTTTGTGGAGCGGGTGCTCAAGGTGGACGATGCGGTAGGCGCAGTAGCCGTCCACGCCGGCGGCGGTATCTGGGGCCTGCTGGCAGTGGGGATCTTCGCCGACGGCACCTACCTGGGAGTCAATGGCCTCATTGCAGGCCAGGTGGGCCAGTTGGTCCTTCAGGTGATTGACATCGCTGCCGCCTTTGCCTGGGTCGTGCCTACTGCCTTCCTCACCTTCTGGGCCATAAACAAGACCATCGGGCTACGGGCCAGTCGGGAGGAGGAGCTATCCGGCCTGGATGTCCCTGAGCACGGCATAGAGGCCTATCCTGCCGAGCTGCCGGCCCTGGCGGGCGCCAGCGGTCAGCAAGTGTAGGGCGACCGGCCGGTCGCCTCTACCCCTTTGTGTGGCCGGGGCGCAGGCACGGCCCTTTGAAGGCAGGTGCGCCCCGGCTACTCCCATCGAGAGTTTACGGGAACGTAACGTGGCCTTAACACAGTGGAAACACGCAATCACGACAATAGGCACTAATCTCTGTTTTGCGAGGCACAAATGGTTGACACTGGCGATACCGCCTGGCTGCTGGCCTCATCAGCCCTGGTACTGGTAATGACCCCGGCCTTGGCTTTCTTCTACGGGGGCATGGTGCACCGGAGGCACGCTCTGGCCACCATCATGCAGAGCTTCATTATCGTGGCCATTATCAGCGTGCAGTGGGTGCTCTGGGGCTACTCCCTGGCCTTTGGCCCGGACAAGTGGGGGATAATAGGGGGCCTGGAGTGGCTGGGGCTGCGTGGTGTGGGTCTGGAGCCAAATGAGGCCTACGCGGGGACTGTGCCTCACCAGGCCTACATGATCTTCCAGGCCATGTTCGCCATCATCACTCCCGCCCTGATTACCGGGGCCTTCGCGGGCAGGATGAAGTTCAAAGCCTTCCTCATCTTCATTGTGCTGTGGGCCACCCTGGTCTATGACCCCGTAGCCCACTGGGTGTGGGGTGTGGACGGGTGGTTACGCAATCTCGGGGCCCTGGACTTCGCCGGGGGCACGGTGGTCCACATCACCGCCGGCATGGCTGCTCTGGCGGCGGCGCTGGTGCTGAGGAAACGCTTTCACTTCGGCATGGGGGCCGAGGAAGCCCACAACCTGCCCTTCGTGGTGCTGGGTGCGGGCCTGCTCTGGTTCGGCTGGTTTGGTTTCAACGCGGGTAGTGCCCTGGCCTCGGGCGCTCTGGCCACCAGCGCTTTCGTGGTGACCAACACTGCAGCGGCTATGTCCGCCCTGACCTGGATGACCATGTCCTGGTGGCTGGGAGGCAAGCCTAGCGTGCTGGGGGCCGCCTCCGGAGCAGTAGCGGGTCTGGTGGCCATCACTCCGGCCTCGGGGTTCGTCACGCCCATGGCTGCTGTAATCATTGGACTGCTGGCCGGTGTGCTGTGCTATTTGGCCTGTCGCCTGCGGGCCCGGCTCAAGCTGGATGACTCCCTGGACGTCTGGGGCTGCCATGGCGTGGGCGGCACGGTCGGCGCGCTGGCCACAGGCCTGTTCGCCACTGTGGCCATCAACAGCGCTGGCAAGGACGGCCTGTTTTACGGAAGCCCAGGGCAACTGTGGACGCAGTTTGTAGCGGTGGTCATAGTCTGGGTCTACGCTTTCGTGGTCACCTTCGTTATCCTGAAGGTGCTGGACAAGGTGATGGGCGTGTGTGTGGAGCATGACGAGGAGGAGATGGGCCTGGACCTCTCCCAGCACGGCGAGCGGGCCTACGTTTAGACGAGCAAGGAGCACCTATGGTCAAGGTTGAAGCTATCCTGCGTCCCGAGAAGCTGGACCATGTGAAAAACGCCCTGGCCAAAGACGGCTTTGTCGGCCTGAATGTTGTGAACGTCACTGGCCGGGGCGCTCAAGTGGGCATTACCTACGAAGGGCGGACGGGGCAGAAGGTGACCCTGGACATGCTGCCCAAGATCAAGCTGGAGCTGGTGGTGCGCGACGCCGACGCGCAGAAGGTGGCTGACATCATTGTGTCCGCAGCCCGTACCGGGAGCATCGGCGACGGCAAGATCTTCCTCAGTCCGGTAGCTGAAGTCATCCGGGTGCGCACCGGTGAGCGTGGGGACAAGGCGATTTAACCAGGATGTTACACGGCCCTAACAATCCAGAAACATGACCTGCGCATAATCTAGCTTGATTTCCCAACAGATGTGATGCACTGAACAAACAAGGAGGGGACCATGGAGTTCGTAGTAGCAATGCTAGCGTTTCTGGCCCTGTTTCTGTCCTGGGCGATATTGCCCCTGCCCGCCCGGCGCAAGTAGCTGCAACATTGCCGTAACATTCCCGTAACATTGCGGAAACAATTCCGCCCCAGAATAGGGGCAAGTCCACCGCTTAGGAGAGAGGGGGAAAGCACAGATATGGCCGTTCGCAGACACACCAGGCCCCAGAGCCCGGAAGAGGTTATTGCCCTGTGTAATGAGAAGGGCATTGACATCGTTGACCTCAAGTTCGTTGACCTCCCGGGCACCTGGCAGCATTTCTCCATTCCGGCCCAGACCCTGGAGAAAGACATGTTCGAGGACGGGCTGGGGTTCGACGGTTCCTCAATCAGGGGGTTCCAGGAGATCCACGAGAGCGACATGCTCCTGATGCCCGACCCCACCACTGCCTTCGTGGACCCCATCCTCAAGGTGCCCACGCTGTCCATCATCTGCAATGTGCGGGACCCGATGACGGGCAAGCCCTACAGCCGCGACCCGCGCTACGTGGCTCAGAAGGCCGAGGCTTATTTGAAGAAGTCGGGCCTGGCCGAGACTTCCTACTGGGGGCCCGAGCTGGAGTTCTTCGTCTTCGACTCGGTGCGCTTCGACCAGAACACGTTCTCCGGCTACTACTTCGTGGACTCCGCCGAGGGGTCCTGGAACTCGGGCAACGGCGATGGCCACAACCTCGGCTACAAGCCTCGTCCCAAGGAAGGCTACTTCCCAGTCCCGCCCACGGACTCCCTCCAGGACTTCCGCTCCCAGGTCATCATGCGCATGATCCAGGCAGGGATCAACGTCGAGGTCCACCACCATGAGGTGGCCACTGCCGGCCAGGGCGAGATTGACATGCGCTTCGACAGCCTGACCCGCATGGCCGACAATGCCCTCCTGTACAAGTACATCCTCAAGAATACCGCCATCGAGCAAGGCAAGACGGTGACCTTCATGCCCAAGCCCCTGTTCGGGGACAACGGCACCGGCATGCACGTCCACCAGAGCCTGTGGAAGAACGGCACCAACCTGTTCTACGACGCCGAAGGGTACGGGCAGGTCAGCGAGTTGGCCCTCCACTATATCGCGGGGCTTATTCACCACTCCCCAGCGTTGCTGGGCCTGTGCGCGCCTACCACCAACTCCTATCGGCGCCTGGTCCCAGGCTATGAAGCGCCGGTGAACCTCGCCTACTCCCAGCGTAACCGCAGCGCCTGCGTCCGGATCCCGATGTACTCCAAAAGCCCCAAGACCAAGCGCCTGGAGTACCGCTGCCCGGACGCCACCTGCAACCCCTATCTGGCCTTTGCCGCCATGCTCATGGCCGGGCTGGACGGCGTCCGCCGGAAGCTAGACCCGGGCCAGCCCCTGGACAAGGACATCTTCACCCTGCCCAGGGAAGAGGCTGCCAAGGTGCCCCAGGTCCCTGGCTCCCTGGACGAAAGCCTGCGCGCCCTGGAGAACGACCACGACTTCCTGCTGGAGGGCGGGGTGTTCACCGAGGACGTGATCGAGACCTGGCTGGACTACAAGCGCAAGCGGGAGCTGGACCCGGTGCGGCTGCGCCCCCACCCCTACGAGTTCTACCTGTACTTCGACGCATAACGGCGAGGGCGACCCGCCGGGTCGCCCCTACGGTCAACGAGAGAGAGAGCGGCGCCCCGATGGTCCATCGGGGCGCCCTTATCTTTTCCCACCTTGACTGTGCGCCCCCAATGGTAGATTATGGGCCTTGGCGTTCATTCCTAGTTATCGAAAGGGGGCAACATGCCCGAAACGGAATACGATGTAGCTATTGTCGGCGGCGGGCCGGGCGGCTACGTGGCCGCCATACGGGCCTCCCAGCTCGGGGCCAAGGTGGTCCTGGTGGAGAAGGACAAGGTGGGCGGGACCTGCCTGAATCGGGGCTGCATCCCGGTCAAGGCCATGACCCGCAGCGTCGAGGTTTACCTGGACGCCAAGCGCGGCGAGGAGTTCGGCATCAAGACCTCCGGCCTGGAGGTGGACTTCCCCAAGCTCATGGCCCGCAAGCAGCAGGTGGTGGACCGCCTGGTCTCCGGCGTCGAGGGCCTGCTCCAGGGTTCCAACGTCACCGTGATGCGGGGTAGCGCCAAGCTGGCCTCGCCCCGTCGCCTAGCGGTGGACGGCAAAGAGGTGGCCGCCAAGAAGATCATCCTGGCCACCGGCTCGGTGCCCTCGCGGGTGCCGGTTCCGGGCCTGGACCTGCCTGGCGTGGTCACCAGTGACGACGTCGTGCAGCTTGACCGCGTCCCCAAGAGCATGGTCATCATCGGGGGTGGCGTCATCGGCATGGAGTTTGCCTCCATCTTCGCCGCCATAGGCACCAAGGTCACCGTGGTTGAGATGCTACCCCTGATCATGCCGCCTGTGGACGAGGAGCTTGCCCGCCGCTTCACTCAGATTGCCCGGCGCCAGGGCATGAGCATCGTCACCGGCGCCAAGGTGACCGGGGTCAGGCAGGCGGAAGGTGGCCTGGAGGTAGCCTACGAGCTCAGCTCCGGCGCCCAGTCCACCCGGGCCGAGATGGTACTGGTGGCGGTGGGCCGCTCGCCCTATACCGAAGGTCTGGGGCTGGCTGACCTGGGCATCACCATGAACCGCCGGGCCGTCGCGGTCAACGACCACCTGCAAACGAACATTGACGGCGTCTACGCCATCGGCGACGTCACCGGGCGCATCATGCTGGCCCATGTCGCCTCCTACGATGGCGAGGTGGCTGTGGAGAATGCCCTGGGCAAGCACGACAAGGCGACCGACTACAAGGTGGTGCCCAGCGTCATCTTCACCATCCCCGAGATTGCCGGCGTGGGCCTCACTGAGAAACAGGCCCGCGACCGTCCCGACAAGTCGGGATTCAAGGTGGGCCGCTTCCCGCTGAGCGCCTCGGGCCGCGCCCAGACGCTGGGCGAGACCACCGGCCTGGTCAAGGTCATCGCCGACGCCGAGACCAAGGAGCTGTTGGGGGTGCACATCATGGGGCCACGGGCCTGCGACCTGATAGCCGAGGCAGCGCTGGCCATCAAGCTGGAGGCCACCGCCCAGGACATTGCCGAGACCATCCACGCCCACCCCACGTTGCCGGAGACCATCCGCGAGGCCACACTGGAGCACCTGGAGGGCGCCATCCACGTGCTGTCCCGCCCCTGGGCCACACCCGGACCAAGCATGTAGGCCCCCTCTCCTTTTGTCCTTCCCCGACGAGGGGAGGGAAGGTCAGCTTTGCCGGAAGGGGCACATGGACGGTCGTTGCGAGTGCTTGCGCAGAAGGACGAAGCAACGCGTCGTCTCGTGCATGACCAGTGCTACGGGTTGCTCCGCTGCCCCTTAGCTTTGCTCAGGGCTTCGGCTCGCAACGATATTCTCGGTGGCTCCATATTTGTGCCGGCGTTCCCGGATTGACCGGTGCGTGCCCATCGGCGTATCCTTACAGTAAGGAAGTACGCTCATCGCGCCAGGAGATTTGGCTATGGCTGTCACACGGATCGGCCCCAAGCATCAGATCACTATCCCCCAGGATGTGTTCCAGAAGCTCGGCCTCGAGGTAGGCGATTTCCTGGAGGTGCGACTGAGAGGCGACGCCCTATACCTGGTGCCCCAGAAGCTTGTTCCCAGGGACCAGGCCTGGTTCTGGACCAAGGAGTGGCAGGAGCGGGAGCGAGAAGCAGACGAGGCCATTGCTCGCAGTGAGCTTTCCGGCCCGTTCGAGTCCGCTGACGACCTCATCCGACACCTTCGCAGTAAATGAAGGTACAGACCACTCGCCCTTTCGACCACGACTACGAGCGTCTCTCCGAACAGGCAAAACGGCGAGTGGACAAGCAACTCCACCTCTTGCTCAGCAACCCGGGCCATCCCTCGTTGCGGCTCAAGCGAATGCAAGGCACAGAGGACGTGTGGGAGGTGCGGGTGACGGGAGGCTACCGCTTGACCCTTCAGATTGTGGGCGACACGTTTCTGCTCCGGCGCGTCGGCGGCCACGATGTGCTGCGGGAGCCCTAGCGCGGGCCGGATGGGAGGCTAAGCAGTGTTGTCTTGTACCGCCTCGTAGCGTTAGAATAGGCCTTGTCCTTGAGTACCTTATTCATTGCTAGGAGGTCTTGTTGTGGCCTACCAATTCATCAAGCTCGACCGGGACGGCCCGGTGGCCGTCATCACCCTGAACCGGCCGGAGCGGCTCAATGCCATCGGCATCCAGATGGTCCACGATATGAATGACGCCCTGGACGAAATCGAGAAAGACCAGTCCATCCGGGTATACATCGTGACCGGAGCGCCCCGGGCCGGGGGCCGACCTTGCTTCTGCGCCGGAGCCGACCTCAGGATGATGGTGGAGGAAAACCCGCCCAGGACGTTTACCCTGGAGATCAACGAGCTGTTCAACCGGGTCGAGGACCTGATGAAGCCCTCCATCGCGGCCATTGACGGCGTGTGCACCGCGGGCGGCATCGAGCTGGCCGAGGCCTGTGACCTGCGCGTGGCTGCCGAGACCGCTCAGATCAGCGACCTGCACCTCAAGAACCTGGGCAACGGCCTGGGCGGCGCCGGCGCCTCCACCCGCCTCACCAAGATCGTGGGACCGGCCCGGGCCAAAGAGCTTATCCTCACCGGCGGCGTCTGGGACGGCAAGAAGGCCGAGCAGGTGGGCTTTGCCAACTGGTGCGTGCCCGGCAGCCAACTGCTGCCCGCCGCCAAAGACGTAGCCAGCAAGATCGCCGCCATGCGGCCGCAGGGCGTGGCCGCCGCTCTTATCCACTGCGACATGACCCTCAACATGGACTTCTACCAGGCGCTGCGCTACTCCTTCAGCCTGCGGGACTGGATGGGCGACCGGCTGGGCACCGGCGAGGAGGGCGACGCCCGCGCCTCCTTCGTGAGGAAAGAGGCCCCGCCCTGGGAGAAGGAGCAAGCGAAGAGGTAGTGATTGACGCCCGTAGGGGCGGGTCTCATGGTCATTGAACGCACACGATACATTAGATGTCAGTATGAACGATTCCTGGCGATTTGTGACTTTTAATGACATGCATTCTGTCCCTAGTCGCAACGACAAAGGGAACCGCGTGCTAACCGTCGTTGCGAGGAGCGCAGCGACGAAGCAACCCACGGACGGTGCCAAGGTCAGAAGGTTGCTTCGCTGCGCTCGCAATGACGGTTGAATGTGGACAGGGGGTGAGGGATGAAAGTGGTTGACCTGGCCCCAGAGCACGAGCCGCTGTACTTCGTATGCCTTAAGGACTGGTCGGAAGACATGAAGGACGCCGGAGGCCACAAACAACTCTGGTACAACAAGATGAAGGACCAGGGCGTCCGCGTCAAGCTCGCGTTGGACGACAACGGCAACGTCGGGGGAATGATACAGTATGCGCCCATCGAGCACTCCTTCGCGCAAGGCAAGGACCTGTATTTCGTCGACTGCATCTGGGTCCACGGGCACAACAAGGGCCGGGGCAACTTCCAGAAACATGGGTTTGGCAGGGCGCTGCTACAGGCCGCTGAGGAGGACGCCAAAGCTCAGGGAGCAAAGGGCCTTGCGGCCTGGGGGCTCTTGCTGCCATTCTGGATGAAAGCCTCGTGGTTCAGGAAGCAGGGATACAGGTCGGTGGATAGGATGGGCATCCAGTCCCTCCTGTGGAAGCCGTTCACCGCTGGCGCAGTACCACCCAGGTGGACCAGACAAAAGAAGAAGCCCGAGGGGATACCCGGCCAGGTGACGGTGACCGCACTCCTCAACGGGTGGTGCCCCGCCCAGAACATGGCATATGAAAGGGCGCGGAGGGCGGCGGCGGAGTTTGGGGACAGGGTCGTTTTCCAGGCGATAGATACGTTGGACAGGCAGACCTTTCAGGAGTGGGGCGTGTCAGACGCCCTGTTCATAGACGGGAAACAGGTACGGACGGGGCCGCCTCCCTCCTACGAAAAGATTAGGGACATGATCGGGAAAAAGGTCAAGAAGCTATAGCTCGCTCCACCTTTTGACTACTATCCCGAACGTGTAGAGAACTAGCGGGCAGCGCATTGCCAAAGGTATGTCATGCCGTTCATTGATGCCATCCGCGCACTCAACACGCTCAAGCGGCGCAGGGTTATCCGAGACTATGTTGTCATCGGGGCGGTTGCCGCCACCGCCTACATGGAGCCGATGTTTACGCAGGACCTGGATATCATTGCTCTCGTGGATACCGATGATGAATACTGGCAACTTCTTCGCCATTTGGCGGGTGTTGCTGAACGACAGGAAGGAATGCATTATGTCCTCGGGGGTGTTCCAATACAGGTGTTCCCCACGACAACTAAGCCCCTCTATGACGACACCTTGAAGGGGGCACGCCAGGCTAGGCTCGGTGGGCTTCGGGTGAGGGTCGCATCGCCGGAACACCTGGTAGTATTGTTTCTAGATGCGTTTCGTACCAAAGACAAACTACGCATCCCAAATCTGTTGCCATTAGTCAGGATGGACCACCTGCAATACTTGCTGGAGCGATTCGACGATGAAGCCAAGACCCTTACCAATAGACTCCAAAGCCTACTCTGAGCGGGCTTACCGAGAGAAAGAGCGCTGGCATCGCAGCCAGGCTAGAATGAGCTTCAAGCGGAAGCTGGAGGTACTGGACTGGCTTCGGGAGGCGGGCGCTAGCCTGCCGAAGCTGGTGAATGAACAAGACGAAGGCAGGGGCGGCCCCCGCCTTCGTCCGCTTCTGGAGGGTGAGGAGGTCTTGCCCCACCACGTTTCGGGTGAATCAAGGCTAGCCCCGGCCTTCAGGCCGGGGTATGGTTTGTAACGCGCGTCCGAGGAGAGTACCTATGACACCAGCAGCCATGACACCCCGGGAACGCATACGCACCACGGTGGCCCACCGGGAGCCGGACCAGGTGCCGGTCATCCTGACCTGCGCCCCGCCCGTGCTGCACGAGTTCAGCGGCGTGCCAGCCCAGGACTACTTCGGCAGCAAGGAGAAACAGCTCGAAGTCAAGCTGGACTTCCAGCGTCGTTTCCCCGGCGCCCTGTTCGTGGAGTTTGCTCCCACCTGGCGGAAGCACCCCTTCGTATCAGCCGTCGAGGACACCATCCTCACGGGCAACCACCAGGTCCCCGACTTCAAGGCAGACCCGCGCTGCCTTGAGTTCTTCGACTGGTGGCGGTACAACCACCAGCACATGGACGCGGACATCGCCGCCCGCTGGGGGTCGTTCTCCTGGATGGCCCGGGCCTGGCATCCCCTCATGGTGCTGGAGGAGCACCTGGGCGGGCTGGGCCCCCTGTTCCTCAAGATGAGCCAGGACCGGGCCTACATCCACGAGGTGTCGAAAGTACTTACCGAGGCCACCGTGGCCTGGGTCCAGGTGCAGGAAGAGTTCTGCCGCGGCGAGGGGTTCCGCTTCGACATCCTGTTCAGCGCGACGGAGATGATGCCCATGCTCTCCGAGGCCTGGGCCGAAGAGTTCGTGGCCCCGCACTGCCGGCGCATCTTTGGGGCCACCTCCGCCTGCATCAAGCTCCTCCACGCCGACATGGACGTGGCCCATATCGCCCATGTCTTCCCGAGCTGGGGGTGCAACGCCTTCGACTTCAACTTCGCGTCGGCCCTGGCGCTGAAGAAAGTGATCGGGGACAGGATTTCGTTGCACGGCAACGTCAACGCCGTGGAGGTGCTGGCCGACGGCACGCCGGCGCTGGTGGAGCAGGCCTGCCGTGACCTGATCTACCGGGCGGGACACGGCGGGGGGTTCATCCTCAAGACCGGTGGCGGCCTTTCCGTGGGGACGCCCAGAGAGAACATTGACGCCATGATTGCCGCAGCCGAGAAGTACGGCCGCTACCCCCTGCCGGTGCCACCTCCCGCGCTGGAGGACGAGCCGGTGGACAAGGGCCACACCAGGGGCCTGGTCAAGACCTATGCCATCCAGTCCACGGGTATGCTGGGGGACATCGCCAGCGCGGTGTTCGACGGTGACGCCGCCCGCACCCGGGAGCTTGTCCGGCAGGCGTTGCCCCATTTCCCGCCCCAGCGCATCCTTGGCGATGGGCTGGCCGAAGGCGTGCGGGTCATGGCCGAGAAGCACCACATCCGGGAGACCTTCTTCCCCGAGCTGGTCATGGCGGACCGCGCCTTCGGCGAGGGGCTGGAGGTGCTGCTGCCCTACTTCACAGACCGGGACTTCTATGGGCGAATCGTCATCGGCTCCGTCCGGCCCAACATCCACGAGATGGGGATAAAGGTTGTGGGGGCCATGCTCCGCTCGGCGGGTTTCGCCGTGCACAGCATCGGTGTAAACAAGACGGCCGAGGACTTCATTAAGGCGGCGCAGGAGTACCGGGCCGATGTGCTCGCGGTGGGCGTGTACACCCGGGAGGGTCTGTCCACGGCGCGACGCGTCTCGAGCCTCATCAAGGAGCAGGGCTTGCCCTACAAGACGTTGACCGGAGGCAGGGGCATCAGCCCCGCCAAGGCCCGCGAGTGCGGCCTGGACCTCTACGGCGAGGACGCCGTAGAGGCCATCGAGAAGGCGCATGCCCTGGTGGGACGATAGGCTCACTCGCCCACGCCCTCCCCCAAAGGGACAGGGGCCTGACCAATCCGACGGATCCGACCGATCGGACGGACCCAGCCCCGCACTACGGCAATGCTCGCCGGCGGTCTGCCCACCACAGGACGACGTAGTCTATCGCCGCCAGAAAGCAGGCCCCGAGGAAACCGGTGAGCATTAAGGGGTCGGGGGCTACCTCGAGGATGCCTGTCCACAACGCGCTTGGGGTCATGGGTCTCACCTCCGCAATTCCAACGACAATCAATCAAGACTCAAACTCCAGACCCATTGCTCGCCTCCAGGGACTACGCCACACAGCGTACTACTATTACGCTACCTTGGCATAGGAGATATTGTTAAGAATACGTAAGAAAAGGCGCTCTGAGGTTCACTGGCGCGCAGTGTATTGCACCAGCTTGACAGTTTATGAACAAAGTTCCTGCGCTCGGGCGCACCCATAGGGACAGAATGGATCGGGCTACGGCGCTGTTTGGGAAAGCGCAAGAAATCCGCAGGGCGGGCTTCGCTACGGTGGGCGAAGCCCGCCCTACGGCGATGTATTGGTCTAACGGGTTAGACTGTTCCGAGAGATCGGGACGGTTAGCGGGGCTTTCGCCCAGGGGCAAAAGGGACCAGCTAAGCTTCCTTTAGCTGCGCTTGCTTCATGGTCTGGGCGAACTTGACCCGCTGGCCGCCTCCGATCTCGTCCAGGCTGGTGTAGCTGAGGGCGCCGGGCTGGCAGAAGCGCACACACACCGGATCACCGCTGCACAGATCGCACTTGAGCACTTTTCCGCCCTCGGCCATGTTCAGCGCGCCGAAGGGACAGGCCACCAGGCACATCTTGCACCCCACACACTTGGCCTGGATCCAGTCCACGATGCCGGTGCCGGCGTTCTTCACCAGTGCCCTGGTGGGGCAGACCAGAGCGCAATAGGGGGTCTGGCACTGCTGGCAGACGATGGGACAGTTGAAGTCCTCGGCCTCGAAAGCGGTTATGCGGATGCGGGATTGGACCAGGGAACTGGCCCCCTCGCGGGCGGTGGAGCAGGCCACCTCGCAGCTATGGCAGCCCGTGCACTTGAGGGGGTCCAGCGCCAGCGCCCGTCCATTGTTGGCCATGGCAAATCTCCTTCCCAGAAGATGTCAACAGGTGGAATGCCGAGATGTTACCACAAACGCAGCGGGTTGTATATATCCGGTGGGGGCCCTGAAGTTTCAGCATAAGGGTAGGTGGTGGGGTGGAGAGGTAGGCCTGGGGATCGGGGAACCGGTGACGGGGTGAGTTGGAAGGGCACTTACTGTTTGGTGAATGGGGCGAGGTGGCAGTTGTCAGGTCTTTGACTGTCATCCACTCGTCGTTCATGTCTTCCTATGCGGAAAGCGTGTAATGCGTCTTATACGAGCCGAAAGAGAAATATATATTTTTGACTCCGCTCGCCCAGGGCTATGAGGCGGCGCTTGTTCTCTCCGCAGGCAAAAACTGATGGTGGGCCCATTCTAGCGGAGAGACACACGTGTGTTCGAGAAGAAGCCTTGTGGATGACTTGCAGTCATACTTACGGTATGGTAGCATAGCCGCAGAGGTGTGAGTATGGAAGAAAAGACCGCCAAGGTGACCATCAGCCTTCCCAGGAAGCTGTTGAACTACGCCGACGAGCTGGCCAGGGAGCGGGCGACCACACGGAGCGGCGTCATCGCCAAGTTGCTGGAGAAGGAAGAGCAGGCGCGCATCCAGGCTCTGATGGAGGAAGGTTACCGAGAGTTGGCCGAAGAAAACCAGCGCATGGCAGAGGAGGCCTTTCCATTGGCCAGTGAGATGATCCGCCAGCGCACCCGGTGGGATGAACGCGCCGATGGTTAGGCGCGGCGAGATTTACTGGTTGCAGTTGCCTTCTGCCAGCGGCTCCGAGCAGGCCGGACGCCGTCCGGTGCTCATTGTACAGAACGACGTGGGAAACCGCTCCAGCCCCACTACCATCGTGGCTGCCATCACCTCGCAGCCGCGCCGCCGCCAGTACCCTTTCCATGTGCCCTTTACCGCCCGGGAGAGTGGCCTTCGCCTGGACGGGACTGTTCTGTGTGAGCAGATTATAACGGTAGACCAGGGGCGCCTGGGCGAAATGGCGGGTAGCCTCGGTGGAGAGAGGATGCGAGAGGTTGACGTGGCTCTACACCACAGCCTGGGACTGGAAACGTAGGACCGAATGAAGAGGCAATTTGTAGCCGCCCTGCTGGTTGTCTTTGCGCTACTCGCCGGTTGCATGCAATTGCCTGTGGGAACCCCTACGCCGACCCCAACCGAAGTGCCCTCGGCAACCGTAACATCAAGCCCCACTGCTGTACCCAGCCCGACAGCCGCACCAGCACCGACGCCCACACCTACACCAGCCCTCAGTCCTGCCGCCACACCCAAGCCTACCGCTTCCCCAACTCCTAAGCCCTCACCCATGCCAACGCCTGAGCCTGAGTTGCTCAAAGTGGTGGGGCAGATCGGCGGCCCGACCCAGGCTGTGGCCGTCCAAGGGGACTACGCCTACGTTGGCGTGGGACTGCGGCTGATTGTCCTGGACCTTACAAGCCCCGCCAACCCGAGGGAGGTGGGGGCCACGGAGCCTTTCGGATGGTACGTGGAGGATGTGGCTGTGGTGGGCAACACTGCCTTTGTAGCTGCTGGTGGTGCTGGCCTCCACATCGTAGATGTATCCCAGCCATCTCGTCCGGCTGTGCTTGGAAGCTACGATACTCCTGGCTATGCAGAAAGCGTGACCGTAGCTGGGAAGTATGCCCATGTTGCCGATGGTCCCGACGGGCTGCGGGTAGTGGACATCGGAGACCTTGCCCATCCAACCGAGGCAGGACAGGCCTTTGGCGCATACTATGCCTTCGATGTGGTTGTTGATGGGCCTCACGCTTACATTGCTGCTGCGGGAGCAGGCCTCCTGGTGGCAGACGTATCTGACCCGACCAAGCCAAGGGAAATAGGCTCTCTCGATACGCCCGGTTATGCCTACGGCGTTGCCGTCTCGGGGGGGGCCGCCTACATCGCGGATGGTTGGGAGGGGCTGAGGCTGGTAGACGTCTCAGACCCAAGCAGACCCAGGGACGCAGGCTTTCACAGGACGCCGGGCCGGGCCTTCGGCGTGGCCGTCGCAGGGAGTACCGCCTTTGTGGCTGACGCGTTCGGTGGTCTGCGAATTGTGGACACCTCGAACGCCGTACAGCCGATCGAAATAGGTGCCTATGAGACGAAAGGCCACGCCGGTCGTGTAGCATTGGCTGGCAGCATGGCCTATGTAGCCGAGCGCGATCAGGGGCTGCGGGTCGTGGATGTCTCCAATCCAGGCCAGCCCGCCCAGGTGGGCTTCTATGGCCCCCTGGGATATGCCGACGGGATAGCCGTGGCCGGTAACCATGCGTACGTTGCAGCGGGTGTCTACGGCTTGCGGGTCATTGACGTTGCCGATGCGGCCCACCCAGTCCAAGTCGGTCGCTATCCTACCCAGGGCTACGCTACCAGTGTCGCCGTGGCTGGCAAGTATGCTTACGTGGCGACCCTAGGCGCCGGCGCCGAAGCCTTCAGGGTAGTGGATGTCTCCGATCCGGCTCACCCGGTCGAGGTGGGAGTGCTTCAAGGCGCTATGGGCCAGCCTCGCGATATGGTTCTGGAGGGCGGGATCGTCTTCATTGCCGACGAGTTTGGCCTGCGACTGCTCAGCGTATCTGACCCGTCTGCCCCGACCCAGTTGGGGTTTATTCAGCTAGCAGAGGCTTCTCAAGGAAAGGCTCTCAGCAGCGCGGTCGGAGTAGCTGTCCGTGAAAGGTTAGCGTACGTAGCTGTCGAACAGGCAGGCCTCAAGATAGTGGACGTATCTAACCCGGACAGGCCAACCCTGGCCGGTATCTATCCCGGGGTGCGTTTCGCTCAAGATGTGGCGATTGCTGGGAGCTATGCCTATGTAGCTGACACGGTGCGCCTGGTAGTGATTGACGTGTCCAGTCTGAGTCAGCCAAGAGAGGTCGCAAGCTACGACATCCCTGGCTTTGCTGAGAGCGTCACCGCCACAGGCACCGCCGTCTATGTGGCTGCCGGCAGCACGGGGATATCCGTGATTGATGTCTCCGACCCCGGCACCCCCACGTTAGCCACGACCTACAACACCCCAGGGTACAGCCAGGAGGTCGTTGTGAGCGGCGACCGTGTCTTCGTTGCTGACCAGGACGGGGGACTGCTGATCCTGGAGAAGCCGGATTCTGGCCGCTCTCGACATCTGGGCGACTTGCAGCCTCCTCCCAGCACGATCCACCAGGCTGCCGAGACAGCCCTACACGACTCACCTGGGTTGCCTGCTTCGTCGCCCGAAGATAGGCCTCACCTGGGAGGATCAAGCTCTCCCGGCACAGAGCCTCCGAACCTGGGAAACACAATACCGGGTCCTGACTCTGCCGTTGAACCTGAAGCCCGAGGAACTGCGAATGTGTCGGGAGATGCCACCACGTGCGTCGTCACCAGCACCGCTGATAGTGGTCCGAGCACCTTCCGCTGGTGCTTGGAGTACGCGACTAAGGGCGCCGTGATTAGCTTTGACACGGCCGTCTTTCCGCCGCAAAGCCCAGCAACTACTACCGTCGCAAGCCAGTTACCCTGGCTCACGCAGGGGAGCATTACCATTGACGCGAGCAATGCAGGTGTCATCCTCGACGGACGCAATACGCCTAAGGGCACCAACGGCCTGACCATCAGCTCAGACAGCAACGTAGTTCAAGGGCTGCAGATCCTCCGTTTCCCCGGAACGGGCGTCCTCATCCATGGTGGAGGCAAGGACAACACCGTCGGCGGCGACCGCACGCTCGGCACTGGGCCAATGGGACAGGGCAATGTCATTAGCGGCAACGGCCTCGAAGGCGTCTCCATCACAGGTGCAGGTACCGTGCGCAACAGGGTCATCGGCAACTACATCGGCCTCGACGTCACTGGCAGCGTCCCTCTAAGCAATAGGAATGGAGTCGAAATTGGGAGAGGTGCCAGCTATAACCGGGTCGGAGGAAGTCTGCGAGGCGAGAGGAACGTCATTAGCGAGAACCAGGACAACCAGGTGACGATCTGGGGAGTGGGGAGTGACGAGAACGTGGTCACTGGCAACCTTGTCGGCACGGATTCGACCGGCACCTTCGCCCTTCGCCTAGAGTCCCAGACAGAGAGGATACCAGTCGGCGTGCATATCCACAGCGGCGCTCGAAACAACGAAGTTGGACCGGGGAATGTCATCAGCGGGAACCAGTCAGGCGTACTGCTCTACGGCGAGGGCACCGAGGACAACAACGTCTTTGGCAACCTTATTGGTACGGACGTTGGCGGGACGGTGGCGATAAGCAACTCGGCCAACGGTATTTCTATGTCTGCCGGAGCACGACGGAATAGGATAGGAGGCGGACTGCCTGGCGACCGCAACATCGTGAGTGGCAATGGGGGCTGTGGTATCTGTGTGAACGGGGAGGCTGCTGAAAACGTCATCACAGGTAACTTCATCGGTGTAGATGCCACGGGAAAGCGTGCACTTGGGAATCAGGGAAGCGGCATCTTCATTGGCACATCACGCAATCGCGTGGGGGGCATGGACGCCGGGGAGAGGAACGTCATAAGCGGCAATGCGGTTCATGCAGTGCACCTCGTAAGCGGCAGTAGCACACGCAACGTCATTGTGGGCAACTACGTCGGCCTCGACGCCGGCGGACAAGTGGCCCTGGGGAACGGAGACCACGGCATAGCCATGGAGCTCGGGCCCTACAACAATTTGGTAGAGAAGAACGTTGTTGTAACGACCGGCAGAAACGCTGTTCTTCTTAATGACCCGGGGACTTCTTACAACACCGTCGTTGGCAATCTCATCGGCACCAACGCCAGCGGCACTGCCGCTCTCGGAGGCGGTCAGGTTGCAGTGCTTATTGGCATGGGCGCCGGATTCAACAGGATCGGGGGAACGGCGGCAAAAGACAGGAACGTCATTGTTGGAGGTATTCTTTTGGGTCGCCAAGGTGCGCCTGGCAATCTCGTCTTGGGCAATTACATCGGTACGGACATCAGCGGCACGGTCGGCATCGCCACCATGGCCCTAGGCGTCACTCTGGGAAGTGGCGCTCAGCGCCCTTTCATAGGGGGTGCAACCGAAGGAGAACGCAACGTGATCAGTGGCAACGTGGGCGGTGGGGTGCAGGTAGACCCAGGCGTTGACTACGCTTTTATCGCAGGCAACTACATTGGCACCGACGCTGGCGGAACGGCCCGTTTAGGTAACCGTGGGGCTGGCCTCATAATTGAGGGTGAGCACAACTTTGTCCAAGGGAACCTCGTCGCCTACAACGGCAAGTGCGGCTTGCTCATCATAGCAGGCGAGGGGAACGTCATCCGCCGTAACAGTTTCGTCGACAACGAGTGCAACGCTGCCGACAGGGGCAAGCACAACCAGTGGGACCTCGACGGCAAGGGCAACTACTGGAGCGATTACAAGGGCAAAGACGCGAACGGAGACGGCGTGGGCGATACGCCCTATCCTGTCGCTCCGAACGGCGTGGACAGATACCCCTTGATGAAGCCAGAAGAGGCCCTGAGATGAGGAGGCTTGTATCCCTTATGTCGGCGGGGCTCCTCTTGCTTGCTGGCTGCACTCAGCCACCAGCCGAGACGCCCACGCCTGCACCGACTCAAGAAATCTCGGCAACCGCAACATCAAGCCCCATTGCTGTACCCAGCCCGACTGCCACACCAGCGCGGACGTCCACCCCTACACCAGTACCCAGTCCTGCTGCAATACCAAAGCCTACAGCTTCCCCAACTCCCAAGCCCTCACCCATGCCAACGCCTTCGCCGACGCCTAGACCGACCCCTTCTCCCACGCCCACCCCTGAGCCCGAGGTACTCAAGGTGGTAGGGCAGATCGGCGGTCCAACCCAGGCTGTGGCCGTCCAAGGGGACTACGCCTATGTCGGCGTGGGACTGCGGCTGATCGTCCTGGACATCTCTAACCCCGCCAACCCGAGGGAGGTGGGGGCCACGGAGCCTTTTGGGTGGTACGTGGAGGATGTGGCTGTGGTGGGCAACACTGCCTTTGTAGCTGCCGGCGGTGCCGGCATCTACATTGTTGGTATCTCTGACCCCGCTCACCCCGCTGTGATTGGAAGCTATGACACCCCAGGCTATGCGGAGAGCGTGGTCGTGGCTGCGGAGTACGCCTACGTTGCCGATGGCCCTGCCGGGCTGCGGGTGGTGGACATTGGGGATCTTGCCCATCCCGCTGAGGTGGGGGACGCCTACAGCATGAACTATGCCTTCGACGTAGCTGTTGAAGGACGGTACGCCTTCATCGCTGCGGCGGGTGCAGGCCTTCTAGTGGCAGATATATCTGACCCGTCCAGGCCAAGGGAAATTGGCTCTCTCGATACGCCCGGTTATGCCTACGGCGTTGCAGTGTCTGGGAGCACTGTCTACGTGGCCGATGGCTGGGGAGGGCTGCGGGTTGTGGACATCGCTGACGCGTCCCGTCCACGAGAGGCCGGCTTCGCCGACACCCCAGGCTGGGCCTTTGACATAGCTGTGAAGGACGGTGTGGCGTATGTGGCCGATGGCTGGGGAGGGCTGAGGGTGCTTGATGTGACGAAGCCAGCGGCACCTGCCGAGGTAGGAAGCCACCAGCCTGACGGGGCTTTCGCTTCGAGTCTGGCTGTCTCCGGGAACAGAATATATGTGGCTGACCGTGAAGCGGGCTTGCGCATCCTGGACACATCGGCCCCGGCCCGTCCTGTCCAGCTAGCTCATTATAGGCCCTTAGGGTACGCCGCTGATGTGGCGGCAGCTGGGAACTACGCCTACGTGGCCGCCGGGCAGTATGGTTTGCGGGTGGTGGACATGTCCGATCCCACCCGGCCCAGGGAAGTAGGCAGCGAGACTGCTCTGGGCTGGGCGGAAACCATCGCTGTTGCAGGCCAGCATGCCTATGTCGGCACCTTTCCGTATCCGAACGGAGGCTGGGACGGCCTGCAAGTGGTGAACATCGCCGACCCAGCACATCCTAAGCTCGTATCCTCCCTCGCTATCGAGCCTGGAGTGGCCCGAGACATCGTGGTCAGGGACGGGATTGCCTATATCCCGGACGAATGGGGGCTCCAACTCATCGACGTTTCGGACCCTCTCACCCCTGTCAAGCTCAGCTTCACTGACCTTCACACGGGGGCACCCGGCCAGCCACCCACGGTGGGGATAGACGTCAAGGGGAACATGGCTTTTATCGCCCAGGAGACGGGAGGCCTGCTGGTAGTGGACGTCTCCGACCCGAGGAAGCCTGTCCGGGCAGCAACCTACAAGTCCCCCGACATGGTGAAGGTGGTATCCCTGGTCGTTTCAGGGGAGTACGCCTACATGGGCGACCACGGCCGCCTCCAGGTCGTTGACATCTCGATTCCCACCCAGCCGAAGGGATTGGGATTCATTACAGTCTCAGGCATCATCGACGGGATGGCCCTGGCAGGTGACAGCCTGTACCTGGCGGGCGGCGCCCCCGGTGTGGAGGCAATGGACGTCTCTGCACCCCGGACGCCGGTACCGACGGGACATCGCTATCTTCCTGGCGCCACGTTGGAGGTGGCGGTGGCCGGGAACCTCGTGTACGCAGCGTCACAGGACGGAGGGTTGCTCATCCTGAGAAAGGACTGGGTCCCTGGCATGGGTGGCCAGAAGGCACTCAGCCAGACCAACGGGCCTCGCCAGACTGTCGCCGGCGCGAGTCCCGCGGCTCACCAGCCAGGGATACATCGGGTTGCGTACGACGCCTCGCTGTACGGAGAAGCAATCAGGCGACAAAAGCAGGCGACGGACGAAGGGGACGCAGGAACGCCTGTGTTGGTCGGGTACCGTGGAGCGGCAACACCGACAACTGATCTCCAGGCCGAGGAAGCCCTCACTGCAAGTGACGGTACATGGACCGTCACCAGCAATGCCGACAGCGGGCTAGGGACGCTCCGCTGGGCACTAGAGAACGCTGGCAGGGGCGACACCGTCATCTTCGACCCAGTCGCATTCCCACCGAGAAGTCCAGCAGTCATCAAACTCCTGAGCTATCTACCACCCTTAGGGCAAGGTGGGTTGACCATTGACGCCAGCAGCGCTGGAGTTATCCTGGACGGCAGCGGCGCACCGCCTGATGCGAGTGGCCTGAACATCATCTCGGATGGCAATGTGGTCAAGGGGTTACAGGTCCTTAACTTCCCGGGCTCGGGAGTCTTCATCGGAGGGAACTTTGCCTCCAAAGACAATGTCATCGGAGGTGACAGGACACGAGGGAGTGGTCCCTTGGGCGAAGGCAACCTGATCAGTGGAAACGGGGGTGGCGTGGGCATATCTGGCTCCCAGGCCACTGGCAACAGGGTGAGCGGTAACTATATTGGGACCGACGTCACCGGCACGAGCGCGAAGGGTAACCGGTACAACGGCGTCCACATCAACGGAGGTGCCTCCCACAACGTCATCGGCGGGACGACATCCGGGGAGCGAAACGTCATCAGCGGAAATGAGTGGGGTGGGATAGCCATCCTGGACAAGGGCACCATGGATAACCGCGTGCTCGGAAACTACATAGGGCTTGATGCCAGCGGCACTCGCACCTTGGGGCACTTGGACAACGGCGTTTTTATCGGCAATGGGGCCTCAGGCAACATCATCGGGGGCACTACGCCCGCCGAGAGGAACGTGATTAGCGGCAATGGCCGGGAAGAGGTCGGACTAATGGGTGGGGCCAACGACAACGTCATTGTCGGGAACTATGTTGGCACCGATGCTGCGGGGTCAGTCAACTTGGGAACCTCCATTTCTGCGGTAACTATGGAACTAGGCCCTTTCAACAACGTGGTGCAGGGCAATGTCATCAGCACCAGCGGCGGTGTCGGGGTGATGCTCAGCGACTGGGGCACCTGGGGCAACGAGGTTATCGGTAACTTCATCGGTGTGGATGTGACGGGCACCAGACCGCTGGGCGGGACGAGGGACGGTATCCATGTCAATGCTTCCTTCAACAGGATCGGAGGTACGACTCCCCAGGAAAGGAACATCATCAGCGGGAACGGGGGGAATGGGATCAAGGTGGGGTGGAGGAGCATAACGGACGTGGTGATCATAGGGAACTACATCGGCACCGATGCCACGGGTACCAGAGCATTGGGCAACACCTGGGACGGCATCAGGCTGACTGAGGGCACGCATCACAGCTTCATCGGCGGCGCCACAGAGGCTGAGGGCAACGTCATCAGCGGCAACCAGAGCAAAGGGGTTAGGCTGCAGGACACGGGCGTGCGCTACAACTTCGTTGCGGGCAACTACATTGGCGTGGGCGCTGACGGGACCAGCATCCTTCCCAATCAGTCCGGGGTTGACATACAGGGTGCTGAGGACAACTTCGTCGAGTCCAACCTGATCGCCTACAACAAGACTGGTATCGCCCTGAAGCCCGGGGAAGGGAACCGCATCCATCACAACAGCCTCATAAAGAATGGCGCTAACGCTTCCGATGAGGGCAAGAGCAACCGCTGGGACGATGGCCGGGAAGGCAACGATTGGAGCGACTACAAAGGGACTGACGCCAACGGCGATGGTATTGGGGACACACCATATCCTGTGCCTCCCAATGGGGTTGACAACCACCCCCTGATGGAGCCTCCCAAGATAGGTGTCCAGTGAGAAAGCTGCTTGTTCTTGTGCTGGCGGGTCTATTCTTGCTGGCTGACTGCAATCAGCCGCCAGCAGAGACGCCCACCCCAACGCCAGTGCCCAGTCCTACCGGAATAGCAGACCCTACCGCTACCCCAATCCCCAGGCCCTCACTCACCCCAACGCCGTCGCCAATACCCAAACCGACCCCTTCTCCGACCCCAACGCCTAGCCCTACACCAACGTCTACCCCTGAGCCTGAGTTCCTCAAGGTGGTAGGGCAGATCGGCGGTCCAACCCAGGCTGTGGCCGTCCAAGGGGACTACGCCTATGTCGGCGTGGGACTGCGCCTGATCGTCCTGGACATCTCTAACCCCGCCAACCCGAGGGAGATGGGGGCTACAGAGCCTTTTGGCTGGTACGTGGAGGATGTCAGTGTCAGCTTTGGACGGGGCAAAGCGGCTGAGGGAGAAGCGTGGGGAATACCCCAAGCTGGGTTTGCGGTATAGGCATGAATGCAGTTTCCGACTCTGGGCTACGCCGGTAGCGATTATTTCGCCAGTTACCCGGTGGCCTAGCGCGAAAAGTGATGCTTTGCGCCGCCTTTTCTGGTAGACTAGCTTTGAACAGAAACCGGACTGCCAGTGAGGAGGAGAAAAAGCACCCCATGCACATTATATCCCGACAAGTCGGGACTCTTCGACTTTGAGGCCTTTATTGCGGCCCCGGGCATAGACCGGTTGGTCACGGTGCTGGAGGCCATAGCGGCGGAGCCCGCTGGGGTGCCAAGAGCAAAGGTGGTGGGGGCAAACTGAGCTCTGTTGAGGGGGTGGAGTCGCCGAGCAGGGGGAAGAAGCGTGATCTGTACTGGTGGTTCGGCTACAAGCTTCACTTGGTGGTAGATGCCACCTACGAGCTACCCGTTTCCTTTGTGGTAACGCCAGCCAACGAGTCTGACACCACGCAGTTCAAGGGGTTGCTGAAGAAAGCGGTGGGGGATAAGGCAGAAGCCAAGCCCAAGGCGGTAATTGCGGACAAGGGCTACGACAGTGAATACGTAGCGTTGACATCAAATAGTGTGGGGGCTACAATGCCCCTGAAAGCGAGGAAGTATGGTCAGGTTGCGTCTCCGTCGGGAAGGCAGAAAAAAGCGCCCATTTTACCGGTTGGTTGCGGCCGATAGCCGCACGCCCCGCGACGGCCGGTTCATCGAGGTCATCGGATACTACGACCCTCTGGTGGACCCGCCCAAGGTCGTGATCAACGAAGAAAAGGCCCTCACGTGGCTCCGCCGCGGGGCACAGCCCAGCGACACCGTCGGCCGCCTCCTGGACAAGGCTGGCCTCATCGCCAGGCTCCGCGGGCAAGAGTCCTCACCGGCGGAGGCTCAGCCAGCGGAGTCCGCCTCACCTGCCGGCACAGCATGAAAGAGCTGGTGGAGTATATCGCCAGGGCCGTGGTGGACCACCCCGACGCCGTGCAGGTCACGCAGGTCGAGGAGGACGGCCGGACCATCCTCAAGGTCCAGGTGGCCGATGA
The DNA here is from genome assembly GCA_016190505.1 of Chloroflexota bacterium. Taxonomy (GTDB): domain Bacteria; phylum Chloroflexota; class Dehalococcoidia; order JACPQK01; family JACPQK01; genus JACPQM01. The sequence goes on along the minus strand of JACPQM010000075.1, from coordinate 2,173 downwards.
GGACCGGGGCAAGATCATCGGGCGCCAGGGACGGGTAGCCGAGGCTATCCGCACCCTGCTCCGCGTTGCCGCTATCAAGCAGGGCACGCGGGCCACACTACAGATCGATTAGTTGGGGGGGGGGCCATATGAGCGGCCATTCGAAGTGGAGTCAGATAAAGCGCCAGAAGGGCGTGGCTGACGCCAAGCGTGGCCAGCTCTTCACCAAGCTCGCCCGGGAGATAATGATTGCCGTGCGCCAGGGCGGGCCGGACCCTTCCGCCAACTTCCGCCTGCGCCTGGCCGTCCAGAAGGCCAAGGATAGCAATCTCCCTACAGAGAACATCGAGCGCGCCATCAAGAAGGGCTCCGGCGAGGCGGGGACCACCCAGCTCGAGGAGATTATTTACGAGGGCTATGGCCCGGGTGGCATCGCTGTCCTGGTGGAAGCCCTCACCGACAACCGCAATCGCACGGTCTCCGATATCCGCCACAACTTCGAGCGGGCCGGCGGGCGGATGGGCGAGGCAGGCAGCGTCTCCTGGGTCTTCGAGTCCCGGGGCGTGCTCGCCATCCCGACCACCCCCAAGCAGGCTGAGGAGTGGGCGCTGCTGGCCATTGACGCCGGCGCTGAGGATGTCCAGGTCCAGGACAACACGCTGGAAGTCTACACCCGCCCCGATGCCCTGGAGAAGGTGCGCCGCGCCCTGGAGCAGCAGGACCTGACCGTCTCTTCCGCCGAGCTCTCCCGGGTGCCCAAGACCACCGTACCCCTGGACGCTGAGACCGCCCTCAAGGCGCTCAAGCTCCTGGATCGCCTGGAGGAGCTGGACGATGTCCAGCGGGTGCACACCAACGCCGAGTTCCCCGACGCCGTCCTGGAGGGCCTCCAGGCCGCCAGTTGAGATGCCCCGGGTATTGGGCGTTGACCCGGGGACCGTGGCCATGGGCTACGGTGTGGTGGAAGACGCGGGGGACGACTCCAGTGCCATCGCCTCCGGGGTGCTGACCGCCTCCGCCGACCTAGCCTTGCCCCAGCGCCTTCACACCCTTTACCGTCAGCTCCAGGAGGCCATCGTCCGTTATCGTCCCGCCGAGGTGGCTGTGGAAGAGCCATTCACCGCCAAGAACCCGCACTCCGCCCTGGCCGTAGGCCAGGCCCTGGCCTTGGCCCTGCTGGCCGCCGCCGACCACGGCCTCCCCGTGCGCACCTATCCGCCGGCCACTGTCAAGCAGGCGGTGACCAACTACGGGCGCAGCACCAAGGACCAGGTCCGCCAGATGGTCTGCCTGCGCCTGGGGACCCCGCGCAACATACCAGAGCACGCCGCCGACGCCCTGGCCATTGCCCTGTGCCACATACAGGAGAGCCGGCTCGCCGCCCGCCTGGCCCAGGCCCAGCCGGGAGTGAAGCCGTGATTGTGGCGCTGCGGGGCCGCATCGAGGCCCTGGGCACGGATAGCGTCACCGTCCAGGTGGGTGGCTTCAGCCTGCGTGTGCAGGCCCCGGCCTCGACCCTGTCCACGCTGGGCCGGCCGGGCAGCGAGGCCCGCCTGCACACGCACCTGTACCTGCGCGAGGATGTCCTCGCCCTCTACGGCTTTGCCACTGAGGAGGAGCTGGCCGTTTTCGAGCGGCTGCTCACCGTGCCCCGCGTCGGCCCCAGGCTGGCGCTGGCCCTGCTGTCAACGCTGGGAGCCGCGGAGCTGGTGGCCGCCGTCGCCGCCGGTGACATCGAGCGCCTGGCCCAGGTGCCGGGCATCGGCAAGAAGACGGCCAGCCGTCTGGTGCTGGAACTGAAGGGCAAGCTGGAGTCCCTGGCGGTGGCCACCGCCGGCCCTCGCGACGAGAACGCCGAGGTGCTCGCCGCCCTGACCAGCCTGGGCTACTCAGCCGCCGAGGCCCGGGAGGCAGTCAAGAGCTTGCCCAATGGCGACCTGCCGGTAGAGGAGCGCCTACGCCAGGCCCTCCAGCGCCTCTCCCGGGCATAGGGCCTCGCAAGGGGATAGTATGCCATTGTCATTCTGAGAGGCTGTAGGGGCGCAATGAATTGCGCCCCTTGGAGTTTGGACATTTGGGGTCCTTTGCCGTCATTGCGAGCGTAGCGAAGCAACCTCCGGCTGTTGGCGGCGTTCGGAGATGGCCCGCTGGCGGTATTCCCTTGCCACGTCTGGCGTTGCCGGTGCGAGCGTAG
>JACPQM010000081.1 GCA_016190505.1 Chloroflexota bacterium | reverse complement strand
CGGGCGTCTACACTACACGGCATTTCCACCATCGATCACGTTCGGCAAGCGCTATTCAAAACCACAACGCCTGCCCGCTTACGTTTGGGAAAATCCGCCGAAAACTCGTTGACAGCTCAAACTGCGGAAGTTAGGCTAGCTGGACGAAGAACTCGTGCGCTTCCACGTTCTCGCCAGGTTCCGCTAGGGCCTCGCGGTGGAGGGCCAGGGCTTCCTCGTCCTCCTGGGCCTCCAGCCATTGGGCCATGGCCTCGTGGATGACTTCCCGCAACGTGCGGTGCTGCCTTACGGCCTGCACTTTGACCGCAGTGTAGAGGGCTTCGTCCTCAACGACCAGGGTTACTCGTTTCATGGTGCTTCTCCTGCAAAAGCATCCCGAACATCATTATGTGCTGGGGTGGAGCGTACAGCAAGGCCGCGTCGGGCGGGGCTATCGTAGGGGCGAGGCGCTGCCTCGCCCCTACCCTCACCCCTGCCCTCTCCCAGAGGGAGAGGGGGTCAGGGGATCCGGGTGACAACGGAGATGTTGTCCCAGGAGGCGGGCTGCTCGTATTTCATGCTGATGTGGACGCCAATCTTGCCGCTGGAATAGGTAGTATCGTTCAGATTGTTCAACTCACCGCCCATGCCATGGAGCCATGCCCCGTACCTAGTTGTGACCACACCCACGCTTACACCCATAGGTTTGGAGAAGTCCACGGCCGATGTATCCCAGGGCTGGATGTTGATGGGCGAGCCCCACTTGCCGTCCTTGCCGATGAGCCAGTAGGTTGTGTTGTTCGCAGCATTGAGGATGAACCAGACACCATCCCGGTCGTTCTGTAGCCGCACCCCCAGGCCGGCGATGCCCCCCTTGGGGATACGAAGTTGACCATCTACTTGGTAGTTGGTCCACGCCGCGTCGCCGGCTATGGCTCTCTCATCGCCTCCCATATTGCTGGTGGGCGCATAGGTCAGCGCCTGGGTCACCCGCCAGGCGCCCCACTGGTTCTGCCAGCCCACGTCCTCGCCATCGTTGAAGTCGTCGCCGAAGAGAAACCAGGGCACGATGGGCACGTAACGCAGGATGGTGCCGCCCTCCCCCACTACCCACACGTGGTCCGGGTCCCGGCCGAAGACGCTGCGCAGGCGCTGCCCGGTGCCGCTGGGCTGCTCAAACCAGGAGCCACCGTTGTTGATGGTGTGGAGGATGCTACCGTTGTCTCCCACCGCCCAGCCACGGTCGCCCCATGGGAAGTACACCGACCAGAGGGCTGCAGGCTGCGCTGGCGGCGCTCTCAGGCGCTGCCAAGTAAGGGCGTCATTCTTGGCGGTGCCGTAGATAGCGCCTGAGCCCCCCACGGCCCGCGCCTGCTTGTTGGGGTATGGGAACATGTAGATGCCCTGGAGGTTGTCGGTCGCGTCTACCTTGGGGCCGAAAGACCAGGTGGCTCCCGCGTCGGTGGTGTACAGCGCGGTGCCGGCACTGCCCACAATCCAGCCGTACGGGCCGCCCCGCTGCATGGCGATGTCTGCCAGGTTCTGGCGGGTCTCCAGCGGTATGCGTTTCCAGGTAATACCGCCGTCCTCGGTCTTGTGGAGTTGCCCGGCGTTGCCAACTACCCAACCCGTGTTCCGGTCCACAAACCTCAGGCGCACCTGGTCGGTACCTGGCGTCCTCCCCAGGAAGGCCCATGTCTGGCCTCCGTCGGCGGTGGTGAAGACAGCCCCGCTATAGCCCAGGGCCCAGCCCTTCTGCCGGTCGAGGAAAAACACCGAATGAAAGTTGTCGGTGGTGCCGCTTTCCTGGAATTGCCAGGAGGCGCCGCCATCTGAGGTATAGATGATGGTGCCTGCCTCGCCCACCGCCCAGCCTTCGTTGGTGTCCACGAAGGTGATCTCCAGGAGGTTGTCCCGGGTGGGGCTTTTAATAAGCTCCCACTTCCCCAGCACCGGGGCAGGTGTGGGTGTTGCCGTGGCCGTGGGTGCAGGCCTGGGGGTGGGAAACGGCGTGGGAACGGGTGTAGGTGTGGCCACTTGGGCGGTGGGGCCGTTGTGCCACAGCAGGGGGATAACGAAGTAGTCAGACAGCGCCTTTATCTCTGCGTTCTGGAGAATCGGGGCCTTTTTCGTGGGGTCTGTGGTGGTCAGGGCATCCTTAAGCGAGCTGTCTACGAACGGATTGGAGTATCCCGAGTAGTTAAGGTCACCACCAGTGGCGAATAGCTTGAGCAGGAGGTCCCCGGTATCCTGCGAGTTGACCATGGCGGAGGTGAGCAAAGGCGCGCCCGACTTTGGCTGCCACACCAAGGGTGGGGAGTTGGGCTTGACAGACACCTTAACCCCGATGTTTGCCCAGTACTTGGCTACGGTGCTGGCGGCATGACCGTAGGCTTCATGGTTGTTGGGGAAAAGCATAGCCTGGCCAAGCGCTAAGCCGCCGGCATACCCCGCCTCGGCGAGCAATTGCTTGGCCCTGGCGGGGTCGTATGTGCTCAGCTCGGCAATGGAGCCACGGGCATCGGCGAAGTCGAACACGGGCTTTCCGGTGAGTCCGAACTGGACCAGCCAGTCCGCCAGGGCTTTCTTGTCTATGGCCAGGGCCAGGGCCTGGCGCACCCGCACGTCCTGCAACGGCTTCTCCCCCGGGTCCAGGGTTAAGAACATCATGGCCGAGAAGGGGCCAAAAGTGGGTGTCGGGGTGGGCACGGGTGTGGGCCTGGGCATTGGCGTCGTGGTAGGCAAAGGCGCGGGCCTGGTGACAGCGGTTGGCGCAGGGGCAACAGTTGCGAAGGTGGGCCCGCTGTGCCAGACGAGGGCTATGAACGGATAATCGAACACAGCTTTGGCTTCAGCCTGTTGAAGGAGCTTCGGGTCTCTGGCGGCCTGGGCTTCTCTGAGCCGCTCGTCGTCCGCAGAGTTGGAGTAGCCGCCGAAGTTGTACTTTCCGCCCGTAGTCACCAGTTGCACGAGGAGGTCGCCGGTATCAGGCCACTTGACGGGGACGGAAGTGAGCACAGCTCCACCTGGCGGCCGGACCGGGGCGTCACTGAACTCCAGGGACACCTTGACCCCGATTTCCGTCCAGTAGCTGGCCACGACGCCAGCGACCTTTTTGTGCCAGTCGTCCGCGGGGGCGGAAAGCTTGACCTCGACCGGGCGGCCGTAGCTGGCCAACTTTGCCTTGGCATCCACAGGGCTCAACTTGCTAGCCTCGGGGAGGGGCTTGCCGGGGACGGCGATGGAGAAGACGGGAGACGCCTTGTCTAGCCTGTCGGCCACGTACTTCCGATCAATGGCCCACGCCAGTGCCTGCCTTACCCCGGCGTCTTTGGTAGGCCCCTGGGTGGTGTCCAGGCTGATGAGCATCATGGCGGAGAACGGGCCAATGCCCGAGGCAACCGTAGGTGTGGGGAGAGGTGTGGGTCCCGATGTTGCTGCGGACACCGGGGGGGCCTTCGGTGCCCCAGGGGAGGACCGCGCTGCCTTCTCCTGGGCTGCCTTCTCGGCCAGACCTCCCAGGACTACGAACAGGACAGCTATCCCCAAGAGCAGTAGCGCCCAAGCCCAGCGCCGGCGGCGACGGCGTGGGGGCAGCGTGTATTCCAGGGACTGGCGCAGCAGGGGGGTGCCCGGCATCAGGCCGCCCATGGAGCGCACATGGTACACCCACACGCCCTTCTGCTGGGTGTAGACCCCTTCGGGGTGGGTGGCGAGGACTATCTCGAAGCACTCGGCGTCCTCGTCGAAGCGGGACTCCTGGATGTCCCAGATGAGCGGGCGGCGCTCCTTGGCCTTGCCCACGGACTCGCCGATGGTCTTCTTGGCGTGGTCCAGGGCGTAGGCCCGGGCCATGCCCATGTCGTAGCCGCCCTTGAGCTCACCGGTGGGCTCGAAGAGGTCTCTCTTATCTGGCTTGGGCTTCTCTGGGCCGCCTTCGGCCATTGCTTACCGCCTTCAGCGCATATCTGCGACAAGCGGAACAATAGCGCAGGGCAGGGCGGCTGTCAAGGCATTGCCAGGCTACGGGCTACAGGCTCCAGGCTGCGGGCTGCGGGCTACAGGCTACGGGCTACGGACAAGGGTAGGGCGGGTTTCCCAACCTGCGCCGCCATGTCCGCCAAGCCACGCCGTTGGGTTCGTGGCGTGGGGAACTCATGGTTCTCCCATTCTGCGCTTCAGAGCGCCGGGGAGGACACGGAGTTCCTCCCCTACGATATGGGTCCGCGCCCTCACCCTGACCATCTCGCAGGGGGAGATGGGAGTACCAGAAGCCTGGAGTCCGGAGTCCGGAGCCCGTAGCCTGATTACCGGCGCTGGGGCGCCGCCAGCCGCTGGCCCAGCCGGGCGATAACCTCCTCGGCCTCCTGCATCATGCGGCGCACCACCTCGCCCGCCGGGGGGATGTCCTTGACCAGGCCCACCACGGCCCCGCAGTAGGCCTCGCCCTCGTTCAGGTCTCCGTCCAAGTGGCCGATGCGGGCGCGCCCGGCGCCGATGAACTTCAGCATCTCGTCTTGGGATATGCCGTGGAACTCCATGTCGGCCAGTCTCTCGGCGAAGCCATCGGGTCCCAGGCGCAGGCAACGGGTGGGCAGCAGGCTGTGGGCGGTGACGATGGTCCCCGTGTCGTTGGCCTGGACCATGAGCTGCTTGACCCTGGGATGGGCGGCGCTCTCCACGGTGGCCACGAACCTGGTGCCCACCTGGACCCCCTCGGCGCCCAGGGCCAGGGCGGCCACCAGTCCCCGGCCATCGCCGATACCCCCGGCAGCGATTACCGGCAGCCTGACGGCATCCACTACCTGTGGCACCAGGGGCATGGTGGGTGTCTCCTGGAAGGCGTTGTGGCCGCCGGCCTCGAAGCCCTCAATAATGACCGCATCCACGCCCGCGGCCTCGGCGCGCTGGGCGTGATGCACGGTAGCCACCACGTGGAGCACCCTGGCGCCGTGCTGCTGGATATGGCGGGTGAGCTCCCCGGGCGCGCCCTGGGAGACGCTGAAGATCTTCAATCCCTCCTCCAGGGCCAGCTCCACCATGTCCCGGACCTGGGGGCGCATCATGGTCACGTTTATGCCCAGTGGCTTCTTGGTTCTGGCCCTGGCCAGGGCAATCTGCTTGCGGAAGTTGCCCAGGATGTCCATGCTGCCCTGAGGCATGGCGCCATCGGGGGTTACCAGGCCCAGGCCACCGGCCTCCGAGACAGCGCCGGCCAGCTCGCCTCCGGCCACCCAGGCCATGCCCCCCTGGACGATGGGGTACTCTATCCCCAACAGGTCGCACAGTCGGCTCTTTATCACAGTAGGACCTCGCACAGAAGATGAATGAACAAGGGCCATTCTAACTGGCCCCAAACGCCAGTGTCAACGTCAGGCTTCAGACTTCAGGCTCCTGGCTCCAGGCTTCAGATAGAGACAGAGATCTCGTAGCCTGTAGGGGCGCACGGCGTGCGCCCTACGGCCCGTAGCCCGTGGCCCGTAGCCTTTAGCCTTTAGTCCGTAGCCCGAGGTCTGCGTAGTTGATTTGGTGCGGGTGGGGCGGCAAAATGGGGTGGTGGCTGTTCATAAGGCGCGGCGGACTGGTCCACCCCGGTGGCACCCGGACAGCATCCGGGCGCTGCGCCGGCATCTGGGGCTGACTCAGCAACAGCTTGCCCAGGAGATGGGCATTCGCCAGCAGACCGTCTCCGAGTGGGAGACCGGCCTGTACGCCCCGCGGGGGGCGTCGGCGCGCCTGCTCAGCCTGGTGGCCGAGCGGGCGGGCTTCGCCTACGGCGCGGGTCAACCGCCTGCGGAGGGGGATGCGGGGGCGGGGGCTAGCGGCGACACTTGACAACTTACACGGAAACGTGTAACATCGGGGCATCGGCTCGCGGAGGTGAGAGATGGCCCGGGTGGGTTGTTGTGGCTTCGCCCTCGGTCAGCGCCAGTACTACGCAACCTTCAACCTGGTAGAGGTCCAGCAGACCTTCTACCAGCCTCCCCGACTGGGCACGTGCCGCCAGTGGCGGGAAGCGGCCCCCGCCGGTTTCGAGTTCACCCTCAAGGCCTGGCAGATCATCACCCACCCGGCCACCTCGCCCACCTACCGGCGCTTGAGGCTGACCCCTGAGCTGGGGGACCCAGCCCGGTTCGGGGGCTTCCGGCCTACCGCCGAGGTGGAACGGGCCTGGCAGGTCACCCGGGAGGTGGCCCTGGTCCTGCGGGCCAGCGTGGTGGTCTTCCAGGGGCCGCCCTCGTTTGGAGAGACGCCGGAGAACGTGGTCAACCTGCGCCGGTTCTTCCGGTCGGTAGACCGGAGCGGCCTGCGTCTTGTCTGGGAGCCCAGGGGGGTCTGGCAACGGGAGACTGTCGCCGGGCTGTGCCGGGAGCTCGACCTGTGGCACGCCGTGGACCCCTTTGTAGCCGGTCCGCTGGCTGGCCCGCCCTACTATCTCCGCCTGCACGGCGGTCCGGGCTACCGCCACCAGCACGCCGACGAAGAGCTTGCCTGGCTGGCCCGCACCTGGGACACCCCGGAGACCTACTTTCTATTCAACAACCTGTCCATGGCCGAGGATGCCCTGCGGCTGCGCCGCCTGCTGGTGGGGGCCTGAGAGGGCGATCGTTGCTGTGGTGCCGGGATGCACCGGCCAGAGCCGAAGGCCCGACGTGTGGGGGAGCCTCGGAACGTGCCCGGGTGCGGGTGGCGGGGAAGGGTCCCCCGGAAGGGCTGGTCCAGAAGCTATGGTCAGCGCGGGGCACGGGCCGGTGGGCCGCCACCGATGGACGGGAGATCGTGGTGGGCTATCCCGGGCAACTTCCTGGCGGGGCCGGGCCGGACTTCCGGGGGGCCTTGCTCTCGACGGAGCCGGGGCTGCCCCAGGGGCGAGGGGAGATCGAGGTCCACGTCCGCTCCAGCGGCTGGCGGGCCCACGGCCATCACCGCGATCCCCGGTACAGCGGCGTGGGCCTGGAGGTGGTGGTCTGGGAGGACCGCGCCTTTTCCCCGAGCGTCGCCAGCCCCAGAGCCACATCTGTGGCGCCGGGAGAGGTGCCGGTGGTGGTCCTGGGGCCGGCCATGGGCAAAGGTCCCCTGGGACAGCTTGCCCCCGCCGAGCCCTGCCTGGGGGCTGGGCAGCGCCGGGGCTGGGAGTCTCTGATCAGCACGCTGGAGCAAGCCGGACTGGACCGGCTGCGGGAGCGGGCACAGGCACTTTCAGGCGTCATTTCCTTGCGGGGGCCCGACCAGGCCCTGTACGAGGCCATGATGGAGGCGCTGGGTTACAGCCAGAACCGGGCGCCTTTCCTCAAGCTGGCCCAGGGCCTGCCCTTTGAGAGACTCAGATACCTGGGGCTCCCCGGGCATGGCCAGCCGGGGGAGCTGGACACCCGGCTGTATTGCCTGTTGCTGGGGGCGGCCGGCCTGGGCCCCTCAGATACCCCTGACGTGTCCCGGGTGCTCGCCCCGGAGGACTGGACCACAGTGGGGGTGCGGCCCGCCAACCACCCCCGCCGCCGCCTGAGGGCGGCCGCCACGCTGCTGGCCCGCCATGTGGACACCGGCCTTTCGATGGGCCTCCAGCCTTACCTGGCAGGGGACCCGGCCCGGCTGGAGGCGGCTCTGGTGGTAACCGGCCCGGGAGGCGGGCCGGCGCCCCTGGGCCGCGACCGGGCACGGGAGATGGCCATCAACGCTGTGTTACCGTTTTTCCTGGCTCTGTCCCGATTCGCGGGACGGGACCAGCGCCAGACCACCGCGGCTGCCCTGCGCCTCTACACCGCGTTCCCCGCCCATGGCAAGGACCGGGTGACCCGCCTGCTCACCTTGCGGCTGTGGGGGAAGCCCGCGGGGCTGGGTCGGGCCTGTTACCAGCAGGGCTGCCACCATATTTACCAGGGCTACTGCCTGCCCCGCGCCTGCGGACGCTGCCCGCTGGGGGTGTGAGGGCGCAGGCCGTGCGCCCCTACAGACTCTCTATCTCTATCTCTATCTCTATCTGGAGCTTGGAGCCTGTGATCAGACGAGCCTGAGGGTGGGGACCACGTCCAGGTCCCAGCCGTGGCGCTCGCCCCGCTGGAGGCGGAAGTAGCCGGCGGCGGCCACCATGGCGCCGTTGTCGGTGCACAGGCTGATGGGAGGACAGATGACGGGGAGAGGTACGGCGGCGGTGACCGCCTGGCGCAGACGCTGGTTGGCGGCCACCCCTCCGGCCATCACCAGGCAGCGCACCCGGTGGCGGCGGGCCACCGCCGCGGCTTTGGCCGCCAGCACCTCCACCACCGCTTCCTGAAAGGCCGCGGCCACGCCAGGCATGGCCCGGGGGTCGTAGTCGGCAGACTCGGCCAGGCGGAGCACCGCAGTCTTGAGACCGGAGAAGCTAAAGTCGTCGCTGCCCCGCAGCCAGGGACGGGGTAGGCGTGGTCCTGGGGTGACTCCCCGGGCCGCCTGCTCCACGGCCGGGCCGCCCGGGAAGGGCAGGCCCAGGACACGGGCCACCTTATCGAAGGCCTCGCCGGCGGCGTCGTCCCGGGTCCGGCCCACCATCCGGTACTGGCCGTGCTCGGGCACGAACAGTATCTCCGTGTGGCCACCGGACACCACCAGGGCCAGTAGCGGGAACTGGGGTTGCTCCCTGGCGGGCCGGTCCAACCAGGCGGCGTAGATGTGGGCCTCCAGATGGTTCACCCCGATCAGGGGCAGGTCCCAGGCCCAGGCCAGGGCCTTGGCCAGGTTCAGGCCCACCAGCAGTGCGCCGGCCAGGCCGGGGCCGAAGGTTACGGCCACTGCGCCCAGCCCGGCGGGGCGGCCCCCTGGGCGGTAGCCGGCCTGCTCCAGCCCCGTGCGCAACAGGGGCAACAGCGTGAGCAGGTGCTGCCGGGAGGCGACCTCAGGGACCACGCCCCCGTAGCGGGCATGTAGCTCCACCTGGGAAGCGACCACATTAGACAGGATGTGCCCGCCGTCCTCAACTAGCGCGACCCCGGTCTCGTCGCAGGAGGTCTCGATGCCCAGGACCTTCATTCCAGGTAAGAGGGGCGAAGCAGCAGCGCGGAGAAGCTGGCTTCCTGCCGGGCCAGGCGGAACAGGTCTCGGGCGGCCTCATCCATGCTGGAGGCCAGCAGGGCCTCGATGCCTGCCGGGGTGACCAGCCGCGAAAGGGAAGACGAGGCCATGAGGATGACGTCGCCCGCGGCCACGTGGTGGCGGTGGAGCTGGACCTCCGGCTCGGCCTCGCCGCCCATGGGGTGCGTGCTGCTGGGGGTCACCACGCTAAGCCCGCCTGCGCTGCTGATGTAGGCGGTGGTGGGCCCGGCCTGGGCCAGATAGACCTGTCCGCCGCGCAGGAGGGCGCAGGTCACACCCATCCCGCCCCGTCCTGACGACCCGGGACGCTCGCGCTGCTCCTGGTGCGCCCGGAGGAGGGCGGCCTGCAGTCCTGAGGTGTAGGACAGGCTCCAATCGCGGAGCACGGACTCGACGCAAGCGATGGCCCGGCGGCAGGCCTCCTCGCCGGGTGGGGGACTGGCCTCGGCGTGGGTGTACAGCCAGAAGCCGCCTCCCGAGTGGTGGAGTACGCCTACGCTCGGCCCGCTCTCCCAGGCCTGGCCGGCGGCAACATAGAACTGGAGCATCTGAGGGCCAGCCATGGTCACCTCCCCTAGACCAAGGGGAATATAGCAGAACAGGCTGGGATTGTAAACCGCGGATCACAGGCGCCAGGCTACACGCCCCAGACTACAGGCTACGGACTACAGGCATGGCTAAGTGGGCGTAATAGAGGCAGGGGTGACCGGCTGGTCGCCCCTACACCTACGCCCCCCACTCTGAAGTCTGAAGCCTGGAGCCCGCTTCGGTGGACGTGCCTTGAAATCGCACATCTGGCCTCGTATGATGTAGGCACATTTCTAACAGGGGGCCGCCTATGTCCGCTCGCCAGTCCATTCGCCGGGAGGAGGCATCTCCCGCTTTGCCTGAGACCATCGCCGTGGGCGAAGGCGCCGAGGCCTTCGTGGAGCTGCTGACCGCCCACGGGGTGCGCTACCTGTTTCTTAATCCGGGCACGGACACGTTCCCCGTACAGGAGGCCATCGTCAAGCGCCGGGCACTGGGTCGCACCACCCCTGAGGTGGTGGTGTGCCCCCACGAGAGCGTGGCCTTGCACGCCGCCTATGGCTACTGGATGGTGTCGGGCCAGCCCCAGGCGGTGATGGTCCACGTGGACGTGGGCACGGCCAATGGCGCCGGCGCCCTGCTCAACTGCCAGCGGGGCCGGGCAGCGGTGCTGTTCTGCGCGGGGCGCACGCCCATCACCGAGGGGGGCGAGATGCGGGGCAGCCGCTCCACCGCTGTCCACTGGATACAGGAGCAGCGCGACCAGAACGGCCTGGTGCGCAGCTTCGTCAAGTGGGACTATGAGCTCCGGCGCAACGAGAATATCGGGACCGTGGTCCACCGGGCGTTCCAGGTGGCCAGCGCCGAGCCGTCTGGCCCGGTCTACCTGGCCCTGCCCCGTGAGGTGCTCATGGAGCCCATGGCCCAGGTGCAGGTCCCTTGCCTCTTCCAGCACCAGCCCCCGTCCAGCCCTCAGGCGGACCCCGAGGCCATCGCCACCGCCGCCCGCTGGCTGGCGGAGGCCGAGTCGCCCCTCATCATCACGGAGTACCTGGGCAGACACCCCGAGGCCGTGACTGCCCTGGTGGAGCTGGCCGAACTGCTGGTGGCCCCGGTGATTGACGGCCGCACCCGGGCCAACTTCCCTACTCAGCATCCCCTACACCTGGGCTATGAGCCTCAGCCCTATCTGGACGAGGCGGATGTCGTCCTGCTCTTGGACTGCGACGTGCCCTATGTGCGCTCGGCTGCGGTGCACCCTTCTCCCCGGGCACGGACCATCCACATAGACATTGACGCGGTGAAGCAGGACATGCCCATCTGGGGCTTCCCGGTGGACCTGTCCGTCCAGGCCGATTGCCGCAAGGCCATCCCCGCGCTAACCGCGGCGCTGCGCCCTCACCTGGAAGGGGCGGGCCGCAGAGCGGCCCGCGAGGCGCGACGCGCCAGGTTAATGGCGGCCCACCAGGCGCAGCGGGCGCAGTGGCGCGAGGCCGCCCTGTCCAGCGCCGACCGCCGCCCCATCACCGCCGAGTGGCTAGCCTACTGCCTTAACGAGGCCACTGACGCCGACTGCCTGTTCCTGGACGAGGTGGTGACCAACTCCCCGGTGGCCGCCCGCTACCTCCAGCGGGTGGGGCAGGGCAACTTCTTCCGCAGCGGCGGCTCGTGCCTGGGCTGGGGTCTGGGGGCGGCCCTGGGTGCCAGGCTGGCCGCTCCGGACAAGACGGTGGTCTGCCTGCTGGGTGACGGGGCATTCATGTATTGCCAGCCAGTGTCTGCTCTGTGGGCCGCCGACAAGCACCACGCCCCCTTTCTCACCGTCATCTTCAACAACCGGGTGTATCACGCGGTTAAGCGGGCCACCAAGGCGGCTTATCCCGAGGGTTACTCGGTGATGTCCCAGGACTTCGCTACCTGCGAGCTGGACCCGCCGCCGGAATACGCCCTGGTGGCCCGGGCCTGCCGGGCCCACGGGGAGACGGTGACCGAGCCAGACCAGGTGCTCCCCGCGCTGCGGCGGGCACTGGACCAGGTGCGCTCGGGGCGGGCAGCAGTGGTGGATGTGCACATACAGAAGCCGTAGGGGCGACCGGATACATCGGGGCACCCACACGGTGTGGTCGGCATACCTGCGTAGGGGCGCACGGCTGTGCGCCCCTACAGTGGCGGCGCTGCTCATTGTCGGCACGGTGGCCTGTGGCCCAAAGCTGACCCCCACCCCGCCTGCGGCCACAGCCACAGCCACGCCCACCGCAGCAGTGGCCAGCGCCACGGGCGTTCCTACCCCTACGCCGGCGCCTGTGGCCACAGTGCCGCCTCTCGTTCCCACACCGTCAACCGTCGCCACGCCCACGCCCGCCGCCAGTCCGTCCGCCACCCCCAAGCCGTCGCCTACCCCGACGGCACCGCCCGCCAGCTCGGGGGGCCTGCCTCGCAACAACCCGTACGACCTCGCCTGCCGGCTCAAGGGCATATGCAACATACCCCCAGTGACGCCCTCGCCTGGCTACTCAGTGGGCCATCGCCAGCAGTTCACGGTGCTGGACCTGGTGCAGGAGCGATTCTTCACTGTCACTGCAGTGTTGAGGCAGGTCACCCCTCACGCCTATTTCTATTTCGAGGAAGGGGCGGTGCCTGAGGACCGGGCGGTGCAGCAGGCTGGGAGGCGCTTCGAGGAGGTGCTGGAGCAGGTCCTGAAAGAGATGGGCATTACCTGGCGCCCGGGTATTGATGGCGATGAGCACCTGACTATCCTCCATGCCCGGATCCCGGGGGTGGCCGGCTACTTCAGCGCTCCGGACAACTACCCCCGGGCCATCCGCCCCACCAGCAACGAGCGGCTGATGCTCTACATGAGCTCGGGGGCCACGGCGTTGGACACCCCGGGCTATTACGCCACGCTGGCCCACGAGCTCCAGCACCTGGTGCACTGGTGGGCCGACCCCGACGAAGAGACCTGGGTGAACGAAGGGCTATCCCAGTGGATGAGTGACCGGCTGGGCTACCCGCAGTCCGTCCGCAACTTCGAGAATCTTCCCTCACTGTCGCTGGTCAACTGGCCGCTGCAGGTCTCCCAGACCGTGCCCTACTACGATGCAAACTACCTTTTCTTCAAATACCTGTTATCTCGCTATGCCAGGTCGCCGGGCATCCGGGACCTGGTGGCAGAGCCTGAGGACGGCGTTGAGGGCATAGTTGCCTATCTACGGAGTCAGGGGCACTCGGTCTCCTTTGATGAGGTGTTCAGCCAGTGGGCAGTGGCTAACTATCTGGACCAGTTTCCCGGGGAGGATGCCTACCCTCACCCACGGCTCACCATCAGGGCTAACCAGGTGATAGAAAGGCCGAACGTCTACAACAGCTCTGTGAACCCCTATGGCGCCAGGTACATTGAGGTGCGCCTGCCAGGAGCTGCCGTGCTCGAACTCCGGGGAGAGAAGACCGCCCCCATCCTGCCCACCAAAGCACCGAGCGGGGCACACTTCTGGTGGTCCAACCGCGGCGACTCGGTGGATGCCACCCTGACCCGGGAGCTTGACCTCCAGGGGCTACAGAAGGCTACTCTGTCATTCCGCGCCTGGTACGACCTGGAGGACGGCTGGGACTACGCCTACCTGGCCGTTTCTCCGGATCAGGGCCGAAGCTGGTCGGTGCTCACCACGCAACACAGTCGCACGGATGACCCCCTAGGCAATAGCTATGGGCCGGGCTATACTGGCAAGAGCGGAGGTGGGGTGCAGCCGGTGTGGGTCGAGGAGACCGTGGACCTTACGCCTTATGCCGGCGGTACGGTGTGGGTCCGTTTTGAGATGGTGACGGATGATGCCATTAACGGGCCAGGTTTTGCCGTGGACGACATCGTGGTGCCCGAGGTCGGGTTCGCAGACGATGCCGAGAGCGAGCGAGGGTGGACGGCCCGGGGGTTCGTGCGCAGTGACAACGTGGTGGAGCCGC
This sequence comes from Chloroflexota bacterium, assembly GCA_016190505.1. Lineage (GTDB taxonomy): Bacteria > Chloroflexota > Dehalococcoidia > JACPQK01 > JACPQK01 > JACPQM01. The sequence continues at coordinate 66,605 of JACPQM010000081.1, read as the reverse complement.
GGTACGTGGTACAAGTGATCGAGGTGGCAGCCCAGCCCCGGGTGCGACCCGTTCCGCTGGGCGCGGACCAACAGGGGCGCATCGAGTTGCCGGGTGCGGGCAGCGACGTTCAGCAGGTGGTCCTGGTGGTGGCTGCGCTGGCCGAACACACCACCCAGGCTATCCCCTTTCAGTTGACTGTGCGTGACGGGGCACCCCCATGAACCGCTCCACGGGCCCGGCCCGTCCTCCCCGCTACGAGCAGGAGATCGAGAAGGTACTGCGCCGTTCCCGCGTGGGACGGGCGCGTAGGCGGTGGCGTATGCCCCGGCTGGGTCCCCCGGCTGTGCGCTGGGACTGGCAGACGGGTGCGCTGTTGGGATGGGCGCTGGCCTTGACGGCCTTTATGCTGCACTACGTCTCCGCACCTTGGGCCTTCCGTGCTGCTCGGTGGTTGGTGCTGGGGGCCTTCGTGCTGCTGGTGCTGGGCTACCTGTCTGCCCTGTTCCCCCGGCGGCCCCCCCACTACGAGAAGCGCTGGCGGGGCGAGGTGATAGACCTCCCCCCTCCCGAGCCGGTCTGGAGGCAGGCCCTGCGCCGCCTGTTCCGCCGCTAGGGGTCCCGACGCGTCGGGATGCCCGCCCCAGACCTGTAGGGTGGGTGAAGTGAAACGGAACCCACCACGGTCACGGCGGAGTCTTTGGGAGTACCGCCGACCGTAGCCCACCTTTATCGGGAGCCGTTGAAGCTTGAGCGACTCTACTTTCGCCATCAACTTCTTTGCGGCCGTGGTAGCTGCTTTGCTCATGGGCTACCTGGCGCACCGGCTGCACCTGCCGACCATGGTGGGCTATCTATTGGCGGGGGTGCTGGTGGGACCATACACGCCCGGCTTCAGGAGCGATGCGGCCCTGGTCCGCAGCCTGGCCGAGGTGGGTGTGGCGTTCCTGCTGTTCGCCGTGGGGATGCAAGTGCACCTAGACCGCCTTCGGCGCGTGCAGAAGGTGGGCATACTGGGTGGCCTGGCCCAGGTGGGACTGACTATCGCGCTCGGCGCTGTCATTGGGCGCTCCATGGGGACCAATTGGACCTCGGCCCTTTTCTTCGGCGCCCTGGTCTCCGTCTCCAGCACCACGGTGGCTGTGAAGCTCTTGCTGGACAGGGAACATCTGAACGCGCTTCACGGACGTATTGCCCTGGCCATTTCGCTGGTGCAGGATTTGCTCGTCGTTCCACTGATAGTGGTTCTTCCGGTCATTGGCAACCCTTCCGGTTCCACGGCGCTGGGACTGCTCGCCGCCCTGGCCAAGACTGGCGCCCTGTTGCTGGCTAGTCTGGCCGTGGGAGTCAGGCTGGTCCCTCGCTTTCTGGACCAAGTGGCCCGCACCGGCTCACAGGAGCTCTTCATCTTTGCAGCTATCTCTATCGCCCTGGGCAGCGCCATTGGTACCCAGGCGCTGGGTGTGTCCGCGGCTGTGGGGGCCTTCCTTGCTGGGGTGGCTGTATCTCAAGGCAAGTTGAGCCAGCAGATGCTCAGGGTATTCTCTCCTTTCCGCGACCTTTTCGCCATCTTCTTTTTCATCTCGGTGGGCATGCTGCTGGACCCGGGAGCAGTCCTTCAAGAGACTATCCTTGCCTCTGTCACCATAGTCCTCGTGGTAGCCGGCAAGTTCTTGATTGTGGCTCTAGTAACGACCATATTCGGCTACGCTCGGCGGACGTCTATCCTGGTGGGCCTGTACCTGGCCCAGGTGGGTGAGTTGTCCTTCATCCTGGCTGGCCTGGGACTTACCAGGGGCATCATAGATGACCGGCTCTACGCACTGATCATTGTGGGAGCACTGGCTAGCATTTTCATCAATCCCTTCGCCGTGAGGTTCGGGCCAGTGCTCCTGGACCGGGCAGCTCGCAGGTTGGCGTTGCGCTCGGTGCCCAGGGAACCGCCAGCGCACCCGGAGTGATTGCTGGCGTGGCGAAGTGGTCGCCGGCTCTTTCTAGACCGTGTTGGCGGGGGTCCTTTCGGGGTCGCTCGGTCGCGGGTACTGGGCAGGCGCCAATTGACGGCCATAGGAGTCCATGCTTAAATATGGTCTGGAGTGCCAGAGGGGCGTAGCTCAGTTGGTAGAGCAGCGGTCTCCAAAACCGCCGGCCGGGGGTTCGAGTCCTCCCGCCCCTGCCATTAGAGGACAGGCATGATTGTGGGCCTGGTACTGGTGATAGTCGGCGGTGTTGCCCTGGCGGTCAAGCTGGGCGTGATCGAGGGCAGCATATGGGGGTTTGTTTGGCCTGCCCTGCTTATTGCGCTGGGGCTGGCGATTCTCTGGCCCCGGAAGCACTGGCGCTTCCCTTGAGGGCCCTGGCGGGGCCCGTGGGAGGATAGGCCCCAGTAACCTTATCGCCGAGGTGGTGGAACTGGCAGACACGCAGTCTTGAGGGGGCTGTGAGCGTAAGCTCGTAGGAGTTCAAATCTCCTCCTCGGCACCAATCGGTAGCGTTGCTGGCATGCGAAAGGAGTCAGGCCAAGAAGTAACCGGTGGGAGTCTATAGACGCGGAAGTAGCTCAGTGGTAGAGCACCTCCTTGCCAAGGAGGGGGTCGCGGGTCCGAATCCCGTCTTCCGCTCCACGGCGACGTAGCCAAGAGGTTAAGGCGGGGGTCTGCAAAACCCCTATGCGGCGGTTCGAATCCGCCCGTCGCCTTTTTCTTTTGGCCCCCGCTGCTATACTTGGAATGCTCCCACCGGGCGAGTCCAGTCTTGTTGGGACTCGCCCGGTAGCAGGCCCGGGTGGCGGAATCGGCAGACGCGACGGACTTAAAATCCGTTCCCCGGTGAGGGGGTGTGGGTTCGAGACCCACCCCGGGCACTGACCGGAGAGCAGGGTGTGGAGGTCATGAGCGTGAAGGTGAGGGTATTCTCCCTCGCACGGTACGTGGATGCGGCCCTGAAGAGGGCCGAGTATATCCGGGATGAGAACGGTGTGGTCGTGGCCACGGTCCCTGGCGCCCTGGGTTTCTTCGCCCAGGGCGACGACTACGAGGAAGCGCGTGAGAACCTCAGGGACGTGATCGAAGGCAATGTGGTGCTGGCCCTTCAGCTAGGGTGGGACATCCCCAGCATCCCAGGGGTGGCTATCGAGGAACGAGATGTCCAGGCTGACACCCCTTAAGCCGGAGGAGGTTGTCCGTAAGCTCCGGAGGTTAGGGTTTGTAGGGCCATTGCCAGGCGGGAAGCATCCCAGGATGGCAGACCCTCGAACCAGGACGATCATCCCTGTGCCGTTTCACGGGGGCAGGGATGTCAGCGTGGGCCTAATTCGGGCAATCGTCAGGGATCTCGGCCTCACACCGGAAGAATGGCAGGAACTCTAGCCGCTGTTCCTGAGGGCGGCGACTCAGGTTAACGTCCGCCCCCACCCGCAGGCGGGCATCCCGACGTGTCTGGCCACCTACGGGCGGCAGCCTATGGCCGCAGGGTTATCGCTAGCAGCACCGCGGCCAGGCCGGCCATGGCGGCCCCGAAGATGAAGGTAGCCCCGGGGTTAACGGTCTGCCAGAGCACGCCAGCGATGAGGCTGGCCGGGAATGCTGTGATGCCCACCGCCGTGTGGTACAGGCCGAAGGCCGCCCCCCGCCGGTGGGCGGGGACCAGATCGGTCACCAGGGCGCGGGCTGCTCCTTCGGTGGCGGCGTAGTAGACCCCATAGGCCAGGAAAAGGAAAACCACCATCCAGGCTGCCCCGGCCAGGGCGAACCCAAGGTAGATCGCCGCGTAACCCGCCCACCCCGCCAGTATCAGGCGCCTGCGCCCGACGCGGTCAGACAGCGAGCCCAGGGGCATGGCCAGCGAGGCGTAGACTACGTTGAACGCCGCCAGCAGGAGCAGGATGTGGATAACAGAGAGCCCCAGGTCCTGCGCCCTGAGGATGAGGAAGGCGTCGCTGGAGTTGCCCAGGGTGAACAGCACCATGGTTACGAGGAGCAGCTTGAAGGTCGTGGGGAACCGGCTGGAAGCTGCGGGCTTGGCGGCGGCGACGGCAGGCGGTGGCGCCGGCGCGGGCCTGGGCTCGCGCACCAGGAGCCACAGCACCATCACGCCCAGCACCGCGGGCACGGTCGCCACCAGAGCCAGGGTGCGGAAGGCGCCAGCTTCGAGGAGCCCTTCCCCGCGCTGGACGAAGAAGATGACCAGGGCCGCCCCCAGGATGCCCAGCACGGCGCCTGCGCTGTCCATGCCCCGGTGGAACCCGAAGCTGCGGCCTCGCTGCTCCCTGGTCGTGGAATCGGCCACCAGGGCGTCGCGGGGTGCCGAGCGCACGCCCTTGCCCACGCGGTCGGAGAAGCGGAGCACCAGCACTGCCGCCCAGCTATTGGCCAGGAAGAAGAGGGGCTTGGCCATCGTCGAGAGCCCGTATCCTAGCAGGGTCAGGCTTTTCCGGCGCTGGAGCCGGTCGCTGAGCCAGCCGCTGGGGAAACGCATCAGCGTGGCAGTTGAGTCCGCAATGCCCTCGATGACGCCGATGATGGCCGTGCCCACCCCCAGCACGTTGGCCAGGAACAGGGGCAGCACGTTGATGATCATCTCGCTGCTGACGTCGGTGAGGAAGGACACCCAGCCCAGGAAGAATACGTTGCGGCCCACACCGAAGTAGCCGCGAGTCCGGGCGACAGTTGGCACGGCTCGCTCCATACGGCCTCCTTGGGGAGAATCTGGGCCGATTGTAGCACATGCCTTGCCAAAAAGCAGAGGGCCCCGATACCTCGAGGCCCTCTATGAACGACCAGCTTGGGTGCTATGGGGTGCCGGTAGCAGCCTCCGCGGCATCTACCAGCCCGTAGCCGTACCAGGTGTCCAGCCCGGCTGCGCCCAGGTCGTCCGCAGTGGCCTTGAGGGCTGCCCTGACCTCGGCGGCGCTATAGGTGCCATTCCCGTCCAGGTCGAACTGGGCCAGAACAGCCGAGGCCAGGACCAGGGCGGCTGTCCCTGCCGCGTGCGGCGAGGCCATGGAGGTGCCGCTGATGGTGTTGTAGCCCGTCCCCTTCCAGGTAGAGTATATGTCTACACCCGGGGCTGCCAGCTCCACAGCGGGGCCTGTGCTGGACCACCACGCCCGCGCATCGTTGCTGTCCGTGGCCGCCACGGCGATGACGGAGTCGTATTTGGCGGGGTAGATAACGGTGTCCCCGGAGCCGTCGCTGGTGCCCGAGTTGCCCGCCGCCGCCACTACCACCACACCCGCCGCGTATGCATCGTCCACGGCCTGTTGCAGAGTGTCGCTGGGGCAGTTGCAGCCCAGGCTCATGTTAATGACCTGCATCCCGTTGTTCCTGGCCCAGTAGATGCCGTCAATGACATCGCTGATGTAGCCGGAACCCCGGCGATCCAGGACCTTGACCGCGTAGAGGTGGGCCTGCGAGGCCACGCCCACGACGCCGACAGTATTGTCCACTGCCGCCACGGTGCCGGCGACGTGGGAGCCATGCCCGTTGTCGTCATCCCACTTGGTGGGGTCAACACTGCCCTTCTGGAAGACGAAGTTCACGCCGCCCTTCAGGTTATCCACCAGGTCGGGGTGGCTCTTGCTGATACCGGTGTCAATGATGGCTACCTTGACCCCGGTGCCCTTGCTGGTGGCCCAAGCAGTGTCGGCGTCAATACGGTCCACACCCCAGGGCAGCACCTCGTTCGGCTGAGGGGCTGGGCCGGGCTTGGCGACCGCCTCCACTACGAAGTCTGTCTCGACTCGGACCACACCCCTGGCCTGGCGCAGGGCGGGCAGCGCCGCCTCGGGCAACAAGACGCTAAAGGCAGTGAAGGGCGTGTGGCTAAGCTCCCGCTGCACGGTAGCCCCGTGCGCTTCCAGCACCGCCCTGGCTGCCTCATTGGCCACCCCGCCGTCGAAAACTACCAGTTGGCGCACCAGGACGGGACCGCCGCTGGCCGGGGCTACCGACATCCCGGCCAGGACAAGGACCACAAGGGAAATGATTCCAACAATGGATACCCAACGCCTGGTCATGGTCTCCTCCTCACGGTGTCAATCACCATAGCGCACCCCTGATGCAAAGGCTTATTAAAAAGCAACAATGCACAGAAATTAGCTATCATGATAACTTTCGCGAGCGGCCCTGTCAATGCCCCTCAGGTGGCAATTCGGTTTGAGTCACGGGAGAGTAAGGCATAGAACGGGTAGCCTCTGGTGAGGGCACCGTACAGAGGCGCTGCGATGCGCTATACTGGGCCACGGCGTACCGTATGGACCTGCAATACCTGTGGCTTACCCCGGCGGGGTTCGTTATCGGCATCTTCGGCACCCTCATCGGTGCCGGTGGGGGTTTCATCCTGGTGCCCGTTCTTCTTCTGGTCTACCCCAACGATGCGTCCGACACCGTCACCAGCATTTCGCTGGCCGTAGTGTTCGTAAACGCGCTGTCGGGCTCGGTAAGCTACTCCCGGATGAAGCGCATAGACTACAGAACGGCAGCGATATTCTCTGCGGCCACTATCCCTGGGGCAGTGCTGGGGGCGCTTACCACGGGGTACATTCCGCGCCGCTGGTTCGACCTGGTTTTCGGCCTGGCCATGGTGGCTGTGGCCGCCTATCTGCTCCTGAGGCCCCAGCATGTGGCCCGGGCCGGGAAGCAGGGCGTGCCCAGGGGGCACATCCAGAGGCACATCACGGAGGCCAACGGTGCAACTCACACCTTCTCCTATAGCCTCCGGACGGGCATCTTGCTTAGCCTGGCGGTAGGCTATGTCTCCAGCCTGTTGGGCATAGGGGGTGGCATCATCCACGTGCCGGCCCTGGTGAACCTGTTTGACTTCCCCGTCCACATTGCCACAGCCACATCGCAGTCCATTCTGGCAGTGATGTCTCTCGTTGGCACGCTGGTCCACGTATTCACCGGCGCCTTCGAGCACGGGGTCCGCCGCACGATATTTCTGGCCCTGGGCGTCCTGGTGGGGGCGCCGGTGGGGGCCTGGCTGTCCCAGCGGTTGCGGGCACAGTGGATTATTCGGGGGATGGCCGTGGCGCTGGCCCTGGTGGGCGCCCGCCTGCTGCTGGTGGCCGCTACCGGCGGGCAGTGAGACCTGGACCCGCACACGATAGTCCGTAGGGGCGCACGGCAGTGCGCCCGGCGGGTTTCATACCCGCCCCTACGTTTGCCCATGCCAGCAGGCATTAGCCGCTCCCGTGGCGGTGGCCTCGCTCAAGATGAAGAGATTGCACGCTTGCCAGTTCTTGGGTAGCATAAATAGGGAGAACTATGGGGGAGAACCATGGTAGTGAAGATAAATGTCTCCTTGCCTGAGAATGTTCTGAGAGAGCTTGATGAAGCGGCCCGCCAGTCCGGTTCCAGCCGGAGCGCGTTCCTGGCGCAAACGGTGGTACACTTCCTGGCGGCAAAGGAAGCCGAGAAGAAGATGGAGCAACGCTGGCGGGCCGCCGCCGAAATGGACCGCCTGCGGGAGGAGTTCGGCGGCTGGGACGGCACAGCGGAGATAATGAAGTGGCGGGACCGGCACTAGTCGTGGACGCCTCGGTCGGCGTCAAGTGGTTTTCGGACAGAGGAGAACCTGGACCTCGGCCTTGAGGCAATCCCCGTGAGCGGCCAGTTGATGAGCGTCTCGGTTGGGATTGCCAGAAGCTTCGGCATTACTGTCTACGATGCGTGCTGCCTTGACCGTGTCGCATAAGCATGACATAATTTTGCTATGGATGATTACGAGATCATCCTGAAACGGAGCGCCATTGACGACCTCGATAAGCTGCGAAAGTACGACGCGACCCGGATTGCGGATGCTATGGAGAAGCACTTGGCACACAGTCCAGCGAAGGAGACAAGGACCAGAATCAAACGGCTACGCGGGCTTTCGAATCCGGACTATCGCCTTCGCGCTGGTGAGTACCGCATCTTCTACAACGTTGATCAAGACGCGCTCCGGGTCAATGTGTTGAGAGTTATGCACAAGGACGAAACACGGACCTACTACGAGGAGTTGGCCCAATGAAGGTAGCACCCATGGGAGACGTACGGAACAATTTCGCCAGGTACCTTGCGGCCGTAAAAGACGGACCTGTTTTTGTCACGAAGAACGGCAAGGTCACCGCGGTGATCGAGCACATCGAGGACCGTGACATCGAGGATTACCTCCTGGAAAGGAGCCCTCGCTTCCGTGCCATGCTCGACAAGGCTAAGGGGGAACGCCAGGGGATGTCGCTGTCGCAGTACCGCAAGTCCAGGGGTATCTGATTGATTCCCTCGCCCGGAATTATGAGTCCTTCCGCAGAAGGGCGAAGAATCCGTACCACTGGGTTGTCATTGCGCCGAGAGACGGATTCTTCGGTCGCGAAGTTTACCCTCGAGTCCCGGCAAGTCGGGACGAAGGGCTCCCTCAGAATGACAGAAGAGGCCGCCTTATCCGGTGGGTGACCACCAGCCGCGCGTATCAATCCACGGTTTGCGGTAGGGCAGGGGCCATTGACTCGCCTGTGCTATAGTGGCATTATTGATACGCCATTCTGGGCGGGAGAGAGCTATGGTTACATGTCCTGGTTGCGGCAATGTGACAGATGTCCCAAGCAAGTTTTGCCCGCGCTGCGGCCAGCCCTTGAAGGCGGCGCCCCCCTTATCTGGCCCCGGGGGCGACGTCGGGGTGACCAACGCCGATACCCAGGTCAGCATCGCCGGGCAACCCTTAAACTCTGCTCTCCGAGCCGCGGCATCCCGACAGGGTCAGGATACGGAGTTCGGACAGGGCGAACTGGAGGCCACCAGTGCGGCCCAGCAGGCGCTGGGCGCGGTCGGCCTCGGTCAACGCCGGGCGCCCACGCCCGAGGGTGGCCGCGTCATCCAGATCGGAGGACCAGAGACCCACTTCAAGGTAGAAAAGATTGAGGTGACCCGGTCAGACGACACTTACTGCCCCTACTGCGGCGACTTCGTCTACAAGGACAAGACCCATCGCTGTCCTCGCTGCGGGCGGTATCCATTTTGCCCGAAGGACTACGACGAGTCCCGCAAGCTATGCGCTTTCTGCCTGGACGACGAGGTGCGGGCCTCCACCGTCCGCTGCTCCCTGTGCGGCCAGCAGGTGTCCACGGCCAACACCTTTGAGTGCCCCAAGTGCCACCGGGTGGCCGGCAAGGACCATCTGCATGCCGCCACAGGCAACTGCCAGCCCTGCGCGGAAGAGTACGAGAGGTTCGTGACCAGCTTGCGGCGAGGCGAGCCCGTAGTCGCCGGGCCCGATGGCAAACTTTTTACGCCGGACGACGCCGACAAGGGCACCCTGGTCGCCGAACGCGGCGCCCTGCGCACCGCTGAAGGCGAGCAGGTGGCCAAGCTCAAGGACCAGATGTGGTACAGCCCCCAGTGGTATAAGCTGCGCCAGAGGCGGTTCCAGGAAGAGAAGGACGCCATGAAGAGCTTCTATCCTCAGATGGCCCTGGTCACCACTCCCCAGGGCGAGGCCTACTGGAAGGGGCAGCTCACCACCCGATTGGGCAAGACCTATACCATAGAGATGCACTATCCCTCAGCCTTCCCGTACCTGCCCCCCAAGGTCTATGTTACCTACCCACCCATCAAGAAGAGCCGCCACATCTACGAGGATGGGCATCTTTGTCTCTTCCATCCTGACGACAAGGCATGGGAGGCTTCCACCACAGCGGCCACGATTGTCTCCTGGGTGGCCAAGTGGCTCCATTGCTACGAGGTGTGGCAGGCCACCGGCGAGTGGCCGGGACACGAGCGGGACCAGGTGGTGGTCACCGTCCGGGCGTAGGTGGGCGACCCGCCGGGTCGCCCCTACCGTGCCGTGTGGGTCGTCCTGTCCGAAGCCCTCGAACAAGCCTTAGCGGAGGCGGCGCGTGCCAATGCGCCCACGCCCCTCAGCCTTTCGGCCTGGGTGCGGCCCGGGGAAGACGTTATCCACGTAGGGGCGCCACAGACAATCGGGGCGCCCCTACATGGTGCGCAGCCAGTGGCAGTGCGAGTCGTAGGGGCGGTTGGCCCAAACATGTCGTTGCCCCTACGGAGGAACATGCCGGCGCTCTCTCTGGTGCTGGTCCCTGGTGGGGATGTGCCAGGGGTAGGGGCGTATGGCAATACGCCCCTACGGGCGTTCTATGTCGCCGGACATGGTGCGACCCCCGAGCCGTGCCAGGTGGAGGTCGTCCGCCTGCAACGCGACCTGTTTTCCCGCCTCCAGGGCATCTACGGTCCCGACATGTCGGGACTCGCCTCCAAGACGGTGGCCGTTATCGGGGTAGGCAGCGGCGGCAGCCTGGCGGCGCTGGAGCTGGCCAAGGCCGGCGTAGGACATTTCCTTCTTGTGGACCATGATAGGCTCACCGCCCACAACGTGCCACGCCACGCCTGCGGCCTGCGAGACGTGGGCCGCTTCAAGACGCGGGCGGTGCGTGACCTCTTGTTGGACCGCAACCCAGCGGTCTCCGTGGACTGCCACGAGAAAGACATCACCCAGGACTCCGACCTGCTAATGGCGGCTGTGGACAAGAGCGACCTGGTGGTGGTAGCCACCGATACGGAGCTTTCGAAATACCTGATTAACGAGGTGTGCCTGGTGGCGGAGAGGCCCGCCGTCTACGCGGGGGCCTACTCCCGTGCCTACGCTGGGGAGGTAGTGCGCATCGTCCCCGGGGAGACGGGGTGCTACGCCTGTGTGCGCCAGACGCTGGTGGACACCGTGCGCGCCCTGGCCGAGGACGAGGGAGACGACTACACGGCCCCCAGCGAGCCAGTCAAGGCTGAGCCTGGCCTGGGCCTGGACGTCGGCATGATCGCCCTGCTCCAGGCGCGGGTGGCCCTGCTCACGCTACTCCGGGGCACTGGCACCCTGGAGGACCTGGACGCTGACATCATCCTGTGGGTGAACCGCGCGCGTCCCGAGGAAGGGGGGGTGTTCACCCGTCCCCTGTCGCGTTACTTCGCCCGGGTCCGTCCGCTTTCTGATTGCCCGGTGTGCCGGGGTGGGAAAGGTACATCCTGAGGAGGACCGAAGGATAATCACCGATGGTTGATCCGGCAGTATCCTGCGCCATTGCCGACCGGGCGCTGGCGGCGCTCGAGGCCGAGGCCCGCCGCTGGCCTGACTGCGAGACCGGGGGCATCCTGGTCGGGCGGCGCCACGGTGGGGTATCCACCGTTACCCATGCCACCGGCCCCGGCCCCAATGCGATACATAGCCCGGTGGCCTTCGCCAAGGACACGGTCTACCTTCAGCGGGTGCTGGACTACCTGTTCCAATGCTTCGGGGTCAACTATCTGGGAGTATGGCACCAGCACCCTCCGGAGATGCCCTACCCCAGCGCTGGCGACCTGCGTAGCGCGTGGCAGGACATCGCCGATCCGGAGGTCCCCGGGCAAGACCTGCTCATCCCCATCTGCACCCAGCGGGGGGGCTCCGTCAAGGTAGTCCCCTATTTGGCGCAAAGGACCGGGTACACACGGGTCGAGTGGCAGGTCGTGCCCTACGCCGGCTTGCTGTCAGGCCAATGGTACGAGTCCCCGCGAGGAAAAGAGCGCCTGGCCCAGGAGGTAGCAGCGCTCAAGGATACCGGGTCCCGTGTAGAGGTCCGCCGCACCGAAGATGGCAACTACAACGTCTATGCCTCGCTGTCACCCCGCCAAAGCGGCACCGCGGACCCCGACCGCTACCTTGTCTTTGGGTGTCCCCAGGACTTCCCTGTCTCGCCGCCACAGGTGGCTCTGCATGATGCCGGCGCGGGCCAGTTCTCTCCCGTCGCGTTGCCCGGGTTGGACGCGTGGGGCCTGGACAGCACGCTCGCCGGCCTGTACGGGGAGTGGAAAACGTAGGGGGCGCCCCGATTCATCGGGGCGCCGCGCTAGGGCGCCTCCGCTATAGCTTCGATAAGTTTTCTGACGGGCGCGGCCAGGTACCGGCCCCTGATCAGCACAACGCCGTATGACCATTTGCCGAACAGGTCGTTTGCCGGTATGGCCTCGATCTCCTCCTCGTCCCCGGGGCGGAGGCAAATCCTGGCGATCACCGCACTTCCCAGGCCCAGCGCCACGTATTTCTTGACAGCTTCGCTATCACCGACCTCCAGAACACCCGAGTACCTCAAGCCACCTTCACTCAAGAACTTGGAGGACTCTCGTTGGGGCCGTTTGTGGATAAAGGGGTACCTGGCTACATCTTCCAGTGTAACCCTGGCCATCTTTGCCAGGGGATGACCCCTGGGCACAATGAGCACGGCTTCGCTGGAGCAACACTCTGTGTATGCCACGTTTTCCGGGAACGCCTGCTCGGGGATGAATCCGAAGTCTATTTCCCCCCTTTGCAGCAGAGACAGGATCTCTGCGGCTCCCCTTTGCATCAGCACCAGGTCTACCCGGGGAAACCTGGTCTTGTACGCCTTGATTATGGAAGGAAGCACATACTGGGTAACTGTCTGGCTGGCGGCGAGGACGACTCTCCCTCTGTCCGTTTCGCCCTTCCGCTCATTGAACACGTCCCGTATCGAGTCGAGGCCTCTGACCAGGGGGGCTGCCAGCTCGAGAAGTATATGGCCGTCCTGGGTGAGCTGCACCCTGTTCCCCACTCTTTGAAAGAGCTGTGTCTCAAACTCTTTCTCGAGGGCTTTCACCTGCAAACTCAGCGTAGCCTGAGATACATGCACCGCCTTGGCAGCCTCAGTGAAACCGTCATGGAGGGCAACGTGGTAGAAGGCACGCAACTGCTGCAACCTGTTCTGTTTGTAGTAGCCTCCAGACCTCTGACGTTGCACCTGCGCCTCAATCAATGACCAGTATTGAAAAACGCAATGGGGTCTCTCCAAACTGCCCGCTCATACGGGAGTAGAGCGATTATACTGGCGGCGTGCGGACAAATCAAGAGCGTTGCCTGGCATGACCGACGATTCAAATTCAGGGAGGAATGGCCCCATGCGAGCCAAGCACTTGAGGCAAGGTCTTCGAGGCACCAGGGCATTGGCGTTCATCGGGCTACTGACGTTATTGCTGGCGGCCTGCGGCCCGGCGGCAGAGGCGACGGCCACCCCGTCGCCCCCCGCGGCCACGGCCGCGCCCACCAGCGTGGCAGAGGCGACAGCCACACCTTCAACGCCGGGCGTAACCGCGCCCACCGCCACCCCAACGGCGGCGCCCACGGCGGTGCCCACGAAGCCCGCGGTCGCCCAGCCCCAGCGCGGGGGCACCCTCAAGGTTCACCTGCGGGCCGACCCGGCGAGCTGGGACCCGGGCAAGACCCCCGGCAGCGCTCGCGACGTGCGCAAGATGCACAACACGGTGTTCCAGCAGGTGGCCAATCTCCAGGCTTTCCCCGATTCGGCGTGCTCCATGGCCCCTGTGCCAGACACGGCCGAGAAGTGGGACTGGATCAATGACACAACGCTGCGTGTCACCCTGAAGAAAGGGATCACGTTCGCCAAGAAGCCTCCGGTCAACGGGCGCGAGATGACGTCGGACGACCTGGTGTTCAGCGCGAAATACTGGATCCAGTATTCAGCGCGGTATGAAGCCCTGCTGACGGAGCTCACCGATGTGGTCGCCGTGGACCGGTACGCGGTAGACTTCAAGTTCAAGGTCCCCCAGCCCGGGTTCATCAATGGAGTGCTGACCCCGCACTACGGTTCGGTCATCCTGGCCAAGGAGTCGGCGGGGGCGAAGGGGGACTGGACCGACCCCAACGAGGGCTCCTGGATCGGCAGCGGTCCCTTCATGTACAAAGAGTACCGGCCAGGGACCAGGGCTAGCTTCGTGCGCAACCCGGACTACTGGAAGCCTGGCCTTCCCTACGTGGATGGCATAGACTTCCTGGTCATCCCCGATGTGAGCACCCGGGCGGCCGCCATGATCGGCGGCAAGCTTGACGTATGGACAGACGAGCTGGGAGAGCCCGTGGCCCTGATGCTTAAAGAGCGGCCTGGGATGCAGGTATATCAGTGTCCTTCACCCACTGGCAGCCTTCGCATCTTCCCGAGAAACGACAAGCCCCCATTCAACGACGTCAGGGTGCGCCGTGCGCTGTCCATGGCCATTGACCGTGATGGCATGATCCAGGGGCCTCTGAGCGGGCGGGGCATGTGGATGGCCTTCTGGACAGAGGTCCAGCCCGATCGCTATAGCCGGGAGGAAGTGCCCCCTGAGCTCCAGAAGTACCTGCAATACAACCCCAGCGAGGCCAAGAAGCTGCTGGCGGAAGCCGGCTATCCCAACGGCCTGGCTGTTACCCTCAACTACACCAGGCAGTATGGGACTCCCTTCAACGAGTTGGCCGAGTCCGTCTCCGCCATGGCCAAGCAGGCCGGGTTCGATGTCAAGGTCAACTACCAGGCGTACGCCCTCTACCAGGCCACCAGCACCGTGGGTAAGTACGACGAGGACGGGGTCATTGCCAAGCCAGGGCATTACGACCCCTACTTCGAGCTGTCCAACTTCCACAGCCGGGCCATCCCCAACCCGAACCGGGGCTACATCAGCGACACCGCCTTGGACAAACTGGTGGACGACTTCATGGCCGCCACGGACACGGGCAAGACCAGGGACATCTGGCGGACCCTGGAGCGCCGGATGATAGACCAGGCTTACCTGGTGACCTTCCCCAACTTCATGTGGTTTGCCTCGGCTGGTCCGCAGGTGCATGACTTCTACTACAACGCCTATATCCACTACTATCCAGCTTCCTTCGGTGAGAAGGTGTGGATGGCCAAGTAGGACAATGGTGCCGGATGTCCAGCCTTAGAAGTCCCCAAAGGAGGTTTCCATGCTGCACGGCAAGATGAACGTGGACTGGCAACAGAGGCTCGACTTTGCCAAGCTCAGGACGGACAGGGTGGACAGGGCCAACAAGATGCTGCACAAGTATGGCATCGGCTCCGCCCTCCTCTACGACTGGGACAGCCAGCGGTATGTGGCCAGCACGTTCAACCATCCCTACTCCAGGCACCATCCGGTGCATTTCTCGCTATTCGTGCGGGATGCGGGCTTCCCCTACATCCATGCCAGCAGGGGACTGGACGAGTCCCGGGTGAGGGAGGACTACCCCTGGCTGGAAGGCAGGATCACTACTGACGAGGAGCTTCTTCAGCCCGGGGTGCTCCGCTTGAGGCCCCAGGCGGACAACGACAAGAAATGGAAGAGGTCAGCCGAGCAGATAAAAGCGATACTGAAGCAGCATGGCGTCGCCGACCTGCCCCTGAGCAACGACTTTGCCAGCCCTCATTTCACCAACGCCCTCCAGGCGGCCGGCATCAAGGTCGTGGACGGAAACGCCTGGATGCAGGAGGCCCGGATGGTGAAAACTGAGGCTGAGATTGAGCTGATGGAGATGGGCGCCTCCTGCAACGAGGCCGGCTACGCAGCCCTGGTCCGGGAGCTGAGGCCGGGCATGACTGAGAACGATGCCCGGGGCATCATGTCCAAGGCCATCCTCTCGGCGGGGGCGGAGTACATCGAGGGTTGGGTGACCAACTCCGGACCAAGGGCAGCTCCCAGGAGCTACAACTGGTCAGACAGGACCATCCGGCCCAGCGAGCTGTTCGGCATCGAGGCTTGCCATGTCACCTACTGCGGATACAAGGTGTGCTATGATCGCACCTTCTCCATCGCCGCCAAGCCTACGGAGCTTCAGAACGCGATCTACCAGGTGGCGGTGGACATGCAGCACCGGGCCGCCGGGTTCCTGCGCCCTGGACTCACTACCCACGAAGTGGTCAAGCTTCGGCCTACCCCCAAGCCCGTGTTCCGGACCATGGAAGACATACACAAGTTCCGCGCGGGGTGGTCGGGCTGGAGCAACCACTTCGGCGGCATGGGCATGGCCCATGACGAAGCCCCCTATTGCACCCTGGAGGAGCCGCCGATAACCCTGGAAAAGAACATGATCATCGCCTACCATACTACCCTGTGGGGCGAGAAGGATGGAGTAGCCATAGAGAACACCTACCGGCTCACCGATAACGGGTGCGAGAACCTGTGCAAGTGGCCATATGAAGAGCTGATGGTGATCGGGCTATAGCAGCCTCATCATACCAAGAGGTTGTGAAGGAATGCAGTCCGCAGGTTTGGCCGACCGCGTCGTAGGGGCGCGATTGATCGCGCCCTGGGGGGTGGGCGGGCACTCGTTGGATTGCTTGGGCGCAATAGATTATGCGCCGTCCGCAACGAAGCGCGGGGGCGCAATGAATTGCGCCCCTACGGGGCCGGGACCGGGCTTGCCTGGGCAGCCTAAGGCGAGGGATTTCTTCACAGCTTCCAACCGTATCCGTCTGAGTTTGAAGGTATATGCAGGGAAAGGCGTTGCCTGCGTGTTGCGTTAGAGGAGGTACACTGTGCACTCGCGAGTCATTGGCCTCATAGTAGCCCTCGGGCTGATGGTGGCCGCCTGCGGCCCAGCGGCCCAGCCCACCGTGGCCCCACCGACGCAGCCCGCAGCCACCGTTGCCCCACCGACCTCAACCGTGGCACCGAAACTTTCGCCTACGGCGGTGATAGGCGGCACACCTGCGGCCAGCCCGACCCCGGTCCCCACGCGGGCGCCCACACCCACGACTGCCTCAGCGCGTGGGCCCCAGTACGGCGGCATCCTCAAGACGCAACTGCGCGGTGACCCGGTGGGCTGGGACCCTCAACGTCTCACCGGGGGCTACCTGGACGCACTGAAGGTGGCCAACATGGTGTTCGAGCCACTGGGTGGCTACCCAGCCCCGCCCACCGTTCCCGAGTGCGCCATGGTGCCCACGCCTATCGCCCTGGAGAAGTGGGAATGGCCCAACGACAGGACCCTGGACCTCAAGCTTCGCCAGGGCATGAAGTTCCACAACAAGCCGCCGGTCAATGGGCGTGAGGTTACCTCCGACGACATGCTGTACAGCCTGGATCGGGCGTTCTACAAGGTCAAGAGCCGCGGCACGCCTGCGCTCGCCCCCCGCATCACCGGGATGCAGGCTACCGACCGCTACACGGTGCGCATGACCTTTGACCGGCCCACACCCATGATCATTGACCAGGTCATAGCCGCTATCTATGTCCCCTTCATCATGCCCAAGGAGGCGGCGCTGGATGGAAAGTACGAGGACCCGGCGAAGACGTATGTCGGTTCCGCCGCCTTCATGTTCAAGGAATACAGGCCCGGTGTGAAAGTCTCCTATGTCAAGAACCCCGACTACTGGAACAAGGGGCTGCCCTATCTGGACGGGGTGGACCTGCTCATCATACCGGAGCAGAGCACCCGGCTAGCCCTGTTCCAGTCGGGCAGCCTGGACTACTGGCTGGGGGAGGTGCCGGGTACGTTTGTGGAGCGCGTGCAGAAGATCTCCCAGGCCATGCTGTACTCCTGTGCCCCCTACACTCATGACGGCTACATAGCGCCGCGCAATGACCTGCCGCCCTTCAACGACGTGCGGGTAAGGCGGGCCATGTCCATGTCCCTGGACCGCAAAGCGCTCCTTGACGCCGTGCTGGGGGGCCAAGGCACGGAGGCGGTCATGGTGCCGGCGGGGACCTATCCCTGGGCGCTGCGTGCCCAGGACCTGCCTCCGGAGACCAGGCGGTACGTCGAGTACCGCCCCGACGAGGCGAAAAAGCTTCTGGCCGAGGCCGGCTTCCCCAACGGCTTCAAGACCACACTGGACGGCAGTGCCCGCTACGGAGCGCCCCACGTGCCCTACGTCGAAGCGGTAGCGGCCATGCTAGGCAAGGTCGGCATCGAGGCCACCATCAAGATGTGGGACTACTCGCTGTTTCAGACCGGGCCGAACGAGGGTAAGCAGGCCGGTCTCATGATGACCAGGTACTCGTACATTGACCCCTACCAGGCCATCAGCGAGTTCTATCCCCGCTGGGAAGACAACGGCCTGAACAAGGCCCACGTGGATGACCCTGTGTTGTCCAAGTTGGGGGAGGAGCTGTTCATCACCGTGGACCCGGCACGCCGGGACGAGATCATGCGCCAGGTGGTCCTCCGCATGGTAGACCAGGCATTCGTCCTGATGTTGCCGGCCCTGAACGAGTTCACGGCAGTGCAGAAGTGGGTAGGTGGCTTCCACATGGCCGGCCAGCGGACCCAGGCAGGTCCGTTGATCACCCCACTGTGGTTGGAGAAGAGGTAGGTGGCTGATGCCTTTCAAAGTAGTAGGCAAGGGGATGGGTGGGCCCCTGGTGGAAGGACCGCTGGCCAAGGCTGGGGTGAGGTTTGAAACGGCGCCCATGCAGACGGAGGACGATATCATTCGCTACGCTGGCGACGCCGATGCTGTCTTCGCGGGCGCCACGGAGCTGTACAGCGCCCGGGTAATGGACAACCTGACGCGGTGCCGGGTCATCAGCCGGGCGGGCGTTGGCTACGACAACATAGACGTGGCCGCGGCCACCGAGCGGGGGATCGCGGTGGCCTACACCCCCGGGGCCAGCGTCCCCGAGGTCTCTGACCACGCCATGGCCTTGCTCTTGGCCCTGGCCCGGCGCATCGTGCCTATCGCCCGGTTGGCGCGGACGGCCCCCTGGAGCCAGACTCAGCCCGACCTGGTGAAGCTGCGCCGCGGGACCCCTCGCCTCAGCACACAGACCCTGGGCATCTTCGGCTCGGGCCGCATTGGGGCGGCCGTCATCGGCAAAGCCCGGGCCTTTGGCCTCCGGGTGCTGGTCTATGACCCGTACGCCGATGCGCAGGCCCTGCGGCGGCTGGGGGCAGAGTTAGTGGACCTGGACCAACTGCTGAGCGAGTCGGACTTCATTACCCTGCACGCCCCGGCCACGCCGGAAACGCGGCAGTCTTTCAACCTGGAGCGGTTCCGCAAGATGAAGCGCACGGCCAGCATCATCAATACGGCGCGGGGCGCTCTCATCAAGGAAGACGACCTGGTCACGGCGCTCAAGGAGGGGGCCATCGCCGGGGCTGCCATAGATGTGACCGACCCCGAGCCGCCGGCCCTGGACAACCCCCTGCGCCAGATGGACAACGTAATCTTGACCATGCACTCCGCCTTCTTTTCGGAGACCTCCATGGAGGAGACCCGCCACCAGGCAGTGGAGGCCGTGCTGCTAGCGCTTCAGGGCGCCTGGCCTCCCACCCTGGTCAACCCCGAGGTGAAGCAGAGCCCCAACCGGCGCATCCCCTAGCGCGGTGTCTGGCAACTACTGTGGTGTCCTTGAAGTTCGCCATCAATGTCATTGCGAGGAGCACAACGACGAAGCAACCTTCTGACGCTGGCACGGGTCCCGACGTGTCGGGACTTCGCTCCGCTCGCAATGACGGCGTGCGCGCGGCCCTGCAATGTCGTTGCGAGCAAGGCAGAATAGACGTCATTTTGCGGAGAGGGCAGGGTGAGGTGGACCGTGCGCCCGTTAGCGAATGACCATAGCCTGTCCACCCAGTGTGGTGTCTGGCAATTAGCTGGGTTGACGATGGTCCGGCAGAAAGACGAGGTGAGATATGCAGTTCGTCCGGTTCCTCAGTAGCGACGGCCCCCGCTACGCCCTGGTGGAGGGCACGGAGGCAAGGGAGCTCGATGGTGACCCCTTTTCCGGCTGCCGGCCAGCCGTGAGGCGCCATCAAATCCAGGACCTGAAGATACTGCCGCCGTGTAGCCCCAGCAAGATACTGGCCCTGGCCCTCAACTATCCCGAACACGCCAGCGAGGTCAAGCAGGAGAACCCCGAGGAACCCCAGGTCTTCTTCAAGCCGCCCAGCTCTATCATTGCTCCGGGCGAAGACATCATCTTGCCCTCCATCTCCACGCGGGTCGGCTACGAGGCTGAGCTGGCCGTCATCATCAAGGACGCCACGAGGGGTGTTCCCCCGGAAAAAGCCATGGAGCACGTCCTGGGTTACACCTGTGTCAACGACGTATCGGCCCGGGACTTCCAGCGGAAGGACCGGCACTGGTGGCGGGCCAAAGGCTTCGACACTTTCTGCCCCCTGGGTCCGTACATCACCACCGACGTGGACCCGCACAACCTGAAGCTGGAGCTGTACCTGAACGGCCAGGTCAGGCAGTCCTGCAACACCGGGGAGATGCTGTTCAAGATACCCCACATCATCGCCTTTTTGTCCCGGGCCATGACGCTGCTGCCCGGAGACATCATCTGCACCGGCACCTGCGCCGGCACCGGCGCCCTGGCGCCCGGCGACGAGGTGGAGGTGCGGCTGGAGAAAGTGGGCTCCCTGCGCAACCGCTGCCGGGCAGAGGGATAGGGGACCCTCATCCTTCGGCAAGCTCAGGACAGGCTCTCAATCCTCTCCCAGAGGGAGAGGAAGCTACCCCGCCGCGTTTAGGGAACAGTCAACGGGAGGCAAAACTATGCTGACGGATATGGGGCTCATGGGTGTGGACTGGGAGGAGCGCATCAACTTCGACCGGATGCGCCGGGAGCGGCTTCAAAAGGCCAAGGACGCCCTGGCCAGGTCGGACCTGGACATGCTCATCGTGTTCCGGCCCGAGGACGTGCGCTATCTTACCGGTTTTCGGTTCCACCTGGGCCCGGTGCCCCACCTGGGTAACAACGTGGCGGTGTTGCCCAAGGGCGGGGACCCGATCCTGTTCACGCTGGACTTTGCCCACTGCAAGGCCAGAATGCCCTGGCTGAGTCCGGACAACATCCATCCCAGTGCCCGGGCCATCAGCGCCGGCGGGACCAGGGACTTCGTGGAGCGGCTCAAGGCCCTGGTGGGCAACAAGGTCTATGGCAAAGTAGGGGTGGACATCTGGGACCTCTATATCGAGAAGGGTTTTCGGGATGTGCTCCCCGAGACCGAGTTCGTGGACGGCTACGAGGTCCTCATGCAGGCCAAGATCACCAAGACCGCGGACGAGCTGGAGTGCATGCGGGCCGCCAACGTCATCACCGAGGTAGGCTTCGATGCCGCCCTGGACGTGCTCCGCCCGGGCGTCAAGGAGTGCGAGGTGCTGGCCGAGGCCTGGCGGGCCATGACCGCCCTGGGCAGCGAGTGGACCCAGTGCGCCAACATCGTGGTCTCCGGCCCCTATCTGGCCCCGTACCGCCGGTTCACCTCGGACCGGATCATCCGGGCGGGGGACTCGGTGGTTATTGACATCGGCGGCTGCTACAACGGCTATTGGGGCGACCTGACCCGGACCTACGTCTGCGGGGACGTGCTGCCCACCAAAGAGCAGGCGGACATGCACCAGGAGTGCTACGATGCCCTGTGGCGGGGCACCGAGGCCGCGCGGCCAGGCAATACCAACGGTGATATCCTCAAGGCCATGGAGCGCCCGCACGGCATGCCTGGCGGCGGGCACGGCGCCGGCATCAGCCCCTGGGAGGCGCCCTGGATCTCCGGGGCTAACCCTGACATACCGGACACCATCTACACCCTCAGGCCGGGCATGTGCTTCAGCCTGGAGCCGTATGCTGGCATCCCTTACGTGGCTGCGGCCAAGGTGGAGAACAATATCGTGGTCAGCGATGGTGAGGCCGAGGTATACAGCACCTACCCTTTCGACGAGCGGCTGCTGGACTACACCCACCCCCGGGACAGGACCACGGGCCGCAGCCGGCGGTACCCCGGGTAGGGGTCCCGACAGGTCGGGATGCCTGCCCGTGGGTGGCCCATAGAGTGTGTCTCACAAGTGCTTTGGCGAATGTGGCCGTGCGAACGTAGGGGCGCACAGCCGTGCGCCCCTACGCGTGTTCAACGGGTCTGCCTGATTCACGTAGCGGCAATTCATGAATTGCCGCTACGTCGGCCTATTGCCTCGGCGGTAGCCGCCCAAGCGGTTATGTGTCCGATGCCAGGGTCCCCTTGCAATTCAGGCAGAGAGGCTGAGGCCGTGTGTCAAGGGGCGAAACGATGCCACTAGGTTGGGGCATAATCGGCATCGGGTTGCACGCCGACCGGTGCATGGCGCCGGCCATTGCGAAAGCAGAAGGCGGCAAGCTGGTGGCGGTATGTAGCCGGGACCCGGGGCGGGCGGCTGCCTTCGCCGCCAAACACGGCGCCCAGCGCAGCTATAGGGACTACGGCGCCATGCTCCGCGACGATGGCGTCGAGGCCGTCTATGTGGCTACGCCCAACAACCTGCACGCGGCGCAGACCATCGAGGCGGCCCGGGCGGGGAAGCACGTGCTCTGCGACAAGCCCATGGCCCTGACTGTCCCTGACGCGGAGCGCATGATTGAGGCGTGCGCCCGGAAGGGCGTGAAGCTGGGTATGGCCTTCCAGAACCGTCACCACCCCGCCCATGTGGAGGCCAGGCGTCTTATCGCCTTGGGGGCCGTGGGGGAGGTGTCGGTGGCCAGGGCCGAGTACAGCCGCCCTTTGAGCGGGCCGTCCCGGAGCAACTGGCGAGGCGACCCCGCCGTCGCAGGGGCTGGGTCCCTGATGGGGATGGGCCTCCATCCCCTGGACCTGTTACGCTACCTCACCGGGCGGGAGGTCGAGCTGGTCCAGGCGCTTACCGATGAACAGCTCCCCGACCACCTGGACAACAGGGTGCTGGTGCTGCTACGGCTACAAGGCGGCTGTCATGCCACCGTGACTGCCTGCCACAACTACCTGTTTCCGCGCAACGACGTGGTGGTCTACGGGACCCGGGCCACCATCGCCGGTGTGGGCACAGTGGGCATGCAACTGGCCGGCCATCTGGAGGTGACCGGTCCCGAGGGCATTTCCCGGAAAGAGTTTCCGGGCCATGACCCTGTTATCGGCAGCTATCGCCTCATGGTGGAGGCCTTTAGCCGCAGCGTTACTGAGGGCGAGGAGCCCAACGCCTCCGGCCGGGACGGCCTGGAGATGGTGAGATTGGCCCAGGCGGTGCTGGAGTCTAGCCGTCAGGGCAAAGCCATCGTCCTCAGGTCCTGAACGCCGTCCCTTCCCCCCTTGCGGTGGAAGGCTAGGCCTGCCCTGAGCCTGCGAAGGGATGGGGGGTCATCAACAAGAGAGAGGGAGACATGGAACGAGAACTGGAACGCCTCAAGGAGCGGGAGCCAGCCGAAGATTGGTACGACCGCGGCCTGCGCTGGATGAGGGAAAAGCGCCGCCAGCGCACTGAGGGCAAAGTCCTCATCAAGGGCAGCGAGGTGCCCTGGACGCAGAGCCGGATGGCCCACCTGAAACGATACGTCAGCGAGCACAACTGGAATGAGGTGGCCGCCCCCGGCTGGATTGTCACCCGCCCCCAGGAGGTCACCAACACGGGCAAACACACCCACAAGGGCGGTGGCATCATCGTCTACGTCCTGGAGGGCAAGGGCTACACGCAGAACAACGAGGACCGTCTGGAGTGGACGGTGGGGGACATGGAGATACTGCCCGTGGCCCGCTTCGAGAACGTCCACCAGCATTTCAACCTCAACCCTGGAAAGCCCTGGGGCGCTATCTTCGTCCGGTTCTGGCCCTATATGGAGGCGGTGGCCCACGAGACCGTCCACATGGTGGATGCACCGGGCTTCAAGGGGCCGGAAGCCAAGGACATCTACCGGCCTGCGGACTGGCTGACCAGCGGGAACGCTGCCATGCAGGGATACGACATCCGTTTCGATGGGCAGCCTTCCACGTTACTCGACCGCATGTTCCAGCGGCGCAACGAGTGGCGGGAGCGGCTGAGCCGCGCCCGGCTTGTCCTCAAACAGGGGGACTGCCCGGTGGAGACCAACCGCATGGGCATCTACCGCTGGTACATTCACCCTGATTTCGAGGACGTGGCCTGCCGGCACATCCTGTTCTGGGTCCACGAGATTCCGCCGGGGAGCCGCTCGGGCAAGCAGAAACACCAGGGTGGCCGGATACATTTCGTGCTGGAAGGCAATGGCTACTCCATCGTGGAGGGCAAACGGTACGATTGGGAAGCCGAGGACCTGCTCATGCTACCGGTCAAAGCTGGTGGCGTGGTGTTTCAGCATTTCAACAGCGATCCGGAGCATCCGGCAAGGCTGGCCGTTGCCGAGGTCAACTGGTACGACGCTCTGGGCGTGGACATGGCCTGCGGCTTCGAGCAGATCGAGGACTGCCCCGAGTGGTCGGATCTGGCCGGTGGCCGGGGAGATGGCAGGCGGGCTTAGCCAGGCCTCGGGCTTGGGGCTACAGGCTACAGGCTACAGGCTACGGGCACTCCCCTCTCCCCTTCTCAACGTAGTGACAGGTGGCCGCAGAAAGGTGCGTGTACCATCGCTATTGTTGGCGTGCAATTGACGGCGCCTCCATGCGGGATGTAGAATTCGCGCCGTTGGCGCAGAGGGCCACCCCGATGCATCGGGGTGGTCAATTCCCGATGGAGGAGCAGCGTTGATGGAGCGAGAAAGGCTGAGGGAACGGGAAAAGGAGCCCGAGGAGTTCCCCGAGCGGTTCAGCTATGATGCCATGGTCAAGATGGCCGACCGGGTCAGGGAGCGGGCCAGACAGGGCGCCGTCCTGATCAAGGGCCGCAACCGCCCCTGGCGGCAGAACCGCCAGGCCCTGGTCAAGAGCTACGTGATGCAGGACTGGAACGAGAAGCGCCAGTTCCCGCTCCAGATCTTCGCCCACGAGATCGCTTCGCAGTCCGGCCGCCACACGCACCAGGGTGGCCTGGCCATATTCGTGGTGGACGGCAGGGGCTATACCACCGTGGACGGTGTGCGCTACGACTGGGAGAAGGGAGACCTCATCCTGCTGCCCATCAAGCCAGGAGGCGTGGAGCACCAGCACTTCAACCTCAACCCAGACGGGCCTTCCCACTGGCTGGCTATCATACCCTCCTGGACCTTCGACGTTATGGGGTTTACGCTGGAACAGAAGGAAATCCACCCCAACTTCCGACGCAAAGTGGGCGAGGACTGACCCCCTATAGTCCCCCTTGCCAAGGGGGACCCACCCCCTATAGTCCCCCTTGCCAAGGGGGATTACAGGGGTTTAGGCACCAGGCTAATGGACCGCTGGAGGGAGCATCATGGACCTTTGGGAAGAGCTGTTCCGGATGCGGGACGACCAACGCCAGCAACTGGCGTCGGCGCGCATGGTGGTGCGATACGAGGACCTGCCCTGGCAGCAGAGCCGGCAAGGGCTGCTCAAGTGGTATCTGCACCCCGCCATCCAGGATGTGGGGATGCGCACGATGATGGTGTACGTCCAGGAGTTACCGCCCCTGGGCCGGAGCGGCAAGACCTCCGGCCAGGGGGGGATGGCCTTCTACTTCTGGGAAGGCAGCGGCTATACGCTGGTGGAGTCCTACGGCATTACCCAGCGCTACGACTGGGAGGCGCAGGACATGCTGGTGCTGCCCGTGTCCCCGGAGCCTACCACCTACCAGCACTTCAACGGGGACAGCAAGCAGCCCGCCCGGGTCCTGGTGGCCACCTCCAACTTGACCGACAGCATGGGCGTGGACATGGGCGTGGGCTTCGAGCAGATCGAGGACGCCCCTCCCAGCAAGCAGTAGGGTGGGTGTCTCGATGAAACTAAGGAGGTAACAGAGCAGACTGGGAGCGTCTGTGCGTCAGCGCTTGGCGGTGCAACGGACCGCCTCGTCCTCTGTCGCGGAAAAAAGGTTGGGCCGGTGGCGGATTTCCACCGGCCCTACAAGCATTGCCTGAATCATCGCTCAGGGCTCTTCGTCGCCAGGCAGGACGGAATCACCCTTTTCTTCTTCGTCTTCTTCGCCCTCATCGGCCAGGGCCTCATCCAGGTCCTCCTGGGCCTCGGCTATGGCCTCGTCGAACTCCTCCTGGGCCTCGATAACGGCTCCCTCGAAATCAGCTTGGGCATCCGCTATCTCGTCGGCATCCTCGGCTTCGGCCAGGGCCTCGTCCAGGTCCTCCTGGGCCTCGGCTATGGCCTCGTCGAATTCCTCCTGGGCCTCCATGACAGCTTCCTCAAAATCAGCTTGGGCATCCTCGAGGTCGCCTGCCTGGACCATGTGAATTGGAGCCATGGCCCCGAAGCCCAGCAACAAGGCTAAAGCTAGCACTGCTATAGTAAGGTGCCTCATTGAACCCCCTCCTTGCTCCGTTACGTTCTATTGACCATTCGGCCTATTATACCAAAGACACCGGCTATATGCTCATATGCGCAATAGCTAAAGGTTACTAAGAACGACCTTCACTACGTTCATTGCAGACTCCTGGTAACGCGGTGGGTTTCGCCATGATACAATCTGACCAGAGGGCGTCCTCCCATGAGGAGGAGGGAGGTGAGTCAAGATGAGGTTCACTCGAATCACTGTTGACCCCGGCCAGATGGGCGGGGCGCCTTGCATTCGGGGCTTGCGCCTGCCCGTGGCTACTGTGGTGGGAATGGTGGCTGAGGGCATGAGTGACGCCGAGATCTTGCAGGCGTTTCCGGACCTCCAGGCGGAGGATATCCGCGAAGCCTTGCGCTATGCCGCTGAAGCCGTGCGGGAACGGGAGCTACCTCTGGTCCCCACCCCGTGAAGTTCCTGGTGGACAACGCCCTATCACCGTTGGTTGCTCACGGGCTGCGCCAGGCGCGCCACGACGCCGTCCGCTCACTGCCAGTTATTGCCGAGACCCGCAATGTGGGTGAAGGCATGTAGCAGCCGGCCGTAACCCACCACCCCGAGGCCCTCCCCTCACATTCTTCTTACATTTCTCTAACCTCTCCTCCTTGGCTTCTCGACGCTTGGGACGCTAGCCTATGCACTGCGTGGGTTTGAGGCGGAACTATTCTTACCCCGGGAAAGAGGGCTTGTCATAATGACGCACGCGCAACGGACGAAGAGGGTTTTTGCTAGAGGGTTCGCTCTCCTGCTGGCGCTGGCCATCGTGCTTCCCATTGCCCCCGCCGCCATCACACCGGTGGCGGCGCAAGACGCGCCACCGGTGAAGGAATACGACATCTCCGCCATAGACGTGGACATCACCCTGAACCGCTTTGGCGACCATGACCCCGAAGGGAAGATGTTCGTCTTGGACGAAAACATCCCCGCGGTCCGGGCGCAAGAGGCGCGGCCCCTGCCCGGCCGGGTCAGCATCGGCCTCCGAGACGATCCCATCCAGCCCCTGGTCATCCGGGCCAACATCGGCGACAGGGTGGTCATCAACTTCACCAACCGGCTGCGCAGCGGCAGAGCCAGTATGCATATCAACGGGCTGCCCGTTGACCCAGGGACGTCTGCTGGCTCGAATGTCGGGCTGAACCTGAACACTACCGTGGCGCCCGGCCGTTCTATCACCTATACCTGGCTCGTTCCTGACAAGAGGAACGTGGAAGGCGCCTATGTTTTCACCAGTATGGGTGACGACATGCGGGAGCAAATGGCGCACGGACTCTTCGGCGTGCTTAATGTCGAACCGAAAGGTTCCACCTACCTCAATCCGGTTAGTGGCCAACCTCAGCGTAGTGGCTGGGAAGCCATCATCGTTGACCCAAATGGCAAGGACTTCCGCGAGGACACCATCATCTACCACGAGATTGGTGATGAAAGCTTCAAGGTCGTTGATAGAGAAGACAACGCATTACCTCTGAATGACCCCCATAACGAGGACGCCTACCGACCCGGCGGACGGGCGCTGAATTATCGCTCTGAGCCTTTCTTCAACCGCCAGGAGCTGGTGGAGCCAATCCTGGGGCACCCGGATGCCTCCCAGAACTACGGTTCCTACATGTTCGGGGATGTGCCCACGCCCACGCCCAGGGGCTACCTGGGCGACCCCACCAAGCGCCGCATCGTGCATGCCGGCTCGGAGCGCTTCCACGTCGAGCACCTGCACGGCGGTAGCATCCGCTGGCAGTTCGACCCCTATACCACGGAGCCCGCCGAGCTGGCTGGCGGAGTTGACTTCTTTGGGCTGGCTCCCACCAAGAGCCCGCCATCCCAGACACGCTCCCAGCGGCTGGACTCCCAGGCCATCGGACCGCTGGAGACCTACACCGTCCAGGTGGAAGGTGGCGCCGGCGGCCTCCAGGGCGTGCCGGGAGATTTCCTCTTCCACTGCCACTTCGCCCATCACTATGTGGTCGGCATGTGGGCTTACTGGCGCGTATTTGACACTCTTCAGACCGGTGCACCCTGGCAGGTTGACCCGCTCCATGCCCTGGCTGAGCTTCCCGAGCGGGCGGGACTTGTGCCGGCGGCAGTGGACTCCACCCAGCTTATCGGCATGAGGATGCCCTCCGGGCGCACCCTTACCGACGGGCCGACATCCAGCGCCAACCTCAACATAGACGACTGGGTAAGGACAAAGATACCGCCGCAGGGAGACCCGGGACTGGAGGCGGCATACGACGCCTCGGTGTGGAACTGGGTGCGTGTGGATGATGTCTCACAGCTTGACCAGCTTGCCCGGCAAGACCCCACTATCCCCACCCTCGATCTGCTGCGGGACCTGGGTTTCAATCTCCAGCCCGGGCGGTCGCTATACCTGGGCGAGCCGGAGACCACCCGTGTCTGGGCCAACTACCAGGCGCCACAAGGGACGGCAGGGAAGAGGCTGCCTATTATGTTCAACCCCTCCAACGCAGCTCCCGCCTACCCTCTGCTGCGGCCGCACCTGGGCAAACGTCCGCCTTTCTCGCCCATGCGCAGCGGCTCCCCCTGGTCCGGCGACCTGAACGAGGGATTCCCTGAGGAGTACGCCAATCCTATGATACCGGAGGGCGCCCGCCGGCTGGAATACGTCAAGGTGTCCATACCCCTGGATATCACCCTTAACCAGGAGCGGGGCATAGCGAACGATGAGGGTGCCCTGCCCGTCCTGGATGAGGACAAGGATGACATCCTTGCCGGACGCAAACCTCAGGAGCAGCTCACCGTCCGTGCCAACGTGGGCGACGGCATAGACGTCATCCACTATAGCGAAATACCGCGGGAAACCTTTGAGTTCTTCAAGTCCAACCTGCACTATCACTTCGTGCAGTTCGAAAACCAGGCCTCTGATGGCGTTATCACCGGTCTCTCCTACGAGCAGAGCGTGCAGCCCTATACGGCATCGAACACACGACTGAGAGCAACCGCTCCGGCAGGGGGCACCAGCATTACCGTGGACAACGCTGCGAGGTTCAAGGTCAACGCCTTCATTGGCATTGGCTTTGGCGTCGCCCGCCGTAACCGGGATGGCGGCAACTTGCCCGGTACTCTCAACCGCAACGGCGGCTTCGAGTGGGCGCAGATAGTCGGCAAGGACGGGGACACGCTGATACTGGACCGCCCGCTGGAGAATAACCATCCTGCCGGTCAGTTCGTCAGCGTCGAGTTCGTCCGCCAGCAGTTCTACGCAGATGCCGAGTCCGGCACCACCTTCTTCCACAATCATGTCTTCGCCGTGCCTGGCTTCGGCATGGCTCTCACCGGCGCTCTCATCCAGGAGCCTCGCGGCTCCACCTGGCATGACCCGGTCACTGGCGCCCAGATACGCTCCGGCGCGGTCGCCGATATCAGGAATGTGGGGGTGCCGGTAGCTCCGGGCATTCCCGTCCAGGACTTCCGCGAGTTCATGCTCAACCAGATGGATGCGGTAACCGGGGTCGGAGAGAGACGGGGCGGCGAGCGGGGTGGCTACAACATGAAGATGGAGCCTCTTGGCGAGGGTGACCGCGCCTCTGAGCCGCACCTGGCATTCTCCTCAGTGAAGAATGGCGACCCGGAGACACCCGTTTTTCGCGCCTACGTGGGGAACCTGGCCGTCATCCGCCTACTGGAGTCGTCGGGACACGACGTGGGTGCCTTCCATCTCGAAGGACACCGGTTCCGGGTGACCCGCTTCGACCCCAACGAGTCCCCCAGAGATACGGTGGCCGCAGGCATATCCGAGCGCTTCGACCTCTTCTTCACCGCCGGGTCTGTGGGACTGCAAGCCGGCGATTACGTGTTCATGAACGCCATGCATGAGAAAATGCTGGATGCCTGGGGCATACTGCGCGTGCTTGATACTCCACAGCCTGACCTTCAGCCTCTCCCGGTCAGTCCGTTCCAGAGCATCCTACCGGTGGAGGCCACGGCCTTCCCGCAGAACCGGCAGGGCCAAGGCAATCCGCCCTCAGCCCCGCAGGTGAGCAGCGTGGCCGAGCTGAAGGCAAAGCTTGAGCGCAACGGCTACACTCTGATGAATGGCCTACCGGTTGACCAGATACCGGTACGCACCTATGACGTGGTGGCTATCGAGACAGACATCAAGCTGACAGAGGGCTTTGAGAAGAGTAACGGGCGAATTTATTCCCTGGCGGGGGACGAACAGGCGGTCCGGAACGGCTCCAGGGAGCCGGAGCCCCTGGTGGTTCGTGCCAATATCGGCGAGGTAGTACGGATAAACTTCACCAACAAGCTCCAGAATGACCGTGCCTCTTTCGCTGTGCCCCAGCTTATCAAGAGCGCCGATGACCTGGGCAGCGCTTTTGGGCTGAATAATGATTCCACTGTGGCCCCTGGGGATACCAGGACCTACTGGTATGTCATTGACCCGAGGTTTGAGGTGCCACGCTCCTTCGTCATCTCGGACTATGGCGACCCCTTTGAGGGCGGCGAAAACGGGCTTTATGGCCTGTTCGTTGTCGAGCCTGCGGGCTCCACTTACCACGACCCGGTGACCGGCGGCGAGGTGAAAGCGGGCTGGAACGTGGAAGTACGCACGCCTGACGGGAACAGGTTCCGCGACGTCGCCCTTATCTACCATGATGAAGACGCGCGCATGAACCGCGACATCATGCCGTACAACCGGCCCATTGAGGGTGACAGGGCCATAAACTACCGTGCCGAGCCTTTCGAAGAGCGGGACAATAAGTTCCCCGCCCGTGTCCTGAGCACGCTGGCTAACGGCGACCCCAGAACGCCCCTCATCGAGGTGGAGGTCGGAGAGCAGGTCCTCTTCCACGTGGCGCAGGGCTTCGGTGAACAGCCCCACGTGGCCACGGTCAACGGCCACCGCTTTCCTTTTGAACGGGATGGCGAGGGCTTGCACCTTTATGCCCGCCAGTTCGTGCCCAGGGCCACCCTTGATGCGATGCCGGAAGGTGGGGCCGGCGGGGTGCTGGGCATCCCCGGCGATTACCTCTACCGCGATGGCCGCAACCCATTCTTCGAAGGGGGTCTGTGGGGTATCCTGAGGGTTAAGCCCAAAGTAGAACCCCCCACCCTTGAGGTCAACCTCATGGGCAGCTCGATCGCGGTCCCCATTGACGCCGACACCGGTGCCACCGCCCAGGAGCTGACTGGGACATCTCCGGACGGAATTGCCACAGTGAGACTGCCGCGAGGGACGAGGTTGCTCAGTCCCCAGGGTACGCCGGTGGTAAACATCAGCGCCCACTGGAACCTCAGTCCGCCGCCAGCCCCGCCCGGAACACAGGTACTGGCGGCTCTGGACCTGCGCCCTCAAGGCGCCAGGATAACCCCTGGGGTGGAGGTGCTGATCAGGTACTCGCCTCTCAAGGTGCCCCCAGGCGTCAGCGAGACAGACCTCTTCATCGCCGAGATGGAAGACGGCGCCTGGAACGAAGTCGCTTCAAAGGTGGACAGCGCCTCCGGTACCATCAGCGCGACTACGGACAGCCTTGTCATGTATGCCCTTATGGCGAGAGTACCGCCGTCGCCTGGTGGGCCTGGCTGGGGCCTGGTCGGTGGGCTGATTGCGGCGATTGTGGTAGCTGCGGCCGGGCTGACAGCCTTCATCCGGAGGAGGCGGACTGCCGCTTAAGAAAAAGGCCTGCGCACCGCGGCGGCGCCGGACTTCACCTTGCGGCTACCTCTTGAGGCCGTCCACGAACTCCAGCACGGCGTCAACGCACCGGTCGGCCATGGCCACGGAGACGTCATAGCCGGTGCTGGGAAGCACCAGCAGCCTGACGTTGGGGATGGCCATGTACTGGCCCAGGGCTACCTCCAGCGGCAGAAGGTGGTGCTGCGCGAAGATGGCCAGCGTCGGCGTCTTGATCTGGGGCAGCAGCGGGCGCAGGTCCAGCGTGCCGAAATAGTCCTCGATGGTGGACACCGACTCCAGGGGTGCGCTGGAAAGGTGCTCGGTGAACCAGGTCTTCATCCCCTGGGGGACCTCGTTACCCAGGCGGCGGTCCATCTGTCCCTCTATCCAGGAGCGCATGCCCTCTCTGTCCACGTGGTGCGCGGCCGGGGTGGCCGTGGGGTCGGCGTGGACCAGCTTGGCTGGCCCGGTGCACGCGGTCAGGCTCGACAGGCGGTCGGGGTACTCGTGGGCGAACTGCAAGCCGAAGGTGGCGGCCCCCATGCTGCCCACGTAGTGCACTTTGTCTACGTTCAGGATGTCCAGGAGCGTCTTGAGCTCACGGGCTATCCCGCTGATAGACCACTGGAAACCTGCGGTGACGGGCGAGGACTGGCCGAAGCCCCGCAGGTCGGGGCGTATCACCCGGAACCGCCGGGCCAGCCGGGGCACCCAGGCGTACCACACCTTCGAGTTGCGGCCTATGCCGTGGACCAGGAGGAAGGTCTCCGGCTTGGTCCACGGGTCGGTGAAGTCGTCCACCTCGTAGTGCATCTCCAGGGTGGAGTCTATGCGCACCTTAGGCATGGCTGGCTCCTTTCACAGGCGCGATTACCTGTCAACCTGCACCGTCCAGAACACGTCCACCGCCTGGATCAGGGACAGGGGCTGGAAGTAGAGGTTCTTCACCCAGGGATGGAGGATAAGCGCCGGCTTGTCCGCAAATACGGCGGGCTCGTAAGCCTGCTCGACCATGCGAATCTGAAGCTGCCTCTGGAGTGCTTTTTGCTCTTCCGGGTCGCGGGTCATAGTCAGCTTTTCAGTCCACTCGTCAAGCTGTGTGTCCCTGATACCGTGCTTCTTGAGGCCCATGCCCTTGGTGGAGTGATAGGCCCGCACGAACTGGAAGCTGCCGGGGAATCCGAGGGTCAGGGAAAGGATGATGTCCGGCATCTTTTCGGCCTCGCGCTCGGCGCTCCAGGCGGGGTCCACCCATACCCTTAGCTTGGCGTTGATGCCCACTTTGCCCAGTTGGTCGTTAAGGGCCTCGGCGATCTCCGCGCTGTTGGTGTAGCGGGCCGTGTAGTTGAGGTTCACGGTGAGGCCCTGGGCGTAGCCGGCTTCGGCGAGCAGCTTCCTGGCCTCCTCCGGGTTGTACTCAAGGTACTTCCGCACCTCTGGCGGGTAGGCCTCTTTCTGCAAGTAAGTGGGCTCAGCGAAGTGGGGGATGGGGACCCATAGCCTGTCGCCGTTACCTCTGAAGACGACCTTGACCACAGCGTCCCGGTCAATGGCCATGGACACCGCCCGGCGGACACGCACGTCATTGAAGGGGGGCCGGTCGGGGGTCAGGGTCACCGTGGTTGCCGGCAGGTCGCCGCATCGCTGGGTGGTCGTCCCCGCCACCTTGGTCAGCTCTTCGGTCACCGCGATAGGCTCCCGCCAGGCCACATCCACCTGGCCGGTGCGGAACATGGCGGACCTGGTAGCCACGTCAGGGACCATCTTGAACTCGAACTGGTCCACGAAGGGGAAGCCCTTCATCCAGTAGCTGGCGTTCTTCTCCAACGTCACGCTGACGCCCGGTTTGTCCCCCTTGAGGACGAAGGGGCCGGTGCCGATGTGCTCCTCGGCCCGGGTGATGGCCAGGTCCTCCCCCACCGCCTCAGGGGCGTAGAGATAGGCCGCATCCTGGGGGAGCCTGTCTGGCAGCACCGTATAGGGCTGCTTCAGGTGGAGGCGCACAGTGTATTTGTCCACGGCTTCGGCGCGGTTCACGACTGCGGGGATGTCGCTGATGCTGGGGCCGGGCTTGGTGCCCGCCTTCATGATGCTGAAGATGAGGTCTTCGGCCACGGCCTCCCGGCCATTGACAGGAGGCTTGTTGTGGAAGCGCATGCCCTGGCGAAGGGCCATTTCGAAGGTGGTGTCATTGACCCACTTCCAGCTTTCCACCGCCGAGGGCGCCCGGGGCAGGAACTCGCAGGCGGGTGGGCCCGGGTTGTACCGCTGAGGACGGTCATAGATGAAGCCCACCACGTTGTGCACGCTGCCGCCAGTGACCGCGATCCCGTCCCAACTGGGTAGAGTGGCCTTGGTGGCAAACTTGAATGTGCCACCGTATTTGGGCCCGGCTGCCTGCGCAACCGTGGGTGCGGCCGTGGGCTTGGCCGCCGGGGTCGCTGTGGGCTTGGCCGATGGGGGCGTAGTGGGCGTGGCAATCTGCGATGTTGGCGCCGCAGTAGCCGCCAGGGTGGGTGGGGCCTGCCTGGTGGGGACAGGCGTGGCCGTGGCCGCCGGGCCGCAGGCGGCCAGCACGAAAACTGCTGCGCCCAACAGGGCAGTGAGTCTCCTGGTCATCATTTCAGGCCTCCAGTTCCAATAACCGTCCGGTCGGTCCGATCAGTCCGATCGGTCTGATCTGTCAAATCAGACCCCCAAATGTCCCCCGGGAAAGGAGCCATTGTCGCAAGGCTGCACAGCAACCTGCCTAGCGCGGGGCGACACTGATCTCGTCCCGGGGGAAGTAGTCCATCAGCTCGGCGCCGTTCCTGGTCACCACCAACATGTCCTCAAAGCGCACGCCGCCTACGCGGGGCACCCCCTCCCGGCCCTCGACCGCCAGGCACATGCCCTCTTCGAACACCTGGGGGTGGGCCAGCGACCACTGGCGATTGACCACCGGGATGTCGTAGGAGCCGATGAGCCCGATGCCATGGCCGATCTCCATGGAGAGCAGCTCTTCCTCTTCCTTGTAGCCCCAGGCGCTGGCGGGAGGGAAGTGCCTGGCCGCATCGGCCGTGGTGGCGCCCGGTTTGATTGCCTC
Organism: Chloroflexota bacterium; assembly: GCA_016190505.1. GTDB lineage: Bacteria > Chloroflexota > Dehalococcoidia > JACPQK01 > JACPQK01 > JACPQM01. The sequence continues at coordinate 31,946 of JACPQM010000081.1, read as the reverse complement.
GATGACGTTGTTCAAGCGTTCCAGCAGGCGCTGGTACCAGTCCTTCTCCTGGGCGTTGGGTTGCCGGCCCACGACAAACGTGCGGTACGAACAGCTCCGGTATCCCATGTAGGAGTTGGCGCACAGCGAGCCGTAAACCAGGTCGCCCACCTGGAGCACGCGGCCGGCGCGGGAGAAACCGCGGTCGAAGGTGAGGGGGCCGGTGAACCATCCGCCCGGGCCGGCGTCCTCGGCGCCGTTGGCGAAGGCGGCCTGCTGGACTATGGAGGAAAGCTCGATGTCTTTGACGCCGGGCCTCATGTTCTCCCAGGCCGCGTACCAGCAAGAGTCGGTGATGGCGGCTACCATCTTCAGGCAGTTGACCTCGTCTACGCTCTTGATGGCCTGGGCCTCCATCATCAGGGCAGAGCCGTCCACCAGGTCCAGCCCCCTTTGGCGCAGGGCCTCTCGCGAGGCGCCATCGAGGCCACTCACCGCCAGTGGCTCTTTGTCCAGCCCCCGGTCTTTGAGCTCCTGGTGGATCTCGTCGCCGAACAGCTTCATCTCGTCCTCGACCGTTCCCGGGCCGCCGATGCCACCCAAAGCGCACCGAGCGATGCGCCAGTGCTTGATCCAGGGCGCCTGGTCCGGAAGCTGGTGATAAGAGCCGGCATGCTCGAACAGCACCGAGTTGTGGTCTGCGAAGAAAAGGACATAGCGGGTCATGGGAAGCGGCAGCGCGCCCTTGATCCCCGTGAGGTAGCGGATGTTCTTGGTAAAGGCTTCCAGCAGTGTGGGGATGCCCCGCTGGCGCAGGAGCTTCCGGACGCGGCCTGTCCGGTAGTCACGCAAGCGCTCCGTGTTGATGCGCTCTTGCCAGTCGGCGATAGCCGGACCGAAGGTCAGCTTGGATGCCATCTTCACCATGAAAACCCTCCTTTTATTTGGCAAGGACCTGGCGCGCCATGCCCCTACGCCTTGACCCGTGCGGGGTAGACCTTGATTCGCGTGCATGCGTCCACCCGGGCGGTCACCATGTCCAGATGATCCAGGCCGAAGGGGACCAGAGTGCCGAAGTGCGGCCCTCTTCCCTGGGCGGTGGGCAGGCCTTTGGCCCAGTGCCCGAAGCAAGCGGCAATACCCACCACCTCGGGATGGATGCACTGGGACAGCTTAGCCTCCGCCAGGACCTTTGTGCCCGCGGATGACTCCACGACCACACCCTCCCCTGGCTTGATCCCCTTGCGGCGGGCGGTGTCCTCGTTCAGCCACACCTTGTAGGCATAGGGATGGTGGCTGGACACATCCTCTATCCAGGGGTTGGCCTGGGTGATGGAGTAGGCGTGGAAGGCAAGCTTGTAGTTGACGGCGAACAGGTCGTAGTCGGTGCCCGGCTCGCTGTGCGCGGAGCATGGCCCCCAGAAGGGGAGGGGGGTGAACTCAGACACGTCCATGTCCACGTCAAGCTCTCGGGCCATGCTGCTGATCTCTTGGCCCACGTTTATGAGGAACTCGAAGTACAGCGGCAACCTGGGCAGGCGGGCCATGCCCCTGGGGAATCGCTCGGCCAACGTCCGGGGGTAAGACAGCAGGCCGTGTTCCTTGAACCAGGCCATGTCGTGCTCCTGCCCGCACAGCGATTTCATGTGCCGGTCCAGGATGTCCTCGATAGTGTGCCGCACCGCGGGATCGAGCATGAACGGCTCCTTAAGCCCCAGTCGCTTGCCGAAGCCAGACTGCACCTTGTCCAACATGCCCAGCCTCTGCGAGAGCTCCAGCAGGATGTCCACCACGTGCCTGGGCCCGGGCGCAGGCTCCACCACGGGCTGGGCCAGGGTGAAGTACCAGTCGTCGCCGGTGACCCAGCCCCGCAACGAGTTCATGGGGAAATCGAGGCGCTCCAGGAACATCTTGATGGGCAGGACCACGTCGGCGAACTCGGCGGTCTCGTGGAGCTTGTCCCCCAGGAAAACCATGAAGGGGATGCGGGCCAGCGCCTCGGCCACGGGCGCCGGGTTGTTCCCCACCATGAGGGTGTTGGTGTGGTTGACGATGAACACCTCAGGGGCATATGGGAGGAGTCGCGCCAGCGGGCCGAGGCTCAGGCTCAGCATGGTGCACACGTTGGCGTGCCCGGTGGGGAACAGCTCCTTGAAGTGCACGGTCTGCGGCGCGGCCACGTGCCGGGGGGGATAGGGGTTGTCCGAGGCCGGCTGCTCGGGGTTGCCGGGGGTTATGATGCCCTCATCGCTGCCCCAGACCCGCATCTGGCCCCCAGGACCGATGATATTGGTGCTCAGACAGCCCCCAGGCACGTCCACTGACCCGACCACCACGTTGAGCATCTGAATGGCGGTAGCTGCCCACAGACCGTACTTGTGGGCGGTGGGGCCCTGGGTATCGGGGAAGGCACACACCGGGCGGAAGGGCATGGCGTGCCCCTCGATGGTTATGGTGCTGCCGATGGCCGCGGTCTCCCCGAACTCGATGGCCAGCCGCCGGATGGCATCGGCAGGGATGGTGGTTATCTCGGCGGCACGCTCAGGGGCGTAGTTTTTCAGGTGGTCCTTGAGCCGCTGGAAGGCGGGCTGGCAGGTCTGGCCATTGACCGGAAACTCACCGTCAAGGGCCGGGTTGGTGGCCCGCGGGTCATCGAAGGGCAGCGCCCCGGTTGCATCGGGGTCCAGGCTCCACACCAGGGGCTTGCCCGTGGCCGCTTCCCGGACATAGCGCCCGGAGCCGTCAACCAGATAGGGTGCATTGGTGTGCGCCTGGACGAACGGCTTGTCATACAGCCCGGTCTCGTTGATGAGGACGTGAAGCATGGACAGGGCCAGCGCCCCATCGGTGCCCGGGCGTATGGGCAGCCACTGCTGGGCCTTGGAGGCGTTGGGGGTACACACCGGGTCTATGACCACCAGCTTGATGCCCCGGACGCGGGCGTCCGCGAACCTCTGGGCGGCCTTGACCAGGTCGTGGCCGGAGGCGGAGCCTTTCTGGCAGCCGAAAAGGATGAGCATCCGGCAGCGCGGCCAGTCGGGCTCGGTGTGCATCGCGCCGTTGTTGAGATAGCTGGCCGAGGCATGGGCGCCGCCGATGCCGCCCTGGCTGTAGTTGGGCGTGCCTACCGCGTCGGCAAAGGCCCGGAAGCAACTGATGGACCATTCCGTCTCGCCGGTGGCCTGGTAGATGACGATCTTTCTGGGGTCCTCGGCAGCCGCCTTCTTGACCCGGGCAACGACCTCTTGTAGGGCCTCATCCCAGGTGATCTCCTTCCAGCCCGGGTCTACGCCGATGCCCTTTCGGGGGTTGGTGCGGCGCAGCGGCTTCAACACCCGGTTGGGGTCGTACAGGTCCATGAGGCGGGCCAGGCCCTTGGGGCACAGCTTCCCGTAGTTGTGTGGGTTATCGGGGTTGCCCTCGATCTTGACGATGACGCCGTTCTGGCGATGCACCACGATGCCGCAGGAGTTGGGGCACACCCGGCAACTGGATGGCACCCACACATCGTCCGCGGACGCCGCGCCTCGCACCGTTGGGCTAGTCATTGGCTTCCTCCTGACACTCCTTGGCCCGCCCATGCACACGGAATAGTCCAGAATCTAACATCGCCCCCTGGTGATGTCAAGCGTAGCCTGTTTGGGCGACCCGCCGGGTCGCCCCTACGCCATGCGGCCGGAAGACGTAGGAATTGACCAACAAGGCCTATGGCGTGACGCCTGATCAGGTGCGCCGCACCATTGTACTGGCCGAACCCGCAGGTCAAACCGTAGGGGCGACCCGCCGGGTCGCCCCTACGGGACTCTTCCGGGTGACCGGAGAAATCATCCTTTTGAGCGATATACATGCTTCAGCTTGCCCCCTATCCTGTGGATGGTCAAGAAGAAAGGAGACAGCAATGATCAAGTCCAGGAAAGGCAGCAAGGGGTTTACGCTCATCGAGCTCATGGTGGTAATGGGTATTCTGGCCGTTCTCATGGCCATCGTCCTCCCCACCATGGTGGGCATCAAGGCCGCCGGCATCGAGTCCCAGGTCAAGGGTGACGGCGACGGAGTCCAGAAGGCTGTGGACCGCTACAACAACGACTCCATCGTCACCGGCAAGTTCCCGGACAGGGCGCTGGTGGGTGCATATCCTACCGAGTTCGCCGCCACCCCAACTGTGACCCTGACCATCAACGACAAGACCCCCAACTCCATTCCTTTGGCCACATTTGCAGGACCCACGGGTACCAGCGACCGGCGGGTGGGCATAGATTTCGACGCCATCACCCAGGTGTGGAACAAGGACGGCACGGTGCTCGATGTTACCTTCGTGCCCGACATGCTGGGCAAGGAGCCGGAGTCCCAGATACTGATGGCCAACGAGAGCGCGGTGAGGAGCTTGTTCTTTCATGAGTTCATCTGGGTGATGCGGGTCTCTGGCGAGGGCAAGAGCACCGAGAGCCGCACGGTCGAGGTCTACCGCTTGACGGATGCCAAGGACGCCTCGCAGTGCACGCCAAACAACATACCCTGCGCCACCTACACCCAGATCTACTAGGCCAACAACGCAGGGGCGCCCCGATCCATCGGGGCGCCCCTACGCCAAGAAGGAGGGACTATATGAGTTTCATCAGAAGCGCAAGGAGAGGGGACAAGGGGTTCACGCTGGTGGAGATCATGATCGTGCTGGCGGTGCTGGCCGTGCTGGCCGCGGTGGTCATCCCCAACGTGGCAGGGTTCCTGGGGCGGGGCAAGGAGCGCGCCTTCAGCCGGGACCGGGACATCCTCCAGGCCGCGGTTGACGCCTGGCGGACCGACGTTGGCTCCCGGAGCGGCAACCCGTGGCCCACCATAGGCAGCAGCGGCGCCGGCGCTATCGCCGCCTGCACCGATGTCGCCACCGACGGCATTGACGTGAATGACGTTGCCGCCGGATGCTCCATCATCAAGGTCAGCAACCTGGCCACGACCTACCTCAAAGCTACCGATGCCGTGAAGTCCTTTGCCTACACCGGAACGGCGCCCACGCCGACCACCATTGGCGCCACCAACTCCCCCAAGGGCAGCTATATCTGGTACATAGACGCCAGCGGCCTGGTCCAGGCCCGGCGCTGGACGGACACCAACACGGACAACATTGTTAACGCTGGTGCCGAGCTGGCTGGCTCCGACGGCTTCGCGACCGACGTCTACCCGTAGCCTACGACAGCAGGGTACGCCGTAGGGGCGACCCGCCGGGCCGCCCCTACAGGATGAAAGGAGGCCAGAGTTGGCCGCAATGCCAAATAAGAAGTCCAGGGGCCCTGCCCTGAGCAAAGCGAACGGGCCTGCCCTGAGCCTGGCGAACGGGTTCACCCTGGTTGAGATCATGATCGTGCTGGCGGTGCTGGCGGTGCTGGCCGCCGTGGTCATCCCCAACGTGTCGGGGTTCCTGGGCCGGGGCAAGGAGCGCGCCTTTGACGCCGACAAGCGCCTCCTCCAGGCCGCGGTAGACGCCTGGCGCACCGACATCGCCAACCGGTCGGGCAACCCCTGGCCGACTGTGGGAGGGGTCAAGGGCGACCTGGCTGACAACGGGGTTCTGGGCGTTGACACCAGCACGTCAACTTCTACTGTGATCAAGGTAAGCCTCTTGACCACGGGCACCTACCTCAAGGGGAACGACGTGGTGAAGTCCTGCGCCTACAGCAACAACAGTGCCAGCCCGCCGGTCAACTCGGGCGGCAATGGTTGCTCCAACGTACCCGTAGGCAGCTACGTGTGGTACATAGATAGCAACGGGCTGGTGCAGCCCAGGCGTTGGACTGACACCGCGGCAGAACCGGGCGTTATCACCCTGGCTGAGCTTGCCGCCGCCGGCTTCGTGACTGACGTATATCCGTAGTTCAGTGTGATGTGCAGGCGATACGTAGGGGCGACCCGCCGGGTCGCCCCTACAGCCAGGCGGACCACGCGACATATACCCAGGCTACCGGCAACTGACGCCCTCTTGCGCCCGAGCTGACGCGGGAGGGGACAGGCCGCTAGCGTATAATGGAATCGTTTGTGTGAACACATGAGCTAACCACCGGGCTCCAGGCTACGGGCTACGGGCTGCAGGATAGGGGACATGGGCCGCTGCGCGACATTATCTGTCATTCCTCAGGCGGGCTTTGAATGACGTACCCGGTTTGTCACTACCCTGAAAATGCGCCGGGGCACTGCCCTAACCCCTGGCCCCTTCCCGAAGCGGGAAGGGGGAAGCCCGACTCCTCTCCCCGTGTCGGGGAGAGGCAGGGAGAGAGGGCCGGAGCGCTGTTTTCATCCTCGGTGGTGACACTGGCAAGAGCCATGAAGGATTACCCTAAAAATAGCCTGGTTAGACTGCGGCGACCCGTTCACCAACCAGCGCAAGGCTATTTTCAGGGTAATGACACGTTGAACCATGATGAGATGAGCGTTGTAGTGTCCAACATGACTTGTGGGCCTCCCCGCACTGTAAAGGGCGGGGAACGAGGCTTCTCCCTGCTGGAGACGGTGGTGGGACTGGGGCTGGTGGCCGTAGTGCTGCCGGTCCTGCTGACCGGCCTGGCCACCGGCATCACCTCCAGCGATAACGCCTACGACCGCTCGTTGCTCCAGGAGCTGGCCCAGAGCCAGATGGAAGAGGTGCAGCGCCAGCCGTACCAGCAGAACGCCGCCAACTATGCCCTGATCGCGGCCCCCGCTGGGTACTCCATAAACGTAGCCGCGGCCCCGGCGGTGGCGTACACCTACCCCGCCCCCCAGTCCATGGCCACCGATGAAACGGTACAGATGGTGATGGTAACTGTGGCAGGAGTGCGGGGCAGCCTGAGTCTCCAGGGATACAAGTCGGCCGGCATCGTGGCAGCGCCAGCGTCCACCCCCACCACGGTGACCCTGTTCTCGGTGGCCGATTCGTACATTGACGAGGACAAGCAGGGTAAGAACTTCGGGGACGACAACGAGATGAAGGTGCGCTCGGGAACCAAGGGGAACCAGGGTGACAACCACCGGGCCTTCATGCGGTTTGACATCTCTTCCATCCCTCCAGGGGCGACCATAGTTTCGGCCAGGCTCAGGCTGCGCCTGACCGAAGCCCCCGACGATTCGCGGGACCACCAGGTCCACCGGGTGGATGGACCCTGGGCGGAGTCTGACCCGAATGGCATCGCCTGGAACAACCAGCCCCCCGTGGCGGGGTCAGCGACGTCCACCATGGCCACCGGTACAGCCGATGACGTGTGGCTGGAGTGGACGGTGACCTCCGATGTCCAGGCGTTCCTGGCCGGCTCAGCGCTTAACCACGGGTGGCGAGTCAAGGATGCGGCGGAGGGCTCCGACGAGGACTACGAGGCGGAGTTCGCCGCCAGGGAGACCTCCGGCACCGACGATGACCCGCGGCTGGTGGTGACCTATGTGCCGTAAGGCGCCCACAATGCGAGCACGTATTCCCCGTGTCATTCAAAGTCCCGACGGAGACGGGACGAAGAATCCGTGGCCCCACGCCGTGACCTTAGGCAGCAGCGGACCAGGGGTACGGATTCTTCGGTCACTGCGCTTCCTCAGAATGACAACTCACGAATCTGTGGCCAGGGGCTTTACCCTGGTGGAGGTGGTGATAGCCCTCACCATCGCCGGCCTCCTGGTGACCGCGCTGGCGGGCACCCTTTCGTTGACCCTGTCGCAGGTCCCCAAGGAGGGGGCGAAGCTGGCCGTGGAGAACCGCCAGCAGCTTGCCCGCTACTGGCTGGCCCGGGACGCCAACTCCGCCGAAACCTACACTCTGGGTACCAGCCCCCAGTACGGTGCTTTCACCTGGACGGACTACTCAGGTCAGACCCCGGTCACCTATGATGCTGTCTACTACTACGATGCCGCGCTCAGTGCCCTGATGCGCCAGGTGAGGCAGAATGGGGTTGTCCAGGAGACGTTCCAGGTAGCTGGCGACATTGTCCAGGAGAGCGCCGTGGCCTTCGCCTGGTCTGAGGCTGAGCAGAAGATCGCCGTGACCGTAACCCCAACGATTGAAGAGGCCCCGGGTCTGGGGGACATAGGCCGGACGGCTACCGTGGTGGCCTTCCTGCGCTACAAAGGACAGTACATTGTTTCCCCGCCCGGCATGGAGGCCGTACCCACCCCGCCGCCAGGGTCGTTTGGCTACTGCCCGGCTGCCGATCCTACCATTGTTCGGGGCACTTACGTATCGGGGTCTGTCTCCTCCCTTTGCCAGGCCGACAGCGAGTTTCTCGTGGTTGACTCGGTGAACGCTGGCGGCCCTTTCAAGGTGGTCTGGGAGGGTTCCAGCCAGACCATTACTTCTCCGGCCTCCATCGGCCAGCTCCAGGTGCGCTTCACGGGCAAGATGAGCAAGAACAACGTGCGAATGGACTTTTATGTGAAGGGGCCATCGGGATACGAGGATGCGCCGGACTCCAGCTTCACCTTCCCCGATGCCAACGTGGCGACCACCCATTCCTTCTATTTGAATGCGGCCAAGGTGGCTTACGTGGACACTACCAGGGTGGCGGAGCTGAAGGTGGAGAGGCGGACGGACTCCAATTTCACAATCTACACTGACCAGGTCCTGTTCATTGCTAGCCCGTAGAAAGCGGAGAGGGTGGGGTGAGGTCGGCGAGGCCGGCCAGGTCCTGCTGCTGGCGGTGGTGCTGCTGGCCGCCGGAATGGTGGTCCTCGTGCCGTTGTTGTCTCAGATCGCGACCATGCTTCAGAAGGGGGGGAATGAACGAGAGCAACGGATGAAGGTGCTGGCGGCGGAAGCCGCCCTCAACCGCGTCGTCTCCGACCTGGTCCGTGGCGCCGACGCCGTGAGCACCACCTACAACACGACCTCTCCGCACCGTCCGGGCCGGCCCCACCAGGAGTTCTTTGTGACCACTTCCTATGCCCCACCCTCGGTAACGACCAACGACTACACACCTACCGTTGCGCTATCCTTGCCTACACCGGGCCAGACGAAGCCCACGGCACAACACGAGTACGTTGACCCCGGGACGGTACATCCCTACCTGGCAACAGTGCCCGCCAACAAGGGCTACCTGATGCGCCTGTATAACGTGAAGGCCGGCACTATCCAGGTGAACTGGGCCTACAACGAAGAGGGCAAGTCCAAAGTAGGCATATGGGCAGGCATACCCCTGGACAATGGTAACGACCCCCTGCCGCCGGGCCGGATAAACGTGTGGCCCCAGAGCGCCTCCCTTGAGGAGAACCAGGTCAACAAAGCCTATTTCAATCGCACCCTGGGGGTAACCGTGGACCCTGCCACAGACGACAGTGGGGGAGTATACACCATCGTCTTTTTCAACGTTGACAACCAGACCAAGACCACGGTAGCTTTCTCCCCTTCCGGCGGGCCGGAGCACACCTGGACATATGCCAAAGCCTACAAGGACTACCTGGTAACGGCTAGCGTCGGGGCGGTGAGCGTGTCCGCATACCTGCGCCAGGTGCCCGGTTTCAGCGAGCCGCCCGACTACACCTCGCCCTGGGCCACTGACAACGTCAGCTTTATCACCAACCAGGTCTTCGCTTACACCTGGCTGTCGCCGTAGGCTACAGGCTACAGGCTACGGGCTACAGGCTACAGGCTACGGGCTACAGGCTACGGGCTACAGGCTACAGGCGCGACTCTGATACGTCGTCCCGTCCTACTCCCCTATTGACATGGGGGCTCGGTTCATTGAAAGAAGCACAAGGCCCGCCCCTACACCTGTAACCCGTTGGCCGTACCTGTAACCTGAAGCCAGTAGCCCGAAGGCTACCGGGGCGCGGCCCCCTGGCGGAGCCAGGCGGCGGCTTCGGTGCGGTTGCGCACGTGGAGCTTTTCCAGGATGGTGTGGAGGTAGCCTTTGACCGTGCCCTGAGTCAGGTGCAGCGCCTGGGCCACATCCTGGTTGGTGTAGCCCTGGCTCACCATGCGCAGCACCTCCTCCTCGCGGGCCGTGAGGGCGCGGGGCGCCACCAGGGGAGGGGTAGACTTGAGCTGGCGCACGAACTCCCGGAGAATCCGGGTGGCCATGGGGGGCGAAAAGGCTACGTCTCCCGCCGCGAGACGCTGTATGGTGGCCACCAGCTCCTCCGTCTCCACGGTCTTCAGCAGATATCCCTCGGCGCCGGCCTTCAGGGCCTCGAACAGGTCCTCGTTGTCATCGGATACGCTGAGCATGATGACCCGGGTGTCGGGCAGCGCCTCTTTGATGCGCCGGGTGGCAGTGATGCCGTCGCATACGGGCATGCGGACGTCCATCAGTACGAGGTCAGGGAAAGTCTCTAACGCCCGCTGAATCGCTTCCTCTCCGTTGGCCGCCTGGGCCACCACTCGCAGCCCGTTTTCCCCGGATAGGAGGTTGGCCAGCGCGGTGCGCAGTAGATTGCTGTCATCTACCAGCAGTATCTTTATGCTCCGGCGGCCCGGTGCTTGCCCTGCCACATCACCACTATGGCGCAGACACGAGAATCTCCGGTCAGGCAATGTACGGATAGCTGTGTAGTGCAAAACACTACGTAGCCCGTAGCCCGTAGCCCGCCTACGTCTGGAGCAGGCCGTGCTGGAGCGCCCAGCCATGGAGCTCGGCCCGGCTGGCCAGGCCCAGCTTGTTCATTATGCGGGCGCGGTAGGTATCCACGGTGCGAGGGCTGATGGAGAGCATCTCCCCTATCTGACGGTTGCTGTAGCCCTGGGCGGTAAGCTTGAGCACCCGGTTCTCCATCTCGCTGAGGCCCTCCGGCCCTCGGGTAGTGCCGCCCTGCTCCAGATAGGCCCGGAAGAATGCCCTGGTGTCGGAGGAGTAGACGAAGGCGTCGCCCCGGCTGGCGGTCCGGATGGCCTCCACGAGCTCGGTATCCAGGTCGCTCTTGAGGATGTAGCCCGAGGCGCCCACCTTGAGAGCTTTGAACAGGTAGTGTGCCTGCTTGTACATGGTGAGGATGAGCACGCGGCAGTGGGGCAACGCCGTAGTGATGCGCTGCGTCGCCTCGAGCCCGTCAATGCCCGGCATGACAATGTCGGTGACCACTATGTCGGGCAGTAACTGCTTGGCCATGTCAATGGCCTCTTCCCCGCTGCCGGCCTCCCCCACCACCTCGATGTCCGGCTCAGAGTTGAGTAGCGCCCGCAGCCCCGCCCGCAGCACGGCGTGGTCGTCAACCAGTTGTACGCGGATCTTTCTATCCATCGCTCGGTACCAGTGAGACCGCCCCGACAGGTCGGGGTGGCAAGGGGAAGCGGGCCCGTACCGTGGTGCCCTCCCCCCGCCTGGAAACCACCTCGAGATGGCCGCCCACGAGCTCAGCCCGCTCACGCATGGTAAACAGACCCAGAGACTCCCGTCCCCCCTCTTTGGGGGGCGCCGCCGGGTCGAAGCCTACGCCATCATCGGCTACGTTGAGCACTACCCAGTTTCCATCTTGCTGCAAACTCAAAGATACGGCCGAAGCCGAGGCGTGGCGCATGATGTTGCTCAACGCCTCCTGAGTAATACGATATATAGCCAGTTCCGTATCTGGTGTCAACCTCCCCAGGGACTCCTCCAGGTCCATGCGGACAGGGGGCAGGGTGTCGCCACAAAACTCCTCCACGTACCAGTGGAGGGCGCCTACCAGGCCGGTGTCATCGAGAATAGATGGGCGCAGGCCGACGCTCATACGGCGCACCCCCTCCAGCGTCAAGGACGTCAGCTCGCGGAGCTCCTGGAGGGCCTGCGTCTGCTTTGGGGTGGTAGCCTCCCGGGCGACCATGCGCTGCATCACCAGCAGGGTGGCCAGGGCCTGGGCTGTCTCGTCATGCAGCTCCCGGGCCAGGTTCTTGCGCTCTGTCTCTAACTGTGCAGTGACCCTGCTGGACAAGTGGCGCAGTTGCTCCTGGTAGCGGGTGAGCTCGCCCAGCACCTGGTTCACCGCTGCGATCAGCCTGTCCACGTCGCGATCGCTAAAGAAGGTGCGATCAGCCCTGGCCTCGAGGTTCCCCTTGTGCAGCGCGTCAGCCAGCCGGTGCAGGGCGCCGATGGGCTGCAGGGCGGCTCTCAGCAGCACATAGTTCAGGACCAAGGAACCGGAGACGGCCACCGCGCCGAACCACAGAATGAACTCCCAATGCACCAGGTGTCCCGGGGATGCGCGCACGTGATCGGCGGTTAGCCAGCTTCCCACCACCACGCCCACCACTACCAGCAGGGTATTGGCGATCAGGACCTTGTAGAACAGGGGAAAGCGGGCGATCCACTCCAGCAGCAGGTGCCCCACCCGACGTAGCCTGCCCTTGGGCTGGGTGGCCGGCCCTGCCGCCTGTTCCTGGGAGGTCATCGGTCAACCCCCCGGGCTCGATGTCCTGCGGGCCGGGGCAGCCTGCCGGGCGGCGGCTGCCCCGCCGGCCGTTTCCCACTGGTGGCGGAACATCTCCATCACGATGAACGTGTACGGTGGGCGTTGTTCGCGGCCACACGGGAAAAAGCCGACCTTCTGGAAGCTGAGATGTGCCCTTATGTTCCAGTCCAGGGTCTCCAGATACACCCGCTCGAACTTCGTAGTGCGGAAAATGTGGTCCACCAGCGTTGTCATGGCATCCGTGCCGTAACCCTGGTCCCAGTAGGACTTGTCGCCGATCATGATGCCCACCTGGCACTGGCCGCGGCGCTCGTCAACGTCGTAGTAGGTGCAGTTGCCGATATGGATGCCGTCCAGGGTCTCAATGGCGAAGCGCCGGCGCAGCGGGTCCGGGAACTGGAGGTCCTCCATGCAGAAGGCATGGTAGTCGGCAAAGGACATGGCCAGGGGGGTGGCGGCATCCAGCCGGGCCAGCTCTTTGTCGGTGCGCCACTGATAGTCCTGCAAAGCATCCGACAAGCGCTTTTCGCGGAGGACCACCTTTGTCCCTGGCACCCTCATTGTTGCTGCCCTTTGCCGGTTGTGGGGGATGGGGCCTGGGTCCCCCGTGTGAGGATGCGTACCGCCTGGGCCACCATGTCCACCTCGTTCTGGTAGGTGAGGGTGCGCTGGGCCTCGGAGGCGGGTGCCCACTTGACGACGTCGAACTCCGGGTCGTGCTGGTCCATGGACCCTCCGGTGGGTTCCATCAGGAAGTGGTGCACGGACTTGTGGTAGCGGACGCCCCTGGCGGAGAACCAGTAGCGGATGGTGCCTACCTTGCCCACGATGCTGGTCTCCAGGCCAGTCTCCTCTCGCACCTCGCGGAGGGCGCACTCCTCCATGGTCTCACCTGGGTTGGGTGTACCTTTGGGTAGGCCCCAGGTATCCCTTTCCCGGCTCCAACAGATAACTACCTGGAGCTCGCGGTCCAGCCAACGGAAAACGACGCCCCCTGCCGACACAGGGTGCTCGATAGGTGTCCGAGGAACTGAGCGCTCGATGGAGCTTGTACTCCCTGGACGCTGGCCTTTGGCCAGCCTCAACTGCGATAAGTTTACCACAAGGGGGACGCAGGGGGACAGGCTACGGGCTACGGGCTACGGGCGGTAGGGCGCACGCCATGCGCCCCTACGGGCCAAACCTCTACCTGGGTGGGTACAAAAGAGGTAGGGGCATGGCGCGCCATGCCCCTACGTTGGCCGCCAGCCCCGTTGGCCTAATTGCCATGTGCTGTTTGCCCGCGAAAGGGTGGGTCAAGATCGGAACCTCGACCCACGTCAGGTGAAGGTCTACGGCGGCTTGTAGGGGCGAAGCAGCGGGCTGTCGGCGTATTTGGTGCCAGGGCGTACTGCGCCCCGATGCTTCGCCCCTACGGGGGTGGCCCGACGTCTGCCTACGATGCGGCTTGAGACGCAAGCTCCTGGAGGTGCCGAGCGGCTACCTCGCCCCCCCTGGGCACCACCAGGGTGACAAAGTCGTCCGGAGATACGCCGGGATGCACCAGGCAGCCCTGGCCGATGGCCGCGCCCTGGGGGACCACGGCGTTGCGCCCGATCACCGTCAGCTCCTCGTCTTCAGGTGACGGGTGCTCGGCACTCAGGCCGTACCCGATGTAGCTGGACGGGCCAATGAGGGCGCCCTCATCCACAATGGTCCGGGCCACCACGCTTCCTGCCTCAATGGTGGCGTCAGAGAGCACCACGCTGTCTCTGACCAGCGCGCCCTGGGCCACCAGCACGCCCGGGAACAGCACCGAGTTCTCGATCCTCCCTTCCACCACACAGCCGGGGAAGACCAGGCTGCGTTGACTGGGGGCACCCCAGGGGACGGGACGGCCCAGGCCTTCGGGAAGGTCAAGCTGTCCCTGGAGCATGTCCATGTGGGCCTGCCAGTAAGCCTGGACGGTGCCCACATCCCGCCAGTAGCCCTGGAACGGAAACGCGTAGACCCGGTGGGTCTGTACCATCCGGGGCAGAATGGAACGGCCGAAATCGTGCTCTGAGGCGGGGTCCCACACGTCGAGGGCCAGTTGCTCAGCCAGGACAGATGGGCTGAACACGTAGACGCTCATGGAGGCCAAATTGCCCTGAGGCGTCCCCGGCTTCTCCACAAAGCGCAGCACGCATCCCTGCCGGTCAGTGGTGACGATACCGAACCGGCTGGCATCGGCCGGCGGCACCTGGACCACACCCACAGTGACGTCAGCCCGGCGCTCCCGGTGGTAGGCCACCATCTCCCGGTAATCCATGGAGTACACATGGTCGCTGGCCAGGACCAGCACCGCCTCCGGGTCTCTCTCCAGGAGAGTGGGCAGGTTCATGTACACTGCGTGGGCGGTGCCCAGGTACTCGCGCGGGCCGCCTGGGGCGCCCCGGCACAGGCGGACGTCCCCAGACCAACCGCGGGCGCGGCGGAAGCCCTGGTTGACGTAGCTGGCAATAGATGCAGCCTCGTGCTGCACCAGGATGGCGATATTGGGAACACCTGACCGTATGCAGTTGGTCAGGACGAAATCAATCAGCCGGTTGTTACCAGCAAACGGTAGAATTGGCTTGGCCCGCCCGTGCCCGAGGACGCCTAGCCGCTCTCCGCGACCTCCCGCCATAATCGCCGCCGAAACTGCTTCCAACGTCTCCCCCTCTCCAGAACTGGAACCTGACCAGTCCCCGGCGCCCCAGTGCACGGAACACTATAATTCTAGGCCGCCAGGGCATCGCTGTCCAGTATAGGTGCCCCGCTGGCCGGTGGCAGACAATAAGGTTAAGGAAAGGTTAAGAACATTGTTATTGGAGACACAAGTAGGGGCGAAGCATCGGGCCAGGATCTCGGTTAGGCCCCCACGCCTGTCGCGCCCGATGCTTCGCCCCTACGCGGTGACGATAGTTCCCGACAACCGCCACTCTGACCCTGAGGGGGAGGGGCTGGTCTGCCGGTAGAGGCGCGAGTACAGCCCGCCCGCCTGCATCAGCTCGGTGTGGGTGCCGCGCTCCACGATGCGCCCGCCATCGAGCACCACGATAAGGTTGGCCTGCTCCACTGTGGACAGCCGGTGGGCAATGACGATGGTTGTCCGGCCGGCCATGAGGCGGCGGAGGGCTTGCTGCATGCGCGCCTCGGTGGCTGGGTCCACGCTGGCCGTGGCCTCGTCCAGGACCAGTATGGGGGCGTCGGCGAGCAGCGCCCGCGCCAGGCACAGCAACTGACGCTGTCCCAGGCTCAGGTTGACGCCGCGCTCACCAACCGGGGAATCGTACCCCTGTTCCAGCTTCGTGATGAACTCGTGGGCGCCCACCGCCCGGGCCGCCGCCTCCACCTCCGACGGGGTGGCTTCGGGGCGGCCGTAGCGCAGGTTCTCGGCTATGGTCCCCGAAAACAGGAATGGGTCCTGGGGGACGAAGGCGATGCTCTTGGCCAGCGAGCGCGTGGTCACCCGCCGTATGTCCAGCCCGTCCACGGTGATGGCGCCGCGTTGAGGCTGGTAGAAGCGCAGGAGCAGGGCGGCCAGCGTGCTCTTGCCGGCCCCAGTGGGCCCCACCAGGGCCACCGTGTGGCCGGCAGTCACCCTAAGGTTGATGCCGTGGAGCACCGGTCTCTCCGGGTCATACCCGTAAGTGACCCCCCGGAGCTCAACGTCGCCGCTGGTAACCTTGAGCTCGGCGCCGTCCTCGGGGTCAGGCACCTCGTGCGGTGTGTCCAGCAGCTCGAAAACACGTACCCCGGCGGCCATGGCGCGCTGGAACATGCTGTACTGCATGGTCAGCGAGCGGATGGGCTCGAAGAAGCGCTGGACGTAGAGGACGAAGGCCACCAGGGATCCCACGGGCATGCCACCGCCCTGCACTCTCAGGCCGCCGAACACCAGGACCAGGGCCAGGGCCGCGGCGGACAGCACTTCGGTGGCCGGCATGAGCGCCGCGGACAGGCGACCTGCCTCCAGGTTGGCTTCCAAGTGGCTTTCATTGGCTTGCTCGAAGCGCTGGAGATTGACCTCCTCCCGGCGCAGGCTCTGGACCACGCGCACCCCGGAGATGTTCTCCTGGAGTCCGGCGTTCACCACGGCGATGGCCCGCCGCACCCGTAAGAAGGCATGCCTCGCTCTCCGCTGCCATAGCGCCATCACCAGCACCAGCAACGGGATCACGCTCAGGGCGATGGCCGCCAGGGGGACATCCATGACAAACAGGGCTATCACGATGCCCACCAAGCTGAGCAGGTCGCTAACCACCGTCAGCATGCCGCCACTGAGCAACTCCTGGAGCTGGGTGACGTCGTTCTGCACCCGGGACATCACCCGGCCCGCCTCGTTGCGGTCGAAGAAGGCAAGAGGCAGGCGCTGGAGATGCTCGAACATCCGAGTTCGCAGCCGGAACAGGATCTCCTGGCCTATCCTGGCGGTAAGCCAGAGGTAGCCGTACTGGCCCGCGGCGCCCAACGCGGCGATGGCCACGAACGCAGCCACGATCCAGGCCAGGCCCGCCAGGTCGCGCGGTATGATGTATCCGTCAATAGCCAGCTTGATGAGCCAGGGCGTGGCCACGCCGGCCAGAGTGTAAGCGAGCATGGCCGAGCCGGCCAGCAGCGTGAGTAGCTTGTAGTCCCAGAAGTATCTTGCCAGGCGGGATACCACCTGCTGGTCGTAGACGCGGCCAAAGACCCTGTCCTCATCGTCCAGGGAGCTGGTCGTCCGTCCGCCGTGGCCGTGGCTGTGGAAGCCGCCGCCCATGTGCACGGCTAGCCCTCCCCACCCGGAGCCATGATGCGGCGCAGCCGGGCGATCTGTCCTTTGACCTGGTCTAGCATCTCGGCCAGGTGTTGACGCTGGGCGGGGTCGTCGGTCTGTCCCAGGCGTATCTCCAGCAGGCCCAGGGCTTTCTGCAACGCCTGGCAGCGTCCCTCCACCAGCATCTGGCGCATGGCGGGGTGATGGGCGTGACGGTACTTAGCGAACTTGGGCAATCTCGGTCTCCCTGGCCCCGTAGTAGATGCGCCGGTACAGGCCATCCCGGGCCAGCAAGTTCTGGTGTGTGCCCTGCTCGACGATGCGCCCCTCGTCCAGGACCAGTATGCGATGCGCGTACTCCAGGGTCCGGGGCCGCTGGGCAATGATGAAGGTTGTCCGGCCCCGCATCAGCTCCTGGAGGGCCTGGAATATCAGCTCTTCGGTCTCGGTATCCACGCTCGACGTGGCGTCGTCCAGGATGAGGATGGGTGGGTCCAATAGTATGGTGCGGGCAATGGCCACTCGTTGACGTTGTCCCCCTGACAACGTGATGCCGCGCTCGCCCACCCAGGTATCATAGCCCTCGGGCAAGCTGCGGATGAAGACGTCCAGGCGAGCGGCCCTGGCCGCGGCTTCGATGGCCTCCTGCGAGGCACCCGGTGCGCCGTAGGCGATGTTGTCCCGCATCGAGGCGGAGAACAGGAACACCTCTTGCTGCACGATGCCGATGTTGCGCCTCAGGGAGGCCAGGGTCACTTCCCGGATGTCCCGGCCGTCTACGGCTATGCGGCCCGCAGTGACATCGTAGAAGCGCGGCAGCAAATGGGCCACGGTGGTCTTGCCGCTCCCGCTGCTGCCCACCAGGGCAATGGCCTCGCCGGGTCGGGCCTCGAAGCCCACTTCGCGCAGCACCGGGGCTTCCTTACGGTAGCCGAAGGACACGTTCTCAAAGGCCACATGGCCTCGTGCCCGGCCCGTCTCGATGGCGCTGGGTCGCTCTCTCACTGCTGCCTGGGCATCGAGTACCTCGAAGACGCGCTCGCCGGAGGACGAGGCCCGGGAGGCCAGGCTCACCATCCATCCCAACATGCGTACCGGCATGGGCAACAGAAGCAGGTAGAGCACGAACTGGGTCAGCTCGCCGGGGGTGAGCCGGTCCGAGACCACCGCCCTGCCTCCAGACCAGATCAAAAGGGCGATGGCCAGCATGACCAGGCCGGCCATCACCGGGCTGTAGACGGCGTACAACCAGTTGGCCTCCATGCTGGTGTCATAGACCTCACGGCTTCGCGCCGTGAACTTGGCCAGCTCCATGTTCTGTCCGGCGAAGGCCTTGACTACCCTCATGCCTGCCAGGTTCTCCTGGAGCACGATGCCCAGGCGACCCAGGCCCTCCTGCACGTTCCACCACAGCACCCGCAGCCGGCGGCTGGAGCGTATGGCCAGGTAAGCGATGGGGACGACCACCAGCGAGCTGAACATGGCGAGCTGCCAGTCCAGCGCCAGGAGTAGCCCCGCGATGCCCACGATAAGCACCACCAGGGACGAGCCCCGGAGAAAGCCAAAGGCGACAAACATGCGGAGCCCTTCCACGTCCGCGGTAGCTCGGGACATGAGCTGGCCGGTCTGAGCCTGGTCGTGGAAAGAGAAGCTAAGGCGCTGGATATGGTCGTACAAGCGGTTGCGCAGGTCGTAGGCCACCCTTTGGGATACCCACTCGGAGAGGTAGGTCTGGCCATAGTTGAACAGGCCCCGGAGCACGCTGACCACCACCACCGCCACCGCCAGGCCCAGCAGCAGGCGGGTATCGCCCTTGCTCAGCACCAGGTCTACCGCCTGGCCGATGAAGCGAGGTACCGCCAGGGAGAGCAGCGTCCCCGCCAGGACGCAGAAAAAGGTGATACCTACCTGGAGCCTGTATCGTCCCAGGAGCGCAATGACGCGGAGTAGGGGACGCCTTCTAGCTTCCATCTTCCCCCATTATACGTATGCCCATGTACGTGGGAAAGTGCGTAGGGGCCCCGATGTATCGGGGCCCCTACGGTGAGCCTTGCTGGATGGGGAGAGGCCCCCGGAGGGGCCTCTCCCCGGCTCGATAGTGGGTCTTACGGGGCTGGGGTCGGAGTAGGACTCGATCTCGGATTTCCCCTAGAGTTGGGGCCGGGCGTCGGCCGGCCGGGCCGCACCTCGATCTTATTGGCCAGCACGCTGCCGTCGGCCTGGAGCGTGCCTTCCACCGTGGCTACAGCTCCCACCTGGAGTATGCCTCTGGCCTCGATCCTGGTCTGGGCGTCAATATTGACCTTCCTGCCGGAGACCACCCACTGGGTAGGGCTGATGCTCTCGATGGTGCCACTGAACTCCGCCTTCTGCTCCTCCGGAATGCGCACATCTATCTTGGTGGCCTGCACGCTGCCGTCCGGCTGGAGGGTGCCTTCAACTCTGACGGTGGCGCCGACTTGCAGGGCGCCCTTGACCTCGGTCTGGTCGTTGATTGCCACATTCTTGCCCGAGACCACGGCCTCAGCAGCCGTGAAGCTCTCCACGGTCCCTGTGAACCGTGTGCTCTGCTTCTGCCCTTCGGGCGGGCCGCGGCGCTGAGACACGTTCACTTCCAGCGCCAGCAGGCTAGCGTCGGCCTGGACGATGGCCTCCACTCGGGCGGTGGCGCCAACCTGGGGCCGGCCCTTGAACTGGGTCTGGGCGTCGGTAGCTACCTTCTGGCCCGAGACCACGACCTGGGTGTCGGTGAAGCTGTCAATGGTGCCGGCGAAGGACACCGCGTTCCCCGCGGCATTGGCCGGGGACAGGACCACCAGCCGGGTGGCCACCAGTGTCCCTTCGGTTAGCTCGGCCTTGTCCAGGATTTGGCCTGCCAGCAGGGAAGAGATGCTGGCGGCAGCGCCGTCGAGCATGACCTGGGTGCTGTCGTTGACGGTTAGCGTCAGGGGCTCGCGCCGGTCCGCGTCCAGGATGGTTACCGTCCCCTGTTCGGCGTTCACCGCCGAGATGATGCCGCTGGCTTCCAGAGATCTGGGGGTCTTGGCCACCAGGCGGACAATCTCTTTGGTGTCCGTGTTGAAACGCACCGCCAGCACCGTATCGGCGACCTTCAGGTCGGCCAGGGTGGCATGCTCTTTGTCGTCCTTGTGGATGCGGCTAGCGTCCGTCACCTTCAGCGTCTGGGCATCGCCCCGGCGCGGCTGGATAGTCACGGTGCCGGCCGTGGCATCAATGGCCGTGATGCTGCCTTGCACCTCCATGTTGATGCCCTTCATCCCCAGGCCCTTGAGTGCCTCTTCGTGGGCTTTGCGGGCGTGCTCCATGGCCTCCTTGATGTGGGGCTTCGCCTGGTCGGGGACCCGCTCCAACACCTCACGCAGGATGCTTTGCTCGCGAGTGACGGTATCGTCCAGGGCCTTGCGCAGCCGCTCCAGGTCTTTCTCCTTGTCCGAGCCGCGGCGCCCGTCGTCCTTCTCGGCCTTGCGGACGTTGTCCGTGAGCCGCTCGATAACCTTACCCACCTCGTGGAGCTCCCGGGCAATGGGCTTGCCGCTCTTGGGGTCATGCCGCACCACGCCGGTGATCAGCTTTCCCAGGGCCAGGCCGGCGGCGTTGCCGGGCACATCCAGGGTGAAGGTGTTGCCGTCCTTATCCGTGAGGGTGATGGTCACACCCTTGATATTGGTGATCACACCGGTCTTGTGCTGGTTCTGGGGCTGGCCAGGCACTACCATTACCATGAGGGCCGTAAGCACCTCGCCCTGCTTGCTGGCCAGTAGGGCCAGCCTGTCGCCTACCTGCACATCGGTGAGATTAACCTCGTCCTTGCCGGGCATTCGGAACTTGCTGTTCTGGTCCATCTTTACCTCAGTGAACCCCTGGGCCGTCTCCAGGGTGATGGAATCGGCGCCTATGGCGGTCACCGTGCCGAACATGCCTCGATGCTCGCCGGGCGGCAGTTGCGATGCGGGGGCGGCCAGCGCGGCGCCCAGGCCACTGACAGCCACTACGGCTGCCAGAGCTAAGGCTAGCAGCAACCGTGGTCCTTTCATTTCTTTGTCCTCCTCATTTCGAGTATTTCACTATATATAACGAGCCTGGCGCGCAGAGGTTAGCACTGTCGAAGCGTCCTACTGGGGCAGGTATATCGCGCTCAGGATGGCGCTTTGCTGGTTGCCGGCGAAGTCGCTGGCCACAACTTCGATGACGTTGGGACCCACCTGAAGGGTCACGCTGCTGGAGAAAGCGCCGCCGGCATCCACCGGGACAATACTTCCATTAACACTGACCACTGCGTCGGGCGCAGTGGTGCCCTTGATGGTGAGCTCCGGGCTGCGTACCACCGATTCCAAGGGGGGCTCAATGATGGAAAGGAAGAATCTGGCTTCGGCAGGTGCGGGCCCCGGTGTGGCCGCAGGTGGTGTGGCTGGTGCGGGGGCCGTGGTTGGTGGGACGGTGGTGGGCGCGCCAGGGGTCGGCGTCGCCGGTGCGCGTCTGCAGGCGACGCCTGCGGTCAGGGCAAGAACCAGCCCGACCACCAGCAACTTCAGGGGCCAGTTGTGGCGTGGCCCCGCTAGGGCTACGCAAGCAACAGGATGCGCGTTCATGAGTACTCCTTTCTCGAACTAACGGCGCCAGGCAAGCCTGGGTGGCCTGTGTGGACAGGACTCGGGTTCAGTCCTTTTCGCGCTTGGTGTCTTCTTGCCTGGGAGTGGGCCTGGGTCTGTTCTCCGGGGGCTCTACGGTTGGGTTCGGCCTGGGTTTGTTGTCCCCGCGTTCCGTGGTCGGTGTGGCCCGGCTGTCTTGACGCGCGGGAACTGGCGTGGCTCTACCGTCCGCGCCCCTGGGCTCAGGGGTAGGGGTAGCAACGCTATCACTGCCACCGTTTCGTCCCCGGTCTCCGTCTTGATCGCCATCTCTATCTCTATCCGTGCCCCTATCCCTGTCAGCCTCTTTCGCCCCAGTTACCCGTATCTCCCGGGCGAGCAGACTGCCGTCAGGGCGCTGCTCCGCCTCCACTCTGGCCTGGGCACCCGGCTTGAGTACGCCGTCTACCTTGATGGTGGTCTCCTGAGAAATGACGATCTCCCGGCCGGATACCAGCCAGCGCGTGGGCGCGATGTTGTCAATGGTGCCTGTGAACTGGACTCGCTGGGGCGTTTCTGGCCGCTTGGCCTCCTCGGCCGGGCGGACGGTGAGCTTGGTGGCCAGGAAGCTGCCATCGGGCCTGGTCTCAGCGATTACTCGCGCCTGGGCGCCGATCACTGGCCCCCGAACGTCCAGGTCCGTCCCGGGGCCTACCAGGACTGTTCGGCCCGAGACCACCCAGCGGTCGTTCTGCTGGCTCTCGACGATGCCCGCGAACTCCACGCGTTCTCCCCTGGCCTGGGCCGGCGATCGAGCCTCGATGCTGATGGCCCGGAGGCTGTCCCGGTCATAGGCCACTTTGACCAGGTCGCCCGAGGCCAGCGCCTCCACGGTGACGGCAGCCCCGTTCCTGGTGATCTGGCTGTCCGCGGGAATGGTGAGGGTCAGGGGGACTTCTTTGTCCCGAAGGATGATCACTACCCGGTCCTGGGGACGGACTGCGCCCAAAACACCTTCTACTTTGTCCTTGCGCGGTTCCGGGGTAGCCACGGCGGCCAGGGCCTTCTGGTATCCCTCGGTGGCCTTTTCAATGGCCTGGCGCAAGGCGGGTTGGGCTGACTCGGGGGCGCGCTCGGCGGCTTGCCACAGCTTGGCCGCCTGGCGCTCGAAGTCCTGCTGGACCTGAGCAGCGATGGCCTGCCGCTCCGACGCCGCTACGGACTTGTCCGCCAGGGAGGCCGCTTCCTGGACACGGCTGGCCTGGCTCTGGACTAGCTTTTCCGCCTGCTTCTGGAACTGCTCTCTCTGCTTGGGGTCGTCGAGGTCCCGGTCGTTGGCTGCGGCGACCAACTCCTGGACGCGCTTGTCGGCGAGCTGGTTGGTCAACTCAAGCTTGGCCGTCGGGGAGAAGGTCAGGGTTAGCTGCACCTGCTCCACCGTGCGCTTGACGGGGTACAGCACGTCTCCCGGCAGGGATTGCGCGGAGACGCGGATGACCTGCATAGTCGACAGGAAAACGATGAGAGTACCGGCGATGGCATAGCGCCATGCCCAACCAAAAGTGGGGGCCCTGGCCTGGCGGGAACGTAGAGCGGCCATGGCCCCCACGACACGCGCCCTCCCCTCGGCCCGGAACTGGGGTCGCAACGGTATGGCGCTGGCCTGGCGCAGCACCACCGCAGCCTGGAGCAGCGGCTCCAGATCTGCGCTCTCCTCGGGATAGCGCGCCAGGCATTCCGCGACACTGGCCCCTGCCTTGAGCAGGTCCAGGCTTTCGTTCAGCGAGTCCTGTATCTTCATTCCTTGCCCTCCCCCCTCAGGAGGCGGCGCAAGCTAGCCAGGCCACTGTGCTGAAGGGCCTTGATGGCCCCTGGCTTCTTCTTCATGACCTGCGCCACTTCCTCGATAGACATATCTGCGGAGAAGCGCAATGTGACGGCCTGTCGTTGGGCATCGGTGAGCTGGGACATGGCCTCAGTAACCTGTTCCATGGTCACCTTGAGCTCCGCCTCGGCAGCGGGGTCGTCGGGTGCGGGCAAGGGCAGCTCATCATCCAGGGCTACGGTGGGCCTGCGGGAGCGGCGCCGCAGGGTATCCACGATCAGGTTGTGGGCGATGCGGAAAACCCATGCCCTCAGGGTGATGTCTCGCCATTGGAAAGAGCCGATAGACTCGATGACCTTCAGGAAAACGTCGTGGGTGAGGTCCTCGGCCTCCCGCCGGTCACCCACCTTGAATGCTATGAAGCGGTATACTGCTTCCACGTTAGCCTCGTATATCTCTGACATGGCGCTGGAGTCGCCCTGTTGGGCCCGTCGTACCAGCTCCTCCTCAGAGATGGAAAGGGCCTCGGCCCTTCCTCCGGCTGCCTGCCGCTGGAAAGGCCCCAAGGTCCGCAGGAACCATTGCCACATTCCATCTTAAATACTAAACGAAACCACTGGTCAAAGGATAGCGAGGCTGTGCTAGAATAGGTGTCATTATACGGTTACAGATATGAAACATGTGGTCTCTAAGGTGATGCCCTTTGCGGTACGGCCTATGGCGTTGCTGGATGTGCCCCAGGTCGGCCAGGTGGACCGGGAGGCTTTCCCGACGATGTGGCCCCCGCCCCCCTTCAAGCGCGAACTGGACAACGAGCTGGCCGGCTACCTGGTGGCCTTTGAGCGGGGTGTAACAGTGCCCTATCCCCCGCGGCCTGAAGGGATGAGCCGCTGGCTGGCCCGCCTGCGCCGCCGGTCTCCGTCCGAGGCGCCACTCGAGGCGGAGGCCGTGGACTTCATAGTGGGCTACGCTGGGCTGTGGTTCGCCTGGGATGAGGCCCACCTCACAGGTCTGGGTGTGCGCACCGCCTATCAGCGGCGGGGCATCGGTGAACTGTTGCTTGCGGCTTCCCTGGATCTGGCCACGCGCAAGAATAGCCGGTACATGGTGCTGGAGACGCGGGTATCCAACCTGGGCGCCCAGGCGCTATACGAGAAATACGGCTTCAACCGCAACGGCGTCCGCCGGAGTTACTACACCGACAACGGTGAGGATGCCCTGGTGATGATCACGGAGGCCCTCAGTCTACCTGGCTACCAGGAGAGGTTGCAGGGGCTCAAGCAGGCCCACGAAGAAAAATGGGGTACCACCGAGATCGTGCTCCCATGAGACTACGGGCTCTGGTCCTGGTCCCGGTCCTGGCGGGCCTGGTGCTTTGGGCTGGCTGTGGTCCCAAGGCCTCGCCGGACCCCTTAGGGACGCGCGTGGTGCCTACAGATTCGTCAGACCTGGTGGTTGTGGCCATCGGTGACCTGGCCCGCCGCTTGTCTGTCCATGCTAGCCGGGTGTCCGTGGCCAAGGTGGAGCCTGTGGACTGGCCCGACACCAGCCTGGGCTGCCCGCAACCAGACATGCTCTACGCCCAGGTTATCACGCCAGGCTACCGCATTGTCCTCTCCGTAGCATCCCAGACCTACGAGTACCACACCGACCGCGTTAGTCAGGTCGTCCTCTGTTCACCCACGTCGCCCAAGTCCTGAAGGCGGTACGCCTTCTGTAGCCGCCTCTCCCTAGGGAAGGGGGCAGACCATTGTAGGGGCAAGGCGGCGCCTTGCCCCTACGCCCATTTGCCTCGAGCGTTTAGAAGACGGGGCCGCGGACACAACGCGTAGGGGCGGGTTTGAAACCAGCCCCTACCTGGGTTCACCGCATTGGACACCAT
Source organism: Chloroflexota bacterium (assembly GCA_016190505.1). Taxonomy (GTDB): domain Bacteria; phylum Chloroflexota; class Dehalococcoidia; order JACPQK01; family JACPQK01; genus JACPQM01. Next base: position 6,579 of record JACPQM010000081.1, on the reverse strand, counting down.
TAGTGACCACATAGTTGACCAACAATCTTGACTATATCATTCGCATTTGGTAAGCTTTATTAAACAGCAATCCCCCAAAGATGGCCGACGTAGACGTCGGCCCCCAAGAGAGAAGGAGGACTAAATGAGCACACAGAAGCTTCTTGAGTTGGTTAGAGAGCTCGAGCCGGTCATGGGTGCCGAGCAGGTGGACGCCCTCCTGCACGTGGCCGCTCCCGAGGCTGTGGAGAAGGTGCCGGGCCTGTGTCCGCACTCGCCTGCCCAGGTGAAGGAAGGGGTTGCCGAGGTGGACTTCGACCTCTCTCGGGCTATTTGCGCCCAGTTCACTCACTTCGGCTGCTAGCCCGGGAGAGTTGCCGTGACGAAAGATGAACTGTTCGCTGAAGTCCGCCGCCACCTGGGCACGGTTCCCTCGTGGCTGGAGGCCATGCCCCAAGACCAGGCCCAGGAGGTGTGGACCGCGGTCCGGCATCTGCTCATCGAAGGCGTGACCCTGGCTCCCAGGGACAAGGCCCTGGTGTGCCTGGCCGTAGGCATTGCCCAGGGCTGCCAGCCTCTGACCGCCCTGGGGCTGGCCCTGGTGAGGGCCGCGGGCGTGCCGACGCCGGAGATGCTGGAGGTGCGGCGGGTGGCCAACGCTGTCGCTGGGATGGGCCGGTATTTCGGTGCCGGGGGGTCCTTCGACTACTACCGCTTCGAGGGTGATATGCTCCAAATGGCCGCTGCCATGAGGACGGCCATGAACATTGCCTGAACTCGTGCACCAGAGGTTGCTCGGTGGGACCCAACGGGGCATTGATGCGGGGAGGGCGTGATGACGCCTGAGGAGTTCCACAAGTTCATAACGGACTTTGGCGAGGCATTCAACCGCCGTGACCTCGCCGCAATCGGCGACTTCTATGCGGAAGACGCAGTGCGGCATTGGCCGCCCTGGGGCGTAGCTCGCGGCCGAGAGCAGATCATGAAGACCCGGGAATCCCTGTTCCAGGCGATGCCGGACATGTCCTGGAAGCTGCACCACTGGGACGTCTCCTTGAAGCTGCACCACAAACAATTCGGCGGCGACTACGGGTTTGTGGAATGGACGGTGATGGGCACCCAGACCGGCCCTTTCACTACGCCGCTGGTCAACGTTCCGCCCACTGGCAAGAAGGTGCGGTTGAGCGGCACCACGGTCTTTGAATTCGATGCCCAGGGCAAGATCGTCGAGGAACGCAGCTACTTCGATGTCATGTCCCTCCTGGGGGAATTTGGCCTTCAGGTTACCCCGGCGCCCCTGGCCGCGTTTCCCGGTATCCGTAGGATCAGGAGCTCCTATCTGACAAAGGGCGAGGCGCTGGCCGAGATCAAAGAGCACTTCGGGACGGTGCCCGAGTGGCTGAGCAAACTGCCTGAGGGTGAGTTGGAGCATGACTGGGCACTCATCAGCTCCGTGGAGCTGGGAGAGACAGCCATACCCAACAAGTACAAGGAGCTGATGGGCCTGGCGGCGGCCTCCGCCCTGCGCTGCGGCTACTGTACCTTCTTCCATGCAGAGATCGCCAAGCTGTTCGGCGCTAGCGAGGACGAGATCAGGGAGGCCGTCCTCATGGCCAAGCTCACCTCGGGCCTGAGCGCCTATCTCAGTGGTGGCCAGTTCGACCACGATAGGTTCAAGAAGGAAACCGCGGAGATGGTCAGCCACGTGCGCAAGGCGCGCACCCGGAAGGCTGCCTGAGTTGGCGTCCGGGCTGGAATGCCTCTATGCGTCGGGCATCCAGCCCTTTGTGGGCAAATCGGTATAATAGAGTGAAGGGTTATCTGGCCGGGGATAATAGCTCGTGACCTCGGCTGGAAGAAGGAGGAGGAAGTGCACGAGTCGTTTGTGTACAAGTTCAACGAGGTGCTCAACCGGCACGACGTGGGCGCTATTGCTGATTGCTATGCGCCCTATGCCGTGATGTTCTCCGGGGACTACAGGGAGCCCGCTCGCGGGCGGGAGGCCATAGTATACAACTGGGCAGCCATGTTCCGCGCCTTCCCCGATATCAATGCCAAGTTGCTGAGGACCTACGAGAGCGGGGACTGGGTGGTCGCGGAGTATAGCTGGACCGGCACCAACACTGGTTTCCTGGAGGCCCCCTGGGGCACGGTCTCGCCCACCGGCAAGAGGGTGACCATGGAGGGGGTGTGCGTCTGCCGGCGCAATTCGGAAGGTCTGATTGTCGAGGAGAAGGGCTACTTCGACTCGCTGTCCCTGTTCAGCCAGTTGGGCTTGCTGCATCAGGTCCCCGAGCTGGCCAAAGTGACCCCACTGGCCAGGGCGGCCTGAATTACAACTGAATAGGCGTTTTCCAGTAGGGGCGAACGGCCGTTCGCCCCTACGCTCTTCTTTCCCTACGTCTGTCCGGTGCTGGAGAAGGCCAGACGGCAGGGGCGTATTGCTATACGCCCCTACGGTTGCTGCCGCAGGCCCGGGATGGACAGCCCCAATATGGCCGTGACCACTGCCGCCGAGGCCAGGCACCACAGGCAAATGGCCAGGACCACGAAGAACTCGAGATAGGTGAGATACGCGGAATACAGCGTTCCGGCCAGCGCCAGCCCGAACATGGCCAGCACCACGCCTTCGCCACCGCGCCCAACGGCGCGAACCGCGCCCAGCCCGGCTAGTCCTGCATAGTAGGCCAGGCCCAGCACTGCCACAGGCACGCCCTTCACCTGGGAGTAGGGGCTGGCCTGGACCTGGGCGCAGCTACCTAACCCAGCGCAGTAGGGGGCGCTGTTGGCGAGCTTGGAGTAGGCCAGATACGCCGAGATGACAAAGCCCACCAGGCTGAGCGCTATCAGGGCTCGGGCCATCAGCCGGGGGGTGCGTTCACTTGCCCGACTTCTGGAGCTGTGCTCCAATTGCCTGCCTCAACTGGGTAACCGACGGCAAGCCTTGTACCACCTGGTCCCCGATGACCAACGTGGGCGTGCCCCGGTAGCCTGCGGCGCGAGCTTCCTGGCTATCGGCCTCCACCTTCGCGGCGTACTTGCCCGAGTCGAGGCACTTCTTGAACGCCGGTACGTCCAGGCCGGACTCGCGGGCCAGGGCCTCCAGCTTGGGGCGCGTGAACGAGCCGCGGTTCTCTCCCGCCAGGTTGGCAAACAGCTTGTCCTTATAGAACCAGAAGCCATCCTGCTCCGCGGCACACTCCGATGCCTCGGCGGCCCACTGAGACTCGGGCCCCAGAATAATGTAGTGCTTGTAGACAAACCGAACGAGCCCGGCCGCGATGTATTCGCTATCCAGTTCTGGCTCCACCTCACGGGCGAAGCGCTGGCAGTACGGTCACTGGAAGTCTGAATATTCTATGATGGTCAGCGGGGCGCCAGCTAAGCCCTTCGTTGTGCCCGCGGCGAAGGGCGGGGGCGCCGGCTTGACCAGAGGCAGCGAGCTGCCTGAGGGCCGGTTTAGGAATACCAGCGCGCCTACCGCCAGGACCGCGACCAGGGCAACGCCCAGGACCGCGACCCCCAGTCGCACCCGGCTTTCCCGGCGCGGGGCTTGTTGCTGCCTCTTTCTCGCCATGGGTCCTCCCGCAATGAGCTAGGCCAGATTAAAGCATACCACGCCAGCCGGCGTTCTGTGCAATTGTCCTCGCTTTCACGGTTGCCAGCGGGAGCAACACGTTCAGCGGTGTCGCCCCTGGCTGGCCTCTGGGATGAGATGGATAGCCTCTTTCTTTAGGGACACTGCCAGCCGCTTCTGCGTGTCCAGGTGGAACCGGGCGTAAACATGGATGGGCAGGGAGATCTCCAGGTCGTAGTCGTCTTGGCTCTGACCGCCGTCGAGCCTGAAGAACAGGGAGATGCTGGGGCCCCGCGATACCTCGTTGGCAATCTCACCGCGGAATACGTTCTCCTTGCTGTCGTCTCCTTCCCGCAGCAGCATCACCTGCTCAGGCCGGATGCAGAAAGTGACCCCAGACCCGGGTGCCAGGGTGCTTCCTGGGGCCACCACCGAGCGGCCCTCCCATGATAGCGTCGTGGCCTGCGGTGTCGCTTCCAGGACCTGAGCCTCGTAGATATTCCTGGTGCCCGTGAACCGGGCCACCGCCCGCGAGCGGGGGCAGTTGAGGATCTCCTCTTTGGGGCCGACCTGCTCGATGCGGCCCTCGTTGACCACGGCGATGCGGTGTCCCATGGCGAAGGCGTCGCCCAGGCTGTGGGTGACATAGATGATGGGCAGGAGCCATTCTTCCTGGAGGACCACCAGTTCGTGCTGTAACCGGTCGCGCACCATGGTGTCCAGCGCTGAGAAAGGCTCGTCCAGCAGGAGCACCCGCGGCTGGACGACCAGGGCGCGAGCAATGGCCACCCGCTGCTGCTGGCCGCCACTGAGCTGGTGCGGGTAGCGTCCGGCCATATCCTCCAGGCGCATGGTCTTGAGCACGGCCTCGACGCGCGGGGGCACGTCGGGCTGGCCCCGCAGGCCGTAGGCCACGTTCTGGGCCACAGTCATGTGGGGGAACAGGGCGTAGTCCTGGAATACGTAGCCTACTCGCCGCTTCTGAGGGGGCAGATTCCGCAGGACGCGACCACCGGTGGCCTCGAAGACCACGTCCCCGTTGACCGTGATGTGACCCTCGTCGGGGGCGAGCAGTCCCGCCAGGCAACTGAGAATGGAGGTCTTGCCCGAGCCGGAGGGGCCGAAGAGCACCATGACTTCTTCGCCCATGTCCAGGGAAACATCGAGATGGAAGTCGCCTATTCTCTTGCGGAAGTCCAGGCGTACCACTGTCTATCGCCACCAGCTCCGCTGCCAGCGGTTGACTCCCCACAGTATAGCAAAGGATACTGCTGTCATAAGTAGCACCAGGACGTTGGCCTCGCGGACGCGGTTGCTCTGTACCAGATCGTAAATGGCCAGGGGTACTGTTTGGGTCCGCCCGGGGATGTTCCCGGCCACCATCAGGGTGGCCCCAAACTCCCCCAGGGCGCGGGCGAAGGCCAGCACCAGCCCGGCTATGATCCCGCGCCGGGCCAGGGGCAGGGTTACTTCCTTGATCACCCGCCACTCGGGGGCGCCCAGGGTGCGGGCGGCCTTTTCCAGGTTTGGGTCCACGCTCTCGATGGCCGCCTTGCTGGTGCGCACCATGAGGGGCAGGGCTACCGTGGCCGAAGCGACTACCGCTGCCATCCAGGTGAACAGGATGTCTATGCCCAACCACTCTTTGACCGGGCTGCCCCTCCCCAGCACGAAAAGCAAATAGAACCCCAGCACGCTGGGGGGCAGCACCAGGGGCAGATTGACCACCGTGTCCACCACGGTATGGCCGGGAAAACGTCTCCGGGCCAGCAGCAGGGCCAGTCCCAGGCCCACTATCAAGACCACTACGGTGGCCAGGGAGGCCACCTGCAACGACAGTATGAGCGGGTGCCACTGCATAGCGGTCACTCCTTCACCGGCTTCAGGCTACAGGCTACAGGCTACTGGTACAGGCCTGGCCAAGTGGGCGCAATGGACGTAGGGGCGCACGGCAGTGCGCCCCTACGTCTGTCTGTAGCCCGTAGCCAGTATTCTACTCTCCAGGGAGCATGAATCCGTACTTACGCATGATAACGCGCCCGGTTGGGCTGTTCACATATACGGCGAAGCGCCGGGCCTCTGCCTCATGCTTGGTGCCTACGATGACACCTAGGGCTTGGTCCAGGGGGGCGTACAGCTCTTGCGGCACCAGAATGTAGCGGCCCTGCCCTTGCAGGGCCAGTGACAGCGCGACCATGGCCATATCAGCGTTGCCTGTCTCGGCGTATTGTAGGGCTTGGCGGACATTCTCGGCCAGCACCAGCTTGGGCTGGACAGTGTCCCACAGGCCCACCGACTGAAGGGCCTGCCGGGCGGCGATGCCGTAGGGGGCGTGCTCAGGGTTGGCCAGGGCGATGCGCCTAAAGTCAGGCTGGGCCAGGTCGGCGATGCCCGTGATGCTCAGGGCGCTATCCGCCCGCGTCCACAGGATGAGGCGGCCCCGGGCGTAGAGGGCTCTGGTGCCCGGCACGATAAGCCCGCGTCGCTCCAGGTCCTCAATGTAAGAGACGTTGGCGGCGGCGAAGACGTCCACGGGCGCGCCAGCCTGTATCTGCTGGGAGAGCTGTCCCGTGGAGCCGAAGTTGAAGGTGACTTTGATGCCCGTCTCCTGCTCGAACTGTTGGCCAATCTCCTGGAAGGCAGGTGTCAGGTCCGCGGCCGCAGAGACCAGCAGCTCGGTGGGCTGGCCCCCGCCACAGGCGGCCGACCCGACAAGGGCGAGAAGGGCAGCGCAGTGAGGCAACATACCAACTGGAACAAACGGATTGCGGGTGGAGAGTCTCTCCCCTTGAGACCGAGGCATGGCTATGCGCCCTCCTTTCTAAGGGGAGAGGTACGGGCGTTTCCACCCGTGCCCCGGGGACCCTGGCCGCGTGGCGGCGTTAGCCCAACTTCCGCAGTGGCGAATCTGGAGAGGCATTGTTTCATATCTACGGTCTACACTACATTTCGTGAACTTTCATGTGCTGCGGCAAGGGTAATCCGAGCATCTGGAGCAGGACCGCCTGGGCCTTAGTGGGCTG
>JACPQM010000069.1 GCA_016190505.1 Chloroflexota bacterium | reverse complement strand
GTCAGGACAGAACAACCCATGAGCCGAACGCATGGCCTCGTTGTGTGGGTACCCGAAACGCCAGCCTGTGCCGGACCACGGCCGCGCCCCAAAACATAGGCTGAATGTTGTGTCTTAATGGAATACTCACCTTCCCCCGTCGAGGGGGAAGGGAATGAGGCCGACGCGGTAGCGGCAATTCATGAATTGCCGCTACGTTGTGCCGATGACAATCGGCAGGAACACACGAGGAGGCAATGACCTTGGCCAGGCTAAACAATGTGGATATGGCCGCTTTCCGGAAAACCATGGAGGGCGTCAAGGCTGGCACTGACACTGCTCGCACCATGCAGAAGGTCGTGGGAGAGTGGCAACTCACCGGAGAGGGCCCCCAGTTCCGCTCCGTCGCCCCTTACCCTGGCGGCGAGCTGGTCATGGAGACCGACATGTCCAAAACCATGGGTGGCGGCGCGCTCATGCCCGGCCCCATGCGCTTTGCCTTCTTCGGGCTGGCGGCAAGCTACGCAGGCGTCTTCGCCCAGACGGTCAGCCTCATGGGCATCGAGCTCCAGAAGTTCACCGTTACCGTCGAGGCGCCCATGAATCTGGCCAAGAGCTACGGAGTGGGCGATGCCCCGCTGGTCGGGGATGTCAAGTTCACTGTTTCCGTCAAGTCTACGGCCACCAGGGAAAAGCTAGAGGAGGCCCAGCGCCTGGCCCTTGACCGAACGCCCGGGGTCTACGCCCTGGCCCATCCCCTCAAGGTGACTTCGGAGGTCCAGGTGCTTGCCTAGGCTGGCTTCAGCCTTCGGGCTACAGGCTCCGGACTACAGACTTCAGGCTACGGGTTTGGGACTACGGGATTCGGCCTCGGCGTACATCCTTTGCCCTGTAGCCTGAAGCCCGGAGCCCGAAGTCTGGCGGGGGCACCGGGTGGAGGAGGGCAATATGTGGGTAGGCACTCGCATCGGTCCTGAGTGGCTCAAGAGCGGCGACGACCTCCGCTTCTTGAAACAGGTCGGGGTGGACTACCTGAGCGTGTCGCTGCACGCGCTCAAGGGCTACGCGGAGACGGGCCGCTTCGAGAAGGACGACCTCTCCCGGCTGGTTGACCGTCTGGACTCCTTTGGCTTGAAGATCGGGCGGGCCAGCTCCTACGGACCTCCGGTTGATGACATCCACCTGGGCCGCCCCAACTCGCAGCGGCGCACTGATGACCTGTGCCAGGCCCTGGAGACGCTGGGCCAGGTGGGGATCGGGGTGTTCTGCATCCGCTGCCTGTGGGCGGAGACCCTGCTCAAACAGGAGCGCCCCGGCTGGAGCAACAAATATGGGCGTGGCGGATACGAGTATCCGGCCTTCAGCCTTGGCGCCCTGGAGTCGGCCCGCTGCGAGCCGGAGTTGCGCGTCACCGCCGGCCAGCTTTGGGACAACCTTATCGAGCTCCACCGGCAGGTGGTCCCGGTGGCGGAACAGGCTGGGGTGAAGCTGGCCATGCACGGCAACGACCACCCGCCACTGTACTGGGCCTATGGCAATCCCCAGGTCCTCTGCCAGTACGCGGACTTCGACCGGCTGTTCGCGGCCGTCCCTAGCCCCAACAACGGCATGACCTTCTGCATCGGCACCAGGTACGAGACCGGCGAGGATGTCTTTGAGGGCATCGAGCGCTATGGGCTGCTGGGCAAGATCTTCTACGTGGACTTCCGCAACGTGAGGGGCACTTTGCCCAAGACGCGTGGGTATGAAGAGGTCTACCCGGATGACGGTGACCTGGACATGGGGGGTGTGGTCCGGGCACTGGACCAGGCAGGCTACCAGGGGGTCCTGGACATTGACCATATCAGGCAAATGTCCGGTGACACGCCGCTGGGCCACCGGTTTGTGGCCTACGCCGCCGGCTACATCAAGGGGCTGCTGGCCGGGCTGCCGCGCTCTGGGTAGCTCGCAGGGGCGAACGGCCCGTTCGCCGCTACTGGGGATGTTTGACTGGCCCTGGACAGCCTCAGCGCCTTCGTGATCTCCCCGAAATCTTCCCCCTTCGGCATGACGAACAGGCATCGCCCGTCGCTTCGGGAGGCCCAAACCGCTCCCACAGCCCTCTTGTCTTCCGCGTCGGCTGCATCATAAAGGTGCCTGCCTTTGTACGCGACGGCCAAAACTCGCCCATCGGTGAGCTGACAGACGAAGTCGGGGTAGAACCAGTCCTTAGAGGTTAGCAGGCGGAACGACGTTCCCTTTCGCGGCAAGTTCCGCACCCAGAACTTCACTTCCGGGCGTCCGTCAACGAACTGCGCACACGTGAATTCCTCAGCCGGTTCTCCGGTACGGGTGCGGTCTGGCAATTCACCGGGCTTGGGCCCGAAGTAGTGCTTTTTGAATTGGAAGCTGCCCTGGTAGAGCCAGCTCGGTTCGTAGGTCATTGTTTTGAAGTTGATGGCGTGTTCCTCGCGCACGGCCAGCATCGAATCAGAGAGGAACAGGAATCGTTGAAATGCGCCGTTACGCTCGTTGTTCCGGTGTTGTTGGATTCGCGCCTCGATCTCGTCACGCAAGCGGAACTTGTCCAGCGCCAGCACACCCACGTCCGAGATGGCGAGCTTGGCCATCAAACCACGGACCGCTTTTCGAAGGAACTCGGCGGACTCGCCAATGGGGATGTCCCGATGGTCAATGTGGCGGTCAAGCCACGCCACCAGACCTTCCAGGGTCCAATCGGCTGCCCCACCAAGCTGGAGCACGTGTTGGTGCAGCGCGCCGACGAAGTCCGCGTTCCGTGTCTCGCGGATCTCACTCGTTTCCACCTTGCCGTTGCGGGACACATCAACAAGGCCAGCCTTGCCTGCGGGCCGCTCCAACGGGGAGTAGCTGTCCGAAAGCGAGGCGTCCTTTGCGCTCAACTGCCACGGATGTTCTAAGAGGAACGTGCTTTCGAACTCGAACAGCGTCCCGTTCTCAACGACACAGAGCTTTGGCACGATGAAGTCAAGGCGTTGCTCGTACGGCGAAGGCGTCCGGGTCTGGCCGCTGCCGCCGAACGCCTTCTCTGCTTCGTGCACCAGAGCTACAGCCTCTTCCAGCTTCGCCTTCGCTGCTGGCGACTTCGCGCAAGCCGTCAGTCTGTCCGTCTCGTGCTTGTCAAGCGGGACGACAATGGTGACTTCGCCCTTCTCGGCGTCTATCCGTACCTTGCCGCCCATGACCTCGGCGTGGAATTGCGCCACAGGGTAGTCAATCTCGCCAGGCTGGAAAGTCACCGTCTTGGGCTGCACCCCAAGCGGCAGCACGCCCTGCGGCATCGGCAGGATGATCCGCTCAGCTTCGGCAGTGGTGAAGCCGTTGCTCTCCAGGGCTTCTCGAAGCTCGTTCAAGACCTCGGGCAGCGAGTCAGATACGGAGAAGGCGTAGGCGCAGTTCAGGTCGGGATGCCGTTTCGTTTGAGCCCCAGGGAGCCGGAGGATGCGCCCCACGATCTGTTCGATGGCCGTGGCGGAGCGCGTCTCTTTCAGGCTGCACAGCACATAAGCAAACGGGCAGTCCCACCCCTCCCGGAGCTTCTGCACGGTGATGATGAACCGCACCGGACACTTCGGCGAGGTGATATCCTTTACGTTTTTCAGTTCGTCGAGGACGCCCACGGAAATCTTGACTTGCTCCTTGGCTACGCCGAACTCACTCGCCAACCGGTCACGCAGTTGCTCGCAGGCGTCCACACGCTCGGCCTGGAGCAGCATTACGGGCCTCAGGTACTCGCCGGTCGCCTGGGCTTCTGCCGCTGCCACTCTTTCCAGGTCAGCGCGTAGTGTGATGGCTTCGGCCAGCAATTGGTCACGCTGGGAGGGGTGACGGGCGACCACGCGCAGAGGCAGCTTGATCATGTCGGCCGCTTTCAGCTCGGCGGCCGAAACGTGGTGTAATACGTTGGACGGATTCTTCTCCCGCGCGGGGGTGGCGGTGAACTCGACGATGCACGATGGCATGACGTTGCCTAGCGTAGCGAAAGAAAGGTCCGTGCGTGCGTTGTGCGCCTCGTCCACGATGACGATGGGCCTACGCAGCCGTAGCACGTTCACCAGGGATGGCTTTGGCTTCCCGTCCGCTCCGGGCAGCAAGTCGGCAAGCCGGTCTGCCGGAACATTCAATAGATGTTCGGCGAAAGCGCCATTCTGCTCGTACACCTTTCGTCCCGTGGTGTCCTCTACCCGGAAGGACTGAATGGTGGCCACAATGACCACCGTCTGGCCGTCCACGCTCGCTCGTGACAGGCGCAGCGCCTCCTCGATGGTCAAGACCTCCACCGCGCCACACGAAAGCTCCAGCGCCCGGCGATAGGGATGGCGCGGATCGCGTAAGGCGTCAGCGGTCTGGTCCAGGATGGTGTTGCTGGGCACCAGCCAGAGCACCACGGCCCGCTCAGCGTGAAGCAGCTCGTGCTTGGCCAGGCCCGCAGCATAGCAAGCCAACAAGGTCTTCCCCCCACCGGTGGGCACGCGCAGGCAGACGTAGGGCATACCTGGCGCCAGCCCGGCCGCGTGGACGGGGACGTAGGGCATTTGCGGGCTTCCATTGTGCGTGAGCACCGCTTGGAAGGTTGCTCCGGGATGACCGCTCTTCGAGCAAAGGCGGAAGAAATCGCGGAGAGAACCCAGCACCCGCTCCTGGTAGTCCTTGAGCGCTATCATTTGTCGTCTGTGTGGAACCCCAGGCGCCGTTTGGGCTCGTTGGGTGGCGGTTGGAGCAGCGGCAGCAGCTTCCGGTAGATGTCCCGCAGGCTGGCATCGTGCTGAAGCAGCGTCTTGTCTATCTCCGCCAGCCGCTTGAGTATGGCCTGGTTTGACGCAACCTGCTCACGCAGGCGCACGAAGGCGCGGATTACGAAGACGCTCATCTGGACCGCTCGCTCGCTGCGCAGCACATTGGCCGCCATCAGCGCTCCGTGCTCGGTAAATGCCCAGGGGCGATAGGTCGCCCCTCGATGCCGGCTGGAACTGGTCACAAACTGTGACCAGTTCCAGCCGCCCTGGCTCGAGGGCCCTTGCGGCGGACTCATCACATTTTGTGATGAGTCCGGGTTGTCTGCCGGTTGAGCAGCGGGCAAGTTTGAGGTCACAAACTGTGACCTCAAGTTGGCCGTCTCCTCAGCCGTAAGCTGAAAGGCGAAATCCTCCGGGAATCGAGCGGCGTTGCGCTTCACGGCCTGGTTGAACACCTTCGTCGGCACGCCGTAGACCCGGGCCAGGTCTGCGTCCAGCATCACCCGCTGCCCGCGGATGGTGAAGATCAGCGGCTCCAACGGTTCGATGGCGAAGTCCTGTTGGGACATGGTCTCTAGCTCACCTTGATTTCGTATGGGGTCTGGCGCACAATGATGCGCTCCGCCTGGAGCCGGTCGCGCCCCAGCAGGGAACCGGCGCAGTAGATGACCTTCTGCCCTTCGAAGGGCGGGAGTTGGGCCAGCACCGACCGGGTGAGCACGTTGCCGCCATTGGCGCTCTTGTCGCCCAGGATGCCGTTGTACAGCAGGTAGATACCCACACCGCGGCACACGCCCAACAACGGCGATTCAGTGACCCCATCACGGGGCAGCGGCTCCCCGGTCTCGCTAAAGTAGACGTGCCGGGCCAGGTCGGCAAAGCTCACCGTCTCCCGGATCTTGCCGCCTTCATCAAACAGCGGCTCGCCCAGCTCACAGAACCGGAAGCCGCCGCCCAGCCCCTCCACGTGCTCCCCCCTGGCGTTGGCGTAGCCCAGGGCCACACGCCGCACGCGCTCGGCGGTGATGCTGCGGGCGACATCTGGCTCCATCTCCACCAGGATAAAGCGCCGGTTGCCGCCGTCCTGCGCGTTAAGCTTGAGGACTGCGTGGCCCGTGGTGCCTGAACCGGCGAAGGAGTCCAGAACTAACGAATCCCGGTCTGAGGCCAATTCGAGGACGCGGCGGACAAGTCGAGTTGGCTTGGGGGTGATGAACATCTCCGTGTCGGCAGATAACACATCTCGTAGCTCGTTCTTAGCTTCCGCATTATGGCCAGCCTCATCGTGCAACCACATAGTCGCAGGGACGACACCTTGCTTTACTTCGGACAAGAATCGTTTCTGGGCAGGTACGCCGTTTCCGTCCTTTCCCCACCAGATTGCACCGGATGCGGCGAGCTTGAGAAACGTAGCCTGCGGGTAACGCCAATAAGTGCCGTTCGGTGGCCCTTCAATCACGCGGCCGGAAGGGCATCTGATGGAATAGAGGCCCTGGCTGTAATAGTTCCTTGCATGGGCTGGCGTCGCTTTCCAAGGGCCTCTAGAATCATTGTCAGGGTTCTTATACGCCCTGTCTTGTTTGGAGGCCCTCGGGACCAGATTGGGCTTCCAGGTGTCCGCGTGCCTCGCATATACAACCAAGTAGTCGTGCATTTCGGAAAACTGTCGCGCAGAATTCTTGACAGTGTAGATTTTCTGCCAACTCACCGTAGTGACGAAGTTCTGCTGCCCGAAGATTTCATCCATCATAAACCTAAGGGATTGAACCTCGTTGTCGTCAATGCTGATGAAGATAGCCCCGTCTTCGCGCAGGAACTGCCGGAGCAGGTCCAGGCGGGGATACATCATGCACAGCCAGCGGTCGTGCCGGTCCAGGGTCTCGCCCTCGCCCCCCACCACCTTGCCCAGCCATTCGCGGATCAGTGGGCTGTTCACATTGTCGTTGTACACCCAGCCCTCGTTGCCCGTGTTGTACGGGGGATCAATGTAGATGCATTTCACCTGCCCCGCGTAGTAGGGCAAGAGCGCCTTGAGGGCCACCAGGTTGTCGCCCTGGACAATGAGGTTGCCGCTGCCCGGGCCGCCACAGGCAAGGTCGGGCACGTCCTTGAGCAGGTGGTAGGGCACCTGCTGGTGGTGGGTCACCACCGCTTCCTTACCGATCCAGTTCAGCGTAGGCATAGCTGGAATCTATTCCCGCTACGGGGTACTGCGAAAGCCCCCTCTCATGCCACGGATTGTGCGCCATCTTGCCGCTGCCTGCAAGCGGTTGCAGGGGCGACCCGGCGGGTCGCCCCTACGCGCCATACACAACGGTCTGGTCCCGCAGTTCCTTTGCCGCGACGTCGTCGTAGCCCAGCTCCTGGAGGACTTCCTCAGAGTGCTCGCCCAGCGTGGGGGCTACCCGGGCGACTTCCCCGGGCGTGCGCCCTAGAGAGAAGGGTAGCCCCAGCAGGCTTACCTCACCCAACACGGGGTGAGGCCGGGTCACGATGAAGTCGTTGGCCAGGACCTGCGGGTCGGAGAAGACCTCCTCTTTCTCCTGCACCACGCCGGCGGGGACGCCCTCGGCCGCCATGCGTTCCACCCATTCCGCTGCCGGACGGGAGAGGAACACGGTCTCCAGAATGGGGAAGAGGGCATCGCCGTGGTCCTGCCGGTCGGTAGCGCTAGCAAAGAGGGGCTCCTCCAGCAAGTGCTCCAGGTCCATCGCTTTGCACAGTCCGCCCCATTGTTTGTCGGTAATCGCCGAAAGAATGATGTAGCGCCCATCCTGGCAGCGGTAGGGCAGGCCCAGGGGGTGGGATGCGGGCTGGGCCAGCGCGTCGTTTGCAAGCCTGACCAACTGAGGCGCAAAGACGGCCAGGGCGGACCCCAGCAGGGAGAGTTGGACTCTTTGCCCCTTCCCGCTCTTCTCTCGCTCGAACAGGCACATGGTGACGGCGTAGGCCAGCAGAATGCCACAGGCCATGTCTGAGGTATATGTGCTGGGGACAACCGGACTACCGTCCTCGTAGCGGCGCCCGGCCAGAATGCCTGCCCGGCCCTGGGCGATACTGTCGAACGCTCGACGGTCTGCCTCGGGCCCTCGTGAGCCAAGGCCGGAGATCGAAGCGTAGACCAGGCGGGGGTTGAGCTCTTGAAGGGTTTCGTAGCCCAGCCCCAACTTGTCCATGCCCCCGGTGGGCAGGTTCTCGATCAGGACGTCGGACCGGCGGACCAGGCGGAGCATGATCTCCCGCCCCCGGTCTTGCCGCAGGTCCACCGCCAGGCTGCGCTTGTTGCGGTTGAGCACTATGAACGTCCGGCTCATGCGGGCCTTGGCCAGACGGCTGCCCGGCGGCATATAAGGGTAGCGTCGCCAGAGGTCGCCCTCCAGTGGCTCCACCTTCAGCACGTCGGCGCCGTAGTCCGCCAGGTGCATGCCGCCACTGGGGCCGGCCAGGGCGTGCGCCAGCTCCAGGACCCGAATGCCATCCAGAGGTCTAGCCATTCCTTTTCCTCAAGCGAAAGTGACTTCAGTATATTCTGGGCGCTGCCTCCTGTCGAACGCCGGCCGGCGCCCCGATGCCCTTGCTGGGCCTTGCTCTGGCCGAGGCTGCTGCCCTGCTGCCCGGACGTGACCGGCGACATGAGGCCCACCTTGTCCCCAGGTCTTGACAATTGCGCTAATAATTACTATTGTTAGCCCTGGTGTCCAACTAGCTGGCGATCGGGTCACGGACCCTGGGGGGACTCTGGTTGCGCAAGCACTGGATCGCGGTCATAGCGCTGACAATAGTGGGGGCCGCCCTGCTAGCGCTTCTCTTCCTCAAGGTGCCTCTGGTGCCCGCGCAGGCAGCCAAGCAGGCTGCACAGATAGACACCCTGCTCACGGTGCAGCTCGCTCTCGGCGGGGCCATCTTCGCTCTGGTGATGGTGTTTCTTGTTTACAGCGTGATCGCCTTCCGGCGCCGTCCGGGGGACACCGACGATGGCCCTCCCACAGAGGGGAACGCGGCCCTGGAGACTGTGTGGACCATCATCCCGTTGGCCCTAGTGTTGTCGCTGGCCACCTACGGCGGTATCGTGCTGCGCGACATGCTCCGGCCGCCGCCCGGGCAGGAGCTCGTGGTCAAGGTGAATGCTATGCAGTTCGCCTGGCTCTTCGAATATCCCCAGTACGGGTTCACTTCTCCCCAGCTTCGAATGCCGGTGGACCAGCCCGTCTTGTTGCGGCTCGCCAGCCGCGACGTGATCCATTCCTTCTGGGTCCCCGAGTTCCGCGTCAAGATGGATGCGGTTCCCGGCATGGAAAAGCACTTGCGCATAACACCCACCGTTATTGGCAACTACCAGGTTCAGTGCGCCGAGCTGTGCGGCCTGCTTCATTGGGCCATGCGGGCGCCGGTGAGCGTGGTGGATGGCGCCGCCTTCCAGCAATGGATAGCGGAGCAACGGAAGTGACGCTGGACGCTATCCGGGTGCAGTGAGGGCGTGATGAGAACATTGCTCTCGCTGGGGCTGTTGAAAGGCGTGATCGCCGGGCTGGCAGGCACCGCCGTGGGCATGGCGTTGACTATGGTGGTGCGAAGCGCGCTGGGGTATCCTGCCTGGCAGCCTGATCAGGTGACCCTGGCGGGAACCCTGGTAGGTATCCCAGCTTACTTGGCCGGAGTGGGCGCCTTCAGCGCCTGGTGGGGCTGGGTCCTGGGTAAAGGGATCGAGGAGCCGGGAGGGCATCACTTCTGGGGCTGGACCCGCTATTTTGGTGCCGACCCCAACCACAAGGTCATCGGCATCCAGTACATGGCCACTTCCCTGGTCGTCATTGCCGTGGCTGGTATTTACCAGCTTATCGCCCGTTTGGAGACCTCTCAACCCGGACTCCAGTTCCTTAGCCCGGATACCTATAACTCGCTGATGAGCCTGCACGGGATAATGATGCTGGGGGCAGTGCTCCTGGGCGTGTCGGGCATGATCAACTACCTGGTGCCCCTGATGATCGGGGCCCGCGACATGGCCTTCCCCCGGCTCAACGCTTTCTCCTACTGGATTACCGTCCCTGCGGTGTTCCTGCTCCTCTTTGCGCTGCCCGCCGGAGGCTTCGATACTGGCTGGACCGGCTATCCCCCTCTAAGCACCAAAGCGCCGCTAGGCATGCAGTTGATGATCCTGGCCTTCTACCTGGTGGGCTGGTCCTCCATTTTGGGCGGCGTCAACTTCCTTGCCACCATAATGAAAATGCGGGCGCCCGGCATGGGCCTCTTCCGGATGCCTATCTTCGTTTGGACGGCGCTGGCTACAGCTTTCCTCCAGATCGTCTTCACTCAGTTCGTGGGCATTGCCTTCCTCATGGTGCTCTTGCAGCGGGTCTTGGGGCTAGGCTTCTTTGACCCCGCCAAGGGCGGCAACGTCCTCCTGTTCCAGCACTTGTTCTGGCTCTACTCTCACCCCGCGGTGTACATCTTCGTCCTGCCCGGGCTGGGTGTGATCAGCGAGATAGTGCCTGTGTTCTCCCGCAAGCCCCTCTTTGGCTACCGGCTGGTGGCCCTATCCAGCTTTGGTATCGCTCTCCAGGGGGCTATTGTCTGGGGCCATCACATGTTCACTGCGGGCATAGAAGAGTGGCTCAGGATTCCTTTCATGGTCACCACCATGCTGGTAGCGGTGCCTACCGGGGTCAAGATCTTCTCCTGGCTGGCTACCATGTGGCACGGGAAGATCAGCTTGGACACTCCCATGCTCTTTGCGCTCACCGCTATTGCGGTCTTCCTGGTTGGGGGCCTGACGGGGATCCCCAACGGCATTGTGCCCACTGACCTGTACATCCACGACACCTACTGGGTGGTGGCGCACTTCCACCACACGCTGTTTGGGGGGTTTGTATTTCCGGCCATGGCGGCCATCTATTTCTGGTTCCCCAAGGTGACGGGCCGCCTCCTCAACCGGGGACTGGGGAAACTCCACTGGGCGCTGATGACTGTTGGCTTCTTCGTCACCTATGAGCCCATGTTCTGGTTGGGGCTGAACGGGATGCGCCGGCGGATTGCCGACTATGACCCAGCCCTGGGTCTGGGGCCGATGAACACGGTGGTGAGCGTCGCGGCCTACGTCATAGCGCTGTCCATGCTGGTCTTCTTTGTCAACCTGGTGGCAAGTGCGTGGCGAGGCACCCGCGCCCCGGCGAACCCCTGGCGCTCCCGCACCCTGGAGTGGCAGCTCTCTTCCCCACCGCCCGAGCACAACTTCCCCACTCCGCCGCAAGTGTTGGGTTCCCCTTACGGCTTCGGAATTCCTGGCTCCGTACACGCTGTGGTGACCCCAGCGGGGGGAGCCGGAGAAGAGAAGGGCGGTCTGGGGCGGGTGTCTTCCGGCTAAGGCAGGTTAGCGTTTGGAGAAGGAGGTACACTGGTGCACAAGTCTGGCATGAAGCCAAAGCTGCGCCTTGGCTTTGTTGTTTTCGGTGTGCTGGTGGCCATCGAGGTGGCGGAGTACGTGCTGGGGACGTCTATTCAAAAGGGGGTCTGGCCCTTCCTCGCCGTGCTGGCGGTGATTGGGGCCTGGCCCATCGTCAACTACTTCATGCACATCAAACAGCTCTGGCGCCCGGAGGAGTAGACGGTGGCTGCCGCTGCCAAGACCCGTGGCGAAGACCGGGTGGCCATCTACCGGCTCGGACTCTGGCTGTTCATGGGCTCAGAAAGCTTCCTCTTCCTTGCGCTCCTGTTTAGCCGCTTCTACCTTCAGGGGGTGCAGCGTCCCGCCGAGTTGAACCAGCCTCTGGGCCTGGTCATCTCCATCGTTCTGTTGTTGAGCAGCCTATCCGCTTACCGCGGCGAGACCTGTGCCGTCTACGGCGACCAGGCGGGCTTTCGGCGCAATATCCTCGTCACCATCGGGCTGGGGTTCCTGTTCCTGGTAGGCGTAGGCATAGAGTGGTCTGAGGGGTTTCACTTCTTCCCTCCCTCCACTGGATTTGGGACAGTGTTCTTCACCCTGACCGGATTCCACGCCTTCCACGTGCTTACCGGCGTGCTGGCGCTGGCTGCGGTGTTGGTGCGTGGGCGCAAGGTACAATATGGCCCGGGCAGCTACTGGGCGGTGGAAGGGGCCGTTAAGTACTGGCACTTCGTGGACGTGGCCTGGGTATTCATCTACCCTACGCTGTACCTGGTCAGCTAGAGCAGGCTACAGACTTCTGGCTACAGGCTACGGTTTCCCTCTCCCTTTGGGAGAGGGCCAGGGTGAGGGCAGGGCTGAGGGCGGGCACAGAGGCCCGCCCCTACAGGACACTCACCTCTGTACCTGTAGCCCGAAGCCCGTAGCCTGAAGCCGGCTGATGCTTGACAGGACAAAGGGACTTTGATAGATTTACGAATACATTTGTCATAATCAGTGGCGAAGAAGGGGAGTAGTAGCCGGCCTTACCCCAAAGGGAGCTGGCGGCAGGTGCGAGCCAGCGGGGGGATGGTGGCGAACTCGCCCCGGAGCCTCCGAGCTGAACGGCAGAATGTAAGCCCGGACGGGGGTGCCCGTTACAGCCAAGAGTGCCTCCCGGTGGCCGGGGGGAAGATGGGTGGTACCGTCCCGTCCCTACGGGATCCCGTTAGGGGCGGGACTTTTCGTACCAGGGAGTTGGTGCTGAATGCGTAGCGACCTGATAAAGAGAGGAATAGAGCGGGCGCCGCACCGGGCCTTGCTCCGTGCCCTGGGCTGCACCGACTCGGAGATGGAGCAGCCCTTCATCGGCGTGGTCAACAGCTTCAGCGAGGTGATCCCGGGCCATACCCATCTGCGGCTGATTGCCCAGGCGGTGAAGGACGGGGTGCGCAGCGCCGGGGGCACGCCTTTCGAGGTCAACACCATCGGGGTATGCGACGGTCTGGCCATGGGGCATGCCGGCATGTGCTATAGCCTGCCTAGCCGGGAGCTTATTGCCGACTCGGTGGAGGTGGTGGTCCGGGCCCATAGCTTCGATGCCCTGGTGCTCGTCCCCAACTGCGACAAAATCATACCAGGCATGCTCATGGCTGCGGTGCGCCTGAACATACCGGCCATTGTGGTTAGCGGCGGCCCCATGCTGGCCGGACGGTGGCAGGGCGAGGCCATAGACCTGAGCACCATGTTTGAGGCGGTGGGCAAGGCTGTCCGGGGCGACCTGTCTCCAAAGGAACTGGCCAGGCTCGAGGAGGCCGCCTGTCCGGGCTGCGGTTCGTGCGCCGGCATGTTCACTGCTAACACCATGAACTGCCTGACGGAGGCCCTGGGCATGGCGCTGCCGGGCAATGGGACTATTCCCGCTGCCGACGCCCGGCGCATCCGCCTGGCCAAGGAGGCCGGCCGCCGCATCATGACGCTGCTCCAGGACAACGTGTGCCCCCGCGACATCGTGACGCGCGATGCACTACACAACACCTTCACCGCGGACATGGCCCTGGGGGGCAGCACCAACTCCATACTGCACCTGATGGCCCTGGCCCATGAGGCTGGCGTGGACTTTCCGTTGGAGGCCATCAACAAGGTCAGCCAGGTTACACCCCACCTGTGCAAGATCAGCCCGGCCAGCCACTACCACGTCGAGGACCTGGACCAGGCGGGCGGTATCCCCGCAGTCATGCGGGAGGTGCGCGACCTGCTGCGCCTGGATGCGGTCACCGTGGCTGGCAAGCTGGGCGAGACAGTGGAGCGCTCTTCTGGGCGCTGGGGGGAGGTGATCCGTCCCCGCAGTGAGCCCTACTCCCCCACCGGTGGCTTGACCATCCTCTGGGGAAATGTCGCGCCCGAGGGGGCGGTGGTGAAGAGCGCGGCGGTGGCCCCCCAGATGCGGCGGCACTCGGGTCCTGCCCGCGTGTTCGACTCCGAGGAGGCGGCCACGGCCAGCATTACGGCCCGGGCGATCAAGCCCGGAGAGGTGGTGGTAATCCGCTACGAGGGGCCTCGCGGCGGGCCGGGGATGCGGGAGATGCTGGCCCCCACCTCGCTGCTAGCCGGTCTGGGGCTGGACGATAAGGTGGCCCTGATCACCGACGGACGGTTCTCCGGGGCCACTCGCGGTTCTGCTATCGGCCACCTGTCGCCGGAGGCGGCGGCGGGTGGGCCTATCGCCGCGCTGAAAAACGGCGACATTGTTGACATAGACATACCCGCCCAGCGGTTGGAGGTGCGCCTCAGCGAGGCGGAGCTCAAGCGCAGGGTAGTGCCGCCGTTCACCCTCAGGGTGAACGAGGGCTACCTGCTCCGCTATGCACAGCGGGTGACCTCGGCCAGCCGCGGGGCGGTGCTTACAGTATAGGAGATGTGAATGAAGCTTAGCGGTGCCCAGATGTTGTGTGAGTGTCTGGTGCGTGAGGGAGTGGTAGAGATCTTCGGCTTCCCGGGCGGCACTGTGCTGCCCCTTTATGACGTGTGGCCGCAGTACCCCCAGTTGCGCCACGTACTGGTCCGCCACGAGCAGGGTGCGGCCCACATGGCGGATGGCTATGCCCGGGCCACGGGCCGTGTCGGCGTGTGCGTGGCAACCTCCGGCCCAGGGGCCTGCAACCTGGTGACCGGCATAGCCACGGCCCACATGGACTCGTCCCCAGTGGTGGCCATCACCGGCCAGGTAGTGCGCTCGCTAATTGGCAAGGACGGCTTCCAGGAGTGCGACATCACCGGCATCACGCTGCCCATAACCAAGTACAACTACCTGGTGCTGAAGGCGGCGGATATCCCCAGGGTGGTAAAGGAGGCCTTCCACATCGCCCGCACTGGGCGCCCTGGGCCTGTGCTCATAGACATCCCCCGCGATGTGTTCACCGAGGAGGCGGAGTACGACTATCCGGACTCAGTGGACTTGCCAGGCTACAAGCCGACACTAACAGGTCACCCGACACAAATACGCAAGGCCGCCAGTCTGATTAACCAGTCGCTGCGGCCGGTGATTATTGTGGGTCACGGGGTGGTTATCTCCCGGGCCTACACCGAGCTACGCGACCTGGCGGAGAAGGCTCAGGCCCCGGTGACCCCGACACTGCTGGGCATATCCAGCTTCCCCGGCTCCCACGTCTTGAGCCTTGGCATGCTGGGTATGCATGGCACCTATCAGGCCAACCGTGCGGTTACCGACGCGGACCTGATCATAGGCCTGGGCATGCGCTTCGATGACCGGGCCACGGGCAAGGTCAGCGAGTTCGCCCCCAAGGCAAAGATCATACACATTGATATTGACCCCGCCGAAATCGGCAAGAACGTGCGCGTGGACGTCCCTATCGTGGGAGACGTGGCTGCCGTGCTGCGGGCACTCAATGGCGAGGTGCAGCAGGGCAGGCACACAGAGTGGCTTGCCCAGATTGACGACTGGAGGGAAAGCCACGCCTCCGACGTAGTCCCCGATTCGGAGAAGCTGCTCCCGCAGCAGGTGGTGAGCAAGCTCTACGAGGTCACCCGGGGCGAGGCCACCATCGTCACTGGCGTGGGCCAGAACCAGATGTGGGCCGCCCGGTTTTACCGCTACGACCGGTCGGATGCCTTCATTAGCTCTGGCGGGTTGGGCACCATGGGCTTCGAGTTGCCCGCTGGCATCGGCGTGAAGATGGGGCGCCCGCAGGACGCCGTTTGGTGTGTGTGCGGAGACGGCGGGTTCCAGATGACCATGGAGGAGCTGGCGGTGGCTGTCCAGGAGAAGGTGGCGATCAAAGTCGCCATCCTGAACAATGGATTCCTGGGCATGGTCCGGCAGTGGCAGGACCTGTTCTTCGGCAAGCGCTTTGTGGCCACTCCATTGCTGGGGCCGGACTTTGTCAAGATCGCCGAGGCCTATGGCATCCTGGGGCTGCGGGCTACCCGGCCCAGCGAGGTTGGCCCGGCCATTGAGAGGGCTATGGAGCACGACGGCCCGGTGGTTGTGGACTTCGCTATCCAGCCCGAGGAGAACGTCTATCCCATGGTGCCGCCGGGCGGGTCCATCGGGGAGATGCTGGAGGCGCCGCAGCCGGTCCGTAGCCGGTCGTCGGCAAGGGGGCACAGAGCATGAATGCGCAGAAGCATACCGTGACCGCACTGGTGGAGGACAAGCCGGGGGTGCTGAATCGTATCGCCAGCTTGTTCCGCCGTCGGGGGTTCAACATTGAGTCCATCGTAGTGGGGCACAGCGAGGTCCCCGACCTCTCTCGCCTCACCCTGGTCATGGGTGGCGACGAGGCGGCTGTGGAGCAGGTTACCAAGCAGCTTTACAAGCTGATAGACGTGGTCAAGGTCTCGGACATCACCAGCGACGACATGGTGGCCCGGGAGCTTGCGCTCGTCAAGGTCAGGGCCCCCTCTTCTGCCAGGGGCGAGATCATCCAGCTCGCTGATATCTTCCGGGCCAACATTGTTGACGTGGCCCCGGAGGCGTTGATTCTTGAGGTCACCGGAGACGAGGAAAAGATAGGGGCCTTGCTGGAGCTGCTGCGGCCCTTCGGCATCGTCGAGGTGATGCGCAGCGGGCGGGTGGCCCTGGCTCGGGCGTAGCAAAGGGGGTGGACCATGATCGCCAGTGGGCGGTTGCCCCAGGACGGGGACATCGAGTGGCTGAGCAGCTACCTGAATATGGCCGTGGCCGAGACCGACCCCGCCGTAAAGTTCGAGATTGATCCCCGGGAATGGGTGTGGAAGGATATTCTCCACGTCCATTTCTTTCGGGGCGACCGGCACAAGGATGCCCACATCTCGCGCCAGGACATCAGGGCTGCCAAGGGCGACAAGCCCCAGGTGCTGCGCACCAAGGTGAACACGGCCCTGGCCGAGGTCAAGCACGAAGACCCGATGCCGCTATCGTAGCGCGTGGAAGTGGCCGGGCGGATGTTGCGCGAAGCCGCTGGGGCGACACTCGGCGCACTTTGCGGGGGAGTATCCGTAGGGGCGGACGGCCGTCCGCCCCTACAGCTTACGGTGCCCCGGGGGAAACGGGGCGAGTGTTCTAATAGGGGGAGACACGAACTATGGCCAAGGTTTACCATGACGCGGATGCCGAACTAGGCTTGCTGAAGGGCAAGACCATTGGCGTCGTCGGCTTCGGCAGCCAGGGCAAGGCCCATTCCCAGAACCTCAGGGATAGTGGCCTGAAGGTGGTGGTGGGCCTGCGCGCCGATAGCTCCTCCCGCAAGGAGGTGGCCCAGGCGGGGCTGGCGGTGGACACGGTGGAGGCCGTGGCCAGGGACGCCGACATCATCATGATGCTTATCCCGGACGTTTCGCAAGGAGACGTGTACGCCAAGTCCATCGCACCCGCTATGAAAGCGGGCAAGACCATTATGTTCGCCCACGGGTTCAACATCCACTACAAGCAGGTGATGCCGCCGCAGGCCGTGGATGTGAGCATGGTAGCACCCAAAGCACCCGGACCACTGGTCCGCCGGCTGTACACTGAGGGCGCGGGAACGCCAGCCCTGTTCGCCGTGCACCAGGACGCCTCGGGCCAGGCACGGCAGATAGCGCTGGCCTACGCCAAGGGCATTGGCTGCACCAGGGCCGGCGTGCTGGAGACCACCTTTGCCGAGGAGACGGAGACTGACCTCTTTGGCGAGCAGGCGGTGCTTTGCGGTGGGGTAAGCGCCCTGGTCAAGGCAGGCTTCGAGACCCTGGTGGCTGCGGGCTATCAGCCGGAGCTGGCCTACTTCGAGTGCCTCCATGAGCTCAAGCTCATCGTGGACCTGATCTACGCCGGTGGCCTCACCCGCATGCGCGAGGCGGTGAGTGACACCGCCGAGTACGGCGACTACGTTTCCGGACCGCGTATTGTGGACGACAGGGTGAAGGAGACCATGCGCCGGGTGCTGAAGGAGATCCAGGACGGGTCCTTTGCCCAGCGCTGGATCGCCGAGAACCGGGAAGGCCGGGGCAACTTCCTGGGCATGCGCCAGGCAGAGCGCAACCTCAGGATCGAGGAGGTGGGCAAAGAGCTGCGTTCCATGATGCCGTGGTTGGGGAAATAGCTTGTTGGATGTCATTCTGAGCCGAAACCCTGAGCGTAGCGAAGGGGCGGCGAAGAATCCGTGCCCTGGCTGGCACCGAGCGCCTGGGGTACGGATTCTTCGGTCGCTTCGCTTCCTCAAGAATGACATATTGAATACGCCAGGCTGAAGCCTGGGTCATGGGCTGGTGCAAGAGTGCGATGGAATACACAGTTTTGGTGTTTCCGGCAGAAGAGGGTGGCTAGTGGGTGAAAGTGCCTGCCCTGCCAGGGTGCTATTCTCAGGGAGAAAGCATTGACGAAGCCTTGGTCAATGTCAAAGAAGCAATTGAAAGCCATCTTGTGGCGCTGAGGGAGGAGGGGGCAACCATCCCTACCGAGGATGCGGTTATCATCGGCAGGGTGAAGGTGGCGGCGTAGGACACGTTCATGAAATCGCCCATGGTCAAAGAGTTGAAGGAAGGCCAGGCCCTCCGGGGCGCGCTGTTCGCCGTAGCCCAGGCCGAGGTGCGTCAGGCCCGTAACGGTGAGCCTTTCATGTACCTGCGCCTGAGCGACCGGACAAACGCGGTGGACGCCAGGCAGTTCGAGCGCGCCGAACTCCCCGGTGGCGTGGCCCCAGGAGAAGTGGTGCGGGTCACCGGGAGCTACAGCTCTGGCTACGGGATACGCATTGACCATGTCGAGCGCTACACGGGGCAGGTCAACTTCGAGGACTTCCTGCCTCCGTGTCCGAAAGACAGCGTCCAACTGGGTCAAGAGCTCAAAAGGGTCCTGGCCACTATCGAGGACCCCTGGTTGTCGAAACTCCTGGCAAAGTTCATGGCCGATGCCTGGGAGGACTTCCAGAAATGGCCCGGCGCTGTGGAGGTACACCACGCCTATGTGGGTGGCCTGTTGGAGCACACCCTGTCGGTCGTACGTTTGCTGGACACATACGCCACCCTTTACGGCGTGAATAGGGACCTGTTGCTGGTTGGGGGGGTGTTCCATGACGTTGGCAAGCTGGACGAGCTGGCCTGCAAGGCAACAGTGCTGTACACAGATGCCGGGAACCTCTTCGGGCATACGTATTTGGGGGCCCAGCGCCTGGAGCGCTATGCCACTCATGTGGAAGGCTTCCCGGAGGCACTCCAGGCCCAACTGTGTCACATGGTCCTGAGCCATCACGGCAACCTGGAGTGGGGTGCGGTGGTCACGCCCATGACGCTGGAAGCTTTTCTACTGCACATTGCTGACTACACCGATACCAGGGCGCATCGCTACGGCGCCATCGCCGAGGCGCAGCGCGAGAAGGGCTTGACCTTTGGGCAGCGGGACCGCTACCTGGAGACCCGAGTGTATAGCCCGCGACAACAGACGAATGGGGAGATGCCCCAGCCTTGAGCCTGGGGTGTGGAGAGAACGACATGGAAAAGATAACAATTTTTGATACCACACTGCGGGATGGGGAGCAGTCGCCTGGGGCTACGCTCAACGTCCAGGAGAAGCTGGAGATCGCCCGCCAGCTCGATAGGCTGGGCGTGGACGTCATCGAGGCGGGCACCCCCGTAAACTCCCCCATCGAGATGGAGGCGGTCAGCCTTATCGCTCGGGAGGTGAGGCGGCCCATCATCTGCGGGCTGGCCCGAGCGATGCCCGAGGACATCGAGGCAGCCGCCCGAGCCCTGGAGAAGGCCGCCCACCCGCGCATCCATGTCTTCCTGTCCAGCAGTGACATCCACCTCATGCACCAGATCAAGAAGGACCGGGAAGAGGTCATAATGATGGCGGTGGAGGCCTGCAAGCGGGCTCGCGCCCACGTGGACGACGTGGAGTTCTCCCCTATGGATGCCTCGCGCTCTGAGCCAAACTACGTCTACCAGCTCCTCAGGGCGGTGATAGACGCCGGCGCCACCACGGTAAACATTCCGGACACGGTGGGCTATGCCACCCCCGACGAGTTTGCCGCCCTCATTCAGGGAGTGTTTCAGAGCGTGCCCAACATCGGCAAGGCGGTGGTCAGCGTCCACGTCCACGACGACCTGGGTCTGGCGGTGGCCAATAGCCTGGCCGCGATCCGGGCCGGCGCCCGCCAGGTGGAGTGCACCATCAACGGCATTGGCGAGCGGGCAGGCAATGCCTCGCTGGAAGAGATCGTCATGGCGCTGCGTACGCGGCGCGATTACTTCGCCTTTACCACCAGCATAGATACCACCCAGATATACCGCACCAGCCGCCTGGTGAGCGACCTGACGGGCATCCCGGTGCAGCCCAACAAGGCCGTCGTGGGGGCCAATGCCTTCCGCCACGAGTCGGGCATCCACCAGGATGGCGTCATCAAGGAGCGGAGTACTTATGAGATCATGAACCCGGCGGACGTTGGCGTCCCGGGGACAACGCTCACCCTGGGCAAGCTCTCCGGGCGCCATGCCTTCCGGCAGCACCTGGAGGAGATGGGCTACACTCTGAGCGACGAGGCGCTGACCCGCGCATTCGCCGCCTTCCAGGAGCTGGTGACCAAGAAGAAGGAGGTGGACGACCGGGACATCGAGGCGCTGGTCACCGAGGAACGGCGGAACATCGTGGAGGCCTATCACCTGGACCATATCCAGGTCTCCTGCGGCGACCACAGCGTGCCCACGGCCACCGTGCGCCTCACCACGCCCGACGGCGCGGTGCTGGCCGACGCTGCCCTGGGCACCGGGCCGGTGGACGCCGTTTATAGGGCCATCAACCGCATCGTCCAGGTGCCCAACAAGCTCACCGAGTTCAGTGTCAAGTCGGTTACCGAAGGGATTGACGCCCAGGGCCAGGTGACCATCCGCCTCGAGAGCGAGGGCCGGGTCTATACCGGCCGGGGCGCCGCCACCGATATCATCGTGGCCTCAGCCAAGGCCTACATGAATGCCCTGAACCGCCTGATAGCCGCCCGCCAGAAGAGGTAACATGCCCGCCCGCCACATAGACTGGCTCTCCCAAGCCCAGTGGGACCTACAGCTCGCCCAACACGCTATGGAAGGTGGCTTCCATGACTGGGCCTGCTTCGCCAGCCAGCAGGCGGCGGAGAAGGGGCTCAAGGCCGCATACCAGAAGCTGGGGGGCGATGCCTGGGGACACGCAATCAGCAAGCTCATGCTGGCGCTGCCTGAACGGGCCAGACCGTCAACTTACCTGGTAGACAAGGCCAGAAAGCTAGACCAGTACTACATCCCCACGAGGTACGTCAACCAGCACGACACGGGGGCGCCGCGAGAATTCTATACTAGAAGTCAAGCGGAAGAGGCAATTGCTTATGCCAGAGACATCATCGCCTGGTGTCAGGGTCTGGTGGTTCCCGAAGGATGAGGCCTGGGCCGCCGCCCGGGCCTATGCCCGGGAGCTAGGCCAGAGCCACCCCGAGGTAGAGTTGGTCCTGGTCTTCGGCTCGCTGGTGCGCAACGAGGCCGTACCCGGCTCCGACGTGGACTTCCTGGTGGTGCTCACCGAATCGTCAGTACCCTTTTTCGGGCGTTCCTCCGAGTACCAGCCTGAGCGCTTCCCCGTAGGGACCGACGTCTTCGTCTACACCCAGGCCGAGCTAGACGATATGCTGGCCCAGGGCAACTTCTTCATCAAGCGCGCGCTGGGGGAGGGGGTGGAGCTGTTCCGGCGCCAGCAGTAGGGTGGGTGAAGCGTGGCGGAACCCACCAGACAGTGCCGTGTGATACAATTACTCTCCACGAGGTAGGTATGCTAGAGCACATGCTGGCGGTGCGCTATGCCAAGACCGGCGCTCAAGAGGCGGTCCTATTGTCCTTTCAGTTCAAACAGGACGATGGGAAGTGGCTGGCTGAGTGCTTGGAGCTGGGGACCGCCACCTATGCTGCCACGCTTGAAGAGGCCCAGAAAGAGATCGTTGATGCGGTGAGCCTGCATCTCAACCAGGTGGAAGAGATGGGGTTCACTGCCGATTTCTTGCGCGAGCACGGCGTGCAGTGGTTTCGTCTCGATGCACCACGTGGCGGACCGCCCGAAGCCGGGATGTGGTCTTTCCCCGTGGCCACCGCCCGGTAATGCCCAGTGCGCATTTCGGGTAGGCAGCTTATCCGGCTGCTGGAGATTGACGGCTGGCAAGTCCGTGGTCGAGCAACCCACGGTGTCTTCCTGTTCAAGAAGTTCCCAGGCGAGACAATCCCTCGTACCACGGTTGTCCCTGACAAGGCGGACGACCTGCCTGATGGCACTCTGGGAGCGATCCTCGGGGTGAAACAGACAGGCCTGGGGAGGACAGGTCTAAAGACCCTGATTGAGAAGCACGGGCTTGGGTAAAGGAGTGGGACGGTATGGGGTGGTGGGTGCAGTGAAAGGGGCCCCACAACAATAGCTGGACAGATCGTCTGCGACCGTGAGTTGATTGTAATCCGCCGTAATAGTAAGCTAGATGTAGCCTTGTACCCACATATGCCAGGGATGAATATGAGAGAGAAGCCAAATGCAGCCTACAGGAGCGCAGCTGAGGAGTTTGCGCGCAGGCTGACCTCGGCCTTGGGTGACCGCGTGGACTCTATTGTGCTCTACGGTTCTGTGGCCAGGCGCCAGGCGAAGCGGGACAGCGACGTGGACATACTTGTCATAAGTCAGGACGCCGATTATACCCAAGAGGTGGCAAGCCAGATATGCAGCGACCTTGAGTATGAGAGCAACTACGCGTTCCTCATCTCCGTGGTCCATCTTGGACGGGAAGAGTTCTATGCAGAAAGGCAGCTCGGCACCCGGTTCCTAGCCACCGTGCTGAGTCAAGGCATCGCGCTACATGATAACGGGACCTTTTCACGAGGACGCGAAAAGGCACTTGCAGCTAGCCGATGAAGCTCTGGGCGATGCAGAGTATCTGCTCGCCGGAAGCAGGTACAAGGCCGCGGCTAACAGGGCTTACTACGCGATGTACCACGCGGTCCATGCAGCCCTGGCCATCGCTGGAGCAGGAAGGTCGAAGACCCACAAAGG
Source organism: Chloroflexota bacterium (assembly GCA_016190505.1). GTDB lineage: Bacteria > Chloroflexota > Dehalococcoidia > JACPQK01 > JACPQK01 > JACPQM01. Next base: position 87,305 of record JACPQM010000069.1, on the reverse strand, counting down.
CGCAATCGGCTTGTTTGGCAGGTACTACGTCAAGACCGGGAGAATAGGCAGAGCCTTCGTCAAAGACCTACGGGATGCCTATGTTCTTAGACAGCAGACTGACTACGAGATATATGCTGCCGCCGGAGAAGAGCCGGTTCGGGAAACGGTGTGGAAAGCAGAAGCATTCGTGGCCGAGGTCAAGAGAGCCTTGGCCCACGAATAACTGGGTTGTGCGTCGATTCCAGAGGGAATAATGGATAGTAGCTTCTTTGGTCTGCCCGCACAACTGTGGAGTGGTGCCATATTGGGCGCCGTGTTGAGCAGCATCATCATACCGGTTGTGTGGTTCTTAGTGAGACTAGTGCACAACGGGTGGCGTAGTCGGCGACCCAGGATGCGCCTCTTGCAGGGACTGGCTAACAATCACGAGATTTGTACAATATTCATGCGCGATTTCAGTCTAGGCGGCGGTACGCAGCTCTTGTCAGTGGAGCCCCGGGTGGGCATTGGGCTGGTCGCGAACGTTCGCGAGTTATGGGCCGATGTGGATGCCAGAGCCCTCAGTCATATTTTCAATGCGTTGGGACGGGTCGGCAGGCACAAGAACATACAAATCGTCCGAATGAGTGAAGACCAGGGCCTTTGGAACACGAACCTAATCGTCATTGGTGGTCAATCCCAAAAGAGCTTCGACTTCTATAAAGAAATGCAAGAGGTGTTCTACAGGATGGACGCTGAAAACATAACTGACAGCGTACAAGTGAAGTCTGTCCCACGAGACCCCCGCTACGGTTATGGCATCATCCTGAAAGCCAGAAACCCACACAAGACTGGTGGCAACGGGGTTGCGTTGCTGATTGGCGGCTTCGGCACGTTGGGTACTGCCGCTGCAGGGTATTACTTCGCACAGCACCTGGAAGACTTGGGAAGGCAGTTCGGCACCAAATGTTTTGGCGTTGTGGTACGAACATCCGTTACGGCTGGTGAGCAAGCCGTCGAGCGCGTAACACAGTACGACCGCCCGCCCCCGTAGGCTTAGACGAACTGGCTAGCGCTTGTTGCGCCGGCGCCGGCGTTTTGCCCTTCGTCCCTTGTGGTAGCATTGAAGCGTTGGCACATGACATGGATTAGCACGGGCTGGCGGGGCGCCCGCCGTCGTTGTGCCCCGCGCCCCACGTGTGCCAGCATGGTGGTTGTTTGAAGCACGACATGGACCTGCGCTGCATCCGCAACTTCTGCATCATTGCCCACATTGACCACGGGAAGTCGACCCTGGCTGGTACTCGATCACAAGGCACTCTACCGGCATAGTTGAGAGTTACTGCGAACCCGTGTATCATCATTGTAGATACATCAAGGAGGCGTTCGAATGCAAAGCCGCATCCAGAAGTGGGGGAACAGCCTGGCGCTGCGCATCCCCAAGTCTTTTGCCCAGGAGATAGGTCTGGACAGTGGTGCTCCGGTAAACGTATCGCTAGAAGACGGGAAGCTCATTATCATACCTGCCGCCGAGCCTCCCGTCACCCTCGAACGTCTACTGGCGCAGATAACCGACGACAACATCCACGGCGAGGTTGATACCGGTCCGGCGGTCGGTGAGGAAGCCTGGTGAGCGCCCCGTCATATGTGCCCAACCGGGGCGATGCTGTGTGGATCGCTTTGAATCCTCAGGCTGGCCGGGAGCAGTCCGGCCGCCGGCCAGCGGTGGTCCTCTCACCCGGGGCCTACAATGGCAGGGTTGGACTGGCTATTCTGTGCCCTATCACCAATCAGATCAAAGGGTATCCGTTCGAGGTCCGCATCCCCGCTGGGCTAGCCGTTGCAGGCGCGGTCCTGGCTGACCAGGCGAAGAGCCTGGACTGGCGAGTGCGACAAGCGGAACTGATCTGCAAACTGCCGGAAAGTACTGTTGCCGAGACAGTTCAGAAGCTCGGCACACTCTTGGCTCAGTAACGATTCGTGGTGGGTTCCGCTGCGCTACACCCACCCTACTTGCTGGCGCGCCCCGTCGTTGTGCCCCCCGCCCCACGTGTGCTAGCATGGATTCTGTTTGAAGCACGATATGGACCTCCACCACATCCGCAACTTCTGCATCATTGCCCACATTGACCACGGCAAGTCCACCCTGGCTGACCGGCTCCTGGAGACTACGGGCACTATCCCCCAGCGCCGTATGGAGGAGCAGGTCCTGGACCAGATGGACCTGGAGCGTGAGCGCGGCATCACCATCAAGGCGCAGGCCGTCCGTATGCAATACCAGGCCCAGGACGGGCAGACCTACCAGCTTAACCTGATAGACACGCCTGGCCATGTGGACTTCTCCTACGAGGTGTCCCGCAGCCTGGCCGCCTGCGAGGGCGCCATCCTGGTGGTGGATGCTTCCCAGGGCATCCAGGCGCAGACCCTGGCCCACGCCTATCTGGCGGTGGACATGGGGTTGACCCTGGTCCCTGTGGTCAACAAGATAGACCTGCCCAACGCTGAGCCTCAGCGGGTGGCCCAGGAGATGTCCGATGTTTTCGGGTTCTTGCTCGAGGAGATGGTCTTTGCCTCGGCCAAGGAGGGCAAGGGTGTGGACCAGGTGCTGGAGGCCATGGTAACGCGCATGCCGCCGCCCAAGGGCGCGCTCGACGCGCCTCTCCGTGCCCTGGTCTTCGACTCCAAGTACGATCCGTACAAGGGAGTGGTGGCCTATGTGCGGGTGGTGGATGGCCGGGCCATGCCCAATGCCAGGTTGCGCCTCATGGGCAGCGGGCGTGTGCTCGAGGCCCTGGAGCTAGGCGCCTTCTCGCCGTGGATGGTGCCGGTGGAGGGCCTGTCTGCGGGCGAGGTGGGTTACCTGGCCACCGGGCTGAAGGATGTGCGCGAGTTCCCCGTCGGCGATACTGTCACCGACGATGCCCACCCCGCCCAGACTGCGCTCCCGGGCTACCGTCCGGTCAAGCCCATGGTCTTCGCCGGGCTGTACCCCACCGAGGGCGGCGACTATCCCCTGCTGCGGGAGGCCCTGGAGAAGCTACGCCTTAACGACGCCTCTCTGTCCTTTGAACCGGAGACCAGCGCGGCGCTCGGCTTTGGCTTTCGCTGCGGCTTCCTGGGACTGCTCCACATGGACGTGGTCCAGGAGCGCTTGGAGCGGGAGCACAACATCAGCCTGATCGTCACGGTACCAAGCGTGGCCTACCAGGTGGTCACTCAGGAGAACCAGATAACCACGGTGGACAACCCGTCCAAGCTGCCACCCGTGGCGGACATCGTGGAGATACGGGAACCGTGGGTGGGCATATCCATTGTCACGCCACAGCGCTACATTGGCGCCGTCATGGAGTTGGTCACCAAGCGTCGGGGGGAATACAGGCGCATGGAGTACCTCCAGGCGGCGGCCGGCGCCGACGTCGCGACCGGTGCACGGGTTGTCCTGGAGTACGACATGCCCCTGTCCGAGATCCTGGTTGACTTCTACGACCGGCTGAAGTCGCTTAGCCAGGGCTATGCCTCCCTCGACTACACCCTCAAGGACTACCGAGCCAGCAAGCTGGTGAAGTTGGACATCCTGATCAACAACCAGCCGGTGGACGCCCTGTCGCGCATTGTGCACGGCGATGTGGCCTACAACCAGGGGCGCGCCCTGGTGGAGAAGCTGCGCCATCTTATCCCTCGTCAGCTTTACGAGGTGGCGGTGCAGGCGGCTATCGGCTCCCATGTCATCGCCCGGGAGACCATTCGGGCCATGCGCAAGGACGTGCTGGCCAAGTGCTACGGCGGCGACGTCACCCGCAAGCGCAAGCTTCTCGAAAAGCAGGCCGAGGGCAAAAAGCGCCTCAAGCGCATCGGCCATGTCGAGGTGCCCCAGGAGGCCTTCATGGCCGTGCTCAAGCTGGAGGACTAAGCGCGCCGGTTGAAGGGACCATGTTCACCAGGAAGCTACTAGAGCAGGACGAGGCCCTGCGCCAGGCCTGGCAACGGGAGTTCTCCAAGGTGTACGGGCAGAATACGTTCCCGGCTGCCAGCGATAGCGGCCTATCCCTGAAGCCAGTCTATACCCCCGCTGACATGCAGGACGTGCCGTACGGGGACGTGGCTGTGCCCGGCGTTTATCCCTATACCCGCGGCATCTATCCCCTGCACTACCAGTACCAGCCCTGGGTCAATCAGCCGGTCCACGGCTTCGGGTTGCCGGAGCAGACGCGGCAACGTATGGACCTGCTCGCCCGTGAGGGCATGACGGGCTACGGAGGGGTCCGGGCCTACAATCTGACCTTCGACACGGCCTGCAAGGCGGGCCTGGACCCTGACGATCCCGCGGCCCAGGGTCTGGTGGGCTACGGGGGCACATCGCTGAGCACCCTCGACGACATGGACCGTCTCTTCAACAACCTGCCCCTAGACCGGACCAGTGTGGTGCTCAATGTGAGCAACATGTCCATTGTGGGCTTGGCCATGTACCTCGCCTACGCGGAGAAGTGCGGTGTGGCCCCGGACAAGCTGCGGGGCAACACCATGAACTGGCTCTACTACGCCGCGTTCAGCGACTTCGACTCGTTCCTCCCACAGGGCGCCTTTGAGATGTGCACTGAGCTTGTCAAGTACTGCACGCATCACATGCCCCGTTGGAACACCACCAACCTTTTCGGCTACATCGTCGAGGAGACCGGCGGCAACGCCGTCCAGGAGGTGGCTTTCATCCTGGCGGCCAGCTCGGCCCTGACCCGGTGCTGCCAGGAGGTGGGTCTCCACCCCGACCAGTTCCTGCCCCGCTTCTCCTTCCAGATGGGCCAGGGCAACGACCTCCTGGAGCAGGTGGCCAAACTTCGGGCGCTGCGCCAGGCCTGGGCCCGGCTCAACCGGGAGCGCTTCGGCTGTCAGGACCCGCGCTCGCTCCAGGCCCGTATCCACGTGCACACTGCGGGCTCCTCCCTCACTGCCCAACAGCCGCTGAACAACGTGGTGCGGGCCGCGTTGCAGACGCTGGGCGCGGTCCTGGGTGGGGCCAACTCCATCCATACCTGCGCCTACGACGAGGCCCTGTCGCTGCCCACGGAGGAGGCAGCTACTCTGGCCCTGCGCACGCAGCAGGTCATCCAGCATGAGACCAACATCCCCGCCGTCGCCGATCCGCTGGGCGGCTCCTACTACGTGGAGTGGCTTACCCAGCGGCTGGTACGCGAGGTCTTCACCCTGCTGGACAGGATAGAGGGGTTGGGTGGTTTCCAGGGGTGCTGGGAGTCGGGCTGGTTCCGCCACGAGCTGGAGCGCACTGCCTACGAGACGCGCCACCGGACCGAGAAAGGGGAGCGTGTTGTAGTAGGGGTAAACAGGCATGCCTCTGGCGAGGCGCCGCCGGTGCCCCGGTTCCACACAGACGCCGATGTGGAGGGCATCGCCGCGGAGCGGGTGTGCCGCTGGCGCCAGTCCAGGGACAGCGGGCGCGCTCAAAGGGCGCTGGAGCAGCTCAGAGCGGCGGCCGAGCACAGCCACAGCGGTGGCTGGAAGGGCCAGGACTTGCTCATGGTGCCGCTGGTCGAGGCCGCCCGTAGCGGCGCTACCTTGGGCGAGATGGCCTCAGTGCTCAAGCAGACCTTCGGCTGGGGGTGTGCCTACTGATGGCTGGAAGCCAGCCCCTACGGGTGCTGCTGACTCGTGCCCAGGTGGACCCGCATGATCGGGGCCTGCGCTATCTGGCTACCCGGCTCCGCGAGGCCGGGATGGAGGTGATCTATGGCCGGTACTCCCGGCCGGAAGAGATCGCGGCCATGGCGCTTCAAGAGGACGTGGACGCGATCGGCATTGGCTTCTACTGCATTGATCCCATGCGGGTGGCGCCGGAGGTGGTTGGCACGTTGCGGGAGCGAGGGCTGGGCCAGGTGCGGGTGCTGGTGGGTGGCATAATCCCTGAGGACGAGCGGCAGGCCTTGCTGGCCGCCGGTGTGGCGGCCCTTTTTCCGCCCGGGACGTCGGCGGAGGATGTCATCGCGTGTTTGAAGACAGCGTAGGGGCGACCCGACGGGTCGCCCCTACCCAGGATGATGTCACCTACAAATAAGGAGGTTACGCTATGAGTGGAGGGCTCACCAACTTTCGTTACGTGCATAAGGGGATACTGCGGGAGTTGGCTATGCTGGAGGCCAAAGCACAGGCGTTGAGCGAGACGGACCTCGCGGAGCAGGCGGCCTCCTTCCGCCGGGCGGCCCGATTCTCCGAGGCCGTGATCAAGAACCACGCCTACGGGGAGGAGAAGGTCATCTTCCCGGCGGTCAGGGAGATTTTCCGCAAGGCGCTGCCCCCAGGTATCAACAAGATACCCAGGCTGACCAGGGACGTGGACCAGGCGGGGGAGACCTTCCAGGCCTTTGTGGAGGCCGACCACCGGTTCGCTGAGGCGCTGGCCGCCCGGCTCGCGGAGGGCGCCGTACGCCTGGGCCAGGCAACCGATCCAGGGGAGCGCGCCTTGCTAATTACGACGTGCCGGCAGCAGGCCAGCGCCGTTCACGCGGTGCTTGCCCTCCATTTCCAGAAGGAGAACAACCTGCTGCTGCCTCTGGCCGAGGCCCGGCTCAGCATCGAGGAGCAAGATGCTCTGATGCGACAGGTGGAGGCGGCCCTGCCTATCAGCGGCGACCGCCGGGCCGACTCGATCAAGCGCTGGTGGCAGGCCCTCGGCCCGGAAGAAAAGGCTGACTACCGGTCCAACCTGATGCGCATGGACCGCTGGCCAGGCGACGCGTACGTGGAGGGACATGCGTAGGGGCCCCGATTATCGGGGCCCCTACGGTGCGCCTCGCGTCTGCGCTAGAATAGCTGTTAGTTGCAAGTGCTCAGGAGGGAGCCATGGCAGTCAAAGTCACGGAGAAACAAGGCGGTACCATCCACACAGGCAAGTTCGCCAACATCAAAGGTGGTCAGGTCAGCCTGTTCTCGGGCATGATGTCCGACAAGAAGGGTGGCTGGCGAGGCTGCGGCAAGTGCACCAAGTTCCCGGCGGACGCCGTGTCCGTCGCCGCCGACAATCCCGCCACCGAGTTGAAGCAGGCGTAGGCATCAAGCCCTGCGTGTTCACCGCGGCGGGCCATAGTGCTCTGCCGCCGCCGGTTGCGGGCTGAAGGCCTCATTGGCAGCGCTGTCAGTGGAGCCAGGGGATACGCCTCCGGCGACCACGTAGATGGTGTCGCCCACCGTGGCGGCTCCCAGGCCGTGCCTCGCCGTCGGCATGGGGGTAAGCTGTCTCCATGAATTGGTGGCTGGGTCGTAGGCTTCAACTTCGTTGAAGGTGCCCGTGGGCGCTTCCCCGCCGAACACGTAGACTCGGTCCGCGAGGACAGCTCCCGCTATCCCGCTGCGTGGCGTGGGCAGAGGGGCCTTCGCAGTCCACGCGTTGTGCTGGGGGTCGTATTCCTCGTTCGCGTCGAGATTCGTCCCGAAATTGGAGCGCAGCCGCCCGCCGATGGCGTAGATCTTGCCATTCACCACGCCGGCCGCCAGGTGGTCGCGGGCCACCCCCATAGGGGCTTTCACCTCCCACGTGTTGGTGGCCGGGTCGTAGACCTCCAGTGCGGAGAAGTTGGTCCCACCGAAACCGCTCACGCCCCCTATAGCGTAGACCTTGCCGTCCAGGGCAGCCGCGGCCAGAGCGCCGCGAGCCGTGGGCATAGGCGCTCGGGGGCGCCAGGTATCCGCTCCGGGGTCGTACTCGAAGACGTCACGCCCGGGGCCGGAGGCAGTCAACCCGCCGACGACGAATATCTTGCCGCCTACCACTGCCGCGGCCGTATGATGAAGGGGAAGTGGCAACGGCGTTTTCTGTTCCCAGGCATCGGACACAGGATCGTAGGCCTCGACCTTTGCAGTTACCGCAAAGCCGGGAGTCAGACCCCCTATCACATAGACCTTGCCCCCCAGGGCGACCGCAGCCACCTCGCTGCGCGGTGAAGGCAATGGCGCACGGGGCTGCCACGTTCCACCTGTGGGGTTAGCCCCGGGCGGCGCCTGCGAGGTACTTGTCAAGGCAGGTTGCCCGCCACAGGCCAGCAACGCCAGGAAAAGCACTCCAACCGCTAGCCTGCTCAGCCTTCTGGCGCAGGCAAACACGTCCCCAGCAACACAGCCCACCCCAACCATCAGGCGCCTCCGAACCATCGCTTATCTTGAAATGATAGCACGAGGTACGAAAAACATGCGCCGACCTGGGTAGTACCCGTGCTGTCCCCCTTCGCAAGGGGGATCACGGGGGTACTACTCCTGTTTGCAGACTACCGTCAGAGTATGGCTGGTGTCTTTTGCCAGGGTAATGACCGTAGTCTTGCCCAGCACGTCCTGGCCGTCCCATTCCAGGCGTGCCAGAGACACTGGGAAAGTGCTGGTGAGGGTTGTGCCATATCCTTTGAGGGAGAGCTCAGATGGGGTGACCTCCATCTGAGCCTGGCTGGCTGGGAGGCGCAGGATGGCCGAAGTCCCCGGTGAGACGGGCTTCCGGGGCAGGTCCAGGACTGGAAGGGCAGGGGCGCCCTTGAGTGCCCACGGCAGAGAAAGGTCGAGAGCGGGGCAATTGACGTTCTCCACCCTTATCTGAGAAGACCCCCGGGCTACCATTGCCCCAAAAGCGCCTGCAGCCGCGACGCCCGTCACTGCCGTGGCGATGATGGCTCCTTTGGCCACCGTGCCGACCAGCGCCCATAGGCCGCCCTTGGCGGCGGAGGCGCCAGCCTGGGCGGAAGCCGCATGTGCAGGTTGGCCTGCCCCGGTCTGGGCCACCGGCTCGCCGGCGGTCTCCCTGGCTGAGGATACGGAAAGCTCGGCGGAATAGGGCAACCGTTCCAGCAAACGGGCCAGGACTTGCCCCTGGAGTGCCGGGGAAGGTGGCACCGGAGCCAGGGCAGCCAGCAGCTCCGCGGCGGAAACATGGCGGCGCCTCACCGCCTGGCAGGGACCACACTCCTTCAGGTGCCGGAGGACTTGCCGGCGCAGCCGTGGGGTCATGCTTATCGCCTCCGTCCCGGTCAGGATACCAGCCAGAGCTGGGCAACCGCGTTTTCCCTGCCTTGCCACCAGGAGTGCTGTAAGCGCCTCTTCCAGGGCATCTCGTAGCCTGCTGAGCATGGTATATACGTTGCCTTTGGAAGTTCCCAGCACCTGGGCCAGCTCCTCCGGCTCCAGACCCTTGCGCAGGTGAAGGTCCAGCAGTGAGTAGTCCTCGGGCCGGAGTGCTCCGGCCGCTTGCCACACCAGGCGTGCCGTCTCTTCCTCCATGGCCAGCCTCTCCGGGCCTGGGCCGGGGTCGGCAATCTGGGAAAAGACATCTCCCTCGTCATCGGTGGCCGCCGTAGCCGGGGTACCAACCCGCTTTCTGCGCCTGAGATCATCTATGGCCAGATGCCGGGCCACGGTGTACAGCCACGCCCGTACGCTGGTGCGGGGGGCCTCTCTGGCTTCCATGAACCGCAGGAACGTGTCCTGAGCAACATCCGCGGCCCGGTCTGCGTCTCTAAGCAGGCGGAAGGCCAGATCGTAGACCTGAGAAAAGTAGCGCTGGTAAAGAGCGGCCAGGGCCTCCCGCTCGCCGTGAAGGGCCCTGGCCGCAAGCGCCTCATCCTGTTCTGGCGTGGTCATGTCCGGTGCTAGTCCAGACGCTCGTAGCGCACCGTAGCGGTCCCACCCCTGGTGGTCCCCTGTACACGTATATCATTCCCACGCACGTCCACGCAATCCCCTGGCCGCAGGGTCTCCACTGCCCGGCCTCCCACTTGCACCACCACATTCTGCGTGGAAGCTGCATCGTTGCAGATGCGGTAGTGCTTTTGCTCGGCGCCAGTGTAGACGGTCCTGGTCTCTGTGCCCTGAACGGTGGTCTGCCCGGGCAGGTTGACGGCGGCGGTGAGAATGAGGTGCGCCAGTGCATTCGCGGCGCGGGCCGCGCCGTTGTGGGACGCTGTCTCCGTGCCCAATGGCTGGGAAACGACCGCAGGCAGTGTTTCCTCCGCCCGCTCGACTTGTGTTCCGACTACGTCCTTCACGGTAGCCGCCGGCTGGGGCAGAAGGTCAATGGCACTGGCGGTAACCTGTGGCTGGCCTAGGGTAATGGCCACGTGGACGCGCTCACTGCCCCGGACCGTGAAAGACGTGCTGCCAGTGAGTCTGCCTGACCTGGCGCTCGCCTCGTAGGTCCCGCGGGCCAATCCCCCGAAGCTGGCGCGTCCGGTCCGGTCCGTCGTCCCTGTCCCCACCAGGGCCCCGCTGGCATCGTAGACCTCGACGGTGGCTCCTTCCACCGGTGAGCCATGACCGTCGGTGATCTGGATTGTGGCAGACCCGCCGCTTGCCTCCTGCGCGTGGACGAATCTCCCGGCTCCCGTCAGGGCTAGCCCCATGCTGAGGGCAACGAGCAGTGCCAGGATGACTTTGGTTGACGACCTGAGTGCTTTCATCACGGAATCTCCTTTTCTTTCAACTCGTGTGGTACTTGCTTTCTCGCTGGTTGGTGTTGGGTACTACCCTACGAAGGCATTTCGCATTCACCTCCTCTCTCGTCCTTTCACTTATGAGACGAAACAGGAGGCACGGACCTTACACTTTTTTCGACCCGATCAGCAGGCAAGCATCCCTGGGTAGTGATGACAGTGAGGTACAACCTGTCGGCTGGCGCGTGTTGGATGGTGCGCCCCGTTCTGCGACGCGTTGGTGTAGAAAGCGAACTATCTGGCTGTCTAAGGTGTAGGGGCTGGCTCGTCCACGATGCGTACCACCACAGTGTGGTAGCCGGTGGCGCCGTCGGGGAGAGGCTCCATGTCTTCGGGGGACTGCAATCGCCCCGTCTTGTCGGTGGCCCGGACCTTGAGCAGGTAGCTGCCAGGGGCCTGGGGAGCCCGGGCCCTGGTCCACAACACCCAGGTGTAGGGCGAGAGTGCCTCCTTGACCTCGGCACGGCTCCAGGTGCGCCCGTCATCGGTGCTCACCTCTACCTGGGCGATGCCCCGGTCGCCTGCGAAGGCCACTCCGCCAATGAAGTCAATGTCGCCGGGCCTGTTCTTGTAGTCCCTGGGGGTGTCAATGCGTGACATGGTGTTGATAACCGCGCTGTCGCTCCAGCCGCGTTGCTGCCAGTATCCCTGGTAGTCGTAGTCCACCAGCTCGACTCGGGTCAGCCACTTGACGTTCTTCATGCCGTAGATGCCAGGGACCAGAAGCCGCGCTGGAAACCCGTGCCCGTCGGGCAAGGCCACGCCATTCATCTCGTAAGCGATAACCGTCCCGGGCTCCAGGGCTTTGTCCAGGGTGATGCTGTCCGAGTAGTCGTCAGCGGCGTGGAGCACTACCTTGCGCACCCCAGGTCTGACGCTCGCCTCCTTCAAGAGCGTGCTCAGCGCCACGCCTGTCCACCTGGCATTGCCCATGAGGTCGCCGCCCACCTCGTTGCTGATGCATTCCAGGGTGAGGAACTGGGTTACCGGGGGAAGTGACTTGAGTTGCTCGTAGCTGAGGGCCAGCGGCCTGTCCACCAGGCCGTCCACGGTAAGCTTCCAATCGGTGGCGCTAACTGAAGGATCCGAGATGTTCTTGGAGACGGAGTAGAAGTCCTCGTTAGGCGTGATCTCGGGCGACAGGCCGCTTGGGCGGCGTGATGCCCTCTTGCCCGACCTGGCGACTACGGACCAGAAGTAGCCGCCCAGGGCTGAGGCCAGGACCATTCCCGCGACGGCCAACCCCAGGCTTCGAAGAAGCTTGCGCCGGGACGCCCTGTCTGGCGCCGTCTCAGCTTCGGGCTCTGGCGCCGCCCGGCGGCGGACCACGGCCACCAGGGCCAGCCCGTAGGCCAGGGCCGAGGCCAGCCAGGTGACGGGCAACTCCCAACCTGACCGGCTGCCGAACAGCCCTTGCCCCGCTCCCGGCAGCAGGACTACCATAGCCAGGGCCCACAGGACTGCCGCCACGCCCAACCCGTGCACCCAGCGCCTCCGCGGAGGGGGTGGCTGGTCAGCTACGCCGCGCAGGCGGCCGTCTAGCCAGCTCCAAAGTGCTCCGATGGCCCCACCCGCCAGGAGGAGGGCCAGTGCCAGCCCGACTACCAGCAAGGGTTTGCCCCACCCGCCCAACAGCCCAACAAGGAATCCGAACACCGGCGTGGGCAGTAGCGCCGTCACCAGGTCAACCAGCACTTCCGGTGGCGTGGGGACGCCAAACAGGTACCGGGCAAGCGCGATGGGCAAACCCGATACTACGGCTGCGGCGACGCCGGCGGCGAATCCATGTTTCAAGAGATAGTCCTACTTCCGCCACAGGGGGATGGGAAGAAGATTTGGATGCATAATAGCCATTGTAGCAAATCCGACTCCGCAGCCCTCGAGGGGTCGGGCCTTCTGAAAAGCTACAATGAGGGGATGAGTGTTTGCGGACGACGAGGAGGAGGAAAGTGAAGTCTATTATCCCCACCAGGCGGGCTCCTCATAGAAAGGCCCTTGCGCTTCTCGCAATAGTCGTGTTCCTGGTGGCCGGTCTTGCTGGTCCAGCTTCTGCCGAGCACGGCGGGTCGCCATCGCCTGGGCTTGTCGTGGCCAGCCACCTCAACCTGGCCGCCGGGCCAGGCAACATCAGCGACGTATGGTCCCACGTCGCACCCAGTGGCCGGAGCTTCGCCTATGTAGGCGCCTACCACCAGCCCTTTTGCTCCCCGGATATTACCGGAGTCCATGTCGTAGACCTGTCGGAGCCGGCAGCCCCCAGCAAGGTGGCGTTCATACCCTCTCCTCCCGGGGCACTGGTAAGCGACGTGATGGTGGCCCATATCGAGACGTCCTTCTTCTCGGGCGATATCCTGGTCCACGGCAACGAGCCGTGCCCGTCCGGTTCCAGGCCGCCCGTGACTGGCCCGACCACCGGTATCGCGCTCTGGGACGTGACGGACCCACTTGGCCCGGTGCAGTTTGTCCCGAGCTTCTACGACTTCGGGGTACACAACGCCTTCGCCTACCAGCAGGGAGACAGGGCGTTTGTCCTGGTGGTGGCTGACGCGAACGAGCGGGACTTCCATATTGCGGAGATCACCAATCCCCGGGCGCCGGTGGATGTGGCCGCCCGGGGACAGTCCGACTGGTTTGACCCAAATACGGACCAGTTGGCTTTGGGCATCCTGCCAGCTTCCTTCCTGCACGACGTGTGGGCACAGAGCTACCCATCGGACCACTCCAACCCCGCGCTGGCGGGCAAGACCATCGCCTATCTCTCTTACTGGGACGCTGGACTTGTCTTGCTGGACATCACGGACCCGGCGAATCCGGTTTTCCTGGGCGATAGCGACTACCTGGACCCGGACCCGGTGAGCGGCCTGCCCCCCGAGGGCAATGCCCACGTGGCTGTGCCCACTGCCGATGGTAGCCTGGTGTTCATGGGGGACGAGGACTTCTCGACCGCGGGGCTCAGGTTCAGCGTGGATACCGGGACTTTCGTGGGGACCTTCCAGGCCGTGAGGGCCCGCTTCACCCGGGCGCTTTCCCAGCTCCCGGACGGCGCCATGAATGGACCGACTGTCTTTGCCGGTCTCGCCTGCCCCGGGGATCCCGTGCCGCCCCCGCCCGCGGTGCCGCTGGCTGCCGGGGAAGAGACCATCGCACTCGTCGAGCGGGGTATCTGCCGCTTCGATGAGAAGGTGTCGCTTGTGGCACAGGCTGGCTACGGTGGCGCGGTGGTGTTCAGCCAGGCCGATGCGCCCGACCAGGTGATGGCCATGCCGGGAGACCCGTCTCTGGGCACTATCCCCGCGGTGTTCGTGAGCCGCCGCACGGCCTTCGCCGTAATGGGGCTGGACCCGGCGTCGGCGGCCATCGCCGCGCTGCCCGCCGTGGGCATGCTCGGCGAACATATCACGGCCGCGCCAGGTGCCTTCAACGGCTGGGGCTACGGCCGCATCCTGGACGTCAGGGACCCCGGGCACATCATCGAGGTCGGCCAGTTCGCCACCGAGGGCGTGATGGCGGAACCGCCGCCTCCTGGCATCCACACTATGCACAACGTGGTGATAGCTGGCCGCCGGGCGTACATATCCTGGTACTCGCAGGGCATCAGGGTGGTGGACTTCAGCGATCCAGCCCATCCCACGGAGGTGGCCCACTTCGTGGACACGGTGGCTGGCTCGGAGTTCTGGGGTGTCTATCTTCTCAAGCACCCCGATGGCGGCAGCTACATCCTGGGCAGCGATCGCAACACAGGGTTGTGGGTCTTCGAGGCCCCCGCCGTCCCCCACCCCGTAGCCCCGATGGGTCCGAGGTGCCCTAAAGGGGGTCCAGCCCCTTGAGGTACTGGCGCAGCGCGGGCCCGATGTCTTCCCGGGCCAGGGCCAGTTCCACTGAAGCCTTGAGGAAGCCTAATGGTGTGCCGGCATCATAGCGGGTGCCTTCGAACTGGCAGGCGTAGATCCCTTGCCACTGCAAGAGGAGGCGCAGCCCGTCGGTCAGTTGGATCTCGCCCCCCTTGCCCGGCGGGGTCTCGACTATGGCGTCGAAGACCTCGGGGGTGAGCACGTATCGGCCCACCACTCCCAGGTCAGAGGGCGCGTCCGCGGGGTCCGGCTTCTCGATCAGCTCCTGCACTCGGTACACGCGCTTCTCTATCGGTCTTGGCGAGATCACGCCGTAGCTGCCCAGCCGCTCGCGCGCCACTTGCTCCACGGCCACCACGCTACAGCCAAAGCGGTGGTACACCTCCAAAAGCTGGGACAGCACTGGCACCGGGCCGGCGATGATGTCGTCAGGCAGGAGGAGGGCGAACGGCTCCTGGCCCACCAGGTTGCGGGCGGTGAGCACGGCGTGGCCCAGTCCCAGTTGCTCCTTCTGGCGAATGTAGCAGATGTCGGCCAGATCGGAGATGCGGCGCACGTCGGCCAGCAGGCGCGTGTCCCCCCTGGACTCCAGCGCGGCCTCGAGCTCCAGGGAACGGTCGAAGTGGTCCTCGATGGCCCGCTTGCCCAGGGCAGTGACGATGATAAGCTGCTCGATGCCGGCGGCGACTGCCTCCTCCACCACGTACTGGATCATGGGCTTGTCCACCAGGGGCAGCATCTCCTTGGGCTGGGCCTTGGTGGCGGGGAGAAAGCGAGTTCCCCACCCGGCGGCGGTGATGACGGCCTTGCGGACCTGTCTGTGCTTCTGCATCGTAGCCCTTGGGCATTCTAGGGCATGGCTCCCCTTGGGGCAAGACCTGGGCCACCGCCCGCAAACGGCGGGCCGTGGGGGCACCCCTTGCACCGTATCGCCATAAGTTGCACAATTGCCCATGTCGAGAAGGTGCCTTGTTAGCCCATGTGAGTAAACGGAGCCCGCCTGTTGACGCCGGTGGTTGGGCCGAGGTGGCGCAGGTGGACTTCATCGCTGTGAGAGGAGGCTCACGGTGCCTCGCATATTCGACAACATCGAACTACCGCTTCTGCCGACGTTGCAGCAGACCCTTCGTCTTTCCGAACGGGCCGACTTCTGCGTGGGCTATTTCAATCTCAGGGGATGGCGACAGGTCGGCCCCCTCATTGATCCTTGGGAAGGCGGCGACGGCTCACGTTGCCGGCTCCTGGTCGGCATGCAGCCGCTCCCTCACGAGGAGCTACGCCTTCTGGTAAGCCTCGCTCGTGGGGATGGCCGGATAGACCAGCACGAGGTACTGCGGCTGAAGCAACGCATGGCCGAGGAGTTCCGCGAGCAGCTCACACTTGGAGCACCCACCAACGAGGACGAAGCTGGGTTACGGCAACTCAGCGCGCAAATCAAAGGTGGGAAAGTCGTCATCAAGCTCTTCCTGCGCCACGGGCTTCACGCCAAGCTGTATCTCCTTCACCGGACCGACCCCAACAACCCCAGCATTGGTTTCTTGGGCAGCAGCAATCTGACCCTGGCCGGCCTGTCCAAACAGGGCGAGCTGAACTTAGACGTCCTAGACCACGACGCCTGCAACAAGCTCCAGAAATGGTTCAACGATCGCTGGAACGACCGCTGGTGTTTGGACATCTCCGCCGAACTGGCCGAGATAATTGACTCCAGTTGGGCCCGCGAAGAACAGCCGCCGCCGTACCACATCTACTTGAAGATCGCCTACCATCTTTCCCAGGAGGCCAGGGCGGGCCTGTCAGAGTTCCGTATCCCCCGCGACTTCGGCAACCGCCTCTTCGAGTTCCAGACCGCGGCGGTCAAGATCGCAGCCCACCACCTCAACAAGCGCGATGGCGTCCTCATTGGCGATGTGGTTGGCCTCGGCAAGACCCTCGTGGCCACCGCCCTGGCCCGCGTCTTCCAGGACGACCAGTCAACGGAGACCCTCATTATCTGCCCCAAGAACCTCGTCAAGATGTGGCAGGACTACGTAGACCGTTACCGCGTCATTGGCAAAGTGCTTTCTAGCAGCAGGGTAGTACAGGAGTTGCCCGACCTGAGACGCTATCGAGTTGTGCTCATAGACGAAAGCCACAACCTGCGCAATCGCGAAGGAAAACGTTACCGGGCCATCCGGGAATACATCCAGGTGAACGACAGCAAGTGCATTATGTTGTCGGCAACGCCGTACAACAAGACCTATCTCGACCTGTCCTCTCAGCTCCGCCTTTTCGTCCCCGAAGACAAGGAGCTGGCGATTCGCCCGGAGAGAAAGCTGGAGGAATTGGGCGAGACAGAGTTCATCCGCCGCCACCAATGCCCTGTGCGCTCCCTCGCCGCCTTTGAGAAGAGCGAGTACGCCGACGACTGGCGTGACCTGATGCGCCTGTATATGGTGCGCCGCACCCGCAGCTTCATCAAGGACAACTACGCCGAGACCGACCCAACGAACGGGCGGAAGTTCCTGACCTTCGAGGATGGCACTCGCTCCTACTTCCCACTGCGAGACCCCAGGACAGCCAAGTTCACTATCAACGACAACGACCCGGATGACAAGTATGCCAGGTTGTACGCGGAACCGGTCGTAGCTACCATCAACTCGCTCGCGCTGCCCAGGTACGGCCTGGGCAACTACGTAGCCGCGTCTCCGCACAAGCCCCCACGCCCTCGGAGAATAGGCAAATACAGGCCCTGTCCCGCGCTGGCAAGCGCCTCATGGGGTTTTGCCGGGTGAACCTGTTCAAGCGTCTGGAGAGCGGCGGCCCCGCCTTCCTTCAGTCGGTGGAGCGCCACGTCTTGCGCAATTTCGTTGTCCTCTACGTGTTCTGGGTCAATAACGTGAAAAGTGACAAGGTAGCTGAACGCGTGCTCGTGGCAGCGCTCCAATGTGGCTAGGTCCATCCTGGTAGTCCACTCCACATACGTCACCCGTGAGTAGCCCAGGGTGAACACAAAGGCATGTAGCCTTATCAGGGAGTGGTCGGGCAACTCTGCGCTAAAGTCGCCCCAATCGACCTAAGCATAAAGCCCTGGCGGTGCTTCCCACCTGATCTCTGCGCGCCAACGCTCGCTCTCCCGCAGGGGTTTCAGGAAGCGCTTGAGCGAGGTATAGCTCCCCACATAGCCTTGCCCCTCGATCTCCCTGAGCAACACTCTGCCATTGGTGCAACCCTGGGCTACCCGACCTCTTACGTAGTCTGCAAAGCGGTCCACCAGCCTGGTATCAATCTGGCGCCCGTGCACCTGGCGCGGCCAATGTCAAGGGGCATGTCCTCCGAGAGTTGACGGGCGCGCCCATGTCTGTTAGGGTTGCCGGGGAAGCCCACAAGCGGTGGACTATGGCCCCAGGCGACACCCGGGATCGCGTGCCCTCTGTTGCCATCAAGTGACATACAGGCGGTCATGGGCAACAAGTGCTCTGGCGCAAGACAGGAGGTTACTGGGCCAGGTTGTTGTGGGATCAGGGTGGGACTTGTCCAGAGCCACCGGGCGTCAGTCCCGCCCACCAGCGGGTCAGGGGAGGTGGTGACCAATGGCTCTAATACCTGAATGGCCGTTCCCCAGGTGCCAGCAGTGCCAGGTGGGTGAACTGGTGCCCTTGTCGGACTACGGCCCCGAGAGCGCCCCGATTCGGTACAAGGCCTGGGTGTGTACCAACCCGGACTGCGAGTTCAACATCGAGATTCGCAAGGGCCAAGTGTGGGTCAATATGCCGGTTACCGACCATGCTTCACCAGGCTGACCCCGCGGAGGCATGACTCACGAGGGAATGCTCTGGCAACAGGTCATCTCCGGTCCGGTCTAAGCGTGGTTCCACGGACAGACGCACCTGAAGCTCAGCGCCGGAAGCTTGGGCGTCCCCTTTCCTCCTTGCCGTCGAAGCGTGTCGGGCAAAAGGGGAAGTGGGCCAAACATGCCTCGCGTCTGGGTACGGCTGGCAATGCCGGCGCCATTGGCGCTGTCCTCCTACCTATAGCCCATCGCGTCCATGGCGACACAAGTCACAGTCCGGGACACGCCAGGGACTCGGTGGATCTGGCCGGACACGACGTCACCCACGGCATTGAGGTCACGGGCTTCAAGCACGCAAATGATGTCATAAGGCCCGGTGACCGCGTCAGCCGCGGCCACACCGTTGACCTTTCTCAGGGCATCGAGCGCGGCCCGGCTCTTGCCTATGCTGGTTTCTATCAAGACAAAGGATCTGGTGGCCATATGTGCACCCCCGTGGTGTCTGTCAGTCGGGATAGGCCGATTCTACGGGGACTCCTCCGCGCCGTAGCACCATCGCCAACACGAAAGGCCGTTCGTTAGGGTCAACGGAGAGGGCAAGGTGGGGAACCTACGGGGCATAGGCATCCTCGAAGTGCTCATAGCCGCCGTGGCCGATGAAGTCGTACAGGCGCGGCTGCACCGAGTAGAACATGGCAGGCTCCGTGCTGCTGGCATTAAAATGCTGGTGCGTGCTCAGGATGGGCATGCAGGCCACGTCCTCCTTCTCCCAGTCGTGGCGCTGGCCGTCAATGACGTCGTAGCCCCGGCCCTCCATGATCTTGTGGACCTCTTCCGCCGCGTGGCGGTGCTTGCCCGAGCGGCCCCCGGGCGGGATGATCTGTATCCAGGCGTCCAGAGTGACGATGCCCGAAGGTATGCCGGGGTAGATGAGGTACTTCAGGCGGCCCATGCGGGTCTCCTCCCAGGGTCGCTGGGCGCCATGGACCACGTGGGGGCAGTCGCGCCGCCATTCGGCCTCCTCCGCCAGGCGTGCGATGTATTTGTCGTAGGTGTTGGCCGGAGCGCCGGTCAGCTTGGCCGCATTCTGCTTGCTGGCCATAGCGGCGGTAAGCTCAGCCTCGTCCATGGCCAGGTGTATCTCGACGCCATCGGGCCGCTTGTAGCCCAGCGCTTGGCCCCGGGAGCCGGTGATCTGCTCGGTCCCCTTGGGGAGCTGGAAGCCCTGGTGAACCTCCAGTTGCTCGATCTGGGCCATGCCCATAAGCTCGAACTGGGCAGGGACGATGTAGAACAGACGCGCGCCCG
The DNA here is from genome assembly GCA_016190505.1 of Chloroflexota bacterium. GTDB lineage: Bacteria > Chloroflexota > Dehalococcoidia > JACPQK01 > JACPQK01 > JACPQM01. The sequence continues at coordinate 67,944 of JACPQM010000069.1, read as the reverse complement.
TGGAGGGGTCGGCGAAATGCTGGTGGATGCAATAGGTGGGGACGCACATGGCGTCGCCGGCCTCCCAGGGCCACTTCTTGTCGTCGTGGATCTCCCAGCCCTTGCCTTCCAGAACGAAGAAGAGGGCCTCAGGGAAGTGCCGGTGCTTGCCCGACCTGCCGCCCGGGGTGATGATCTGCTCCAGCACGGTCATGGTGCGAATGGGGGAGAAGTTCTTCTTGCGGGTGGTCCATTCTGGTGCTGCGGCAAAGACCTTGTGGTAAGCCATCCACACCTGCTCCCAGGGGACCGAGCTGTACTTGAGGATGCGCGGCCTGGCCGCGTACTGTTTCCGCTGCTCCTCCCAACGGAGGTACATGTTCTCGTTCCAGGTATAGTCGTGCATCTTGGGTTCCCGCTCGCGCAGGCGTTCCAGTTCTCGTTCCACCTTATTGTCCTCCTGATTGGCATTGTGTCCTAGTGCAGGAGGGCCGCTCGTCCTTCGACAAGCTCAGGATGAGCGGCCCACAACGCCCGCTCATGGTGAGCCTGTCGAACCACGAGCAGGTGCACTTAGACGAAGGCTCTAATGTACCGGCCCGGGCTTCTCCAGCACCTCGACGAGCACGCCCTTGCACTCTTGCGGGTAAAGGAAGTCCAGCTTGCCGCTGCGGTGCTGGCCGTTGTACCTCAGCTTCACCCCTTTGCTCTGGAGCTCAGCCGCCGTCCCGGGCAGGCTATCTATCTCAAAACAAACATGGTGCAGGCCCTCGCCCCGCTCCTGAAGGAACCGGCCCATGGTGTCGCCCTCCTGGAGTGGCTGGACCAACTCCAACTCGGCATTGCCCAGGTCCACGAAGACCAGCAGCGTGCGGAAGCCCCCCTGGCCATGCAGCTCCTTGACCTCGGAACAGCGCAAGCCCAGCAGGTCACGGTAGAAGCCCAGGGCCTCCTGCATGTCCCGGACAACGATGGCGACGTGGTCTAGCTTCTTGATCACTGCGCTAAGTGGCCGAGGCATCCTCCAGGTGCTCAACGCCGCCATGCCCGAAGTGGGAGTAGATGCGGGACTGATAGGACAAGAACCGCGCGGGCTTTTCCCTGGAGGCGTTGAAGTGCTGGTGCACGGTGTGGCTGGGAATGACCACCACGTCCTCCTTCTCCCAGTCCCAACGCACGCCATCGTGGACGTCGTAGCCCACGCCGTCCAGGATCTTGTGTAGCTCCTCGGCCACGTGGCGGTGCTTGCCAGAGTGCCCTCCCGGTGGTATCTCCTGCTCCCAAGCGTCAATCATCTGGAGCCCTGTGGGAATAGTGGGGTGGCTCAGATACTTGAGGCGGCCCATGGCCGTGTCCTCCCAGGGCCGCTGGGCGCCATCCACAATGTGGGTGCAGTTGAGCCGCCACTGGACCTCGTCGGCGATCCGCTTGCGGTACGTCTCATAGGTGTTGGCAGGCTCGCCCGTGTAGGTGGGAGCGGCCTTGCGCACCGCCAGCATCTTGGCGAGCTGGTCGTCTATGCCCATCAGGGCCTTGCTCTCTTCCGATAGCTTGTACAGAGGGTGGGTCTCAATCTGCTCCGTCTCGGCCAGGCCCAGGGTGCTGAACAGCAGCGGGACCACGTAGAACAGGCGGGCCGAGGTATCGGGGTCAGTGAAGTGCTGGTGAACGCAGTAGGTGGGAACGCAGAATATGTCGCCGGCCTTCCAGGGCCATTTTTTCTCGTCGTGGATCTCGTAGCCCCGGCCCTCCATGATGTAGAAGGCGGCCTCAGGGTAGTGGCGGTGCTTGCCCGACTTGCTGCCCGGTGGGATTATCTGCTCCAGGACCAGGAAGGAGTGATGTGGAGCACTGTAGGACTCCAGGGGGTCGGTGAAGTGAATAGGGCGGATCCAGTTCTTGTGATAGGCCTGGATACCCTGAGACCAGGGCACTCTGGAGTTCTTGAGCACGTGGGGTTTCTTGCCGAAGACCTGTTTCTCGTGCTTGAGCTTGCGGACAGCGTCCTCAATCATGAGGTCCTGTTCGATGGGTTCCCTCTCCCGCATCCGCTCGACTTCCCGTTCCACGTGGCGCCTCCTTTCTGGGACAACAGGTAACTAAGACATGCGACAAGTGTCTGCCGGTCTCGCGACGATAGCCTAATTTAAGGCCAGGCATTGGCCTGTGTCAAGCTTGCACCCGGCGCATCCTCCAGGTGGCGCACGCCGCCATGGCCCACCAGGTCGAACAGGCGGGACTGCACCGATAGGAACAGGGCTGGGTTCTTGGGGTCGGCGTTGAAGTGCTGGTGCACTGTATTGATGGGGATAGCCACCATATCCTCTTTCTCCCAGTCCCACCGCACACCATCATGGATGTCGTAGCCCTTGCCCTCCAGCACCAGATGTAGCTCCTCGCCTACGTGGAGGTGCTTCCCCGAGGCGCCGCCCGGCGGCAGCTCCTGGAGGAACGACTCGATGGTCCGCAGGGCGCTGCCCAGCCTCGGGTGCACCAGGTACTTGATCTTGCCCATGCGGGTGTTCTGCCACGGAAGCTGGGAGGGGCGCACCGTGCGCGGCACCCGGCCCCGCCACTCGTTCTCCTCGGCCAATTGCTTCATCACGCGCTCGTAGTCGTCCTTGGGCTCGCCCACCAGCTCAGCCATGGCCTTCATGTCGTCCATCATCTTCTGGAGGGGCTCGTCCAGGCCGAAGAAGAACTCCTTGCCATCCCCCGTACGGTAGCCGGTGAAGCGGTTGCCGTCGCCGTATATGGGTGTTGCGCCGTCAGGGACGCGGTAGTTGATGTGGAGCTCGATCTGCTCCGTCTCGGAGATGCCCATGAACCGGAAGATGCCGGGGATTATGTAGAACAGGCGGGCACTTGCCTTGGGGTCGGTGTTGAAGTGCTGGTGCACGGTGTAGGTGGGCACCATGGCGATGTCGCCCTGCTGCCAGTCATAGCGCTTGCCGTCGTGGATTTCGTAGCCCTCGCCCTCCAGGATGTAGAACATGGCCTCGAAGTAGTGGCGGTGCCGCCCCGACCTGCCGGACGGGGCCAGTATCTGCTCCAGGGCCACCATGCTGCGGATGCCAGTGTTGTAGGGCATATCCAGCGCCGGACCGCGGATAAGGTGCTTGTGAAAGGCCTGGGCGCCCTGCGTCCAGGGTATGTCCTGGAACTTGATGACGTGAGGGAAACTGGCAGCATGTTTCTTCTCATCCTTGAGGAGCTGATGGCTCTGCTCCAGCACCCGGTCGAACATGGCGGGCTCCCGCTCTTTTATCCTTTCCAGCTCTCTTTCCATGGATGTCTCCTTCTATACTGACTAAAGGGCACCGTGCCCAGCCCCACAGAGCAGCGCCAGAAAATGCGGAACGCTCGCTTTGACCACGGCATACCTCCCCCTCACTCCTTCGGCAAACTCAGGACGAGTCTAACTCTCTGCCACCAGGGGAGCGAGGACTATTTGGCCCGTCGGTGGCCTGGCGCATTCCGGAGCGCCCCAAGCCCTTGAGCCTGCGGCGCAGGAAAAGCGCCAGGAGCACAAGCAAGGCGAGGATGATTGGTATATCGAAGGGACGCATTACCGCGCGGAGCTGCTCCCAATGCTCTCCCAAGAGATATCCCCCATAGGCCAGCCCCAGGCTCCACACGAAGGACCCGGCGAAGGTGTAGATGCTGAACCGGAGCAGGTTCATCCGGGCGATGCCCGCGGGCAGGCTGATGAAGGTGCGCACCACCGGCAGCACGCGCGACACCAGCACGGCAATATCGCCGTAGCGGGCGAACCAGCGGTCGGCGAGTTGCAAGTCGTGCTGGGTGATCAGAAAATAGCGGCCGTACCTCTCCAGGAAGGGCCGCCCACCCCACGCGCCCACCCAGTAGGCGGCCAGCGAGCCCAGGAGGTTACCCAGACCACCATAGAAGGCGGCCAGCAGCAGATAGGCCAGAGACAGACCCCGCTCCCTGATAAGCATCCACCCGCTGAGGGGCATGATGATCTCGCTGGGCAGCGGGACGCAGGCGCTCTCAATGGCCATCATCAAGACCACGCCAGGCCAACCCACCACGTCATATACCGTGCGGATGAACTCTAAGACCTGAGCCTCAATACCCGCCATGTCTAACCCCTGTTGATCAGGGCGGCCAGATACCCCGCCCCAAAACCGTTGTCTATGTTCACCACGGCTACACCCGGTGCGCAGGAGTTGAGCATGGCCAGCAACGGGGCCAATCCCCCGAAGCTGGCCCCATATCCCACGCTGGTGGGGACAGCAATCACCGGAGTCCCGGCCAGGCCACCCACCAGGCTGGGCAATGCACCCTCCATACCGGCCACCACCACAATGGCCCGGGACCCTTGGAGTCGCGGCACAATGTCCAGCAAGCGGTGAACCCCGGCCACACCCACATCGTAGTGGCGCTCTACCTCGTTGCCCATGATGGTGGCGGTGACGCAAGCCTCCTCTGCCACGGACAGGTCGGCCGTGCCCGCACAGACCACGGCCACACCCGGCCGCAGCGGTGACTCCGGCTGCCCGACGGTGATGGCCCGGGCCGCCTCGTGGTATAGCGCGACGTCATGCTTCTGTTTGACCAGGGCATAGGCCTCAGGGCTGGCCCGGGTGACCAGCACCCGGCCGTTCCGGGAGGCCAGCGAGTCCACTATGGACGCGATCTGCTCGGCGGTTTTGCCCAGGCCCAGGACAACCTCGGGAAACCCCAGGCGCAGGGAACGATGATGGTCCACCCTGGCAAAACCAAGGTCCTGATAGGGAAGGGTACGCAATCGGGAGAGAGCCTCGTCTACTGGCAACTCTCCACTGCGCACGCCGGACAGAAGCTGTACAAGGTAGTTGGAGTCTATGTTGACCACCAGGCGCCCCGATTATATCACAGCCCCGTTTGCCCAGATACCCTGCTATAATACCCAAGAATCGCATGCCCTCCGACTCAGAGGACATAGAGCTCTCCATCGTGGTGCCGGCCTATCACGAGGGCCAGGGGATACGCGACGCCCTTCTCCGGTTGCGGGACTACCTGGAAACGTACCGTGGCCCCCGAAGCTGGGAGGTCATCGTCGTGGACGATGGGAGCGGGGATGATACCTCGGCTGCGGCGGCTGGCGCCACCCAGGGGGACCCGCGTTTCCGCGTCATACGCCACGAAGTGAACCGGGGCAAGGGCTGTGCCGTGAAGACAGGGATGTTGGCGGCCAGAGGCCGCTATGCGGGGTTCATGGACGCGGACCTGTCCACCGACCTCTCGGCCGTCGTCGGCGCACTCTCCCACCTGGGGCAGGGAGCGGACGTCGTCATCGCCTCCCGGCGGGTGCGGGGCGCTCACATACTGGTGCCCCAGCCCTGGTACCGGCGGCTGGTCTCCCGTAACTTTCGCCTGGCGGCGAACTCACTGGTGGGCCTGAAGGGAGTCCGCGACAGCCAGTGCGGCTTCAAGTTCTTTCGCAGCGCCGTCGCCCAGAAGCTGTTTCCCCTGCTTACCACTGACGGCTTCTTGTTTGACGTAGAGCTGTTGGGCCTGGCCCAGCATTTCGGGCACTCCGTCGTGGAGATGCCGGTGACCTGGACCAACCGCAGGCAAAGCAAGCTGCGGCTTTGGCCCCTGGCCTACCAGGTCCTGCGAGACCTGCTGCGCATACGGCGGCGGCTGGCATCGCTGTGACGTTGGCTGGTGGCGGCTACCCGGTGTTCCAAGCCGCAGCACGGGGTTACCGGGCCGGCGCAGCACTGCGGAAGAAGTCCACAGTACGTGCCAGGCCCCCGCCAAGCCTGATGGTGGGCTGCCAGCCCAGCACCCGCCAAGCCCTGTCCACACTCAGATAGATGTGCCTGACCTCACCGGAAAGCGGGGCGCCATGGTGTGGGGATAGCGTGTAGCCCGTGAGACGGGCCAGGTGTGCAAAGACCTCGTTGACTGACGCCGGCGCACCGGAGCCGATATTACACGCTTCGCTTGATCCCTTGTCCAGAGCTAGCAGGTTGGCGCTCGTCAGGTCGCCCACGTATACGTAGTCCCGGGTCTGTTCTCCGTCGCCGTTGATGGTCACAGGCTCGCCTCTGAGCATGCGGCCGGTGAAGATGGCCACTACACCCGCTTCCCCCTGAGGGTCCTGCCGCGGCCCGTACACGTTGCCGTAGCGCAAGATGGTATAGTCCAGTCCCCATATGGGGCACATCACCCGTAGATAATGCTCCACGGTCATCTTGGCAATGCCGTAGGGACTTAGAGGTAGGGTGGGCTGGTCCTCGTCGCAGGGAAGGCGCTGGGGATCGCCGTAGATTGCGCCACCGCTGGAGGCGAAGACGACCTTTCGCACCCCAGACTGGTGACAGAGCTGGAACAGGCGCAAGCTACCCAGGACATTGACCTGGGCATCCCGATATGGGTCCTGCATGGAGACCTTGACGCTGATCTGCGCGGCGTGATGGACGACCACCTGGGGGCGCTCCGTCTCCAGCACCTCGGCGAGAGATGGCTCGTTCAGGTCCACCTGGTAGAAACGCGCCCGTGGGTGCACGTTCTCGAGCCGGCCAGTGGACAGGTCGTCCACCACAGCCACGTCGTAGCCGTTGTCCACACAGGCGTCCACTACGTGGGACCCGATGAAACCAGCCCCGCCGGTAACCAGCACCTTCGATGCCATACAGGGGCGATTATACACCGTTCACCCATCAAGCCAACCCCCCAACACCAGGAGAGCGGTCCGCCGCAGGCGACACCCCACGACGGGGCGCGCGCCCCGCGTAGCACCTATTCAGTGCTCTGCGCCTGGCGGCGGTTGTACGCCATGCCGGCTTCCACACTGGACTGCGAGCCGCAGATGCTCCCCTTCTTGAGGCTGCCCTGAAAGGCGCAGGCCTCGCAGCAGTAGAGCTTCCCGCCCTGGGTCACAGCTTCCTTGTCATCCACAGGCTCTTTGCAAAAAGCGCAGGCCACCATGACTCGCTCCTATAACCCTATTGTAGACCGAGGCCAGGCCGTGTCAATGAGCCAGCGCCAAGAAAGTGCTAGAATGGGCGCGATGATAGAGACCTTGCGGGTCCAGAACTACAAGAGCCTCAAGGACATCGAGATCCCGCTAAAGCCGCTGACGGTGCTAGTAGGCCCCAACGCCGCAGGCAAGAGCAACATCCTGGACTGCCTGCGCTTCCTCTCGGAAGTAGCAACGACAGGTCGGACGGACCTGCCATTTGAAAGACGGCACGGCTTCAAAGAGGTTGCGTGGGGAGGCGACCAAGAACGCCTAATCTCGCTGCATGTGCTATGGCAGCCACCGCACCGTGACAGTAATGTTTTCGAATATGCACTCGAAGTGCAAGGACCGACATTTGAAAGGGACGTCAAGGTCAAGAAGGAGGCCCTTTCTGGTGGCGAAACTGGTTTTCTGAGAGGTGAGGACGGTCTGGTACATGGCGACAAAACTGAATTCCCAGTTGGGCCTCAAGAGAGCCTCCTTGTCCCACCTGGAAATAGCGGCAGAACGGCAGCCAGGAGACTCATGTCAAGCTGGACGTTCTATGATTTCCTGGCCCACGTCATGCGCCAGCCGCAGCCAGTAGCCAAGCAGACTCGCCTCACGCCCGATGGCGGCAACGTCGCCACTCTCCTCCATTGGATATTCAGCGAGCAAAGCGAGGTCTTCTCCGAAGTCGAAGAGCACCTGAAGGCGGCAATTCCAGAGGTGGAGAAGCTGCTTTCGCCGCTTACAGAAGACGGCAAGACCTACGTCGCCTGGCGGGAGAAGGGCATCCCGGGCCGCATTCCGGCGTGGAACATGTCCGAGGGCAGCGTGCGTTTGGTGGCCACTCTGCTTGCCCTGCTGGTCCCAGAGCCTCCGCCCCTGGTAGCTTTCGAGAACCCCGATACACATCTGCACTCCCACCAGATGGAGTACCTGGCGGAGATACTCAAGGCTGGCAGCCGCCACTCCCAGGTCATCATCACCACGCACTCGCCATATTTACTTGATCATGTGCCCCCGGAAAGCGTGCTCATCGTCTGGAAGGAGAATGGGGAAACCAAGGTGAAGCCGGTGGCGAGTATTCGCGGTATCCGAAAGGCGTTAAAAGAACTGGGGCTGGGCGAACTCTACTATGCCGGACATCTGGGAGCAGTGCCCTGATCCTACTCGTGGTGGAAGACCAGAAGGGTGGTAGGGATGCCATTATTGGCCTAGCCAGAAAGACGGTCCCTCGTTCTTCTGCACCACAGGCCCGGTTCGTCCGCAAAGGAGACATGCTGAAGACCAAGGAACTGGTGAATCAAATCAAGGCTGCACGTTCCTTGCACCAGCAGCTGAGCAAAGTACTCATTTGCATTGATTCGGAATGCACGGACATCGAGAAGACTAGAGCCTCTGTATTGCCCGTTCAAGCCCAACTTAGGGCTGCCTTCCCACGCTAAGTATCAGCTACGTGGTTGTTGACCACAGCATCGAGGGCTGGTTAATGGCCGACAACGAAGCGCTCCGCCAAGTGCTCGGCGGGGACGCGCGAGTCCCCCACCTGTCCAACCCTGAGAACAATTGCCGTCCCGCTAAGCTTCTGGGTGACATCTTCCGCCGAAACGGCAAGGAGTACAACAAGACAACCGACCCGCCACGGCTGGCCGCAGCATCTGATCCTCGAAGGATCGCCGCGGCGGTCCGCACTTTTCGAGAATTCCAGGAAGCGTTGCTCGAGCCTCAGATCAGCGGGAAGAACACCCCGCCACGCAGCAGGCAGTAGCGGAAGAGCAGGCCACCGCAAAGCTCCAGCAGGCCGGACCCCACCAGCAGCCAGGCGCCGGTAGCCGCCTCCACTCCCCCGAAGCGCACGGCCAGCGCAACGGCTAGAGGCATCAGAAGGCCGACGCCAACCACGCCTAGAAGGAAGAGCGTGGCAAGCCTGCCCCTTACCAGATTCCGCACGGCTTGCCGGCTAGGCAGGGCGCCGTAGAACATGGTGGCCAGGTAGACCACGACGAACAGCAGCGCCGTCAGCACCAGGCCCACCTCGGCGGTCTCCAGGACCTCGCGGGCGCCAGCCACGGCCTGGTTGTGCCAGGGGTAGAGCACAAAGGTCAGGGCGATGCCACCCAGGAAGCTGTAGAGCAGGAAAAGCAACGGCAGCAGCGCCGTGTTCCAGAAGGAGATGGCCGGCGAGTAGGCCAGCACAAACCCCGAGTACACGGCCACCCCCAGGGCCGCGGCCACCGCGACGCCCGCAAACACGTCGCCCACGGCGCTGTCCCCAGCCACCAGGGAGAGAGTGCCGAAGACCACGAACACCACCACCAGGATAAGGCCCCGGCTGATCCACGACGTCTGGGGGCGCATCAGAGCACGCCACGCCCGCTCGGGGTGGCCCAGGTACAGCAGGTGCGCCGTGCCTTTGCCCACCGCCACGACCAAGAGGCCTACCACAGCCCCTACGATGAAGTCCAAGAACGTGGACAGGATAAACAGGCCCGCTCCTATTCCGCCCAGGAAGAAGGCGATGCTGATAAGCCAGGCCCACTCCCGCTGAGTGCGGTAGCCCACCACCCACTTGTCCGCTGTCACTGTCGTCATGGCTGTCGCCTCACCAACGTGTCATTCTGAGAGCCAATGACATGCAAAATCATCGTATTTGCTCAATAACCAATACCGGAGCATCACAGGGGTCAAACGCTCCTTTTGGCCTGGTCATCGCTATCGCCTCACGCCAAATAATAGACCGAAGGCTCGGTGCCGGCTTCGGGGAGGAGGCGGAAGGCGTAGCGCTCGCGCAACAGCCGGGAGACCTGGCTGGCGGGGTCCGCCAGGTCGCCGAAGTAGCGGGCGCCGGTGATGCAGGTCTGTACGCAGGCAGGCTCCAGCCCCTGGTCCAGCCGCTCCGGGCAGAAGGTGCACTTGGTGACCACGCCCCGCTGGAACTTCTGGTACTTGCGCTCCTCGAAGGGGGTGAAGCCCAGCGGGTAATAGGGCTGGATGCTATTAAGGTAGTAGCGCGTCTGGTAGGGGCAGGCCGCCATGCACGCCCGGCAGCCGATGCACTTCTTGTAGTCAATGAGCACGATGCCATCGGGCCGCTGGGAGGTGGCGCCGGTGGGGCACACCCGCAGGCAGGCCGGCTCCTGGCAGTGGTTGCACAGCACGGGCAAGAACGTCCGCTTGGTGGCGGGGAACTTACCCTCCTCCTTCTCCAGGACGCGCCCCCAGAAGACGCCCGGGGGCGTGCCGTTCTCCGCCTTGCAGGCCGCCACACACGAGTAGCAGCCGATACACCGTTTCAGATCAATCACCATGCCTAGCCGTGCCATATGCAATCCCTCTATGCCGAGTCCAGCAAACGCCGCTCGCCCTTCGACAGGCTCAGGGTGAGCGGAACCACAAACCTCTCATGGTGAGCTTGTCGAACCATCAGCGGTCACCCCATGCAAGGGCAATTCCAAACTGCGGACCAATGGGATGAGAGGAACGCCACCGACGTCCAACGGCTGGCCCCAGACCACCTCGGGGACCAACTTTGCACTGTGGGACTTAACCAGGCACTCCCACTCGTTGTGGCACTCAAAGGGATCGGGCATCTCTTGGGCCCTCAGAAAACCGAGGTAGAGTAGAACTACCGGCACACCGAGAGTGGCGATTTTCCAGCTCCACGCGAACCGATTGCAGAACTGGTAGTAGGAGGCGGCCGTCAGGTTCCAACCAGATTCGACTTTGTTCAGGCCCTCGCTGGCCTGCAAGATCGCAGCGCGTATGCCCTTGTCGTTGTCCGCGTTGCCCGGCGTTTTCCCGTTTTCGCTCAGTTCAGAGCTGTGGGCCTTCGCCTCGACCAGAATTACGCCTTGCTGCCCGTGAATGGTGGCCAGGCTCACGATGTCCCAGTTCGGTATGTTAGGTCTCCCATGGCGCACAGCCAGCCACCAGTTAAGGAGCATCTCCCGCTGTTCTGGAGGTAGAAAAGCAGCCGTCTGGCCCAGCTTGGCCTCGGCAGGATCAACAAAGCCACGCGGTGCCCAGGAGTGGCGATCCGGTTCGACAGTCCCATGTGGGGCGACCAGCGCGGTCAGACGACTGGCCACCTGTTGTGGTGTTCCGTCCGTCAACAGTACACACCGAGCACGGGAACCCCGCTGTTCCTTGCGTCGTAGTGTTGCCAACAGGTTGGTCATGCCTTGTACACTTTCACCCTTGGGCAGGCGTCCAGGTTGCTGGAGATGCCGTCCACGTACTCGATGCCCAGCGGTACGAGTGTATTCCAGTGGACACCCTTGCCCTTGGCCAGGGGCTTGCCCCGCGACCAGCCGCCGAAGTTGCCCGCAATGCCCACGCACTCCGGGTGAATGGCCTCGGTGAGCTTGGCCCGGCCCTGGACCTTCCCCGCGATGGACTCCACCCGGATGGAGTCGCCATCGCTGATGCCCCGGCGCCGGGCGGCATCGGTATGCACCATGATGTCATAGCCATAGGGGTGGCGCTCGCCCATCTCATTGAGCCAGGCATTCTGCGGGCTATGGGAGAAGAAGTGCATGGGCAGCTTGTAGTTCACCGCATACAGGTCGTACTCGCCATGCCGGTGCTCGTACGACGGGCAGGGACGCCAGTCCAGCAACCCCTCGTAGTCGGAGGTGTCCACCGGCAGCCCCGACTTCTCCACCAGGGGCTGGAGGGCCACCCCCGCCCGCTTGAAGTTCTCGAAGTAGATGGGCCACTTGGGCTTGAGGAACGGCCCGGGGTACATCTCCTGCGGCGTGCGCTTGAACACCAGGTAGCCGTTCTGCTTGAACCACTCGATACCGTATTCCGGGCCAAAGAGCGACTTGCCCCAGCGGTCGCAGATTTCCTCCCAGGCGTACTCCTGGTCCGGGTCGAGCTTGTGGGGCTCCTTTAGCTCGTAGCGGAAGTTCATCAACGTGTTCAGCTCGGGCAGCATGCCGATGCGCCTGGCCAGGTCCAGCAGCACCTCTCGCCAGGGCCGCGACTCCCCGGCGGGCGGCACCACGGGCTGGCGCACGCCGAAGTACCAGTGGCCGGTGGCTGGACTCTCGGTGATGTGCATCATCTGGGAGCAGAAGTCCAGCCGCTCCAGGACGTGGGCGTCGGGCAGCACGATGTCGGCGAACTCAGCGGACTCGTCGAGCTGCTGGGCGAAGACCACGATGAACGGCACGCGCTTGAGGATGCCGGCCATGATCTCTGGGTTCACCCGGCCCATCATCAGGTTACACCGGGAGAGCACCATCATCTCGGGCACATAGGGGGGATTGTACTTCTCGGGCTGGGAGAGCACAACTTCCAGGACCGGCGCCGCGCCCAGTCCCAGGGGATAAAGCTCTTTGAAGTAGGGCGAGTCCGGCGGCCACTTCACCTGGCCCGCGAAGTAGGGCGGCTCCAGGATGCGGTCCTCGAAGTTGTAGAGGTAGCTGTGGTCGTAGAGGCTGAAGGCTTTGGAGACGGGGGTCAGGACCATGCCGTCGGGGTCGGCCTCGGGCTCCCAGGACCAGTCGTACTTGGCGGGACCTACCACGTTGAGGCCCATGTGGGAGCCGGGGACGTAGAGCGCACCCACCACAATGCTCAACAACTGGATGGCCAGGGCCGTCACGGTGCCATGCTTGTGGGCATTGGCCCCCCGGTTCTGGTTCACGGCCACCGGCCGGTAGGGCAGCTCCTGCCCCTCGAAGACAATCTTGGCGCCCACCATCGCCGCCTCGCCATACTCTTTGGCGATGCGGCGGACAGCCTCGGCGGGGATGGTCGTGATCTCGGCCACCGCCTCCGGCGTGTACTTTCGGACGTTCTCCCGGAAGAGCTGGAATGCGGGCTGGGCCAGCACGCCACCCACCTCGTAGTCGCCCTCCAGGGCGGGGTCCTCAGGCGAGCCATCGAAAGGCATAGCCCGGCCCCGGGCGGCGTCCCACACCAGGGGCTTGTTGGTCTCAGAGTCCCGCACGTAGAGGCCATCGGGTCCCACCAGGTAGGGGGCATTGGTCTGGTTCTTCAGGAAGGGCGCATCGTGGATGCCGCACTCGTTGAGCAGCACGTTGAGCATGCCCAGGGCCAGGGCGCCGTCCGTGCCCGGGCGGATGGGCAGCCACTCGTCGGCCTTGGCCGCAATGTTGGTCAGGATGGGGTCCACCACCACCAGCTTCATGCCCCGGAGGCGGGCGTCGGCCATCTTCTTGCCCATGGTGGTGGACAGCGAGCCTGCATTGCCGCCCATCTGGTTGCCGAAGAGTATGGCGTACTTGCAGTAGTCGGCATCAATCTCCGAGTGGAACTGGGCGTCGGTGAGATACAGCGCCGTATGGAGGGCGGGGCCGCAGTACCACGCGCCGCCCACCAGCAGCAGGTTCGGCGTGCCGAAGGCCTGGGCCCAGGGGTACATGGTCTGGTGCATCACGATGTGGTCGAAGGAGCCCATGAACAGGCGGCGGGGGTCCTTAGCCCGCACCTCCTTGAGTTTGGCAGCGACCGTGGTCAGGGCCTCCTCCCAGGAGATCTGCTGCCACTGGGGGTCCACCCCGATGCCCTTCTGCGGGTTGGTGCGCTTCAGGGGATGGAGCACCCGGTATGGGTCGTAGAGGGACATGATGGCGGAGTGGCCCTTGGAGCAGATCTTGCCGAAGTTGTGGGGGTTATCGGGGTCGCCCTCGATCTTCTCGATGACCCCGTCCACGCGGTGGACTATGATGGGGCAGTCGCTATTGACGCAGCTCGAACAAGCGCTATGCAGCCAGACATCGTCCTTGACACCGGCCATGACCATATCCCTCCCGCGGGTGATGCACGTAGGATGCTACGGCGGGGCAGCGTTGTCAACACCCCGCTCTTAGAGAAGTCCAACCGTAGGGGCGAAGCATCCGGAGCATCCGATCAGCGAACGGCCTTGTAACCGGCCGGATGCTTCGCCCCTACAGCGTATGCGCCCCTAACACGCGAGCCAGCGTCCTACCATGCGGGTTCAGGTTTCGAACCTATCCCCGACTCGTCGGGACAAACCTGCTCCCGCCGGTTGTCCTACATCGGGACCACGGCCACCGGCAAATAAGGTCGCAGCAGGGCAAAGTCCTCGGCGTTGCGAGTGATAATCGTCGCTCCTGTGCGGAAGGCTGCGGCCGCAATCAGCGCGTCGTTGGTCAGCCTGGCACGGCGCACCAACTCGTAGCCACGCTCGCGTCCCAGGCGGCGGATAGCTTGCCCGGCTCTCAGCCAATCCTCCCGCTCCGGCACTTCGAGCCGACCGACGGACGAGAAACGATTCACAAGCGCCAAGAGAAAGTGCACTGCCCTGTCCGACGGCGCTCCGACCAGCAATTCCTCGGCTACTACTGCCGATAAGTGCACCACGCCACGGGCCGTGATGCTCTCGACGACCGAAGCCAGATCGCCCCGTCGCAAATAGTGGACGTACACGCTAGTATCGAAGATGAGCCGCTTCACTCTACGTGGTAGGGATCGGCCCAGTCGGGAAACCCGGCTCGACCTTTCGCGAGCGCCCGCGCCAGTTCCTCTCCCTCCACCACCCGGCGAAGCGCCTCAGCTACAGTCTCCGTCTCTGTCCTCGTCTCCAATAGCGAGCGCGCGTGCTCTAGCAGCTCGGCGTCCAGCCAGTAGTTCTTCCTGACCTTCACGGGGCCACCTCCATACGCATATATTATGGCCTTTATACATATGACATGCAAGGGTCCGTATTCACGGGTCAGCGGTGATAGCCCGTTTCCCAAGCACAATCTCGTTGATGCGTCTGGGGTCCACGTTAATGTCCTTGGCCAGGCGGTACTGGCTGACCGCCAATGGCTTCCAGAATTCCTCCCTAACCTTGACGCCAGCGCCCAGGTATGTTACACAGAATGCAATGGTCTCGTCCGTCTCGCCCATCGTGGATAGCGTCCTCCAGCTTATTGGCAACACCCCCCTGGTCCGGCTACGCAAGCTGACCGAGAGGGGATCCGCCGAGGTGCTGGCCAAGCTGGAGGCGCGCAACCCTGGCGGTAGCATAAAGGACCGTATCGCGTTAGCCATGATCGAGAGGGCGGAGGCCAACGGCAGACTCCACCCGCACTCCATCATCGTGGAGGCCAGCGCGGGCAACACCGGCGTCTCGCTGGCCATGGTGGCGGCGGCCAAAGGCTACCGGATCGTCCTGGCCATCCCGGAGGATGTTTCACCCGAGCGGCGCCGGCTGCTGTCTCGCTTCGGCGCCGAGCTGGTGCTCACCTCCGCCGCCGAGGGCATGGCCGGCGCCGAGGCAGCAGCCCACACCCTGGCCCAACAAGGCCCGGAGTACTTCCGCCCCAACGCGTTCGAGAACCCAGCCAACCCCTCTGCCCACCAGGAGACCACCGCCCAGGAGGTCTGGAGCGCCACCGATGGTCGAGTGGATGCCCTGGTGGTGGGCGTAGGCACCGGCGGCAGCCTCACCGGCACGGGTAGAGAGCTGAAATCCCGCAAGCCGTCCCTCCTGGTGGTGGCAGTTGAGCCCTCCGGCTCGCCGGTGTTGAGCAAGGGACGGGCAGGCGCCCACGCTATTCCCGGGCTGGGCGCCAGCTTTGTCCCGCCCGTCCTCGACCGGTCCCTGATAGACCGCATCGTCACCGTTAGCGACGAAGCGGCCCTGGTCACCACGAACCGCCTGGCCAGGCAGGAGGGGCTCTTGGTGGGGCCATCCTCCGGGGCCAACGTGTTCGCGGCGCTCCAGGTGGCCCGCGAGCTGGGCGCGGGGAGGACCGTAGTAACCTTTCTCCCCGATGTCGGAGAACGCTATCTGGCCATGAGCATACCTTCCGAGGTGAAAACATGAGCCAAGGGGAAGCCATCCGGCTTACCCGGTTGGCCCGCTGCGCTGGCTGAGCGGCCAAAATAAGTCCTAAGGACCTGGCGCAGGTGCTGCGCCAGTTGCCAGCGATCAACGATCCCAACCTCATCGTGGGGCTGCGGACGCCAGATGATGCTGCCATCTACCGGCTGAGCGAGGAGATATCCCTCGTGCAGACGGTGGACTTCTTCCCGCCCATCGTGGATGACCCCTATGACTATGGCGCCATCGCCGTAGCTAACGCGGTGAGCGACATCTACGCCATGGGCGGCAAGCCTTTGCTCGCCCTCAACATCGTGGCCTTCCCGCGCAACGGACTGCCGCTGGACGTGCTGGCCCAGATCCTGCGGGGCGGCATAGACAAGGCTGCGGAGGCTAACCTCCTCATCGTGGGCGGCCACTCCATTGTGGATGAAGAGCCCAAGTACGGGCTGGCCGTGACCGGTGTGCTCCAGGGCCACCCCGCAATCACTATCGCTAACGCCCAGGTGGGCGACGAGCTTGTGCTCACCAAACCCGTGGGCGTAGGTGTCATCACCACCGCTCTCAAAGCCGAGGCGGCCTCACCCCAAGCCATAGCTCGAGCCACTCAGAGCATGAAAGCGCTCAACAGGGCCGCTTCCGAGGTGATGCTGAGGGTGGGAGTGAACGCTTGCACTGACATCACCGGCTTCGGCCTGATAGGGCACCTGAAGAACATGCTGGATGCCAGCGGCGCGGGGGCCACGTTGTTCGTGTCGCAGGTCCCTATCCTGCCCGAGGCGTGGGATCTGGTGGAGAAAGGGCTCATCCCCGGGGGCACGGAGCGCAACCTGGAGTTCGTTAAGGAATGCGTGGACTGGCACCACGGGATCTCCCCCGAAGCCCAGAACCTGCTGGCCGATCCCCAGACCTCGGGAGGTCTGCTGCTCGCCGTGCCCTCATACCACACCGGGGAGCTACAGAGCGCGCTGGCCGATGAGGGCGTAGCTGGAGTCGTTGTGGGCGAGGTCACCAGCGACCCGTCCTGCCGGATACGCGTCCTGCCCTGAGGCGTATGTTCACGTTGGAGCAGCGTTTCGCCTCCGAAATCATCGCCCACGCCCGAGACGATGCCCCCAACGAGTGCGTGGGCATCCTGGGTGGGAAAGAGGGCCATGTGCTCCGGCTCTACCGGGGCACCAATGCCGAGCACAGCCCCTATCGCTACTCCCTGGACCCCAAAGACCTTTACCGCATCTACAAGGACCTGGACGCCGCTAGTTGGGAAGTCGTCGGCATCTACCACTCCCATCCCCGGGCCGGCGCCTACTTCTCGGACACGGACCTGAAGCTGGCGTTCTGGACCCAAGCCGTATACATCGTAGTCTCATTGCTGGACCTGGAGCGCCCGGTCATGAAGGCTTTCCGCGTATCTGAGGGCAAGGCCTTCGACGAGGAACTTGCCGTCGTCCCAGACGGTCCCTAGTCCCTTCAACGCCGGCACCTACCACGCCGAGCGGCGTTATGTATTTCTATTCCGAACGACGGCCCGGTTGCATTCTGGTCTACGTTCTTGTAGATTGAATCGTGGCCATGAACACCTCGACTGTCCGTATCAATCAAGAGACATTGGAAACCCTGCGCAAGCTGGCACAAGAGGCCGGCGAACCAATGCAGCGGGTACTGGCCCGGGCCGTGGAGGTCTACCGGCGTCAGCGCATTCTAGCGAAGGCCAACGCAGCTTACGCGACGCTGCGCTCCGATCCCCAAGCCTGGCAAGCCGAGCAAGACGAGCGCCGCGCCTGGGAAGCCACCCTGCAGGACGGGATCGAGGAGTGAGAGCGGCACAGCCGTCTCGCGGTGAAGTCTGGCTTGTTGACCTTAGCCCCACCCGCGGCCACGAACAAGCGGGCGTTCGACCAGCGCTGGTAGTGTCGGCAGACCTGTTCAACCACGGGCCAGCGGGACTTATAGTTGTGGTCCCGCTGACCACCAGGGCCCGCGAGATACCACTGCACGTGGCCGTGACACCGCCAGAAGGGGGGCCGCGAGAGCCAAGCTTCGTCAAGTGCGAAGACATCCGCTCGGTCTCCAGGGGACGCCTGACGCAGCGGTGGGGCGCCGTCGGCGAGCGCACGCTGGCCGAGGTCGAGGACCGGCTTCGGGTGTTGCTCGAGCTATAGGCGCCAGGCTACCGCTGCCGTAGCAGCCAGTACTCCAGGCTATCGGCCAGGGCTATCCAGCTTGCGTCAATAATATTGGTAGAGCTGCCCACAGTACGCCACTGGCGCCCACCGTCGGACGACTCGATGAGCACCCGGACGTCTGCCGCCGTGCCCGCCGTCTCATCCAGGATACGGACCTTGTAGTCCACCAGCTTCACCCGCGACAGAGCCGGGTAGTGGCGCAACAGAGCATCGCGCAGGGCCTGGTCCAGCGCATTTACTGGGCCGTTGCCCTCGCCAACGGCGTGCTCTACCTTGTCTCCTACCTGTACCTCGACATGGGCCAGGGAAAGGGTGTTCGCTCCGTCACGGGCCGCGTGGTGGCCTTTCTTTACCAGCACCAAAAAGTCCACCAACTGGAACGGGGACTCGTAGTTCCGGCTAGCGCGCCTCAGCAACAGCTCAAAGGAGGCCTCGGCGCCGTCGTACTGAAAGCCCTGGTTCTCCATCTGCTTGATGCTGTCCAACACCTGGGCCACCGCTGGGCTGGACTCGTCTACTTCCAACCCTAATTCCCTGGCCTTGTACAGCACGTTGCTCCGACCAGACAGCTCCGAGACCACCACCCGCTTGCGGTTGCCCACTGCCTCCGGGGAAGCATGTTGATAGCTGTCTTCCCACTTGGCCATAGCGGAGACGTGCAGCCCGCCCTTGTGTGTGAAGGCGCTGGAGCCCACGTAGGGCAGATGGGGGTTAGGGGCCAGGTTGGCCAGCTCACTCACGAAGCGAGAGACCTCTGACAGGCGGGCAAGCTGCTCCTGGGTGAAACAGGCAACCCCCATCTTCAACTGAAGGTCGGGGATGATGGAGCACAGGTTAGCATTGCCGCAGCGCTCTCCATAGCCGTTTATGGTACCCTGGACCTGGGTAGCGCCGGCCTCGACCGCTACCAGCGAGTTGGCCACCGCCAGCTCGGCGTCGTTGTGGGTATGGATGCCCACCGAGGGCAACACCTCGAGGGCGGCCCGCACCCCAGCCACGATGCGGTCGGGCAGGCTGCCGCCGTTGGTGTCGCACAGTACCAGGGCGTCGGCCCCGGCCTCAGCCGCCGCCCGCAGGCAAGCGACCGAGTACTCCGAGTCCACCTTGAACCCGTCGAAGAAGTGCTCGGCGTCCAAGAAGACGACCAGCCCTTTGCCCTTGAGGAAGCGGACGGAGTCCGTGATCATGGACAGGTTCTCTTCCAGAGAGGTGCCCAGCACCTGGGTAACCTGGAGCCGCGAGGCCTTGCCCACAATGCACACCACAGGGGTGCCCGCCTCCACCAGGGCCTGCAAGTTGCCGTCTGACGCCACCGGGGTGTTGGGACGGCGGGTAGAACCGAAGGCGGCGAGCTGGCTATGGGAGAGCCGCAAGGATTTGGCCCGGTTGAAGAACTCAGCGTCCTTGGGGTTAGAGCCGGGCCAGCCGCCCTCGATGTAGTGCATGCCCAGCTCGTCCAGCTTCTGGACGAGCTTGAGCTTGTCCTCGACCGAAAAAGAAATGCCCTCCATCTGAGCGCCATCCCGGAGGGTGGTATCGTACAGCGCAACGGGACCCATCCCAGCGTCTCCTCACAGGCAATTGATATTGCCTAGAGTATAGCCCGTGGGCGCCTGTCCATCAACACCGCAGCGGGAGCAAGCCACCACCAGCGGTCATGTGATAGAATGCGCACAACAGTTGCCCACTAGGAGGCCAGATGATACGTTGCGCAACTCGCGCGGTCCTTGGACTTGTGGCTGTTTCCTTTCTTCTTGGACTAGCACTGGCGGCGTGCGCCGGGGGCAAGGCCACGCCCACGTCCCCAGCACCACCGCCGACAGACTCGCCCGCCTTCGGCACCACACCCCAGCCGGGTCTGACGAAGAACGAACAAGCCCTCGCAAAGTACTTCAAGGCCCTGCACCTGTGGACGGTGCCGGCGGGCCGGGAGGCCACCGCCCAGGACAAGTCCACTCCCTCCGAGTCCTTTACCCTGAACGACGCCAAGCTGGGCCTGCACATCGAAGCGACGCCAGACTTCGTCCCGGGCTGGAAAGTGACCTATCGGGTGGACAAAAGGGCCTTCAGAGGCGAGGGCGAGGAAATCGTCTCTTTGGCCTCGCTGGTCACTGGGCCAGGCGTGTACGACACAACGCTGGACAGGCCGAAGGATTCCGGCGACTACGTTATCCGGGTCTGGCTCCAGGACGTGCTGGTGCAGAACCTGACGTTTGAGCTGAAGTAACACCTAGGCAGAGCGCTGCCCTCACCCGTGCCCTCTCCCAGGGGGAGAGGGGCAATCTATTACACGTTGCGGGCGATAGCCTCGCCCATCTCCCGGGTGCCCACCTTCTTCATGCCCTCGGACATGATGTCGTAGGTGCGGTAGCCCTGATCCAGGGTGTGCAGCACGGCCTTCTCCACCGCCTGGGCCTCCTTTTCCAGCCCCAGGGAATAGCGCAGCATCATGGGCAAGCTCATGACGGTGGCGATGGGGTTGGCCAGATTTTGGCCGGCCCGGCGCGGGGCGCTGCCGTGGATAGGCTCGTACAGGCCCAGGGCACGGCCATCGGCAGGCAGTCCGGCCAGACTAGCCGAGGCCAGCATGCCCATAGAGCCAGCCAGAGTAGACGCCTCGTCAGTCAGTATGTCCCCGAAGGTGTTCTCGGTCACTATGACGTCGAACTCCTTGGGGTTGCGGACGAGCTGCATGGAGCAGTTGTCTACCAGCACGTGCCAGAGCTGGACGTCCGGGTACTCAGGCGCGATCTCCATGACCACCTGCCGCCACAGGCGGGATGTCTCCAGCACGTTGGCCTTGTCCACCGAAGTCAGCACCTTGCGGCGCCGCCGGGCCAGCTCGAAGCCCACGCGCACAATGCGGGCAATCTCTTGTTCAGAGTAAGCCATGGTGTCCACGGCCCGACGGCCCCGCGTGGTAGTCCACCGCCGCTTGGGCCGGCCGAAATACAGTCCGCCCGTCAGCTCGCGCACCACAATCAGATCAACGCCCCGGACCGTCTCTGGCTTGAGGCTGGTGCTATTGGCCAGGAAAGGAAAGACCTGGACCGGCCTCAGGTTGGCGTAGAGACCGAGGCCCTTCCTGATAGCCAGCAGTCCGTCCTCTGGCCGGACCTTGGCTTGAGGGTCGTCCCACTTGGGGCCGCCCACAGCTCCCAGGAGCACGGCATCGCTCTGCTTGCAGGCCTTGATGGTCTCCGGGCGCAGCGCGGTGCCATGTTTGTCTATGGCGATGCCACCGATGTCGTCGTAGGTGAGGGCGAACTGATGGCCGTACCGCCGGCCCACGGCCTCCAGCACCTGGACGCCAGCGGCCACTACCTCCGGGCCGATGCCATCGCCGGGTAATACGGTGATATGGAAGCTAGCCATGCCCGTGCATCCGGTGCATGATGCCCTGCTGCTCGGCTGGGGAGAGATGTTCCTCCAACAGTGGCAGCACGAGCTTTTCCTCTTTCTCAATGTGCAGGCGCACCAGGAAGCTTATATGGTGGGCTACCTGCTGGAGGCTGTGCAGTGTCTCCGCGTCCCCGATGGGCAGGGACTCAGCCAGATCGTGGAACTGGGAGATGAGCGCCTCCAGCGTGCGGTGCTCCAACTCCAACGGCGCGATGGCTTTGCCATGTTGCTTGATGAGTCCTTCGGCGGGCGGATAGAGTACGCCCTCCTCCGCCTGGGCGTGGGGGGTGAGATCGTCCAGCAAGAAGTGCACGATATGTCCCAGGTCCCCGGCCTTGGACTTCATGTTACGCGGAGTAAGCGCCTCTACGGTCTGCTCCATCGCCTCTAGCTCAGCGGCGATGCCCTTGTGGTGCGCCCTGAAGTCATCGAATGGAGTGGACAAATGTTACCTCCTTGTGGGAACCATCAGCCGAGCACACGTGCTCCTCCCTTCTCTCTTACAAGGCCACAGAAAAGGTGCCCGCTGGGCCATTGTAGACGAAGATACACGAAGCGAGCACATCTCGGCCGATAAGCGCAATGATGCCTTGCCCGCCCACTGTTAGGCCGGCAAGGTCAATCCCTGCAACGGAACCAAAGTCTATTTCTATTTGTCCCGGTGTACCAGGTGCTACTATGAACCGCGCGGGGTACAGTGGAGCGGGCCTCCGCCCGGCGGCAGTTCCAAGTTCGACTGTGCCCATTTGATTCACCTGTAGCCTAGTCATCACTTGCATGTCCGCAGCGCTTTTGGTGGCTCCCGTGTCTATGAGGGCAAGTCCGGAAACCGGTTCCGGAATGGGCCTTTTCTGGGAAGTGCGGAGCTGACGCAGGTCAGTAGGCATCTCGATACGAACTGGGAGCACGGCACCAACCTCAACCAAAGCACCAGGCATTGGGGCCTGAACAGTTCGAGAAAACCCGAAGTTATAGACGGGCATCTATCAGGCCCGAAAACAGGGCCGGCAAGTACACCACTTCTTCCTGCTTTGTAACCCTCTTGATCAGAAAAGGCTGGTCCCCGAAATGCCGTATGCCATCGGCGTAGGCTTCCTTTTCAGTGGTGAAGACTCCCACCAGTGACTCTTCTTTGATAAGGACAAACTTGCCTTCATGTTCCCGCAGGAGCTCCTCGCGGTGAACCTCGTAGTATCGCAATTCCTTTTCGAGCATGTTCGCCCTCCATCCCCTCAGTGCATAGCTATGATACCACGGTCACCGGGGATCTTTGCCTTTCTCACAGAACGAGTTCGCTCTACTAGCGGCGTCCCTGCCCAGCCAACCGCCTCCTGGTGTACTCCACCAGACCGCCGGCCCTCACCAGCTCCAGCATGAACTCGGGATAGGGTTGGGCGTGATAGGTGCGGCCCTGTGTGACGTTGGTTATCTCGCCACTGGCCAGGTCGGCCTCTATGGTGTCGCCGGGCTGCGCCTCCTGGGCGGCGGGCAGGCATTCCAGGATGGGCAGGCCAATGTTGATGGCATTGCGGTAGAAGATGCGGGCGAAGCTGCCCGCGACCACCACCCCTACCCCGCAAGCCTTGATGGCTACAGGAGCATGCTCCCGAGAGGAGCCACACCCGAAGTTGGACGTAGCCACGATGGAATCTCCCGGCTGCACCCGGCCCACGAAGGCGGGGTCAAAGTCCTCCAGGCAGTGCTTGGCCAGCTCTGCGGGGTCCGAGGTGTTCAGGTAACGGGCCGGGATGATGGCATCGGTGTCCACATTGGCCCCATAAAGGTGCACTCGGCCTTTGAGCTTCACGCCTCTAGCTCCTCAGGGCTAGCGATACGCCCCAACACGGCGCTGGCAGCGGCCACTGCCGGCCCAGCCAGGCAGACCTCCGACTTGGGACTACCCATGCGGCCCACGAAGTTGCGGTTGGTGGTGGACAGGCAGCGCTCCCCTTCGGCCAGCACACCCATGTAGCCGCCAAGGCACGGGCCACACGTAGGAGTGCTCACGGCAGCCCCAGACTCCACGAAGGCCTGGACCAGGCCCTGCCGCAAGGCTTCCAGATAGACTTGCCGGGAGCCCGGAATAACGATGCAGCGCACCTTCTCGTGCACCTTTCGCCCGGCCATCAAGCGGCCAGCAGTCACCAGGTCCTCCAAGCGCCCGTTGGTGCAACTCCCGATGACCACCTGGTCTATGGGCATGCCCCGGGCCTGGCTCACCGGCACGCTGTTGCTCGGAATATGGGGCAGGGCCACCTGAGGCTCGATGGCCGAGGCGTCGAACTCCTCGACCGCCTGGTAGCGCGCATCCGCAGACGAGCTGTACACGGTATAGGGGCGCTGCGCCCGCCCTTTGACGTAGGTGAGGGCCGTCCGGTCCACCGCAAACAGGCCGGCCTTGGCCCCGGCCTCGATGGCCATGTTGGCCATGGTGAAGCGCCCCTCCAGGGACAACGCCGCCACGGCCTGGCCGGTGAACTCCATGGCGGCGTACAGGGCGCCGTCCACCCCAATGCGGCCTATGGTGTGGAGGATCAGGTCCTTTCCGCCCACCCAGGGGCGAAGCTGGCCACGGTACACCAGCTTGATGCTGGGAGGCACTTTCATCCAGATGTCGCCCGTGGCCATGGCGCAAGCGATGTCCGTGGAGCCCATGCCGGTGGCGAAAGCGCCCAGGGCACCGTAGGTGCAGGTGTGGGAGTCGGCGCCGATAGCCACGTCACCAGGCACCACCAGGCCCTGCTCCGGCAGAAGGACGTGCTCGATACCCTCGCCACCGTCGAAGAACAGGGTGGACTGGGCACGGGCGAAGTCCCGCATCATCTTGATCTGCCCCGCGGAGGGTATGTCCTTGGCCGGAGCGAAGTGGTCAGCCACCAGGACCACTCGCTTGGGGTCGAACACCCTGTCCACCCCCACACGACCGAACTCCTTGATGGCCAGCGGAGCAGTGATGTCGTTGGCCAGCACCAGGTCCACGCGGACGTTTACCAGCTCGCCAGGCTGCACCTGGCGCCGGTTGCAGTGCGCGGCCAGTATCTTCTCGGCTAGGGTCATGCCCATGACTGCTCAGCTCTCCAGGCCTGGCAAGGCCAGCCAGACTCGTCTCAGATTATATGGCAGAGCCCCAAAGGTGTCGAGGGCGATGCACCTTGACTGGCGCGACAGCCCCCATTACATTAGCAATGGTTTCCATGACTGGGGGAGCAATATTCTAGCGCCAGGAGGAGGCATAAATGCGCGTCAAAGACAGGGTAGCCATTGTGACCGCGGCCGCTGGGGCCGGCATTGGCCAGGCGATCGCTCGCACTTTGGCCCAGGAGGGCGCCAATGTGGTGGTGACCGACGTGCACCCGCGTCGCTGCATCGAGGTGGCCGGGGACATTAGCAAGACCACGGGGCGGGAAGCCCTGGGCCTCCAGGTTGACGTCACCAACCATCAGCAGGTGGATGACATGGTGAAGCAGGTCATCGCCAGGTTCGGCCGCATTGACATCCTGGTGAACAATGCGGGAATCAACAAGCTGGCCCCGGTATGGGAGATGGATGACGAGACCTGGGACCTGGTGATAAACGTCAACCTGAAGGGCACCTTCATGTGCACACGAGCAGTGCTGCCGGGCATGATCAAGCAGCGCAGTGGCCGTATCGTGAGCATCTCTTCGGTGGCTGGCCTCGCCCCCGAGGAGGAGGGGGGTACTCACTACTCGGCTGCCAAGGCTGGCATCCTGGGCTTCACCCGTGGTGTGGCCAACGAGGTAGCCAAGTACGACATCCTGGTCAACGCAGTGGCGCCGGGTTTCGTACCCAATCCCTTCCTGGCCCGCATATACCCCGCAGAAGCCCTTAAGAAGCTGGAAGAGAGCGTGCCTCTGAAGCGCGCCCAGACACCCCAGGACATTGCCACCGCCACCCTGTGGCTGGTCTCCGACGAGAACCAGAGCGTGACCGGCCAGTGTCTCTGCGTCTCCGGCGGCATGTTCATGCACTAACCCCCTATAGTCCCCCTTGGCAAGGGGGACTATAGGGGGTGAATTCACCTTGGCAAGGGCAAGGCGCCGCCTTGCCCCTACTATGCCCGCCAGCAGGCCACCCAATGGTCGGTGGCCTTCTGCTCGAGCGGCGGCTCCTTCTCCCGGCAGACCTGGATGGCGATGGGACAGCGGGTGTGGAAGTTGCAGGCCGGAGGCGGCCGCAATGGGCTCGGGATGTCACCCACCAGTATGATGCGCTCTCGAGTGGCCTCGACCTTGGGGTCGGGGATAGGCGCCGCCGAGATCAGGGCCTTGGTATATGGGTGCAACGGACGAGCATAGATCTCGTCCCGGTCAGCAACTTCGTGGAGCTTGCCCAGATACATCACCGCCACGCGGTTGCTGATGTGGCGCACCACCGCCAGGTCGTGGGCAATGAACAGGTAAGTCAGGTGGAACTTGGCCTGGAGCTCTTCCAGCAAGTTTATGATCTGGGCCTGGATTGACACGTCCAGAGCGGACACAGGCTCGTCGCACACGATGAAATCGGGGTCGCCCGCCAGTGCCCGGGCCACGCCAATACGCTGGCGCTGGCCTCCGCTAAACTCGTGGGGGTAGCGGTCCGCCATGTAGGCGTTCAGGCCTACAGTCTCCAGGAGTTCCTTCACCCTGTCCCGGTACTCAGTATTGGTCTTGGCCAGCTTATGGATCTTGATAGGTTCTCCCACGATGGCCCCACAGCTCATGCGTGGGTTCAAAGAAGAGTACGGGTCCTGGAAGATGATCTGCATCTTCCGCCGCATGTGCCGCAGCTCCCCCGACTTCATGGTGCACAGGTCCTTGCCCTCGAAAAAGACCTGGCCTGCGGTGGGGCGGTAAAGCTGAAGAATGCAGCGGCCGGTAGTGGTCTTGCCCGAGCCACTCTCCCCCACGAGGCCCAGAGTCTCGCCCCGTCGCACAAAGAAGCTGACCCCGTCCACGGCCTTGACGTCAGCAACCTTGTGCTGCCAGAC
Source organism: Chloroflexota bacterium (assembly GCA_016190505.1). Classification (GTDB taxonomy): domain Bacteria; phylum Chloroflexota; class Dehalococcoidia; order JACPQK01; family JACPQK01; genus JACPQM01. Next base: position 41,620 of record JACPQM010000069.1, on the reverse strand, counting down.
AATCCCGGAGGTGACCGGGAAGTACATTTTGAGGCCCTTTATGTCTACTAGGATGCGGTCTTCCATGGTGCCTCCTTTGCCACCCAGCAAGCTGACCAGTGGTTATTGGCGACCAGTTCCAGCGGGGGATACTCTCTGAAGCATACGTCCACACGGAAGCGACACCTGGGATGGAAATAGCAGCCGGGTGGCGGGGCCACCAGGTCTGGAGGCGATCCCTCGATGGGCAGAAGCTTGACCTTGCGGGGTTCGTCCAGCCGGGGCACCGACAGCAACAGGCCCACCGTGTATGGGTGTTGGGGGTCACCGTACACGTCGCGCGCCGAGGCCGCCTCAATAATCCGCCCGGCGTACATCACGTTGACCCAGTCGGCGTAGCGGGCCACCACACCCAGGTTGTGGGTGATGATAATGACCGCCGTCTTGGACTCCTTGCTCAAACGGGCGATGAGCTCCAGAAGCTGGGCCTGGATGGTGACGTCCACGGCTGTGGTGGGTTCGTCTGCAATCAGAAGCTTGGGGTTGCAGCTCAGCGCCATCGCGATCATGGCCCGCTGCCGCATGCCGCCGCTGAACTGGTGGGGATAGTCCTGGACCCGGCGTCCCGCGTCGGGTATGCCCACCATGTCCAGCAGCTCCGCAGCGCGCTGCCAGGCCGCCTGCTTGGACATGTTCAGGTGGAGCACCATGGCCTCACTCAACTGGTCCCCCAGGGTCAGCACGGGGTTGAGGGAGGTCATCGGCTCCTGGAACACCATGGCGATCTTGTGCCCTCGGATGCGCCGGATCTCTTCCTCGTCCACCTTGAGCAGGTCCGACCCTTCGAAGAGGACCTGCCCACTGAGCACTTTGCCAGGGGGCTGAGGAATAAGCCGCATCATGGTGAGGGAGCTGACGCTCTTGCCGCAACCGCTCTCGCCCACAATGCCGACTGTCTCCCCCTCCTTGACATCGTAAGAGATGCCGTCCACCGCCCGGACCACCCCCTCCGGGGTGTAGAAGAAGGTCCTTAGGTCCTTAATCTGAAGTAGTGTTGTCACCCATTTCACCTCTCTGCCTGTGATGACCCCTGAGACTTAAGCCTAAATAAGGACAGGGCGGACAAAGAGAAAACGTGGGGAAGGGGGGACTCGAACCCCCACGCCTTTCGGCACATGAGCCTAAGTCATGCTCGTCTGCCAGTTCCGACACTTCCCCTCCATGTACAAAAAATGAGCCGCACAGGACTCGAACCTGCAACCTGCTGATTAAGAGTCAGCTGCTCTGCCAGTTGAGCTAGCGGCCCTTCAACCGGGCTTCCCCAAAGTTTGAGCAAGCTTATACCATTTTCCCACAAAAAGTCAAGGGTAGCAAAAGGGCAGTTATCTGCCCAAAATGTGCACTTTCGTCCCTTCCCTTCTTAGCGGAGCCGTAGCACTACTGGCGAGACCCGATGGAGGCGGTTAACCTCGGCTTGAAGAGCTTGCGGGGCACCCCGGACGCGGCCCGACATGTCCCTGATGCCTCAGCACGGGGCGCCTCTGTCCCATCCCGTGAGCGCGCCTTGACCTGCCTCCCCTTTGGGGCTAGACTGGGGCCAACGTTGAAGCGGGGCTGTATTTGAGGAGGCCATGAGCGCAAAGAAGAGGCTCTACCGCAGCCGGACCAATAAAGCGATTTGGGGGGTCTGTGGTGGTCTGGGGGACTACTTCGATCTGGACCCCGCCTTCATCCGGGTGGCCTTCGTGCTCCTCGTTTTCGCCAACGGCATCGGGGTAATCGCATATCTCGTACTGGCCCTGGCCACTCCCAGAGAACCGGAAACCCAGCAGGGCGTCGAGACACCACCCGCGCAGCCTCCCCCAGGCGAGGGGGGACTCGACATCCAGGTTGCCACAGACGTGCGCGGCAGGCACCGCTACCTTGTAGGTGTGGTGCTGGTTATCGTGGGACTGCTATTCCTCATGGGCAACTTCGGGCTGTTCTGGTGGCTGAGCTGGGGCCGGTTGTGGCCCCTCGCTTTGATCGGCGTCGGGCTGGCCATAATCTGGGCCCGGGGCGCGAGGTAGATATGAGCAAAGGCAGAAGAGGGCGCGCTGGGGGAGTTGGAGGTGGCAGCGGGCGTTTCCCGTGGGGCGGTGTGATACTTGTGCTGCTGGGTGTCCTGTTCCTCCTTAACACGCTGGGCGTGTTGCCTTGGGGGTGGTGGAGTAGCCTGATGCAGTTGTGGCCCGTGCTGCTGGTGCTGGCCGGCGTCTATCTGCTATGGGGCAGGGCACGGCCCATGGCCACCGCCATCGCCATGGGAGTGATCATCGTCGCTGCCATCGGCGTGGCTGCGCTGGCTGGCACCATTCCTTTGGGAAGGTCCACGCCGGAGACGTTCTGGGAGCCCCTGAGTGGCGTTACCAGGGCGAAGGTTGATGTGAACTTCGGGGCTGGTGATCTGACGATCACCAGCCTCCCTGCTGGGACGGACCGTCTGGTTGAAGGTGAGTTCGAGGGGCGTGGTGGGGGACAACGGGTGGTACGAGAGCTACGAACGCGCGACAACACGGCAGAGCTGCGGATCGAGTCGGGCACGAAGGGCAGCTTCTCCTGGTTCAGGAATGGTTTCAACAGCAACGGTGAGCTACGGCTGGCGCCGGAGGTGCCCATGGACCTGGCGGTGACTGCCGGCGCCAGCAGCGCTCGCCTGGACCTGACTGACCTCCGCATCTCCAACCTGCAACTGGACCTGGGAGCGAGCAAGGCCAACGTGTTCCTGCCCAAGCCTGCCGGGACGGCCCGCGCCGTGGTCAAGGCGGGCGCTGCCGATATTGACCTGATTGTACCCCCCAAGGTGGCCGCGCGCGTTGCCGTGGACTCCGGCCTGAGCCGGGTGAAGGTGGACCTCGACCGCTTCACGTCCGCGGGCGGGTTCTATGTGACCCAGGACTACGACCAGGCCACGGACCGCCTGGAAATCGTCATCCAGGTGGGTGTGGCCAACGTGAACGTGCGGTAGGTGGTAGTTCATAGTAGGAGGTGGCAATGTTTGGGCGTATGCTCAGGGCTGCCCGGCTGGAGCCGGGCCTTTATGAGGAGGTGGAGCACGACGCTGGGGCCACTCCCCAGGCGCTGGCTGTCGTGGTCATCTCCAGTGTCGCCGCCGGCGTCGCCAGTATCACGGGGGCAGGTGCCGGTGGACTGGTGATCGGCGCTGCCGGGGCGCTAGTCACGTGGCTCATATGGTCTTTTGTCACTTTTTTCCTGGGCACCCGGGTCCTCCCTGGCCCGCATACTGAAGCCAGCTATGGCCAGTTGCTGCGCACTATTGGCTTTTCCAGCTCCCCGGGGGTCATCCGCGTCCTGGGCCTGGTGCCCGCACTGTTCGCTGTGGTCAACGTCGTCGCGTCCATCTGGATGCTGGTAGCTATGGTTATCGCCGTGCGCCAGGCCCTGGACTACACCAGCACCTGGCGGGCAGTGGCCGTGGTCGGCATAGGCTGGGCTATCCAGCTTGTGCTCCTTATAGTTTTGGCCAGCGTGGCGGGTCTGGGCGGGGGCTAGACCGCCCCGTCATAACTGGGATCGGGGTTCGCCGTAGCCGTCGTAGAACACGAACTCCGCCACCGGTTGGCGGGGGCGTGTCTCGGGGTTCTCGGCGGGATAGCCTAAAGGCATGATCTCCACCACAGACACGTCATCGGGCACATTGAGAACTTGGGCCACCTGCGCCGAGTCGAACATACCCACGTGGACCGTGCCCAGCCCCAGCGAGTGTGCAGCCAGGGTAAGGTTCTGCATGGCCAGCGCCAGGTCGAACATATACCAGTAAGGCCCCTTGTCCGTGGCGGCCTGGCCCTTGCGCTGGCCGCCCCGGAACATGCCAGACAAGCCCAATTGGGCGCAGCCAACGATTACCACCGGCGCCTCCCGCACCGCTTGGGCGGAACGGTTCTCCCGCCTGCCGGCAGTTGAGCCCATGGCCTCAGCCAGCCTGCCTTTGACCCCCCGGTCGCGGACCACCAACAGGCGCCAGCACTGGCTGTTGCCCCAGGAGGGCGCCCAGCGGGCTGCCTCCAGCAGAATGGACAGGGCCTCGGGACTGACCGGGTCGGGAAGGTAACGGCGGATGGCCCGGCGCCCTTTGATGGCATCCATGACCTCCATGGTTGTCTCCTTTCTGTGCTGGCTACCCCTGGGACGAGCCCAGTGGTTGCAGTCCGAAAAGACGGCAGGCGTTGGCGGTGGTCTCCCAGGCCACTGCGTCCTCGGGTAGACCGCGCAGGGTTGCCACCGCACGCAGCACCCGGGCCACATCCGCGGGCTGCGCCTGGTAGCGCTCGGGGCTATTGGCCTGGGCATAGGACACAGGCGAGTCTGTCTCCAGCAGCAGGCGCTCCAGGGGGACCCGGCTCACCGCCCGGCGGTGCTCTTCATGGTACTCCACGGCGGGCGTGGCCGAGATGTAGTACCCCGCTTCGATGACGGCACGAAGCACGGAGGACGGCCCGGTGAACCAGTGGAATACTGCCTTGTCCAGGCCCGATTGGAGGGCCAGGGCCAGGGCATCGGCCCAGGCGTAGCGGCTGTGGACCAGTGCCGGCTTGTCATGACGCCGGGCAAGCTCCAGCAGCCGGCGCAGGACGGCCTGCTGCCATTCCTTGTCGGCGCTGGCCCGCACCCGCTTGTGGTAGTCCAGCCCTACCTCGCCCAGGGCCACTGCCCCCGGCAAGCTGGCCTCGATCTGCTCCAGCGTGCGTTGCACGCCGTCGCGCCCCATCTCCCCCATCTGACCGGGATGCAGTCCCAGGGCGGGGTAGACCCCGCGCGGGAACTCCTGTGCCAGCTCCAGCGCTTTCTGGTTTGAACCGAAGTCTGACCCTACCGCGACTACGACCGCCACCCCGGCGGCGCGGGACCTCTCCAGGGCGGCGCCTACGTCCTGTACTTCGTCCAGGTGGGCGTGAGTGTCTACCAACGGGTGTTCAAAGGTACCGCGCTTGCCTGATTGGGCCACAGCCCGAATAATAGCGCAGGGCTGGTGTATGTCAAGTTGCCCAACGGCAACACGTTCACTTATAATGCGCGACGAGGAGGTGCGCCATGGCAGTGGTCAGACCGGGCGTGGATGAGGTTTACTGCTCGAACTGTGGCGTCATCATCAAGCGGCAGTCGGAGTTCTGTTCCAAGTGCGGCGTAAAGGTGGCTGTGGTGCCGGCTCCCGCTGCAGTCGGTGCCCCGGCCGGTGCTCCGCAGGTCACTGAGGCCACCGCGCCTGGCCCGGACGAGATATACTGCTCAAGCTGTGGCGCCATCATCAAGCGGCGCGCCGAGATCTGCATGAGATGCGGTGTGAGGGTGGTGGGGCCACCGGCCGCGCCCCCGGCACCGGCCACCACGTTTTCGGACAAGTCGCGGCTTACCGCTGGCATCCTGGGCATACTTCTGGGTGGCATCGGGGTCCACCGCATCTATCTGGGCAACATCGGCATCGGCATTTTGCAGATTGTGGTCAGCATCATCACCCTGGGCATCGGCAGCCTTTGGGGGTTCGTCGAAGGGATCATCATCATCGCCGGCGGTAATTGGAAGGACTCCAGGGGCATGCCACTGCGGAAGTACAACCAATAGCGTGCCCCTTCCCGATTCCCCCCGTTGGCACTAGGGGGCTGGGTTGGCAGGACCAAGGCCCGGCCCCGACGAACAATACTGCTGGAGCTGCCGCGCCATCGTCAAAAGGCGGGCGGTGCTCTGCATGAGTTGCGGGGCCAGGCTGTACGGCACCGAGCCTGTCCTGCCTGCCCCTCCAGCCGTTTCCCCACAGCCGCCAGCGATCGAGGCGCAACCCGCCGCACCTGCATTGGAGCGCGACCTCCCCAGGCCTTCCACGCTGTTTGCGGTATTGCTGGCTATCAGCGGCGGGTTCTTCGGCATCGTGGGAGCCATCCAGGCAGAGCTGCCCGCATTTCTTCTGGCGCCCTACGTGTGGGGCCCAGTGGCGGAAGAGATGATGAAACCCGTGGGCGTGTACATCATGCTCATCAAATGGCCTCTGGCGCTCAAGAACCGGGCGTACACCGCCATGCTCTGCGCCATCTCAGGGGTGGCCTTTGCCCTGGTGGAGAGCACGATGTACATGTTTGTCTATTTTCCAGAGCACACGCAGGCCCAGCTCCTCTTCCGTTTCACCGTGCCAGTCGCCTTGCACGCCGCTGCCAGCTTCGTTTTCGGGCTGGGCATCAACCGGCAGGTCCTGGCGCCCCTGACGGGCAGCGGCGGGTTCCGGCGTTCCAACTGGGCCTTTTTCCTGGCCGCCATCGCCCTGCACAGCTTCTACAACTTCGTGGTCACTGTGGTTGGCGTGCTGCAAGCGCTGAAGGTTGTCTAGTGGAAGGAGAGAAATGGCCCGTATTAGCTACTTGGAAAAGGACCAGGCCCCCGCCGAAGTCCAGGACCTGTACCAGCGCCTGGAGTCGGGTGGGGCGAAAGTGCTGAACCTGTACAAGGTGCTGGCGCATGACCCGGCAGCCATGCGCGCCTTCATGCGGCTGGGGAACCGGCTGCTTACCAGCACCAAGCTGCCACCGAAACTGCGGGAGCTGGCCATACTGCGGGTGGCGCAGTTGACGGACAGCCGCTATGAGTGGGGGCAGCATGTGCCCATCGCCCTGGAGGCCGGGGTGCAACAGGAACAGGTTGACAGCCTGGTCTATTGGCCTCGCTCCAAGGCCTTCGACGACGTGGAGCGGGCGGTGCTGGCCTACACGGGCGAAATGACAGAACGCGTGCGGGTGGCCGACGACACGTTCGCCGCGTTGCGACATCACCTGGACGAACCGGCGGTCCTGGACCTCACGCTGTGTGTGGGCTATTGGGGTATGGTGGCCCGGGTCCTGGTGGCGCTGAAGGTGGACCTGGAAGCGCCGTCCGCCTCGCTAAGGGGCATTACGGGTAGGTAGCTCGGGGTGGACTTCAGGCGACTGACTTCCGGCTACGGGCTACAAGTGCGCCTTGGACATAGCTTCTCTCTTGAGCCGCTGAGGCTCTCATGGTCCACTGATAGAACACAGGAGCACTCAGACGAAGTCAACGGCTAGCCACCGGTCCCGGTGGCCACACGCCGGTTCTTCTGACCCCGCCCTTAGGGGTGTGGCGGTAGTGGTGCCCCCGTAGCCCGTAGCCTGTTGCCCGGAGCCCACAGCGTGTTGCCCCTAGCCCGCAGCCTGTAGCCTGTAGCCCGAAGCCCGCCTTGACGCATCTGGGGGCGGCTGATACCATACCCAACAGTGGAAGTCCTCCCCGACGTTTATTCGCTCCCGGTGGATACCGGCGCTTTCATGGGCACCTATCCCCCCAACGTGTATTTGGTCAAAGGGGAACGGGTAGCCATAGTTGACACTGGCTACGGGGACGAGGCCGCCCTATCTGTTCGCCGCCAGCAACTGGCCGACCTCGGGGTGACCCGGGCGGCCTTCATCATCATCACGCACCATCACACAGACCACAGGGCCGGCGCCGAGGCACTGCGCTCGGCCACGGGCGCGCAAGTGCTGGCCCATGTGCTCGAGAAGGGACTTTCCCGGGATGACTCGACCCCCATACCCGCCGACACGTGGATAGAGGACGAGCCCGTCCTCGACCTGGGTAACCTGCACTTGAAGCTCTTGCACATGCCCGGACATAGCCCCGGGCACCTTTGCGTTCTGGTCCAGGAGAGAGGCATCCTCTTTTCCGGGGACCAGGTGCTGGGTGTGGGCACCACGGCCATCGAGCCCGTCCGCGGCAACATGGCCCAGCACATCGCCTCCCTGGAGCGCCTCCTCACCCTGGACATCAGCATAGTCCTTCCGGCTCACGGCCCACCCATCCACCAGCCGCGGCGCAAGCTCCAAGAGCTCATCGAGCACCGCCGGGCACGAGAGCAGCAGGTGCTGGCGCTGGTGGGCCGGGGCGTGACCACTGTGGAGGACTTGCTGCCGGAGGTCTACCCTGAGCTGGAGCCGCGGCTGGTGGACATGGCCCGGGGCCAGCTCGGTTCTCATCTAGCGAAGCTCGAACAGGAGGGCAAGGTGGTGGCCCGGGATGGGCGCTACTCTCTGTCCTGACGGGGGAAACTATGCCATCCGCACTCGACCTTTTTCCCGCGGGATCCCAGGTGCACGGACAGGGGCACCTGGTCATTGGCGGCTGCGACACGGTGGAGCTCGCCCAGCGCTTCGGCACTCCCCTCTACATATTCGACGAGGCCACGTTGCGGGAACAGTGCCGCAGCTTCATCGGCGAGTTCCAGCGCCACCACCAGGACGCCCAGGTGCTCTACGCCAGCAAGGCGTTTATCTGCAAGGCGCTGGCCCGGGTTTTCGGCGAGGAGGGCCTGGGGCTGGACGCAGTCTCGGCAGGCGAGGTTGCCATCGCCAGGTCCGCGGGTTTCCCCATGGAGCGGGTATACTTTCACGGCAACAACAAGCTGCGCGAGGAGTTGGAGCTGGCCCTGGACTGGGGCGTAGGCCGCGTTGTGGTGGACAACGAGCACGAGCTCGGCCTGCTGGAGTCCGTGGCCCAAGGGCGGGGCCGGCGGCAGGCCATCCTGCTGCGCATCTCACCCGGGGTGGACCCCCATACCCACCAGTACACCACCACCGGGCTGGTGGACAGCAAGTTCGGCCTGCCCCTGGTCACCGGCCAGGCCGAACGGGCGCTGGCCCACGCCCTGGCCAGCCCGCACCTAGACGTGCTCGGCCTTCACTTCCACCTGGGTTCGCCTATCACCGAGGTGAAGCCGTACCTGGAGGCCCTTGAGCGGGTGCTGCCCTTCGCCGCCGGAATGACCGAGAAGTACGGCCTATCCCTTCGGGAGCTAAGCCCCGGGGGAGGATTCCCGGTGGCATACACGTCCAGCACGCAGTTGCCCCCGCTTTCGGAGTACGCCGGCGCCATAGCGGCCGCACTGGGTGAACACTGCTCCCGGCTGGGTCTGGGCCTGCCCCGTCTGGTGGTCGAGCCGGGCCGGGCCATGGTGGGCCGGGCCGGGGTGGCCCTGTACAGCGTGGGGGCCATCAAGGACATCCCAGGCGTGCGCAAGTATGTGTCCCTGGACGGCGGGATGGGGGACAATATCCGGCCTGCCCTCTACGGCTCACGCTACGAGGCGGTGGTCGCCAACCGCCGCGCTGAAGGGCAGCCGGAGGTGGTCACGCTGTGTGGGCGCTTTTGCGAGTCTGGGGACATACTTATCAAGGACGTCTCTCTGCCGCCGCTCAAAGCAGGCGACCTCATCGCCATGCCTGCGGCGGGGGCCTACCAGTTGGCCATGGCCAGCAACTACAACGCCAGCCTGCGCCCGGCTGTCGCCATGGTAACGGCAGGTGAAGCCCGTCTGATACGCCGCCGTGAGACCTTCGAAGACCTGATGAACTGTGACCTGGGCTGAGATATGTGGCAGACGCTAGGACAGGACCAGACCATTCGCGGGCTGGAGCACGGCCTGGCCGCGGGCCGCTTGGCACACGCCTACCTGCTGGTCGGTCCCAAGCACACTGGCAAGGGGACCCTGGCCCTGGATCTGGCACAGGCGGTGAACTGCGAGGCTGGAAGCCCGCTACCCTGTGGTGAGTGCCGGCCCTGCCGCCGCATCGCCGCAGGCAAGCACGCCGACGTGTTGACCATCCGCCGCGAAGAGAGCCGTACTGAGATCAGCATTGACCAGGTCAGGGAAGTGCAGCACCGGGCCAGCCTCAAGCCCACGGAGGGGCGCTGGCTGGTGTTCATCCTGGACGGGGCGGAGGAGATGTCGGCGGAGGCAGCCAACTGCCTGCTAAAGACGCTAGAGGAGCCTGCCCCCCGGGCCCTTTTCCTGCTTCTTACCAGCCGGGAGGCCCGTCTCCTGCCCACGGTGCGCTCCCGGTGCCAGCGCCTGGCGCTGCGGCCCATGCCCCGGGAGCAAATGGAGCAGGTGCTGGGCAAGCGGGGCGTCGAGCACCAGCACGCCGCTCTGGTAGCCCGCCTGTCCCGGGGCCGTGTGGGATGGGCTATGCTGGCCGTCCAGGAGTCGTCGGAGGTGTGGCGCCGGCGATCGCAGGTGACCGAGCGCCTGGCGGCCATTCCGGGCGCGAGTTTCAGCGACCGCTTTGACCTGGCGGCGGAGTGGGCCACGCACTTCTCGCGGCGCCGGGAGCAGGCGCTGGAGGAGATGGACTTGTGGCAAGACTGGTGGCGCGACCTTCTGCTAGCCCGAAGCGGTTGCGCTGGATTCACAACCAACTGGGACTATTCTGAGCAATTGCAGCAACAGGCCCAGGGTCTGAGCCTGAAAGCCATAGCGGACTTCCTGAGAGACCTGCGGCACACGCGCTGGGCACTGGAGGTCAATGCCAACCCCAGGCTGGCCTTGGAGACGCTGATGCTGCACCTGCCGCATTTTGAAGAGGTAGCATAAGATATGCCTGATGTCGCTGGAGTACGTTTTCGCCGGGGCGGCCGCGTCTATTATTTCGACCCGGCAGGCCTTCCCCTGAAAGTGAACGACCAGATAGTGGTCGAGACGGCGAGGGGACTGGAGCTCGCCCTGGTAGTCATCGCGCCGCACCAGGTGGTCGAGAACGAGCTGACGGAGCCCCTCAAGCCCGTGTTGCGGCGTGCCACTGAGGAAGACTTGCAGCAGCAGGCCCAGTTCCGGGAGAGGGAACTGGAGGCCCGGCAGCGCTGTCGCGAGATGGTGAGACAATTGGAGCTGCCCATGAAGGTCCTGGATGCGGAGTATAACCTGGATGGCAGCCGGCTCACCATACACTTCTCCGCCGAGGGGCGGGTTGACTTCCGCGAGCTATTGCGCCAGCTTAGCGCCAGCTTGCACACCAGGGTCGAGCTGCGCCAACTGGGCGCCCGGGACGAGGCGAAACTCACCGGCGGCCTGGGCCCCTGCGGCCGGCCACTATGTTGTAGCCACGTCCTCAACGAGTTCTGCCCGGTCTCCATCCGCATGGCGAAGGACCAGGACCTTCCGCTCAACCCGGCCAAGATATCGGGGCTGTGCGGGCGGCTGATGTGCTGCCTGACTTTCGAGCACGCCCAGTACAAACAGCTCAAGGTGAACCTGCCCCGTTCGGGGCAGCGGGTGGCCACCCCTACAGGGCCAGGTGTGGTGGTCGGCGGAAATGCTTTGAAGCAGACGGTGACCGTGCGTCTGGAGAGCGAGGCCCTGGTCGAGTTCCCTCTGGACCAAGTGGTGGTGCCGCCCCTAGACGCCGTCCTGAGGCTGCCGAAGGAAGGTCGGGCGCCGTTGCCAGGGGGTAATGAACTTGTCCCAGGGAGCGGGCCAGGGGGGCCGGGGAACAAAGGGTAGATTGCCCGGAGTGGGCGGCCGGGGATCACGGAGCAACAGCATCCTGGCCTCGGCCGGAGTGCGCCCGGCCTTGCGCCGGTTGCAGGGGATACAAGCGGTGACCACATTGTCCCAGGTGTGCTGCCCACCCTGGCGGCGGGGGATGACGTGGTCTATGGTAAGCTCTCGGGCCGGCCGGCCGCAGTACTGACAGGCATGGTTGTCCCGCAGGAACAGGCTTCTCCGGGTGAGGCGGGGGTGCGGGATGGGCCGGCGGATGAGGTAGGCCATCCGTATTACCGAGGGCAACAAGAAAGAGAGGCGGGAGGTATGTAGTACCCCCCGCCCATCTTCGAGGATCTCGGCTTTGCCTCTTTGTAGTAACACAACGGCGCGCCGCCCGTGGCACACGTGCAGCGGCTCGTAGTTCTGGTTCAAGACCAGTACCGGATAGTCTAACGGGCTATTACGCATCGGAGATGATATACCTAATTCTAGCCACACAAAGTCCTCAGGTCAAACCCGCCGGAAGGCAGCCTTCAGGCTTCGGGCTACAGGGCCTCCCCTCTCCCTCTGGGAGAGGTCAGGGTGAGGGCACGCGATCCTTGTGGTCTAGTGGTGGCACTCCTGGCAGCCCTCTTCCCCACACTGGCCTGCCGGCGGGATGATCTGGAAGCGATGGCCTTCCCCCTCATCCTGGAGGTCTATGGTTGCCCCCTCCAGGGCCTCGCCCACGTCGGGACCGATGAGCAGCACTCGAGTCCCTTCCACGTCCTCGACCTGGTCCTGCTCGCTGGCTTCGTCCAACACCAGTCCCAACGTCTGCGGGGCTACCATGGCCAGCCTGAGGCACTGCTGGGGCTCGAACCCGTTGGTCTCCCTGATCCGCTTGAGCTCCTCCCGTGCACTTTGGGTAACCGTTACCATTCTTCTCCTTAAACCGGCCCAGCATCCACGTGCCCAGAGCCAGCACACAGATAGTGTATCTCATTAAGGGCCGGGGGGTCAAAAAGGGAATTCTTGATCCACGGACTGCGGCCCTCACAGCCACCGTTGGCCGCTTGTGCTATAATGCACTCTACGCGTTCCCGGTCTGAGAAACTTTACCGTCGTGTATTGAAGGGGTGCCGAGAATGGAGAAAAAACTCCTCCACAGCGGTATTGACGTCATTGGCGATGTTCCCTGGGGCACCCACTTCTGCCACTTTTTCCAGACCAAAGAAGACCTGCTCGACGTGCTGGTGCCCTATTTCAGGGCTGGCCTGGAGGGCAACGAGTTCTGCATATGGGTGACCGCGGACCCTCTGGGCAAACCAGAGGTTGAGCGGGCCATGGCGTCAGCCGTGCCCGGCTTTGCCCGGTATGTAGAACAGGGCCAGATCGAGATAATCCCGTACGATCAGTGGTACACCCTGGGCGGTCACTTCGATAGCGACCGTGTGCTGGCCGGTTGGGTGGACAAGCTCGAACAGGCCCTGAAGCGAGGCTATGGCGGGCTGCGCCTGACCGGGAACACCTTCTGGCTGGAGAAGCAGGACTGGAGGAGCTTCGCGGACTACGAAGCCGCGGTGGACGGCGTTATCGGCAGCTACCGGATCCTGGCGCTGTGCTCCTACTCCCTCGATAAGTGTGGTGGCGGCGAGGTGCTGGACGTGGTACGCAACCACGAGTTCGCCCTTGCCCGGAGGGAAGGGAGGTGGGACCTCATCGAGACTGCCACTTACAAGCGCGCCAAAGAGGCCCTGGCCCAGAGCGAGACAAGGTCCCGCGAGCTCCTGGCACAGGCTGAGCAGGAGCGAAACCGGCTAAAAGCACTGGTGGATACCTCACCCGTAGGTATGTTCGTCACGGACACCAGCGGCGACATTGTGCTGGCCAACCGTGAGGCCCTGCGCGTCTTCGGATTTCCTCGCCTGGAACGCGACCTAAGCCGGTATGTAGCCGCCGCCGTCCGTCTCCGGCCTGATGGCAGCCCTTACAAAGCTGACGAGCTTCCCATCCACCGGGCACTGCGCACCGGTGAGAGGGTCTATCTGGAGGAGATCAGGTACGAGTTCGCCGGCGGGCGGGCCGTGACCACGCTGGTCAGTGTTACACCCATCTCCTCGTCCGAGGGCGAGACTACCGGGGCTATCGTTGTCATCCAGGACATCAGCCGGCTGGATGATACGGAGAAGCGCCGCAACGAGTTCCTGGGCGTGGTTAGCCATGAGCTCCGCTCCCCCCTCACCGCCATCAAAGGGGCAGCGGCCACCGCACTCGGTAGTCCCACCGTTGACTATACAGAGAGCCGCGAGTTGCTCAGGATCATTGACCAGCAGGCAGACCGGCTGCGCGATCTGGTGTCCAATCTCACCGACATAACCCGCATCGAGGCCGGCGCCTTCACCATCAACCCTCAGGCCACCGACATACGTAACACATTAAACGAGGCCCTGGCCGTCTTTTCCCACGCATTCAAAAGCAGGGTTGTGAGGCTCGATTTGGCCGTTGGGCTGCCTCCCGTTCGGGCTGATTCACGCCGGATCATCCAGGTGTTGACCAACCTGCTCAGCAACGCCGCGAAGTTCTCGCCACCCGCGACGCCCATCAACCTGGAGGTGGAACAGGACAACGCCCATATCAAGTTCCGGGTCCGTGACCAGGGGCGGGGCATACCGCCCGACGGGCTGCCTCACCTGTTCAGGAAGTACTCGCAGCTTCATGACGGCTCTGGCGAGCCGGTGTCGGGAACGGGCCTGGGCCTGGCCATCTGCAAAGGCATCGTCCAAGCCCATGCCGGCCGCATCTGGGCGGAGAGCGCCGGCGAGGGGCGTGGGACCACCATCACCTTTACCCTGCCCGTGGCTGTAGAGACACCCGCCGCTGCCACGGCCGTTGCCGAGGCTCCTGTCTCTGCGGGCGCCCGGAAGCTTGCCCGCGTGCTGGCGGTGGACGACGACTTCCAGGTATTGCGCTATGTCCGCCGCACGTTGGAAGACGGCGGCTATGAGGCCATAGTGGCTAGCGACCCTTCGGTCTGCACTAATCTCGTGCAGCAAGAGCAGCCCGATGTGGTGTTGATGGACTTCAGGTTCCCTGACGTGACCGGGCTCGATCTGCTCAAGCGTATTCGCGAGTTCTCCGAGGTGCCGGTGGTCTTCCTTACCGGCAGCGACGAAGGCGACAACGCCGCCCGGGCGCTGAAGGCAGGGGCCGATGACTACATCGTCAAGCCGTTCTCACCCTCGGAGCTGCTAGCCCGCATCGAGGTGGTCCTCCGCCGCAGGGGACCTGGCGGCCCAACGTAGGGGCGAGGTCACCTCGCCCTTACAGGTATCCCCAGACCGACGGGCAACCACGAGGGTTGCCCCTACGTGCCCGGTCCCCCCAGCGCACGTTATGCTATCATGATGTGTTGGTTGTCATGACATGTCCCGATGCAATCGGGACAGTTTTGTTGAAGGGACATGGAAAGCCAAACGCAGCATCAGATCCGCAACGTGGCCATCATCGCCCACGTGGACCACGGCAAGACGACCCTGGTGGACGCTTTGCTCAAGCAGAGCCACGTCTTCCGTGACAATCAGCAGGTGGGCGAGCTCATCATGGACAGCAACCCCCTGGAGCGCGAACGGGGCATCACCATCCTGGCCAAGAATACCGCCGTCACCTTCAAGGGCGTCAAGATCAATATCATTGATACCCCGGGCCACGCCGACTTCAGCGGTGAGGTGGAGCGCGTCATCAACATGGCCGACGGCTGCCTCCTCGTGGTTGACGCGGTGGACGGGCCCATGCCCCAGACGCGCTATGTGCTGACCAAGGCGTTGCTGAAGGGCCTGAAGCCAGTCGTCGTCGTAAACAAGCTGGACAGCCCCAACGCCCGCGTCAAGGAAGTGGTGAGCCTGGTCCAGGACCTGTTCCTGGAGCTGGCCACCCACGAGGACCAGCTCGATTTCCCCATCCTCTACGCCTCGGCCCGGCAGGGCTACGCCGTAGCCGACATGAAGGACGAGCGCGTGAGCATGGAGCCTCTGTTCGAGGCCATCCTGAAATACGTGCCGCCGCCTGCGGCTGATGCCGCCGGCCCGCTGCAGCTCCTGGTCGCCGCGCTGGACTACGACAACCACCTGAGACAGATCGCCATCGGCCGCATCTCCCGCGGCCGCGTCGCCCCGGGTGATCCCGTCCTCCGCTTGGGACGGCAAGGGACTTCGGCAGCTTATAAGGTGGTACGGGTCTTCGTCTTCCAGGGCCTGGAGCGTAGGGAGGTGCCCCTGGCCGAGGCCGGGGAGATCGTGGCCGTGGCTGGGGTGGAGCAGGTCTCCATTGGGGACACGATTTCCTCAGCAGAGTACCCACAGGCACTGCCCACCATTGACATTGATGAGCCTACCGTCAAGATGACCCTGAGCGTTAACTCCTCACCTTTTGCCGGTCAGGATGGCATCTACTGCACGTCGCGCCAGCTTCACGACCGGCTGATGCGCGAGCTTCAGACCAACGTGAGCCTGCGCGTAGAGGACACCGACAGCCCCGACGAGTTCCTGATATCGGGACGGGGCGAGCTCCACCTGTCCATCCTGATCGAGACCATGCGCCGCGAGGGATACGAGTTCCAGTTGTCGCGCCCGGAGGCGGTGACCAAGGTGGTGAATGGCCAGACCCTGGAACCTTACGAACTGCTACTGCTCGATACCCGGGACGAGTTCATTGGACCGCTCACTGAGAACCTGGCCACCCGCCTGGCCCAGATGACGGACATGCGCTCGGACGGACAGGGCAACGTGCACCTGGAGTTCAAGCTGCCCACCCGGGGGCTAATCGGCTTCCGCAGCTTCTTCCTGAGGGTCACCCGGGGTAATGGGGTCATGAACAGCCAGTTCCTGAGCCATGAGCCTCTGCGCGGCGAGGTCAAGTCAGCGCGCAGCGGTGTGCTGGTGTCGGCGGAGGCCGGTATCGCCGTCACCTATGGGCTGAACAACGCTCAGGGCCGGGGCATGACCTTTGTAGACCCGGGCACTCCGGTATACGAAGGCATGGTCGTGGGCATGCACCCTCGGGACAGCGACATCGAGATCAACGTGTGCAAGGAGAAGAAGCTGACCAACATGCGGGCTTCCACCGCTGACTTCTCGATACAGTTGACGCCTCCGATCAAGATGAGCCTGGAGGAGTGCCTGGACTTTGTCGCTGACAACGAGCTTCTCGAGGTGACCCCCAAGAACCTGCGCCTGCGCAAGAAGGTCCTTTCCAACGACCAGCGCTACCGGATGGGGCGGGCCAAGGTCCGCGCGGCCGTGCACCCCCTGTAGCCCCCCTTGCCAAGGGAGACCATAGGGGGTGTAGAATCCTAGCATGCCCCGCAGCACATATCGCATCGGCGTTGACATAGGCGGCACCTTCACCGATTGCGTGGTGGTGGACGGCGCCGGCCGGTTGGCGGCCATGGCCAAGAGCGCCACCACGCCGGGCGACCAGTCCCTGGGAGTCATCGAGGCCCTGTCCCTGGCCGCCCAGTGCCTGGGCATGGCGCTGCCGGACCTGCTGGCCCATATCGGCGGCCTGGTGCACGGTTGCACCGTAGCCACCAACGCCCTCCTGGAGCGCAAGGGGGCCCGGGCGGCCCTGGTCACCACCCGCGGCTTCGAGGACACTATCTTCATCGGCCGGGTGATGCAGAAGCGGGCTGGCCTGTCGCCCCAGGAGATCGCCCACCAGTCCCGGCTACACAAGGCCGAGCCGCCGGTGGTGCCCCTTGCCCTCATCCGGGGCATCTCCGAGCGGATTGACGCCGAAGGCGACGTCCTCTGCCCCTTGAACGAGGACGAGGTGCGCCGGGCGCTGGCTGAGCTGATAGACGAGCAGGGCGCCGAGGCAGTGGCCATCTGCTTCCTGTGGTCGTTCCTGAGGCCGGAGCACGAGCGTAGAATCCAGGAGATGCTGTCGGTCCAGTACCCGGACGTCTATGTATCCGCCTCGCACGAGGTGGCCCCGGTGCTCGGGGAGTACGAGCGCACGGTGAGCACAGTGCTCACCGCCTACCTGGGGCCCAGGGTGTCGAGCTATCTGCACGGCCTGGAGTGGCGGCTACAGGACGAGGGCCTGTCACGCGAGCTGCTCATGATGACCTGCCGGGGCGGGCTGACCAGCGTGGCCGACGCCAGCCAGCACCCGCTGCTCACCCTGGACTCGGGCCCTGTGGGTGGGGCTATCGGCGGAAAGCTCTTCTCCAGGACCTACGGGCTGGACAAGGTAATCTGCGCCGACATGGGCGGGACCTCGTTCGACGTGAGCCTGGTCATGGACGGCGACACGCCACTAGAGACCTTACCTATAGTTGACCAGTACAGCTTCTACTGCCCGAAGGTGGCCGTCCACTCCATCGGCGCCGGCGGGGGGAGCATCGTGTCGGTGGACGTGACCGGCATGCCGAAAGTAGGACCCGAAAGCGCCGGCGCTTGCCCGGGCCCAGCATGCTACGATGCCGGCGGCACCGAGCCGACCGTCACCGACGTGGACCTGGTGCTGGGCTACATCAACCCGGACTATTTCCTGGGCGGAAGGCAGACGCTGAGCCGAGCGAGGGCCGAGGAGTCCCTGACCCGCGTGGCGGCTGGTTTGGGCATGGACTGCCGCGAGCTGGCCGTCGGTGCGTTTACCATTGTAAACGCGCGCATGGCCGACATGGTCAACAAGCTCACCATCGAAAGCGGCCACGACCCCCGCGAGTTCGCCCTGCTGGCCTATGGTGGCGCCAGCGGCACCCACCTGCCCTTCCTGGCCCAGGAGCTTGGGGTGAAGGCAGTCTACTTGCCGGAAGCGTCCAGCGTGTTCTCAGCCCTGGGCATGGTGCGGGGGGATATCATTCACACCGTGGAGCACTCGTTCCTGGCCATCCTTCCCCTGGCGGACAAGGACGCGGCTGCCATCGTCACCCTGTTCGGTGAGCTGGAGGGCCGGGTACTGGCCCAGTTCCAGTCCGAGGGCTGGCCCCGAGAGCAGGTAAAGCTCACCCGCTACCTGAATATGAAGTACCGCTTGCAGGTCCACGAGCTGGCCATACCCGTGGGCGATCTGGGGAATCCCGACATGTCGGGACTGGCCCAGGACTTCGAGGGCCGCTACGAGCAGGTCTATGGCACAGGCACCGGCTACCGGCAGGTGGGCATCGAGGTGGTCAAGCTGCGGGTTGATGGCATGGCGTCGCCGCCGTCACCGCCACTGGCCGAGGCGGCCCACCGTCCCCAGCCCGACCCCAGCCCGGCGCTGAAGGGAACGCGAGAGGCATACTTCCCCTCCCTGGGCCGTTTCGTGCCCGTCAAGACCTACGATGGCGGGCGCCTACGCTACGGTAACGTGCTTGAAGGCCCCTGCATTGTGGAGCGCATGGGGGACACCATCGTGCTCCCGCCTGGCGTCAGGGGCTACGTGGACGAGTACGGCACCGTCCGGCTGGAGGTGTAAGGAGGTACACTTATGGGCGATGGCTCTATTTTCCGAGGCCAACTGCCTGCATTGCACTTACTCCACCAACGCCATCCAGGGCTTTACCAGCCGCTCTGTGAGGTCTATGCTGATGCAGCGGTGCTATGCTTCCGAGAGCACCACCAGCCGCCGGTAGATATACTGGTGGAGCGAGGCCCACGAACGTCGAGGTGGACGCTGGCTTACCCGGAGCCTACGCATGGGGCCTTGCCTTCTATGAACAACGAAGAAGACAGGACGCGGGACGGTGCTTACTCTGTTGCGCTATCAGTAGTGGAAGGGGAACTTGGACTGCTGGCGGTGAGCCGGGCTGAATCAAGGACCGGAGCTGACTGGTACTGTGCGCCCCTAGGAACTTCCTCCGACGACTTTGAAGCTGCTAGCAAGTTGGAGGTCTCCGGCGTGAATCGAGGCGACCAGGGAGAGATCCGAAGGCGACTGACTGAGAAGGTCAGACAGGTAGTCAGTCGTCCGCCGAATCTACCGGCAATCGCCTGTGTGGTTGGATTTAAGGAGCGTTTGGTGCTATTGGAAGAGGCTGTGGGGCGGTATGGTTAACCAACACCACCGTTTGGCTGAGGAAGCCCTCGAATCTGCGGACCTGGCCATGCGCGAGGGACGCAGGGATGAGGCGCGCAGGCACTACGCCCTCGCTGCCAGGTCCGAGGTGGAAGCTCTGAAGTACGTGGCACCGGAGAACCCGCGTACGAAAGGGATCTTGGCCGTCAGTGCTGTGTCATGCTACTACAAGGCAGAGCTGGAGCGGGAGGCGGAATTGGTCGCTTGCCAATTGCTGCCTGACCCTACTCTGCCGGAATTCGCCAGGTCGCAAATCGAAGAGTTGCTGCAAGTGATTTGGGAGAACCGGCGAATCGGCAAGGCTGCAGCAGACACTGAAGGGAAGATGGTGGAGGTTGTCCTTCGCGGCAAGGAAGTGAGACAAGGGTTAGCACCTGTTGACCTCATCATCGACAGGTTCCAGGGAGTTCAAAGCCTTAGCCTACGAATCGTTGAATGGCTGGGCGGTTTCGCCCTGAGGTTCCGGGGACCAGCACCAAAGGCGGTCCAAATGGTGTGCAAGCCCTACGTGACCCAGCCAATGGCCGGCAGCTATAGATTTGGCGTCTATTTCGAGGAGCCTCTCCAACTTGAGCTCATCCCCCGCTCCGTCAAACCTCGTGACATAGCCGATAGCATGCTCAATATCGCAGCAGCGCTCGGGACGGTGGAGCGAGGCGATTTCCGGAATGCTGCAATTGAAGACGTGATACCCCGACAAGACTACCGCGACGTGATCTTGAAACTTCTTCGCAATATGATCCCGGATGGCAGAAGGGTAACGAGCGTGGAATTCGCCAAGATGACTACAGCGGGGTTGCAGCGAGTGGTGTTTTATTCGGGCGTCATGGACCGGATCAAGCACAGTCTCTCCGCGGTGCATTATCCTGGCACTGGCGAGAGCGTCGAGTTCAGGGGGGTGCTGCGGGGAGCTCATCTTGACCTCCTCTGGATAGACATCGGCGTCGGCACTGGCGATCGTCTGCGTTGGAAGATTGAACACGAGCTATATGATGACGTTGTTGGTCCTCTCATGAACCGCCCGGTGATAGTGCGCGGTGTCAAGCGCGATGGAGAGCATATTCTTCTCGATATCGAGCCAGACTTCTCTGTGGAGGCCGAAGGGCAGGGCTAGGCAAGGGGTCTGCTAGGTCTTGGACTTGGGACTAACATTCGGGAGGCACACTAATGGTTGACCCGGTCACTCTCGAGGTGCTCCGCCACCGGCTCCAGGCCATCAACGACGAGCTGATTCAGGTGACGGTGCGCACCACGGGCTCGCCCACGGTGTACGAGGCCTACGACGCCAACTCTGCGGTGCTCACCCCGTCGGGGGACGCCCTGTGCATCGGGAACTACGTGCTCCGGCTGTCTCTGGGCTTCGACACCACGGTGAAGCACATCCTGGGCCGGTATGCTCTGAACCCAGGCATCCGCGACGGCGACATGTTCTACACCAACGACCCCTGGGCGGGCGCTGGACACCAGAACGACACCGTCATGGTAGCCCCCATCTTCTGGGATGGGGAGCTGGTGGCCTGGGCTGGGGTCTCCCTCCACGAGATGGACGTCGGTGGCCCCCTGGCCGGAGGCTATGGCGCCCAGGCCAGGGACGTCTATGGCGAGGCGCCCCTCATTCCCCCCGTCAAGATCGTGGAGGCGGGCAGCGTCCGGGAGGACATCGAGGCGGTAGTCCTGCGCAACAGCCGGACGCCCGCCTTCAATGCCCTGGACATGCGCGGGCGTCTGGCCGCCATTGTCCGGGCGCGCGCGCGCATTCACGAGACCATCCGGCGCTACGGCGTGGAGACGTTCATCGAGGCCCAGCAGCGCATCCTGGACGTGGCCCAGCAGGCCATGGCCCGCCGCCTTCGGGAGCTGCCTGACGGCACCTGGCGCCAGGAGGGCTTCCTGGACTACGACCGCCTCTACAGGGTGAGGCTAGTGGCCACCAAGGCCGGAGACAGGCTGGTCCTGGACTTGCGGGACAGCAGCCCGCAGGCCCCGGCCATGGTCAATGCGACACAGCACCTGCTGGAAGGCTCGGTGATGGCCACCATCCTGGTCGAGCTGTGCTACGACATGCCCTGGGCGCCCGGCGCCTTCAAGCGCAACCTGGAAGTGCTCACCACCGAGGGCACGCTGGTCCATGCCAGGCATCCGGCGGGCGTGGGGCAGGGGGGGACGGCTGCCGCCTACCTCGCGCAGTGCCTGGTGTCCACGGCGCTGGACAAGATGTTCGCCGCCTCGGACAAGTACCGGCACGAGTCGCAGGCCAACTGGGTCCCCTCCACCAAGCGCCCGGTGGTGTCCGGCCTCAACCGCCGCGGCGAGGTGTATGCCATAACCCTCATTGACCAGGCCGGTGGCGGCGGCGCCCTGAGCTACCGCGACGGCCCCGATACCGTGCACCTGGCTGGCGCGCCCATGATGGCCATGGGCAACGTCGAAGTCTACGAGCGGCTCTACCCTGTGCTTTACCTGTACCGCAAGCACGCCCAGGACACCGGCGGGCCGGGCAAGTACCGGGGTGGCCTGGGCACCGAGGTGGCCCTCACACCCCACAAGAGTCCGGCGCCGGTGCAGCTTCTCAACTTGGCGGGGTGCGCGTTCCACCCCGAGGGCCGGGGACTGTACGGCGGGTTACCCACGCCGGCCCAGCCCACGTTCTTGCTCCGAGGCACCGACGCCTTGGAGGCCATGGCCCGGGGCCGGACTCAGGGGGGCTACGACGAGCTTGCTGCCCGAAGCACCCAGGTGCTGAAGTCCCGCGTGGTGGTCAAGCTGCGGCGGGGCGACGTGTATGTCTCCGTCCAGGCCGGTGGCGCCGGCTACGGCGACCCCCTGGAGCGCGACCCTGAGCGCGTGCTGGCCGACTACCTGAACGGCGCCTGCTCCCTGGAGGTGTGCCGGCAGGTCTACGGCGTTGCCCTGGACGTCCACAACAAGGCCGTGCTTGCGGGTGAGACGCAGGCCCTGAGGCAGCGGCTGCGCCAGGAGCGCTTGTTGGGCCAGGTAGGCCGGCCAGGCCAGCATACCGATCCCAGCGCTGTAGGGGCGACCGGCCGGTCGCCCCTACGACTGGGCGACGCCGTAACGCTGCTGGCTGGGGCGGATGGGACTGTGTGGGCCTGCCAGCGCTGCGGCCAAACGCTAGGCAGCGGCCGGCAGGACTTCCGCCGCCATGCGGCCGTCCTCGAGGTGGGCCTGGACACCTACAGCCCGTGGAACCGCTTTGCCTGGGACACGTTCGTCCTGCGCCAGTTCGCCTGCCCCCACTGCGGCCACCTGCTGGACGTCCAGCCCCGCCGCAAGAAAGGCCCCACCATGTACGATTCGGTAGCGACCGACGCCCTGGCTGGGTGGTTGGCCCCGTAGGGGCATGGCGCGCCATGCCCCTGCGTTTGCCACCCCCCTGTGCCCGTACTTGGTCACCACGTCAGTCAGCGGGTTCCGGCCAGGAGATCCGTCCGTGCCCTTTGACCCATAGCACCACCACCGTCGCTCAATTCGTCTGCCGGGCTATGACTACACCCAGCCGGGCGCCTATTTCGTGACCATATGCGTTCACCAAAAGGCGTGCATATTCGGCGACGTGATAAACGCGGAAATGCGCGTGAACGCGGCGGGCCTCATCGTGCACGAGGAATGGGAGCGGACCGGGCGGGGCCGGGAAAACGTGACCCTGGACGCCTTCATCGTCATGCCCAACCATGTCCACGCCGTCATCTGGTTGACAGACCGTAGGGGCATGGCGCGCCATGCCCCTACGTTTAGCAGGCCCATAGCGGGTTCATTAGCAACCATCGTGGGGGCCTTCAAGTCTGCGACGTCCAGGCGCATCAATAAGTTGCGCGGCACGCTTGGCGCCCCGGTGTGGCAGCGCAACTATTACGAACGCGTCGTCCGTGGCGACGAGGACCTGTATGCCATTCGGGAGTACGTCGCCACCAATCCCGCTCAATGGGCACAGGACCCCGAGAACCCATCGGCGGCTCCGTAGGGGCATGGCGCGCCGTGCCCCTCAGTGGGGAACAACGGCATTGGAGAGTGAATAATGAACAGCTTGAAGCTGGCCCTGCATGGCCTGCGCCACCGCAACCCCGGGGGCGGCGACGAGCCCGCATACGGTCTGGCCGCCCTCCGGGAGCGCGCCTGGGACGGGGTCACCCGAGACCCACCACACTTGTTTACTCTCTAGTGAAAAGCAGGTAGACTCTTGTTTGAGATAGGCTACGCCCGGCACACGCAACAAACAAAGAAGAGGGACAGGCATGAAGCAGACCGTGACCAAACCCCCGCGCGCGCCAAAGCTAACCTCGGCAGCTCTCCAAAGGATCCGCGAGGATCCTGAACTTGGTGAACTGGTCACGAAGATGGGAAGGCTGGTAGACAAAAACGTGGGACGGTGGATAACGGACTCGTCCATCGAGCTGCTCGAACCGCATGATGACCCCGAATCTTGGATGATACTCGTGGTCAGGCGCCTATCACTGCCTGTACAACAGGTGATCGAACTTAGCCTGCAAACTGGACGTCAGCTAACCGAGTTACTGGAGTCCGGCAGCGGACTTTGGCTCAACCCCAAGTGGAGCCGTGTCAGCTTCGTCGTGGAATCGAGTGCCGAGAGTGGACCCTCTTAGCTTCTATGATCTGGCCGAGGCCCTCATTGATGCTTCAGACCGCACGGAGGCACACGAAAGAAGTGCAGCGTCGCGCTATTATTACGCGCTGATGCTCTATCTTCGCAATAACGTTAACAATCAACGCTTTAGGCAAGCTGTTGCACAGCCTTTGGCGGGGCGGGAAAGTATACACAGCCTGGTACAGCGCTTTCTTCGTGGAACCTCGGGCGCCCCCGACGAGTTCGGCGCCAGGGCCAGGGTTGCGTGGTCTGGCGAATGGATCTGGCTACTCCGCCTGAGGGAGAAGGCAGACTATGATATGGGCCAACCCTGGAATGAACGTGCGGATGCTATTCAATTCAGAGTCCGCCAGCTTCGCGAGTTGGTCCTGCGGTTTGCCCCAGGCATCAAGAACAGCGGCTAGAGCACACCGCCTGAGTGATTCGCCTGAGACGGCAAAGCCGGCCCTTTGTCTGAGCCGCATTGAGTTGTCATTGCAGTGGCTACATACCCCGTTGCGCACGTAGGAGCGACCCATGAACAGACTTGACCTTGGCCTT
Source organism: Chloroflexota bacterium (assembly GCA_016190505.1). GTDB lineage: Bacteria > Chloroflexota > Dehalococcoidia > JACPQK01 > JACPQK01 > JACPQM01. Next base: position 17,120 of record JACPQM010000069.1, on the reverse strand, counting down.
CACGGTCTCCGCCACCGCAACCCCGGGGGTGGGGACGAGCCAGCCTACGGGCTGGCCGCCCTCCGGGAGCGGGCCTGGGACTGGGACCAGGTGACGCGCGGAACACACCACGCCAACTGCTGGTATGCCCGCGCCTGCGCCCTGAACATCTACCAGAAGGACGGCGTCGTGCTGCGCGAGGAGCAGGCCGGGGTCTATCCCCCGTTCAACGACCCCGACGTCCCCGACTTCAACCCCCGGGGTTGCCAGAAGGGCCTGTGCTACGCCCACCAGATGTACCACCCGGGCCGGGTGAGATTCCCCCTCAAACGGGCCGGCGCTCGCGGCGATGGACAGTGGCAGCGGGTGACCTGGGACCAGGCGCTGACCGAGATCAGCGATGCGTTCCTGGATGTACTGGCCAGCGAGGGCAACGACGCCATACTGCGCCTGTCGGGCACCCAGGCTGGGGCCAGCGCCATGACGGGACTCTATAACCTGGACAACCTGCTCGGCTTGCCCTTCGCCAACATCACGGTGGACGACGGCGACGAGGCGCCGGGCGCCGCCCTGACCTGGGGCAAGGTGGCCATCGCCAGCTCCCTGGACAACTGGTTCTACGCCGACTTGCTGCTGGTCTGGGGCTGCAACCCGGGCTTTACCCAGATCGCCAACTTCCACTTCATGTCCGAGGCCCGCTACCACGGGACAAAGGTCATCGCCATCACCCCGGACTACAACGCCTCAGCCCCCTTCGCCGACCTCTGGGTGCCCATCAGGACGGGCACCGATGCCGCCCTGGCCCTGGCTATGGCCCAGGTCATCATCTCCCGCAAGCTGTACCAGGCGGACTTCGTGCGGGAGCAGACCGACCTGCCCCTCCTGGTGCGGATTGACAGCCACAAGTTCCTGACCCAGAAAGACATGTTGCGGGGCGGGCGCGACAACATCTTCTACGTCTTCGACGAGGCCAGTGGCCGCGTGGTGACCGCCCCCTGGAAGACGCTGGCCCTGGACGGCATCGTGCCGGCGCTGGAGGGCGAGTACGAGGTGGACACCCTTCAGGGCAAGGTCAAGGTCCGCCCCGTGTTCGATCTCCTCAAAGAGCACCTGAAAGACTACACGCCGGAGGCGGCGGGCCAGGTCACCGGCGTGTCGCCTCGCCTCATCGAGCAACTGGCGGTGGAGTTCGCCTCAGCCCGGGCCATCTCCGATGTCACCAGCGCCGGCTGGGGCAAACACTACCACGGGGACCTGGTCCAGCGGGCGCAGATACTGCTCTGGGCGCTGTGCGGCCAGTTTGGCCGCAAGGGCGCGGGCTACAACCCTTACCCCATGCTTATGACCGATACCGGCGTCGCCTCCCTCCAGCGGCGGGGCGCGGAGGCGCTGCTCAGCGCCGAGTCCGGCGACCCCCGCTTCGCCCAGTGGCGCCAGGACGGCTACACCGACGAGATGATCCAGCACGAGTACATGACCCAGGCAATGGCCCAGGGCAACCAGTTCAACATGGCCCTCCTCTTCTACTTCCACGGCGGCATGGCGGACATCAACGAGAAGCACAGCCGCTGGGACCCTTACCTGAAACGGCCGGTGTCGGATTATGTCAACGAGGCGCTGGCCCGGGGCTGGCAGTACGCCATCCCGGGTCCTGAAAAGCCACCCAGCATCGTTATCGAGGGCGGGGGCAGCTTCGTCCGGCGCTGCCGGGCCACCAACACGCTGATCGAGAACTTGCTGCCCAAGCTCAAGCTGCTCATCACCCTGGACCCGCGCCTGGGGGCCACCGCGATGTACTCTGACTTCGTCCTCCCCGTGGCTGGCTACTACGAGAAACACTGCATCGCGGTGGGGGTCCAGAACGTCCCCTACGTCCACCTCCAGAACAAAGTTGTCGAGCCCCTGGGCGAGGCCAAGTCGGAGTGGGAGATCGCCTGCCTGCTGGCCGCGAAGCTACAGGAAAGGGCGTTGGCCAGGGGTATCCTCTCCTTCAAGGACAGGAACGGGCGGGAGCGCCGCCTGGACAACCTCTACGACCAGATGACCACCCACGGCCTCTACACGGATGACGACGAGGAGGCGGTCACCCGCGACTACTTCCTCAATGCAGCGAATCTGGAAAAGATGGAGTGGGAGGACTTCAAGGAAAAGGGCTTCGCCGCCTTCACCGCGGTGGGGCGCTTCATGCCCGACAGCGCCTGCGACATCACGCCCGGAGAGCCTCTCGTCCCCCTGACCTACCACGTGCATGACAGACAGATTTACCCTACCTACACCCGGCGCATGCAGTTCTACATTGACCACGACTGGTTCCTGGAGCTGGGCGAAGCATTCCCCACCCACAAGGAGATACCCGCCATGGGTGGAGATTATCCGCTGCAACTGACCAGCGGGCACGCCCGGTGGAGCATCCACAGCCTGTGGACCGATGCCCCGCTCACGCTGCGCCTGCAGCGCGGCGAGCCGGTCATCTTCATGAGCGCCGAGGACGCCCGGTCCCGGGGCATCCGGGACGGTGACTACGTGGAGGCGTTCAACGATGTGGCCTCCTGCCGCCTGCTGGCCCACGTAACGCCGGCGGTCAGGCCGGGGCAGGCGGTCATCTACCATGGCTGGGAGAACTTCCAGTTCGCGGGCAAGCGGCACTGCAAGAGCCTGGCGCCTTCGCCCATCAACCCCATCGAGCTGGCCGGCGGCTACTACCACATCCGGCCGCGCAGCGGCTACCACGCCCAGCCCGGGGCCAGCGACCGGGGCACGCGGGTAGACGTCCGCCGCACGGACTGACCGGACTTCACGGTTCGGGCTTTCGGACTACAGGCTCCGGGGCACATATCTGGGGCGCACGCCGTGCGCCCCTACAGCCTCCTTCCCAAAGGGAGAGCGGGGAACCCTGTAGCCTGTAGCCCGTAGCCCGGTCTCACCCTGTTGACCAGGCTGCAGGCGGGGCCTATATTTTAGCTTAGAGTCCCTGTAGCTCAGCGGACAGAGCGGCTGCCTTCTAAGCAGCGGGCCGTGGGTTCGAATCCCACCAGGGACGCCAGCTTGGCTTGGACCAGCTCTGCCAGCTGGGCAAGCACATCTGAATCAGTGAAAGCAGCCGCCCTCTTATTGGCCATCGTTTTCCCCTTGTGGGTGCTCTCGGGTCCTTACCGCTTATGCCGCCTGGACCGCCCGCCGGGCACACCAGCCCCCTTCGGGCGCCAGGGCCTTCGTGAGGCTGTCTCGGCCTTCTCCCCATCTTTTCGCCAAAGCTAGTCCGAATGGCTTGAATGCCAAAGCTCGTATGTCGAACACCTCGAAGATACCACAATTTATCATGTTGTGCACGCTGTCGAATATATCCATTTATCCTCTGTCTGATTCATTCAGATGGCTATGGGGACTATATGTTGAAGCCCGCCCGCCTTAGGGCTGTAGGCCCGCGCCGGATCACCCTTCGCCTCCAGGGATGCTGCCAGCACCAGCAGGGGCGGCAGATTGAAGCGCTTGGCCACTTCGCTCACCGGCAGGCCAGAGGATAGGGCCGAATTTACGAGTTTCTTCAGGTCTGAAGTTTTTCGTAAATCCAGGGAGATGCTGTCCTGAGATGTGCCGACCATCTGCCCTATCTCTGCCTGGGTCCAGCCCAGGGCGGAGAGCTTCCAGGCGGTGGCCAGGCGCTGCTCGCGGCGCTTGGCCAGGATGGAACAGGTTCTTTCAATGAACATTGGTCAGTCCTCTCTAGCTGTTATACTGACCACATTGGTCAGTATCGTGAATGTACACACTGACCACAAGTTGCGGTCACCCGGGCTGTCCTCAGCCTCTAGCGCCCTTGGCGGAATAACCTGCGCATCGAGGAGTGTTGTTAGCTTGTAAACTATAACTCTTCGTGCTACACTCGCCGCATGGCTAGTTATAATGCGAAAGCTACTATAACTCTTGGCGTGGATGAGGTTATGCAACGCCTGGGCTGCAGCCAGCCCAGGGTCACCGATCTCTTGCAGGCTAACCGCGTGGTCGGCGCTAGGAAGCCCTGCGCGGGCCATCCGCGCGCTTGTGAGGGCGCTAGCTAGCCCCCTGGTCCGCCCGGAGTAGCGTCGAGTAAGAGGCCCGGAGCGCGTCCGGATTCTCGATAACCGCAGCCATCCCGATCACAGAGAGCAGTCGCAGGTCACTCGTTGCCGGGTTGTTGAGAGAGACCTTCAAGGTCCGAAAAGGCATCGGCGCGGCGGGCGCAAACCCAATCGTGTAGAGACTGTTGGCCACGTCATATTGCTCTAGATAGGGAAAGCCCGCGCTCCACAAGGTCCAGGAAGCTGTGTTGAGGTCGGAAACCGAGGCTTGCAACGCCAGCCGGCCATCCATCTCCACCACGATAACGGCATCGTTGCGATCTACCAGCCCCCCGAGCGCGATCCACCAGCCGGGCTGTCGCTCTTCAAGCAGGGCCAGGGACGCCCCACGCGGGATAGTCTGGGTAAAAAACTTCGTGTAAAAATGCCGGCTCCAGCCGTCGAGAAGTGGTAAGGCGGAATACACAATCTCTCCTTTTGTTGGCTCACTCAGCTTTGGGGGCGCCCGGAATGGGCACTACAGGACCCGTGCGCTCGAATGTGGCCCGGCGGCCGCCAGGGGCGCCCGTCCAGTGGGCACTACGCCCAGGTAGCGCAAAACTCGTTGGCGGGGCTGGCCAGAAGCTGGGTCCCTGTACGACTCGCACCAGTAAGCGTAGGTCCGCCCTTTGCGCTGTTTCAGCCTGACGAATGCCATACTAGGCCTTGAACGCCGGGCATGAAGCGCACTTAGGCTCCGGGTAGCCACTGGGATTACACCCGAACTCTACCGCGCGTGGGCTGTAGTCCGGACAAGCGGCCCACGCCTTTTGATCATCCTGACCGTTGCCCTTTTGGGCACTCCCGGCTTGGCCGAGCAGGGGAAAGGCGTCCAACAAAAACGAGCACGCGGGGCATTTGAGGTAGCCACTGCCGCCGGCTGCTTCAAGCTTCAGAGCAGCCACATCAACCGCGAAGCTTGATGCACAGCTCTGGCATGTGACAGTCGTACGAGATGCCCGCAGGACCATGGGCGTGACTTGGGGCTTGCCTTCCAGTCGCCCGACGAGCTGCCGGCCCAGGAGATCGCGTTCTTCCGTAGTCCGGTGGCCCGGCGCCAGGTCCTGCTTGGCCATTTGGCCCAAGGCGTAAGCCCGCAGGTCCCGCCCGAGCTCGCCCACCAGGTCGGACAGGCGGGTTATGCCCAGGGCCATGATGTCCCACTCAGTCCGGCCCGCGGGATTCTGCGCCGCCCGAAGCTCGGACACCTGGGCGTTGAATTTGCCTTCGAGGACCTCGAGCTCCTTGCTCCGCAACTGTTCCCGCAGCTGGTTGACTTCAGTCACAAGCGCCTGGCCCAGCCCGTCATCCGCCGGCTCTTGCGGACTGTCGGACTGTCGGACTAGCAGTTGTCCTCTAAGGACCGCGAGCTCACCCTCTAAAACCTGCCGCTTCTCTCGGGCCAGCTCTGCTTCGGCACGCAAGCGCTCAATCCTCAACTTCTCGCGCCGGTAATCGTCTAATTCCTCAACATCCTGTTCCGCATGGGCAGCAGCCCGCGCGGACAAGGCCGACTCCAGGCGGGCATCGGGCCTGGCCTTGGTCAACTCAGGCAAGGCTGGAGGCAGCGGCCGCGTGGGCAGGGGCGGGAGCTCGTACTCTGAAGGCGCCTCGACCACAGGGCCATCCTCAGTTTCGACGCCGGGCGCCAGGTCCTGGCACAGCTCGTCTTCAGCGCCGTCGCCCGGCGGGTCCGGTGCGCCTGGGGGTCGGGGCGCCCTGGAGAAAGACTTAACGCTCCTGGGGCTGATCCGCAGCTCCCTTGCCGTGTCAACTACCGTCTGCCCCGCGGCCCGCAGGTCCTTGGCCCTGCGCCGGGTAGCGTCGTCAATCCTTTTGCCCCTGCTCACAATGCACTCCTTCGTTGCACTAGCCGAGGAGCCGGTATACAGATACGATTTCTGGAGAACTCACCACCATGCAAAGCGCGAGCAAGGCAAGGCGTTCCGCCGCCCGCCTGTAAGCTATGACAGGCAACTCGCAGGGTCTTCTCTCCAATCCGCCAAGACCAGGGGAGACCGCAGGCAGCGTCGGCCGGGTGAGGGCCGTCTGTGCCCTTGACGTGGGCAGATGCCCGGATCGACCGCCGAACACCCCTGCACGGCCAGCTAGCACACCCCCAGGACCACACATCTCGGTTGGCGCCGAGAGGCGGCCCCAAGGATAAGCGGAACGCCACAGTTTCATTTGGGCCTCCTGGTGGGGGCCTTACGGATAGGGCTTTCGGGGGCCCCCTCAGAGATGTGTAAACTGGGGAGGAAGTCTCTCACCGGCACCGGGAGGCGAGGGCGTGCCGAGTCGGCTTGCCTCGCCGGGGGGCGGGGCAAGCCGAAAGCCGTCTCGACTGCCTCGCGTATGATATTGAGGCGGACCGCCAACCGCACCAATCCTAGCACCACGTCTAAATCATTGGTGCCCTCGTGAAAAAAAGTCAAGTGCCTTTGCCCCGCTTTTGCCTGTCCAGACTTACCACGCGCTCGGCAAGCGGCCTCAGCCGCCGAAACTCGTAAACTCGGTCGGTGCCCGGGATCCCCAAAAAAAGTAGCTCGTCGCCTTCAGCTAAGTTGTCCCAAGAAATCCCAGAGCGCCAGCACGCCGAGCGTAGCAAGTAAGCATCCCCTTCGAAAGTAGATACGAAGCCAAATTTCGGCCCCATTCGGGCGATAGCGCCAGAATACCAGCGCCCCCGCTCAGCTATCAGGATCGCCATAGATGTCCTCCTGTCTAAAACCACAGTCGGCGTCGTCGAAGTGGCAGACACCGAACACCCCTGGCAGGGAGCACCGTGAGCCGGGGCGCTTCAGGCAGCGGTCGCCGGCCCCGCGATGCCCCGCGTCGGGGTGTGTGTGATCTTCGTTTTCCCCGCGCATAAGATCGGGTCTCAGGTCTCGCAAGGTCTCGCAATCGGGGTCCTGGTAGCTTTGCGCTGAATCTGCGAGACCTTGTGCGAGACCTTGTGCGAGACCTTTGAAGGTCTCGCCAGATTCAGCGCAGCTTTGGGTGCGAGACCTGGCGAGACCTGAGACCTGATCGGACACCGCGCCGGAAGGCATTTCGCACACGGGGGGATCCGGGGGCTCGCACGAGGTCTCGCCAGGCGTCCCGCACACGGGGAGATCCGGGGAGTGTGGCGGCTCCAGGCGCTGGAGCGCGTACCGGGCCACGTGGGTATGCGCGTCCACCCCGGCGTCCAGGATTCTCCACTGGCCGATCACTCTGCCCCGCACGCGGGCCAGCTCTGCCCCCAAGGCGGTCCGCGCCCCCCGGTCGCTGCGGTCGCCGCGCAGGTCGGTGAGTAGCTTTCGGGAGGCGGCCAGGTCGAATAGCTGGGCTATCCCTACGGGCCTGGCGCTGTAGGTGCGCCACCACAGCTCAACCAGCTCGCGCCAGGCCTCGAGATCGTTCTCCGCCTGGGCGTACACCTCGACTCGATTGCCGAGCAGGCCAGGCACACCCGCCGCGCCCAGGATACCCCCGATGACCGCGGCCCAGGTCTCATAGCTGCCCATGATCTCTCTGCCCGGGGGCCTGCCGGCGGCCACCCAGTGGCGCGCCAGCGTCAGGAGTCCCCAGAGCAGCCTGGGCCGCTCCTCCAGAGCCCACTGGGGCAGTTCGTGGCGCCAGCCAGTCCGCTCCCAGGGGCGCTCGGCGCCCGAATCCAGACGAATGCGCACCACGCGGCGGGCGATCTCGCCGGAATAACTCGGATTGTTCGCCGTGGCCATCCAGGTGCACCGTACGGGGACGGACACCAGGCGGGAAAGGCCCATGGGGCGGTCGCACCAGGTCACCGCGGTGAGTGCCGACGACAGCGCACCGCTGTCCAGCTTGGCCTTGATGTTGTCCAACAGGATGACCACGGGCGACGCCACCAACGCCGAAGTCAGTCGCTTGCGCCACTCTTCCCCATTCGAGCCCTCGGCCAACACGGCCGGCGGGCCGCCGGTGGCGATGATGGCAACCAAGGCGGCGAGCAAGCCCTTGCCCGATCCTTCGATCGGGGCTTCGATCATCATCAGCGGCGTGGGCCCGGACACCAAAGGCCTCACTATTGGGTTTAATAGAGCGGCTAATGCGTGGGCCCGGTCCGATTGCCCCGCAAACGGGAAATCGCCGAGCAATTCGTCCAACAACAACCTCCTGGCCTCAGCCATGTCGCCGGCCGTGGGCGCAGCGGGCACGGGGGGCATGCTGAGGTCACTCGTCGCCTGGTAGAGTCCTGTGGCGGCGCAGTAGCCGGGCGCGGACACGATGTCGCCGTCGGGCGCGACGTAGGGGGTGGCCACCACGCCCACCAGGTGGGGCAGTGTCCCCGGCACCACAGACAGCATCATCTCGACCACATCTTTCGGCGGCGCGACCGGCCGGTCGTCGTCCCCCCGGCGGACCAGGTAGTCACCCAACCGGTCCAGGTGGTGGCGCAGCGACGGCAGCGACAAGAGACGTGGGCGGATGGGGTCCACCGCGCTGTCTATATCGGTCAGCGCATCGCCGAAGAGAAAGTATCGTGGGTCCAGGGTATTCGCCGCCCCGATCAGCGCCCAGCTCTCGTCCTCGATGTCCCGCAGGGGGCGGTCGGCCACCTGGACCACGGGGCGCGTGTGCTCCCGCTGGGGGGCGCCGGCGGCTATGGCCTGGTCGGCCCCGGCCCGGAGCTGGGCCATGAGATCCCAAAACTTGGCGTCGAGCACCTCCATATCCAGCCCTTTGCGTCGTGCTATCCGCGCGAGCTCGTCGTAGGCGTCGCGCGAGTAGTTGCCCGTGCGCTCGACGCCAAGGGATGTCCCCTGATCCGAGCAGACGACAATCGTGCCAACCAGGTCGCTGCGGCCGTTCGGGACGAATCCGATCGCCCGCAGGATCATGGCCCCACCTCGATAGTGGGTAGGATGGGATGGCCGTGGCGCCATCTCACCCTGCCGGGGACGGCGATGCCCAGCTTGCGGGCCAGGGCCACCAGCCCGCCCGACCCGCAGCCGCAAAAACACATAAAGCCACGGTCCGCGTGTAAGCTCAAGGACGGCCCTCTCTCCGGGACGGTGCACAGCGGGCACCACGCAACCCAATTCCCGGCGTTGCCCTGGCGCGGCCGATAGCCATGGACCTCCAGCCAGTCCACCAGGGCGATGAACACAGGGCGCAACCACGGCGACGGGGGGCCGGCGTAGGCCGGGCGTGCTTTGGACACGGGGCGCGCCACCTCAAGGAGCCAGGCGGGAATCTCGGGCAGGGGCTCCTCGTCGGGCGTGACCAGCCACTGGTAGTAGCCCGCGGGCGTCCGGCTGGGCGGCAGCACAGCCAGACCAGGGTCGCCCCTGAAATCCAGACCAGGCAGCCCCCGATCATTCAGGATGCCCGCCCGAGACCCGACCCCTGGCCTCGCGGCAAAATAGAAATGGCTGCCGCCCCTTGCGGTGCGTACGACTGGCCCCAGGGGGAGGCGCTTTCCCTCCGCGAACAGCGCATCCAGACTGGCTGGGCCGCCAGACTTGCGGTCGCAGTCCAGAACCATGACGCCAGATAGCATACCGGTGACCACGGCGATGTTGGCGCCGGGCCAGCTACGCCACCAGAAACGGATCTCCCGGTCAGTCGGCTGACGTGTCCGGTAGGGCGTCCAGGCGATAGGGGGGAACTTCAGGCCGGGGATAATGGGGACCACGCTCCAGCCCCTGGCGACGTAGCTCTCGGCCGCCGCCAGGCAGGGCGGGTCTGTGATAGACTGTATGTATCCGGGGGACGGCATGATCGTCTCCTCTCTGGCCCCGGGAGCTCGCCGGCCCCCGGGGCCTATGTTTTTGGCTAGGCCGCTGGGGCTGGCTCGGATTCGGCGGGCCGGGTCCCCCGGGGCGCAGGGAGTACCCGCAGATCGTCCGCCACGATCACTTGCACGGAATCGCCGGCCCGTAGTTGATAGAACTCGGCCCAGCACTTGGGGACGGTGATGACTAGAGAGCCGGCGCCCATGGTCATTAGCCGCCGCTTGAACACGACTGGCATCGCTAGGGCCTCCTTTCTGAGCACGTCTTGACAATAGACTAGGCACGCTCCTAGACTGGTGTCCATGACGATTTTGAGCACTTTCGTCAAAAACGGCGGCCTGTGGCAGGCCCTCGAGGCCCTGGAGGGCGTCGAGGGCGGCGCCCGGTTCAAGAGCGCGCGGCGTCTGTATGATGGCGTGCTGCGCGGGGAGCACGTGCTGGGCATCGAGTACGTAGACGGGGACATCCTGGTCACAGGGGCACTACCAGGCTACCAGGGGGCGCTGAGCGACGAGCCGGGGCGCTACGTGGCGCCCAGGGGGACGCAGGGTGTCAGTGTCGAGCTGGTGTCGGGTGTAGTTAGTGCGCGGGTGTATGTGGGCCAGCTCACCCAGCGGCAGTCGCCCGATGGCCCGCCCCATGTGACCGTGGTGATGTGGGCCGAGCTATCCGGCGCCGTGGTCCGGGCACACTGGGCCAGCTAGATTCCCAGCCGGTCCACCACACCAAACTTCAGGTGGGCCGCCCGCACGTCGCCGTCGGCCAGTTCTGAATAGTGTCTCGTCATGGCCAACGAGGAGTGCCCCAGCTTTTTCTGAAGCGAGAAGGGGTCCCCCCCGTTGCGCAGGTAGAGCACGCTTGACGTATGGCGCAGCAAGTGGGGGTAAACACGCCCTTTCAGGCCCGCTTTTTGGGCGTAGCCGGAGATAATGCGCTCCACTCTCCGGCCGGTTAGGGGCCTGCCGTCGTGGCTCACAAAGAAGCGGCCGTTGGCCAAGGGCTGGGGCCGGAAACGGACCCGGTACTTCAGGAGGGCCTTGGTCAACTTCAGCCCGAAGGGGAGAAGGCGTTCCCGGGCGCCTTTGCCCATCACCCGGAACACCCCGTTGTCCAGGTCCACATCGCCCTCGTCCAGGTTGACCAGCTCATTTAGCCGGGCCCCGGTGTCCACATACGCCAGCATGAGCGTGTAATCCCGGAAGCCGGTGGCTGTCTTCTGGTCCGGCTGGGCCAGGAGCTTCTCCAGCCCTTTCGCGTCCAGGATGGGCACCACCTTCTTGGGCACCTTGGGCATCTTGACCTTCTGCATGGGGTTATCGCCAATCAGCTCTTCCCGGTTCAGGTAGCTGAAGAAGGCCCGGATCGCCCTGGCGTAGGTCTCCACGGACTGGGGGGAGAGCTTCACAGCCTGCGGCTTGGTGGTGGGATGCCTGGCGTACTTGGTGCTGCCCTGGCAGGCCAGGATGAAGCGCCGCAGGTCCTGCCCGGTAATGTCCCCAATAGCCGGGTTGCCGCCCAAGAAGTCCCTGAAGTAGCCCACCCCCTGGGTTACCCAGCGGATAGTCTGGGGGCTCTTGCCCTCGGCCTGGGCGCATATTCGATAGGCGGTTAATCCTTCGGCGAGTGTTGTCACCAGCGGCTCCTGCTGGCGACAGTGTAGGCGCTGGTGGTGCGCCCCGTCCATGACGATTGGGGGCTGATTTGGTAAAAGCAGCCGCCCCCCCTGGATTAGGGGGGTGTCCCGGTAGATAGGAGTGCCGGGGCCTGTGCCTTCTAAGCAGCGGGCCGTGGGTTCGAATCCCACCAGGGACGCCACAGTTTCGCCAGGGCCGGCTGCCTTTGTCAAAACGGCCCTTGATTGTCAGGCTTGCTCCTGGGACTGGCCTATTTCCGTTTTGGTGTCGCTTTGTGCGGACGGCCCGCTAGGGCATGAGCCCCATGAGGAACTTCCCTATGGTCTCTTTGAGCATCTCAGATGGCCCAAAATGCAGGGTCAGCCCACGGGCATCGCGGTAGAACCGTTCCAGTGGGAAGTCCTTGGTATAGCCCTGGCCCCCGTGAACCTGTAGACCCTTGCTTATCACCTCCAGAGCCATCTCGGTGGCGAAGAGTTTGGCCTTGAAAACGTCCAGGTGTGGAGGTGGGGTAGTGTCCCTGACGTGGGCCACCCAGCCAACCTGGGCCCGCATTGCGTCCACTGTTGCGGCCATCTCGCTCACCAGGAACTGGACCCCCTGATAGAGCCCTATGGGCTGCTTGAGGATGAGGCGCCCCTTTCCGTGCGCAATCGAAGCCTCCAGCGCCGCCTGTGACAGGCCCAAGGCTATGGCCGCTGCACCTAAAGCGCCCAATCCACCCATCACCATACCAAGTGGCATATAGGCGCCTTCGCTGCCCACAAGGTTCTCCTGCGGCACCCGGCAGTCCTCGAAGACCAACTCTCGCGGAGAAGAGCCGTTCAGCCCCATTCGTTCGTCTTTTCGGCCCATCGAAAGGCCTGTGGCGTTCTTGTCTATGGCCAGGCAGGACAGGCCCATGGGGCCCGGCCCGTCTCCGGTCCTGACCACGGTCAAGTACAGGTCCGCTTCTCCACCGCTAGTAATGAACACCTTGGAGCCATTGACAGTGTAGTACCCATCATGTTTCTTCGCCGAAGACTGGATGGCGGCGGGATTGCCCCCGGACTCCGGCTCTGTGGCCGCGAACGCGGCTATCGCCTCCCCTTTGGCAAGCAGAGGCAGGTACTTGCGCTTCAATGGGTCCTGCCCGCCAATGAGTATTCCGAGGCTTGCCACAGCATGGGTGACGAACACCAGGGCTGTGGAGGCACAGGCCTTGGCTATTTCTTCCGTGGCCAGTACAAATGACTGGCTGTCGCCACCGCCACCACCGATAGCCGGAGGGAGCATAAGTCCCATTACCCCCGCCCGAGCCAACTCCTGGATCCCGTCTCGTGGGAACCGCGCTTCCCGGTCTATTTGGGCTGCCCTGGGAGCAAGCTCACGTCGGGCAATGTCCCTTACGGTTTGTAGCAACATCTTCTGTTCGGAAGTGAGGACAAAGTTCATTAGAGCTTCCCCCGGGTGGCAGGATATTGACCGAAATACCTAGCTCGGCCTGTCAGTGGTGAGCATACGTGCTGACCCATGCGTTGTCAAGTTGGCCGCCCTATATCCCAGTCGCCCTGGAGCCGCGCACCTTGTCTCGCAGTGCCCTTAGCACCTTCTCCGCAGAGATAGGCGTACTCGTGACCCGGATGCCCACCAGGTTGTCCAGCGCATTGGCCATGGCTGCCCCCATGCCGATATTAGCCAGCTCTCCAACACCTTTGGCCCCAAAAGGCCCTGTGGGGGTCGGCTCTTCCACGATGATTGGGGTTACATCGGGGCAGTCGGCAGCGGTGGGGATACGGTAGTCCATGAAGTTTGGGTTGACCACCTTTCCCCCGTCGAACAGGACCTCTTCCAGAGTGACGTTGGCCAGGCCCATGACGGCGGCGCCCTCGATCTGGCCCTCCACGTTCATGGGGTTGATGGCATAGCCGCAATCGTGGGCGGATACGAGTTTGGTCACCTGGAACTGGCCGGTCTCTTGGTCCACCTGTATTTCGATGCCGGTAGCGCCGAACTTCCAGCTAGTCTCTTCCTGGCCTACTTGCCCCGCGAGGACAGACTCCATGACCTGGCCCCCGTAGTAGGAGCCTGTGCCTTGGACTGGTCCGGGACTCGATGTGTGGCTGGCCCGGGCCAGGCCGCTCAATGGCACGTTGATCTCTGGGGCGCCCTTGGCGAATACCTTGCCGTCCTCAATGGTCAGGTCATTCGCCGGGACCCGTAGCTCCCGCGATGCCCGGTCAAGGACCTGACGCCGGGCATCCTGCGCCGCCAAGCGGACGGCGTTGCCGGTGTGATAGGTCACGCGGCTGGAGAACGTGCCGTGGTCGAAGGGTGTGGCGCCCGTATCGGCCATAGTGACCGTCACGGCCTCCAGCTTTACGCCCAGCTCCTCAGCGCAGATCTGCGCCAGGACAGTCCTAGCCCCCTGGCCTATCTCGGTAGCCCCAGTGAGCAGGGTGACTGTGCCGTCCTCGGCGAGCATGACGCAGGCGCATGAGCTGGTGGAGGGGTGGGGGAACTTGTGGAAACAGACCACTGCCCTGGCCCGGTTGGGGGCTACAGCCTGCCCCCAGCCAATGGCATCCCGGACTTTCTCCAGGCACTCCCGAAGACCGACGCTGCGCAGGACCGCCCCCGAAACTGTCGTGTCTCCATCCTTAAGGATGTTCTTGAGGCGGAACTCCACCGGGTCCATGCCCAACCTCTTCGCGATGACATCCATCTGGGACTCTGTGGCGAAGGTCAACTCAGGCACGCCCACCCCGCGATAGGACGTCCCCGGCACTTTGTTGGTGTAGACCATCATGGACTCGATCTTTACGTTGGGTATGTCATAGGGACCAACCCCACAGTTGAGGGCAGCCAGGACAGGCGGGCCGCCCTCAGCGTACGCTCCAGTGTCCCACTTGACGGTCACCGCCCTGGCCACTATCTTCCCATCCCGCTGCACGCCAGTCTTGACGGTAATCAGGCCAGGCACGCTGCGGTAGGCGGTGGTGAACTCCTCCTCCCGGGTCAGCACCAGCTTGACTGGTTTGCCTGTCCTCTGGGCTAGCAGCACCACGTAGCGCTCGAAGTTAGGCCGCACCTTGCCGCCGAAGCCACCGCCTACCTCGGTGCCGATGACCCGAAACCGGCTTATGGGCAAGCCGAAGACGTCCGACAGGTAAGTCCGGACGCCAAAGATGCGCTGGGCGTTGGTCCACACGGTGATGTCCCCCGAAGGGGCGCACCGGGCCGCCATGGCGTGCGGCTCCAGGTGGCAGTGCTGTACCACGTGGGTGTGATAGGTGTCTTCAAGTACCAGGTCTGCCTGAGCAAAAGCCTCATCTGCATTTCCCTTGGTCACCGTTAGATAATTGCAGATGTTGGTGCCGGGCACGGGGCGGATGGTGAAATGCGCGCTCATAGGCCCGGGCTGGAGGACAGTGTGCTCATCGTGGAGCAGAGGAGCATCCTGACCCAGGGCATCCTCCACGTTGAAGACCGCTGGTAGCTCCTCGTATTCCGCCTCGATGGCATCCAGGGCTCGCTCGGCAGTCGCCTCATCTACCGCAGCCACCAGAGCTACGGGCTCGCCAATATAGCGGACCCTGTCCCGGGCCAGCACATCCTGGTCCTTGAGGATGAACCCGATCTGGCGCTGGGGGACGTCCCGCCCCGTGAGCACAGCTTTGACTCCGGGGATAGCCCGAGCCCGAGCCGTATCCACGCGCTGGATGCGGGCGTGAGCATAGGGCGACCGCAGCATCTTGGCGTGGAGCATGTGGGGGAGTTGGAAGTCCACCCCATAGGTCACCCGGCCCGTCGCCTTGTCAAGGGCATCGAGCCGGGGAACTCGCTGGCCGACTACGCTGAGATGCTCCCGCTCTGGGGCAGCCATATCACCTCTTCGCCGGGGCTGCCTGCACCAATACGGGTGAGGCAGGGAAGATTTGCCGCAGGTCCTGGCACTTAGCTACGGCCTGGTATTCCCGCAAGAATACGTCCATGGGGAAGCCGTAGGGGTAGGTATGTCGGGTGCGGGCCTGGTGCAGGCTCTCGAAGTCCAGTTCGGCGCTGATGATACCTTCCTTCTCGTCGCCTCGGGCCAGCACCTCGACCGCTCTGGGCGGGTCGGGACCGGTGATCACGCTATGGCCGTAATAGGACATGGTAATGTCCGTCCCCGTCAGGTTGGCACTGGCGCAGTACACGGCGTTTTCCGTACTGCGCGCCCCGGTCTGCTGAAGGAGGAAATAGGGCTGGCCGGGACCGGAGAGGCTGGCCGTAGTATTGATGATCAGGCGCGCCCCCTTGAGGGCCTGGATGCGGCTGATCTCCGGGAACATGGAAAAGTTCGAGCAGACCTGGAGGCCCACCGGCCCGTACCGGGTGTCAAAGACCGGTACCGCATCGCCCGCGCTGAAACACCGCGCTGACCGGGAGGCGAAGCTAAGCTTACGGTACACTCCCACGAGGCCCTCCGGCCCTACCAGGATTGACGAGATATAGAGCTTGGCCGGCTGTGCTGTGTCCCGCTCGGGCAGGCTGAACGCGATGTAGACGTCGTGGCGGGCTGCCCAGCTATGCACCCTTTCTGTCGTGGGGCCAGGCACTGGCTCAGCCTGTTCACCGTGCATGGCGCAGGGCTCCGGGCACTCGAACCCGGTGACGCATAGCTCCGGAAAGACGATGAACTGGTTGCCAGCCTGGGCCGCCTCCTCCGTAGAGGCCTCCATTCTGGCCAGGTTGGTCGCCTTATCACCCCAGGCGGCGTGAAAGGTGACACAGGCCAGCTTCACGCGGGTCTCGTAGCGACGGTATGCCTCGGGAATGGGCATGGGGACCTCCTAGCGGGCGATATACTGGCCTATGCCAGGCTTGCCCGTGATCACGCCGTTCTCCGTGACGATCTGGCCCCGCAGCAGGGTCATCACCGGCCAGCCCCGGCACTCCCAGCCATCATAAATGTTGTAGTCGCAGCGGGAGTGCAGGTTAGCTGCCGACACCTTGACATCCTTGTCCAGGTCCACGACTACCAGGTCGGCGTCGCTGCCCGGCGCCAGGCTGCCCTTGCGGGGATACACCCCAAAGAAACGGGCCGGGTTGTAGGAGCACAGCTCCACTACCTTCGTCAGCGGGATGCCTCTCTTGTGATACCCCTCCGAGAGCATGACAGGCAGGATCATCTCAGTCGTGTTGCCCAGGCCGGGCCGGGACTGCCACACCGTGCCTTCCTTCTCGGCCACCTTGCGCGGGGAGTGGTCGGCGCCGATGCTCTCGATCAGGCCCAGCTTGATGCCCTCCCACAGCTTTTCGTTGCTCCATTTGTCCCTCAAGGGTGGGTTTACCTTGGTGAGCACCGGGTTGTCCTGTAGCAGGGGCACTGCATCCTCGCTAGAATGGGTCAGGTACTGGGGACAGGTCTCCCCCATGACTTTAACCCCACGGGCCTTGGCCCAGGCCAGAAGCTCCGGGCCCTCACCCACGGTGATATGGACAACATACAGGGGGCAGCTCGCCGCCTGCGCCAGGTAGAGCGCCCGGCTCATGAACTCCACCTCGGCAAAGCGGGGACGAGCATCGTTGTAGGCGCGGTGGTCTGTGCGCCCTGTCTTCATCACCTCATCCGTAAGTAGCTCGCAGATCCCGCCATTCTCGCAGTGCATCATGGCCAGCGCTGG
>JACPQM010000074.1 GCA_016190505.1 Chloroflexota bacterium | reverse complement strand
GTCAGTACCCCAAAGGCTGCCGACAGTATCGAGATGTTCTGGCCTTCCCGCACGACCTGGTCAGCAACGGTCGGATACGCCTGTCTGACCTCCGCTATTGGAACGCCGGTGTCCTGCTCAAAAGTGGTCGGGCTGGCACTCAGGAAGTACAGACCCACACCGTTTAGCACTAGGACGGCGCTCACCGCGATTAGAATGCCCCAGCCCCACTTCTGGGTTCGGGTTCTTCGGCTAGCATCATTCATCTCTTGGTTCCTCCTCTTTTGAGGGTTCCTCTTTCTCAGCTATGGCGCAGTCACCGCGTAGGCGCCCGGCGGGACAGCCAGAACAGCCGGAGCGCCATGACTTCGATCCATACAATCACCAATCCCACAAAGGTTCGCTGTAAGACACCGTTCAAGCTGCCAACTTCAGCAATCTTAGCGATACCAATCCATGCAAATAGGGCTACCAACGCCACTGCGCTGGTTATGACGGAGTAACCTCTGTAGGATGACCACCGTGGGTCACTCTTCAACCTGCGTGAGATAGCAAAGATACCGACGACGGCGGCCAGGAAGCTGGCAAGCCCAGTCAGGTTGTGCATTGTCCCAGTGAGGGACTCGAATTCACATCCAGGGTCGCAGGGCAGGAATGGTTGTGCCACTGCCGTAATCACACCAAAGAGGCCGAGCAGCAAAGGGCCCAGCTTTGAACCGTGTCCACCACCGATCCCTCGATGAAGTCCAAGGGCAAGGGCTATGATCAGGACGCCAACTACAAAGAAGTTAGCATTCTGAATCAGCGGGTATCGGGCCTCCACTCCCCCAAGCTCACTGATGGCCTGGCTAGCATGGCTATAGCCTTGGTAAGCCAGCCCTCCCACAAGGACAAGAACAGCGAAGATGCCGGGGGCTGCTACGCCGCAAAAAGCAAGAAGCCTCAATACCCTGTCTGGTCTAGCTCTGACTGAAGACATCACAGTCCTCCTTTCCAGTGAAAGCTTTCGAGGTCAACACGGCACCCTTCCTTTATGGTTTCGCCGGAGTGGACACGGCCGGCCGCATTTGCAGTCTAACCGTATACGTGACCATGGCCAGCAAAATGCTGGTGCCCATGATGGGGGTGAAGATTTGCTTGATGATGGCCTCTTGCATGATCAGCCCCACCACGAACCCTATAATGCCCACGTTCATCCCCCAGAAGAGCACGTGGTCCGCCCAGGCCCAGAAGGAGCGCCGCGCCCCTGCCACCTCATAGACCAGTCCGAACAGCACGTTGGTCAGCACCCCGATGAACATGGCGTGGTCCATGGCGAAGATGAGCCAGGAGGGCATGAGCGCGAAGTCCGGCGGGTCGCCGTAAGCGCCGCTGAGAAACGAGACGATGAGGTAGGTGAACAGGCCGACGTTAGCCACCAGGAAGATGGCACTGATGGCGAACAGGCGCTCCTGGGTGCCCGCCAGCCAGTCGGCACCCATGACGTGGGGCCGAAGCCTCACCACGAAGATGGCGACGCCGCCGACCTCCAGCGGGACGTACAGGCCAATGAGTGCCTGGTTGTTCAGCATCGCCCCCACCGTCACCACTATCCCGCCGAGGAAGGGCAGCGTCACCTGGGCCCACCCGGCGCGGCTGGCCGGGGACTGGGCTGAGGCGGGGTTCAACCGCCACTCGCTGATGTCCATGCCAGCGAGGATGAGATAGCCCACGACCAGTGGCGTGGGATGGCTGACCAGGACCTCCGCGGGCAGGAACCGCAGACCGCCCTTGAGCCAGATACCTATGATCACTCCCAGCACCGCCCCAAGGGTGAGCGTGGTAGCGGCGGCCAGCATGCCCAGGTGCGGCGTGCTGAGGCGGACCCGGCGGCTCTGGGCCACCACCCAGGCGAAGAACCCGACGATGGCGATCAGCGTCACGCTGCCGCCGATCAGTCGCGCCGTCAGGTTGCCGCTGTAGAAGGCGACAACGTAGAAGGCGATGGCGACGGCTGCGCCCCAGCTCAGGGGGCGCGGCGACCAGGCCCGCCAGCCGCTCAGGGGCTGCCCCGCGGAAAAGAGCCACAGGCAGGCGGCGAAGAAACCCAGGGTGATCCACCCCAGGGTGCCGGCGTGCACGTGGGCCATCAGAGTATTGTGCTCAAAGTCAATGACGTCCAGCCCGTTCAGAATGCCGACAATGACCGTCACCAGGAAGATAGCCATCGCTGCCTGCAACAGCAGCCTGACTTCGGCAGCAAAGGGGCTGGCTTCCTTCTCTCCTTTTGCCATCCTTCGTATCTCCTTCCGAGCTTTCCCTATCCCCGAAGGCTCCTCCAGCCGCGCCAGACCAGGACCGCCCGGACCAAGACAATCAGGATGAAAGGCGGCACCTCGTACCCGATCCAGAAGGCCAGGCTGATGGGCGAGATAGCCAGCGCGGCAACGCCACCCCTCTTGCGAGATTTCCACAGCCAGTAGCCCACCACGACCTCCGCCGCGCTCACCACGCCCAGCAGGTAGAGGGAGACGATCACGGCATCTATCCCAAGGCCCTGGGAGATGGGGCCTTCCAGGGCTCTGAAGCCTAGCATCGGGGGTAGCTCTCGATTCCGAATGATGTAGACCAGCATGGGCAGAATGCCCGCGACCCAGCCGATGCCTGTCAGGAAAAAGAGGAGCGAAGCCCAGGTAATTGAGGGGCTCCGCCTGACACCATGTGAAGCAACTCTCTGTGCCATAGCTCCCTCTCACTTCTATGTTGCCGGGCCGGATGCCTTCGATCTAACGACTCGTCTCAGCCTCTTCAGGTCGTGCCAGCGAGATGGCCCAGCCGATGACTGCAAGGCTCAGGAGGATGTATCCAACCACAGTCACCGGTGCATCGAACGCTGGAGCTTTGCCTGTCAGGTTCTGGAACGCGAACACTGCCCATGGCGCGGCGGCTAAGACGCCGAGGGCGCGGACGACTAGGGGCATAACGCTGGGAAGGCTGATGAGCAGCAGACCGGGAATGTAGTACATGACTCCTCCAGCGAACGACGCCAAGTAGTCTGTAGCAGCACTGGGCACTCCTCCGACAATGAGCATGGCCTCAGCGATGGCGAGGATGACAAATCCACTGGCCACAATCGTGTGGTTTCTTCGCACCAGGTGCATGGCGGCAACGACGCCGGCGGCCACGAGGCCGACACCGCTCACGGCATACAGGATGTTCTGCGCGCTGCTGCCACGGTCGAAGGCCGATCCTGCCATTCCCAGCACTACATAGGTCAGCAGCCCAATGGTGATAACGCTGCGCTCAGGTATCGAGAAGAAGGCAAACTTCCGAATACCTGTGGTCATAACACTCCTTTCAGCCTGAGCTGCTCGTGCACATCCTGTGCTATAAGAGCCATCGGCACTCCCTTCTCACGACTGCTGCTCACTGCCGGCGGACCTTACTCCTTTGCCGGCAACGATGTCAGGTAGCGCCAGATGGCTCCAATTTCCTCGTCGGTCATCTTCGCGAACTCTTCCCAAGGCATGAACTCGCTCTCTACTGCCCCGCGGGCACGGAACAGGGTAGCGAAGGCTTGCTCCGACAAACCGCCCAGGCGACCGCCGGGGGTCAGGTTAGGGGCAAAAGGAGATCCGGGCTCGGGTGGCTGGCCGCCGGACAGCTCCTTGCCGTGGCAGGCTTGGCAGCCTGCGATGGACACCAGGTACCTGCCATACTCCGTCGTGATACCGGTCGCTACGGAGCCAGGAAGTGGTGCGGTGTGGTCAACCAACTGGGCGGGCACAACCTCGCCAAACGCGCCAAGGGCGACAAGGATCCGGCCCAAGGGCCGGATGTCCGGTTTCGGAACCTGGTTGTCCACCGGCGGCACGGTCTTGAGGTAGGCGATGACGGCTCCCAGGTCCTCGGCGCTGAGGTTCTGGTACACCTCCGCGGGCATGATCAACAGACCATCTCCACTGGGGCTAACGCCGTGGCGAATAGCCCGCACCCAGTCCTGGTCGGTATAGGCACCGGTCACGCCACCCTGTCCTCCAGTGATATTGGGGGCGTACACCCTGCCTATGGGGCCCTCTTCAAAGACCTTGTCGCCTGCCAGGTTGCTCCCGTGGCAGCCCGCGCACCCCACCACGGCCTCTGCCAGGTGCTGGCCCCGCTGGACAGAGGCGGCGTCGGTGGGAATGGCCAGCTTCTCCACCGGCATGTTGTAGCTCCTGTTTACCCGCGAGCCGCCGAGGAGTAGCAGCCCCAGCGCGGCGAGAATGACTACTCCTAGCAGCCCACCAAGGACAATGCCGGACCACTTCAACACCCGCTTCATGGCTTCGCTCCTCCATGCGGTCGGGATAGCCCTAAACTACGGATGGAGGCGTCCCGCTGTCACGGGGCTGGCGTCCCGATGTGGCCGGGACGCGTGTCCCGATTTTCACAGGGATAGGAAGGACGACTATGGTCTGGAAGAGCGCGTAGCTGAGGGGGTGATGGCTAGGCCCGGCTGTCGCCCAAGCCGGCTTCTCTGGCCCGGAGGGCGGCCTGCACCCGGTCGGCCACCTGGAGCTTGCCGAGGATGTTGGACACGTGGTTCCGCACAGTCTTGGGGCTGAGGTAGAGGCGACGAGCAATGTCGGTATTACTCATACCCTGGGCGATGAGGGCCAGCACCTCTCGCTCGCGCTCTGTGAGATCGGGAAAGGCGCTGGGGGGAGTCGGTTTGCCCGAGGCAAAGTAGTTCATCAGCCTGGTGGCGATGGCCGGGCCGAAGATGGCCTCGCCGCTGGCCGCCGCACGGACGGCCCGGAGGATTTCCGCCTGGTCTGCGCCTTTCAGCAGGTAGCCCCGGGCCCCCGCCCGCATGGCGGCGAAGACCGAGTCGTCGTCCTCAAACATGGTGAGCATGACTACGGCAACATTGGGTTGAGACTGGGTGATACGTCTGGTAGCCTCTATGCCATTCATGCCGGGCAGGTTGATATCCATGAGAATCACGTCGGGCTCCGTGCTGGCAGCGATGGCAATAGCCTCCTCACCGGTGCCGGCTTCCCCCGCGACCTCAGTGTCGGGCAGGGAGGTCAGCAGCGTGTGCAGCCCGTCGCGGTAGACCGGGTGGTCGTCAGTTATGAGAACACGGATGCGACTCATGGCATGCCTCAGCTTGGGGCCGTTTCCTCCCCGCCAATGGTAGAGGGCTCGTGAGGCATGCCTACAGGAATGCGCGCCCGTACATGGGTCCCTCCTTGGGCCACCGACTCAACGATGCAGCTTCCACCCAACTCCACCGCTCGCTCCTTCATAGAGCTTATGCCGACTCCGGGGGTTGAGACTGGCGTAAGGCCCACCCCATCGTCGGCCACCTCCAGCTCCAGCATGCCGTTCACGGTCTGGGACAACCGGACGACACAGTTGCGGGCACGGGAGTGGCGCGCCACGTTGGTCAGCGCCTCAACGGCAATGCGGTACACGGCCACCTCCACGGCGGCCGGAAGGGAAGGTAGGGACTGGGGCGATTCAACTGCCACCCGTAAGCTGCCGGACTCGGGATGGCCTCCATCGGCCCCTGCGGAGCCAAGGGACACCGCGTGTTCCCGAAGGGCAGAGGCCAGCCCGAGCTGGTCCAGGGCCGGTGGCCGTAGGGCGTAGGCCAGGCGCCGGATGTCTGCCAGGGCCTGCTGCGTCTGGCCCTTCATCTCCGTCAGAATGGCATCCGCGGCGGCAGTGTCCCGGGCCAGAAAGTTGCGGGCGGCGTCCAACTTCAGGGTCATCCCGCCCAGCAGGGGGCCAAGCCCGTCGTGGAGGTCCCGCCGCAGCCGGCGCCGTTCCTCTTCCCGGGAGATGACCAGCCGCTCCCGGGCCCGCCGGAGGTCATCGGTTAGCCGGACACCGTAGGCTACCACGCCGACCTGCCTCGCCAGGTCGGTCACCAGCCTCCAGTCGGCCCGGCTGAAGGCTTCGCCCGGCGCCCTGGGCGCCAGCAGCATCTGGCCCACCTCTTGACCGTGGTAGACCAGGGGGATTCTCAGTCTATCTGGGGTGGCCCGACCACAGGCGGCGACAACGACCTGCTGCTCACCCTCGCTCCGAACGATAGCCACATAGGGGATCTTGAGTGCTCGGGCCACCGTCTCCACGACCGTGGGCAGCACCGCGTCCGCAGGCAAGGTGCCTTCCAGGTGGCGTCCCAGGTCCGTCAGCACCGCGTAGGGGTCGTCCCGCTGGCCATACATCCACCGGTTGACGGCGTGCTGAAGCCACAGGCGCAGCGGCTGGAACAGCACCGCCACCAGCCCGGCCGCCAGGAGAGAGACCAGGAGCTGCCCACGGGCCTGGAACAGGGCACCCAGGGAACCTACTACCAGGACGTACAGGCCGACGATGACGGCGGTGAGGATGCCGTAGATCAGGGCGCGGTTGACGATGACGTCAATGTCGAAGAGCCGGTAGCGCAGGATGGAGAAGCCCAGGGAGAGCGGGAAAAGCAGCCCCAGGATCGCCAGCACGTTGAAGCTGAACAACGGTTTCCCCAGCAGCAACTGCGGCAGGAACACGAAGGCCACGCTGATGCTGCCCAGGGCCAGCACGGTGAGCCACACCCAGCGCATCTGTCTCCGGCTCTCTGTATCGAGAGGGCTCCTGTACCGCCACACAGCGGCCACCAGCCC
Source organism: Chloroflexota bacterium (assembly GCA_016190505.1). Taxonomy (GTDB): domain Bacteria; phylum Chloroflexota; class Dehalococcoidia; order JACPQK01; family JACPQK01; genus JACPQM01. The sequence continues at coordinate 5,071 of JACPQM010000074.1, read as the reverse complement.
CAGCACGACATAGGTTAGCTCCAGCGGCTCGATGGTCTGGAAGGCCCGGCCCAGCCAGTCCAGGGTGCTGCTGGCCCTGGGCCACATGGCTGCCGCGTAGCCGCCGATGATCACGTAGGGCGCAGCGTACAGGGAAGGTACGAGCCATCGTCGCCTTAGCATGGCGGTCCAGGGGTTGGGGAAGACAAGCCAGAAGTGCACCAGGGCTATCCAGAGGAGCATGTATCCCGCCACGGTGGTGGCCTTGTACAGCCACAGCCGTGTTCCATCCACCACGTCCAGCACGTGCAGGCCCAGGGACCATGCCGTAGCGCTCATGATCCCGGAGGCTCCCAGAAGCAGCACCCTGGCGGCTGGATCACCTGGACGCTTGAAGAAAACGAAGGCAGCGACAGACAGGAACACCACGGCGAAAGAAACCGCACCCCATTCCTTTGCCAGGGTAGCACCCAAGGGGTAGCTGCCCAGAGCCACCTCTACATCGACCGGGCTCCCATCCCTTACGACGGTGTAGGTGACCGTCTGGCCAGCTTTCCATGCTGGGCGTGGCTCAAGCAACGAGAAAACGCCCCGCGCCCAGGACTCCATGCTCCGCCCGTCCACTGCGATGACCAGGTCGCCCGGCCATAGGTCTCGTGGTTGCTCTCCCAGGGGTGTGACTACCACTCCTTCAGGTCTCCATGCATTAGAGCCTGGCTGGAGACGCGCCTCATCGCACGGGGCTGCCAGATGGAGCAGCATGAACAGGCCGAAAAGCGTGAGGAAAAATAGGGATACGCCCAACGTCAGCCAGCTCGCCGTCCCAAAGCGAGGGCTTTCTGAGGAGGCCAGGGTGGCCCCATCTTCGCTCACTGGCATATTATACCCGTTCCCCGTGGTCTGCCCTGGTCTGCCTGCCACGGCTGTCTTGACAGCGCATCAGCCGGGACATAAACATGGTGTTGGGAGGTTCTGATCACAGACCACAACGACAGAGACCTGGTCTGCCTACAGGCTGCGGGTAGGTCAGTTTGGGCCGGGTAGCCGTAATCACCGATAGCACCGCCTGTCTCCCGAAAGAGGTGGTGGCCCAACATGGCATCGTGGTGGTGCCCGTGGAGTTGGTCATCGAGGGTCGTGTCTACCGCGATGGTGTGGACGACGTGGCCGATTTCTACGCCGTTCTCAGGCATTCCTCGCGGCTGCCCACTACCTCACCGTCTTCCCCGGGCACGTACCTGGAAGCATACCGGAGGGCGAGCCAGCAGGCAGACGAGGTCCTGTGCATCACGGTGTCGTCTTCAGTGAGCGGCATGTACGATTCGGCGCGCGCCGCCATGGAGCTGGCGGGCCAGGCCCTGCCCGGGGCACGCATCCAGGTGCTGGACTCACAGACTGCGGCCATGGCCCAGGGCTTTGTGGTGCTGGAGGCGGCCCGCAACGCGGAGACGGGCCTGGAAGCGGCCATGGCCGCCGCCCGGCAGGCTATGTCGCAAGTTACCCTGGTGTGCTTTCTGGACACCCTGTACTACCTGGCCCGCAGTGGCCGGGTGCCGAAAGCGGCAGCCTGGGCGGCCTCTTTGCTCCAGATCAAGCCCATCATCAGGTTCCGTCAGGGCAGCATTGAGCTGGTCTCGCGGAGTCGCACAAGGTCACGGGCCATGGTAAGGCTGCTGGAACTGGTGCGCAGGGAGGTTGGCGACCGGCCTGTCAGCCTGGCGGTGATGCACGCCGATGCCCGTCCCGAGGCGGAGGAGCTGAGGCGCCGGGCGCAGTCAACACTGCAGTGTGTGGAGACCTACCTCACGGAGTTTACGCCGGTCATGGGGAGCCACACCGGCCCGGGCTTGCTGGGGTTGGCTTACCACTTGAGAGGGGAGGCCACGGGTGTCTCAGTCAAGTAGGGTGGGCGAAGGGAAGCCGCATTTGTATATAATGAGGGAAATGCTCACCGTCCTGGAAAGCCATGTCTCTTTGCTCCGCAGAAGCCTGGGACCCCTGCCTGAGCCTGTGGCCCGTCCGCCCTTTGTCGTTGTCTCGGGCTTGCCCGGCAGTGGCAAGTCCACGTTCAGCCGGCAACTATGCCAGCGCGTGCCCCTGGCTATCGTGGAGAGCGACGCGCTGCGGCAGGTCATGTTCCCTCAGCCGTCCCATAACGCTGAAGAGAGTAACCGCCTGTTTGCTGCGGTGCACCGGCTGGTGGAACAGCTCCTTCAGGAAGGCATCCCCACGCTTCTGGATGCCACTAACCTCCAGGAGCGGCACCGCGAGCACCTGTACCACATCGCCGACCGGCTGCGAGCGAAGCTCGTGCTGGTCTGGGTTGAGGCCCCTGATACAGTGGTCCAGGAACGGCTACGTCAACGGAAGATGACACCAGGCGCGGAAGACCACTCCACGGCCGGCACCGAGGTATACGAGCGGATGACTCCCTCCGCCCAACGGATCACTCGGCCCCACTTCACGGTGAACACCGGGCGAGATATCTCGCTGGCCCTGGACAAGATTGTGCGGGAAATCCGCCGGGCCTCCTGAAACCAACGAAAGGCAGGGCGTCGGAACATGCCTCCTGGCTATACCGGCAAAGTCCTCAGAGTTGACCTGGCCCAGCGCCGTACCTGGACCGAGGAGCCTCCCGCCGGCACCTATCGGACCTACCTTGGCGGCCGTGCCCTCATCGCCCAATACTTGCTGCGTGAGCTCCGGCCGGGCACAGACCCGCTGGGACCGGAGAACATCCTGGTCTTCGCCACTGGTGTGCTCACCGGCGTGCCCGTGGGCGGGAGCGGTCGCAATGGAGTGGGGGCCAGGTCGCCTCTGACCGGAGCCTTCGGCGTCTCCGAGGCCGGCGGCTACTTTGGCGCCGAGCTGAAGCGTGCGGGCTTCGACGCGATTGTTGTGCACGGCAAGGCGGCCTCTCCGGCGTATCTCTACGTGGAGGATGGCCGGGCCGAGATCCGGGACGCCGGCCACCTGTGGGGCCTGACCACGGGCGAGTCCCAGGAGCGGTTGCACCAGGAGCTGGGTGACCGCGCCATTCGCACAGCCCAGATCGGCCCAGCGGGCGAGAAGCTAGTGCGCTATGCCTGCGTGATCAACGACCTGCACCACGCGGCGGGGCGCACGGGTATGGGCGCGGTCATGGGGTCCAAGAACCTGAAGACTATCGCCGTGCGGGGACACAAGCCGGTGGAGGTGGCTGACCCCGGGGCTGTGGCTGAGATGGGCCGCTGGCTGCGGGACAACGTGGACAAGCTGGCCCGCGCAATGCGCGACCTGGGCACCGCGGGCGTGGTCACCGGCCTGGACCGGCGCAGCGGCCTGCCTACCCGCCACTTCCGGCAGGGCCAGTTTGAGGGCGCCCAGGCGCTGTCCGGGCGGACCATGCGCGATACCATCCTGGTGGACCGGGGAAGCTGTTTCGCCTGCCCTGTCCGTTGCAAGCGCGTGGTCCAGGCCCAGGAGCCGTTTGTCATTGACCGTAAGTATGGCGGCCCCGAGTACGAGACACTGGCTGCCCTGGGCTCTCTGTGCGGGGTAAGCGACCTGGCGGCGGTGTGCAAGGCCGGCGAGCTATGTAACGCCTACGGGCTCGACACTATCAGCACCGGCGTCAGCGTCGCCTTCGCCATGGAGGCTTCCGAGCGCGGGCTGCTCTCACACGACGACACTGACGGCCTGGAGCCGCGCTTCGGCGACGCGGGCGCCATGGTGGCGCTCGTTGAGCGCATCGCCCGGCGCCAGGGTCTGGGGGACCTGCTGGCCGAAGGGGTGGCCCGCGCCGCGGCGCGGCTGGGTCCGGGGGCGCAGGAGTTCGCCCTCCACGTGAAGGGCCAGGAAGTCCCCATGCACGAGCCCCGGCTCAAGTTCGGCCTGGGGCTGGGCTACGCGCTATCCCCCACTGGGGCAGAGCACTGCAACAACATGCACGACACCATGTTCACCTCCGAGGGCCCTGGGCTGGACGAGGTGAAACCTCTGGGCATCCTGGAGCCGGTCCCGGCCAACGACCTCGGCCCAGCCAAGGTCCGGCTGTACTACTACTACGTAAGCTGGCGCCATCTGCTGGACTCGCTGGTCTTTTGCGACTTCGTTCCTCTGGACCTGGACCGTCTGACCAGCCTGGTCTCGGCGACCACCGGCTGGGACACCAGCCTGTGGGAGCTGCTGAAAGTGGGCGAACGCTGCCACCACCTCGCTCGGGCGTTCAACGTCCGGGAGGGCTTTGGGCCAGGGGATGACAGGCTGCCCGAACGGTTCTTCTCGGCGTTCGACTCCGGGCCGCTGGCGGGCGTGGCTATTGACCCGGCGGCGCTGGGGGTGGCCAAACGCACCTTCTACGAGATGGCTGGTTGGGACAAGAACGGAGTCCCCACAGCGGGCCGCCTGGCCGAGCTCAACCTGGGCTGGGTGTCCCCCCTGCTGCCACCCACGCAGTAGGGGCGTATTGCAATACGCCCCTGCGAACGCCAGCAGTCGCGTTAGCGGGTCATCCCGCCTGGGGGCAGGCGCCTAGCTAGCTTTCCCCGCTGTTGTTGAACTTGTCCAGGGTCCATCAGGGTTCTTGTCAATGGAACTATCTTCTATGTTGGTCCCTCGCCCTGCGGGCTTCCAATGAACCGCGCTGCTGAACTCAAGCTGCGAAAACGCCGCTCGCCCTTGCCGCGCCTCGTACGGTGTGAACAACGTGTTCCCCACCCCACCGGGGCGGGCACCCCGACGCGTCGGGGCCCCTACGGCAACAACGCGTCCAATTCTCAGAGGCCATTGACTTGGACATTCCAGCGAACAACGCGGTTCATGGCTCTACATTGGGTTCCGACGGCTCGGGACCTGTGATACTTTCAATGAACCGAGCCCCCATGTCAATCTGGAGTCCCGACGCATCGGGGCGAAGAATCCGCGCCCCCTGGTCTAGCTTGGCGCCGGGGAGTCGGACAAGACCACGTATCAGAGTCGTGCCCCTGGCGCCGGGCATGCCCCGTCATTGCGAGCGCAGCGAAGCAATCTTCTGCCCATGTCACCGTCAGTAGATTGCTTCGTCGTTACGCTCCTCGCAACGACGGAATGCGCACGCCGCGAGCCGGTTCAT
>JACPQM010000071.1 GCA_016190505.1 Chloroflexota bacterium | reverse complement strand
TATCAGAGTCGTGCCCCTGGCACCGGGCATGCCCCGTCATTGCGAGCGCAGCGAAGTCCCGACACGTCGGGACCCATGTCACCGTCAGTAGATTGCTTCGTCGTTACGCTCCTCGCAACGACGGAATGCGCACGCCGCGAGTCGGTTCATGGCTCTACATTGGGTCCCGACGCCTCAGGACCTGTTGAACTCGCAATGACGCCCACAACCGCCAACCAACGCAATGGGTGAGTTTGTTGAAGCTATACCTATGGATTGAGGGTGCCTGCTTGGACTTGACGGCAGCGGTCGCCGTGCAATGTAATGGGATGGAAAGTCCAACAATACGAAAGACGGAGTGTTGTATTGCCATGACCCAGACGAGAGTGCGCCGCAAGGTGGCCAAGGCCCTGGCCAAGGGACAGGTGACCATCCCCAGGGAGTTCCGGGAGGCCCTGGGCATCGAGGCCGAGACCTTGCTAAGCATTTCCCTGGTGGGCAACCACCTGGAGATCGCCCCGTTGCGCCAGGGCGAGGAGTCGCTGCGGCGCTATACCGAAGAGGACATCTCCCGGTTTCTGGAGGAGGACAAGCTAGACGAGGCGACAGCCCAGCGGGTGCGGGAGCTTCTGCGGCGCGGGGCGCTGTAGGTGGCGGCCACTGTGCGGCGACGGCTGTGCCCAAGGCTATCGTGCTGGTGTGCCGCCCTGTAGGGGCGAACGGCCGTTCGCCCCTACGGTGGACCGACGCCACCTCATGACCCCCGCCGTGCTCGCGGCGCGGCTGCCCGTCAGGGTGGTCACCCCCAGGGGGTTTCCTGAGGGAGATTGCCACCAAGTTACCAGGGGTAGATTGGCCTGTTGGGACTAGCACCTGGAGGTATTGTGGCAAAGTGACGGTTTGCTCAAACGCAGCAACCCATCAAAAACGTCATCCGCAACATAGAAGAAGCTGCGGGGAGGGGTTGACGCGCCTACTGAAGAAAGCGACAGTGGGCCTTCCATTGAGTAGACTTTTCCAACTTCTATTGCAACTCCTCTTCTTGAGCCGGAATAGTATTTTTCGAACTCCTCGTGGGATATTCCACCGTTGGCGCAGTGGCGCGGCCAGAGCGCCTCTGGCGTGTCTTCATGGATGCGATCTACCTCGAAGTACCCCATTATTCCCTGAATTGGCTTTGTGACGTAGATTACTACGTATTGCACATCGGAACTGAACCTTACTCGCCGGAATTCAACTCGTTTGTGCCCATTGATTATAGACTCGGCATAACTGGGCCTTATGGAAAGAAGGGCTACTCGCCTAAGCGGGCGTGAAGCCATGCCGCACCCTCCCTAGGGATTCTCACTATTGATCTCGGCGGGGACAAGAGAACGGAGTTATCCTGCAAGTCCTTCAGCGGGATTGGCGGTTCTAGGATGCGTGCCTGCCGGAAGAGGATCGCCAATACCTCGTGGTTGCACATCCCTTCAATCTCGCGGAAGCTATAGACCGTCCGCTTACCAACGAACCTTGCAATCTTTCTCGGCGACCTAGAAGCCAATGTAGCTTCTACTACACCTACGCACGAGAAGCCTTGCACATCTTCTGAACGGTAAAAGTACAGGAGCGCACCAGGCGACAACTGACGAGTTGCTGCATGACAAAGGTATGCCTTGCGGATGCTGTTTCCAAAAGGATGGGTTCCGGGCATGAGTTGAAGCTGGGCTTCAGCCTCAGGAAACAGCAGCTTGTGATACCGGGGCTCTATGGGAACTGCGAAGGCTGCGGTACCATCCAGCTTCAGGCCGTGGGGGCCGTACCGAATGTTGAATTGAAGCGGATCATGAGCTGCCAGGTCTGCCGCACCAAAGGTTATCCGCTTAACTAGGACAAGCTCGCCAAGACGTGTCTTGGGAGGCTGCTCTTGAAATCCGAAATCCTCGAGGAGGGTTATGAGACCGCCATGGTTCTCGAACACCGTTAGGTAGATGAAGTCGTACTTGTTCTGCCAAGCGTACTCAAACACTGTCTTCAGCAGCAGTTCCCCGAAACGAAGGCCGCTATGAGCTTCCGATACTTTGAGGGTGCACAGCTTCAGGACCTTTCCACGCAGGCCGAACTCGGCGGGTTCTTCTTTCTTCACTATGGCCAATGCGGCTGCGTACGGGGCGCTCGCTGGGATCAGCCACGTCTGGCGGTGCTCTCGCTTGCACTTCTGAAGCCACGCGTCGAAGTCCGGGTAATCGTTCCGCAGGCTTTCCAGTATCGGGTCGGACGTGTCGATAGCATGCGCTCTTGTTGCCGTTACCGCAGGCGGGGGTCTCGGCTTCGTATCGAAGAGGCCCCTGACTATCTCTAGCGCTTCCCCTATGTTCGCAACGCGGTTGTCGAGTTGCAGCCGGGTTGCTTTCCTTCGGAGTCCGCGGTCCTCTGTGATCAGGAAGTCAACTGTATCAGCACGCACGGCGGCGAGGAGCACGTGATCGACGCGGTCATGTTCATTAGTCGGGGCCCCGAGGACGGCTTCCATGGCAGCGGGAATCGGTGGAGCGTCTGGCAGAGTCGGGTACTTCTGAATCAGCAGTTGACGTAGGCGACGACGAGTAGCGTCGCGGTCCCGCGCTATTTCCCCGAGCGCCGCCGAGTGCACATATAACTGGTGGCCCCCTTCAGCCGCCAGTTCGGCGAAACGGGTTGCGGGCTCCGATGTCGGGCCTACATCAGAAGGCCCAGTAGGCTCCAAAGGGATGAATATGTTTGTGTCTATTAGAAACTTCAGTAGTTAACTCGCTGCTATTGTTTAGCAGATTCTACCGAGGAACCGGGCGACTATCAAGTCACGTGAGACGCTGCAAAGCTAGGTGCCGTCCCCTCCGCCATTGTTGACGCGCTCTTCCCGCGTGCTAGAATAAGCCTATCGTTGATGAAGGCGCACCGCCCTATCGGGCTAGCTAACGTTTTGTGAGGGAGAGTTATGGCCACGTTCACCACCGTCAACAAGCCCCAGGTCCGGTCCGATGCCAGGCTCAAGGCGTCGGGCACCGCCAAGTACGCCACCGACTACGCTCCGCCGGGGGCGCTCAGCGCCAAGGTGCTGCACAGCCCTCACGCCCACGCCCGCATCGTGAGCATTGACACCAGCCAGGCCAAGGCCCTGCCGGGCGTCTACGCCGTGATCACCGCAGCCGACTTGCCCAGGGTGATGACCGGGCGCTGGCTCAAAGACCGCTCGGTGTTTGCCTGGGACGTGGTGCGACACATCGGCGATACCGTAGCCGCAGTGGCCGCCGTGGACGAGGAGACCGCCGAGGAGGCCCTGGAGCTCATCAAGGTCGAGTACGAGGTGCTTCCCGCCGTGTTCGACCCCATGGAGGCGCTCAAGCCCGACGCTCCCCTGGTCCACAAGGACATGGTCAGCTACGAGCCCAAGAAGCGGGCGTGCCGGGGGAACATCCACCTGGAGCACACCATGACTCGGGGCAACGTGGAGGCCGGCTTCAAGCAGTCTGACGTAATACATGAGGCTACCTACTCCACACCCTTCGGCCACCAGGGCTTCATCCAGCCCCACCAGACGGTGGCCTCGGTGGATGCTAACGGCAAGCTGACGGTGTGGGCCGCCGCCAAGGACCCCTTCCGTGAGCGCCAGATGCTTGCCGAGGTCCTCAAACTGCCCATGTCCAAGGTCAAAGTCATCCCGGGCTACGTGGGTGGCGACTTCGGCGGTAAGGGTACCATTGGCACTGTTGAAGCTGTGGCCGCGGCGTTGGCCCTGAAGTCCCAGCGTCCGGTGCGCATGGCCAATACCTGGCAGGAGGAGTTGGGCTGCACCTTCGCGCGGGCGCGCACCCGCACCCACATCAAAGCGGGGGCCAGGAAGGACGGGACTCTGGTCGCGCTCCAGGTCTGGGAGGTCCATGACAGCGGGGCCTACATGGACTCCATCGCCGACCTGGGGGTGAGTTGCTCCTACCTACAGGGACCGTACGTCTGGCCCAACATGGACATGAAGGTGACCATGGTCTATACCAACAACACGCCCACCGGCCACTGCCGGGGGGTGCGCGTGCCCGCCGAGTCCTTCGCCATCGAGTCGCACATAGCGGGCCTGGCGGCCAGGCTGGGTATGGACCCCCTGGAGCTGCGCCTCAAGAACGCCATCGAGGACGGCTATGTCATGGCTGGCGGCTCCGCAGTACGTAACGTGAGCGCGAAGCAGGCCCTGGAGGCAATGCGCGAGTACCTGAAGCGAGAGAAGACCGGGCCGGACGAGCCCAACACCGGCTGGGGCATCTCCCTGGGACAGTACGGGCTGCATGCCCTGCCCTCGGGGCTACAGGCTACAAGCTGCTGCGTGAAGATGAACGAGGACGGCACGGCCGTCCTCATCACCGGCTCCACCGAGCAGGGGGTAGGCATCCTGACCGCCCTCCAGGCCATCGTGGCCGAGGAGTTGGCCATGCCCATGGAGGACATTACGTTAGTGGCCCACGATACCGACGCCGTGCCCTGGGAGCGCGGCACCGGGGCTAGCCAGACCCTGTACCGTGTGGGGCCCACTGTGCGCATGGCTGCCGTGGACGCCCGGCAGCAGCTTCTGTCCCTGGCTGCCGAGCAGTTGAAGGTCGCTCCGGGCGACCTGACCATCGGCCAGGGCAGGATCTTCGTACGGGACGCGCCCGAGATGTGGGTCCCCGTGGCCAAGGTGGCGGCTGGGTCCCTCACCTCGAAGAACGGGCCTATCCTGGGCACCGGCCACGAGGCGCGCCAGGACCGCTTCGCCCGCATGGAGGCGGAGTACGGCATCATAGACGGCCCTGCGTTCGGCGGCAATGCCGTCAAGGTGCGCGTGGACCCGGAGACCGGGAAGGTCACCGTGCTCAAGTACTACATCGGCTGGGAAGTGGGCTGCGCCGTGGCGCCCAGCAATGTCATCGCCCAGCTCCAGGGAGGCGCTGTTTTTGGCCTGGGCTTTGCCCTGAGCGAGGAGATGCAGGTCAAGGATGGCAAGGTGCTCAACAACAACCTGCTGGACTTCCGCCTGCCCACGGCCGCCGATGCGCCCATGGTCGAGGCGGCCTATTTGGAGGAGGCGCCGTCCAATTGGGGGCCTTATGGGGCTAAGGGCATGGCCGAGGGGGCCAACGCCCCCGTAGCCGCCGCAGTGATGGACGCGGTGCACAGCGCCACCGGCGTCTGGGTGCGGGACCTGCCGGTCAACCCGGAGCACATCTTCGCCGCCAGGAAAGCACCGTAGGGGCCCCTGCCCGTCGTTGCGAGGAGCGTAGCGACGAAGCAATCTACTGACGGTGCAATGGGCAGAAGGTTGCTTCGCTTGGCTCGCAATGACGCAAAAGAGTAGCTAACCCAGCAACGAGGGTAGCGCGCGTTGGTCAGGACAAACGCACCGTGATGCGGTCTATCTCGTCCCAGACGAACTCCTGGAGTGGGGTGCCCTTGGGCACGATGAAGGCCAGCCAGCCTGAGATGCTGTTCTTCGGGGGCAGGCTTACCGGCTCGGTGAACAGCGGGATGTAGTAGCCGGAGGGCGAGGACTCGATGACCTCGCCGCCGGTGATGGTGGCGGGGACATACTTGTTGCCGTCTTTGTCCCGCAGCTCGACCCGGTCGCTCACCGGGTTGAGTTGCATGTTGCCCGCCTGCTCCTGGTAGACCTCAACCCAAACCAGGACGAACTCCTGGCCCTCGGGCGGAACGATCTTCCAGTACTTGACCCCAGACTGCAGCTCCAGGCGGGACAGGACGAGGGTATCCTGGGCGAACGCCGCCTTCTCCACGATGTCCTTGGCCGCTACGCTGTCGAGCGGGACTTCCGCGCCATCCCGAATGATCCTGGAGTCGGCATTCACGGTGAGGGTCACGGGCGCGGACTGGTTGTCCAGAAGGACGCTGAGGCGGCTCTCACCGGCATTCACCGAGGAAACGCTGCCCCTATTCCTGGAGTAGACCAAAAAGGGGTGGGTGTCCTTCTTCTCGACCCGGAGGGCCATGTTCTGGCCCCAGACCCACTCGCCGATCTTGGGGGGTGGCGGTGGACCTTTTTCCCCGCAGGCTACGGTCCCCAGAGTCAGCGCCAGGCCCAGGAGGGCCAGGGCAAGTTTGTGACGCAGTCTTGTGTTCATGCGTAGTATTATAGCCTACGCCGCACCGTAGGGGCACGATTTATCGCGCCCCGGGGGGGAGCGGATGGCACAAAGCCGTGGCATGGACCGGTTCAAGCTCCATGGTCACGATGATCCTGGGCTGGGCTGCAATGGCATGGCACACCCCGCGGGCAGCCTGATCATCGGCTTGCTCCAAGTGCACGGATACCACAGAAACGCTTGTGGCGCACTTCTTCAGGTGCTTCGGCACGAGTCTGCCAGGGGTGGCTTCAGGGCTGGGCCGAGGGAGGGGGCGAATCGGGCGGTGGAGGGGGAACAGGTATGCCACCGTCCTTCGCAGGCTCCGGCTCCTGCTCTCCTGACGGCGCCCTGACGAACAGAGGAGCCATCTCGAGTAACTCACCGGCCGAATGGGCTTTGGAGTAAAGGTTGACCAGCGTTCCGTGTTGCCTCCACGTCACTTCGCTGGGCAATTCCAGATCCTGGCCGTGGACCACTGCCGTGTTACGCTCGCCCACCATTGCGTCGTACTGGCCCACTTTCACCAGGGCCCGTTTACCCCCGCTGTCTTGGACCACCGTCTTGATGCTCGCCCCTCCTCCCGTGCCCACGGCGAGGTCGACTCCGTTGACGAATGTCACCTTAACATGCTCGTTCGCCCGGCTCGGTCGCCCCGCCTCCGGGGCCCATATTTCGACCGGCTCCCACTCCCCAGTCAGGTCCGATGGAAGCGGGATGGCAAAACTCAACCGTGCCTGAGCCTCGGCTACCGATCCCACGCGTTCCGCCCACGGAAAGGGCAAGCCGCCAAAGTCGAACTCCTCAAGCATGGGGCCACTGCTGCCGCGGTAACCACCCTGGTAAGCCAACTGCCCATCCCTCCCGCCGGACCCCGCCCAATACCATATGCTGAGCCCCAGGACGGACAAAGAAGCGGCAACCAGAAACGCCCGAAAGCCTATGATCTGCCGGATGGCTATGGCCGATCGCATTGTCATTCCTTGTATGCCCACAGCTCGGGCGAGCACTGTTTTCGCGCCCGTCAGCGCGGCCGGGCGCTTGGCTTTAGTCTGTATAGAAATCCGCCTAAGCCGTGGCATGGACCGGTTCAAGCTCCATCGTCACGATGATCGTAGGCTCGGGGGCCAGGCCGAACTGGGCCGGGTCTTCGCCCTCCAGATGTAGTGCCACTGCTTCTCGGAGATTGGCCAATGTCTCATCCACTGTCCGTCCTTGCGTCACGACGGCAATCTCCACACACTCGGCAACGTAGTTCTCTTCGCCCCGGTAGATTACCGCCTTCACTGTATGCTGCAATGGCATGGCACACCCCCGTGAGTAGCCTGATATTTGACTTGCCCCAAGTCTAAGGATACCAGATTTGTAGCTGGGTGGTGGGTTCCTCTGCTCTTCACCCACCCTGCATATCCCCCGTCACCCCACCGGGCGGGCATCCCGGCAAGTCGGGACCCCTACGGGTTAGGCCTTATGCCCTTGCCCCGGTGGGTGAGAGCGATGCGGCGGCCGGGGAAGACCGGCTCGCGCCGTTCCAGGTAAGCCCGGATGCCTTCCTCGAAGTCGCCGCTGAGCTCGGCCACGGTGCGGGCGTGGGTCACGTAGTCCAGGGTGGACTCCAGGTCCTCCTCCAGCCCTCGCCAGATGGCGTGCTTGGTGGCCTGGAGGCAGAACGGCGAGGCCTGGGCCAGCCGCTCGGCCAGGGCGCGCGTTTCCGGTCCCAGTTGCTCCGCGGTGACCACCTTATGGGCCAGGCCGATGCGCTCCGCCTCCTCGGCGCCCACGGGCTCGCCCAGCAGGAGCATGCGGTAGGCGTGGGCCAGGCCAACCAGGCGGGGCAGGTAGTAGCAGCCCGCCGAGGGGATGGACCCACGCTGCACGTAGGGCTCCCAGAAGCGAGCGGCGGGGGCGCACACCCGGAAGTCGCAGCACAACGCCAGGTCGCACCCCATGCCGATGGCCGGGCCGTTCACCGCCGCCACGGTGGGCTTGTCCAACCGCCGGAGCACCAGGTCGAGGCCGCCCGCCGGGTTCTGGAGCACCTGGCCCTCGTGGCCCGCGGTCAGGTCTATGCCCTGGCTGGCCTCGTTGACGTCCACCCCTGCGCAGAAGACATCCCCGGCTCCGGTCACCACCAGCACCTTGACTTCGGGGTCAGCGCCAGCCTGGGTGAGGGCACTGCGTATTTCCCCCGCCATCTTCCGGCTCACGGCATTGCGTGCCCTCGGGCGGCTAAGGGTGAGGGTGGCGATGGCCCCCTCTCGAGAGTAGGTGACCTGTTCGTAGGCCATGGTTGCCCCCTTTGGTTGTCATAGGGGTCCCGACATGTCGGGACCCCCGCCCGCCCCGGGGGAGGACACGGAGTTCCTCCCCTACGGAGTTGCCCTTACCCTAACCCTCTCCCGCTGGGAGAGGGCAGGGTGAGGGAGAGGTTAGCTAAGGACGTTGTCTCGAAGCAGCTCCGCGTACTCGCCGGCGGAGATGCCCAGCAACTCGCGGAAGACGTGAGCGTTGTGCTCCCCGAGGCAGGGCGCCGGCGAGGAGATACGGGCTGGGGTTTCGCTCAAGCGGTAGGCCGGAGGCTGGACGCAGTGGGTCCCCGCCTCACCGTGGTTGACCTCCTGAAGGTGGCCGATATGGGCAACCTGCGGGTCGGTGAAGATGTCCTGCGCGTCCTGGACGGCCCCGGCGGGCACCCCGGCCGCCTGGAGCCTGGCCATAAGCTCGCGGGGGGTGTACAGGCAGGTCCAGGACTCGAGCAACCGGTCCAGATCGTCCCGGTGGCGCCAGCGGGCCAGCGCTGTAGCGAACCGGGCCTCCACCGTCCAGGAGGGCTGTCCCATGACCGCCACCAGGGCCTGCCATTCCTGGTCGCTGGTCACGGCGATGGCGCACCAGCGGTCTTCGCCCCGGCAGCGATAGATGCCATGGGGCGCGTAGTAGGGGTGGCGGTTGCCCATGCGCTGGGGGCTTCTGCTGTTGGCGGCCTGCTCCAGCATGGCCGTGCCGGCGGCCAGCACCCCGGCCTCGGTCTGCGACAGGTCCAGGTACTGGCCCTGGCCCGTGCGCTGCCGGTGGTCCAGCGCCGCCAGAATGAGGGCCACCGCCAGGGGCATGACGAAGAAGTCGGTGTAGGGGCCGGCGTGGCCCACAGGAGGCCGGCCGGGCCACCCCGTCAGGTAGGTCATGCCGGACAGGGTCTGACCGGTATCCCCGAATCCCGCCATGGAGGCGTACGGCCCGGCCTGGCCCAGCAGGCTCAGGCTCATCATGATGACGTCTGGGCGCAACTGGCGCAGGGCGTCGTAGCCCAGACCCAGCCGCTTCAGGGCGCCCGGCGCCAGGTTCTCCACCACGATGTCGGCCTGGGTGGCCAGGGACTTGGCCAGGGCCAGACCCCGAGGGTGGCGCAGGTCCAGGGTCACGCACATTTTCGAGTCGTTGATGCGCAGGTACGCCCCGGAAGCATTGGGGTTGGCCTCATGGTTGCGGAAGGACCCCGCCCAGCGGGCGCGGTCCACGTGCCTGGTGGACTCGACTTTGATCACCTGGGCGCCGTAGTTGGCCAGGAGCTTGCTGGTGGCCGGGCCCGCCGCCACCCAGGTGAACTCCACCACCCGAATGCCGGAAAGGGGCATAGCGCCGCTTGAAGCCATCGCCGGATATACCTCCGGGCCACCGTTTCCCGCTCTAGACAACGCCACTCCCTTCAGTCCGCGTAGCGGCAATTCATGAATTGCCGCTACGGGTACCAGTTCCTGACTTTACACAACGCCGGCCCCCTTCAGGGCCTGGAGCTGGGCAGAGGACAGGCCGAGCTCGCCCTGGTATGTCTCGTCGTTGTGCTCGCCGGCAAGGGGCGGGCGCCCCAGGGACCAGGGTGTGAGGCTGAACTGGGAGGGCACGCCCGGGAAAGCCAACCGGCCGCAGTTGGGCTGCTCCACTGACTGGAAGAAGCCTCGCGACTCGAACTGGGGGAAGGCCACTACCCCGTCGGGGCCCAGGAGCGGGACTACCACAACCCCCAGTTTCAGCCCTTCCTGGAAAAGCTCGCTACGGGTGTGTTCGCGGAAGAAGCCCGCGATCACGCCCTCGATCTCCTCGCGCTCTTCGGGGGGCAGCGTCTCGAAGTTCACGTCCTTCCAGCTCCGGCCAGCCAGATGGCCGGCCTGGCCGTTTTCCTCCATCCAGCGGAACAGGGGGACCAGGGCCAGCCCCATGGGGGAGGCATGGACGAAGCCGTCCTTGCAGGGATAGACGTTGGACTTCATGGCGGAGAAGCCACCCCTGGGCCCTTGCTCGAAGGCGATGCCGAAGCGCTGCCTGATTACCCGCGACAGGCTCCACCAGATGATCGGCCAGCTTACCACGTGGAGCATGGCCTCCTGGAGGGAGACATCTACCTGCTGTCCTCGCCCGGTCGTCTGCCGGTGCAGGTGCGCCACCAGGCAGCCCGCCGCTGCCTGTAGCCCGGCGTGCAGGTAGGACTGGTCCCCGGCGATGCGCAGGGGCGGTTTGTCGCCGTCGCCTGTGGTGTAGGCCACACCGCCCATGGCTTGCATCACGATGTCGGTCGCCCTGTACCCGCTATATGGGCCCGTAGGTCCAAAGGGTGTGACGGAGGCCATGACCAGGCGCGGGTTAATGAGTGACAGCTCGTCGTAGCCCAGCCCGAGGCTGTCCATATAGCCGGGCGGGAAGGACTCGACGAGGAAATCGGCCCGCGCCGCCAGCCGCTTCAACAGGTCCTGGCCATCCGGCTGGGTGATGTCCAGGGTTATGGAGCGCTTGGAGGTATTGAGGGCGAAGAAGTAGAGAGAGCGCTCCGGGTGGGGCTCGTCGTGGTAGAACGGCCCGACCCGCCGGTCTGGTTGGCCCCCCGGCGGCTCCACGAGCACGACGTTGGCCCCCAGGTCGCCCAGGAGCCTGGCGCAGAACTGCCCTTTCGCGTCGCTCAGGTCGAGGACGCGATATGCGGCCAGCGGCCCACGTGGGGGCGCCCCGCCGGACCCCGGGCGTTCCCTTGTGGGCACATCCTCGCGGGGGCGCAGCACGCTGCGCCCCTACTTGCCCTTGAATACGGGCTCGCGCTTCTCGCGGAAGGCGCGGCGGCCCTCCAGGGCATCCTGGCTGGCGTGGGAGATGATGGACCCCATGCGGGTCAGCTCCAGCGCCCGATCCAGGTCCATGTCCATGAAGTAGTAGGTCATCTGCTTGAACAGGCGCGTGGACCAGGGTCCCCTGGCCAGGCGGTGGGCCAGCTCCAGAGCCTTGGGCATAAGCTCGTCGTGGGGATAGACGTGGTTGACCAGGCCGATGCGGTAGGCCTCCGCGGCGTCTATGATGTCGCCGGTGAGCAACAGCTCCAGCGCCCGGGGCAGTCCGACCACCCGGGGCAAGTACCAGCAGTCGCCGCCGGAGGCGAAGGTGGCCCGCCGGATGTAGGCTTCCCCGAAAACCGCCTTGTCGGAGGCCAGCCGGAGGTCACAGTTCAGGGCCAGCCCCATGCCGGCGCCGACGGCCGCGCCGTTGACGGCGGCGATGACCGGTTTCCACAGCCGGGCCAGGGCCTTGATGTACCCCTGGGGGTCGGCGGAGCCGTAGACGACGCCCTTGCCCGAGATGCGCTCGTGGATGGTGAACTCCTGGGCGTCGGCCTCGGTGGGGCGCGGCGTGCCCGGCCGGTCGCTCACGTCGGCGCCGGAGCAGAAGGCACGCCCGGCGCCGGTAATGACCAGGCAGCGGGCGTCGTCGGTGGTGCGCACCCGGTCAATGGCCTGAGCGAACTCGGCGAAGAGCTGCAGGTTAAAGGCGTTGAGAGCGCGGGGGCGGTTAAGGGTAATCAGCACCACGCCGTCGTCGCGGGTCTCGTAGGTCAGCTCCTGGTAAATCTGGTCTGCCATCTAAGTGTGCCTCCGTTCTCTACTTTCCCTTGAATACCGGCTCGCGCTTCTCTCGGAAGGCCCGCCGCCCCTCCAGGGCGTCCTGAGTGGGGTGGGCGGTCAGCGACGACATGCGGGTGAGCTCCAGTGCCCGGGTCACATCAATGTCCTGGAACATGAAAGCCATTTTCTTGTACAGCAGGGTGGACCAGGGTCCGCGCGCCAGGCGGCCGGCGAGCTCGCGGGCCGCGGGCAAAAGCTGATCAGGGGGATAGACGTGGTGGACCAGGCCTATGCGGTAGGCCTCCTGGGCGTCTATGATGTCGCCGGTGAGCAGCAGCTCCAGGGCGCGGCCCAGCCCCACGACGCGCGGCAGATAGAAACAAGCGCCACCGGAGGCGAAGGTGCCCCGCCTGATGTACACCGCCCCCATCCGGGCCTTGTCCGAGGCCAGGCGCACATCGCAACGCAAGGCGATGTCCAGCCCGGCGCCCACGGCGTCCCCGTTGATGGCGGCGATCACCGGTTTGTACAGGTGGGAGAAAAGCCTGGGGGCAGCGTGGGGATCGAAGCTGCCGTATACAGTCCCCCGGCCGCTGAGCCGCTCGGCTATGGTGTACTCCTGGGCGTCCACCTCGGTGGGCCGGGGGGTGCCCGGCTTGTCGCTGACGTCGGCGCCGGCACAGAAGGCCCGTCCCGCGCCGGTCAGCAACACCGCCCTGACCTCGGGCGCCCGGCACTTCTCGAGCGCCTCCACGAACTGCCTGGCCATGGTGGGCACGAAGGCGTTGAGCGCCCGGGGACGGTTCAGGGTCATGGTGGCCAGCCCGTCCTTGTCCACCTCGAACAGGATTTCATCGTTACCTCTAGATGCCATACAACCTCCTTTGGGGGGAATAGCCGCTTCCCCTCTCCCTTTGGGAGAGGGTTAGAGCCTGCCCTGAGTGCAACGAAGGGGTGAGGGGCAGGATGCTGTTCAGTCGAGCACCCCCTGGATGATAAGCTCTACGTACTCCGCCTCGCCCAGGCCCAGCAGCCCCTGGAACACGCGCTCATTGTACTCGCCCAGGCGTGGGGCGGGGGTCTGGATGCCCGGCGGTGTCTCCGACAGGCGGTACGAAGCGCCCCCGTGGGCTACCCTGCCCATCTCGGGGTGCTCCAGGAACTCATAGTGGCCCCGGTGCAACAACTGCGGGTCCTCGTACATGTCCTGGCAGTTGGAGACGACCCCGGCGGGCACGCCCGCCGCCTGGAGGGTGGCCATGACCTGCTCCGGCGTAAGGCCGGCCGTCCGCTGGCCGATGAGCCGGTCCAGTTCGTCCTGATGGCGGTGGCGCGCCAGGGCGGTGGCGAAACGCGGCTCCCTGGCCCAGGGCGGATTGCCCATGGCATGCACCAGACCATCCCACTGGGCGTCGGTGAATACGGCGATGGCACACCAGCGCTCCTCGCCCCGGCACCGGTAGACCCCGTGAGGGCAACCTGCCGGGTCGCGGTTGCCCTGGCGAGTCTGCACGCGGCCATTCACCGTGTAGTCCAAGAGGACGGGTCCCAAAGCATGGGCGCTGCTCTCGATGTGGGAGATGTCAATGTAGGCGCCTTTGCCCGTTCGGGAGCGATAGTCCAGGGCGGCCAGGATAGCTGCGGCCCCGAAATGAGGCACCACCCAGTCGGTGTAGGGCATGGCGATGTCCGACGGCTCGAGATCGGGCCAGCCCAGGAAGTGGTAGAAGCCGGCCAAACCGGGAATGGTGCCTCCGTGGCCGGGATGGCGCGAGTGAGGCCCCCACTGCCCCTGGGAGGCCATGCCCACCATAATGACCGATGGGTTGGTGCGCTTGATTTCCTCGTAGGTCAGGCCCCAGCGGTCCTTGATCTCGGGGGACATGTTCTCCACGATGACGTCGGCCAGGTCACACAGGCGGCGGGCCAAGCTGGGGCCCTGGGGCGTGTTCAGGTTCAGAGTGATGCCCAGCTTGTTGGGGTTGTTGTTCTCGAACATGCCGCTCAGGTTCCACCCCACCACCTGGTTGCGGTAGGGGCCCATGGTGCGCAGCGGGTCAACGTGGGTTGAGGTCTCCACGTGGACAATCTCGGCGCCGCAGCGGGCCAAATGCAGCGTGGTCTGGGGGCCCACGCCCATCCAGGCAAACTCGACGACACGAAGGCCGGCCAGGGCCTGGTGGTCATCCCGATTGGGTAGGCCGACCTCACCCTCACCCTCGCCCTCTCCCGTCGAGGGATCCCGATGCATCGGGACTCTCTCCCCTGGAGGGAGAGAGTGAGAGTGAGGGGGAGAAACGCCGTGCAACCCAGGCCGTCTCCGGGGGTATCTCGGCCCATTCTCATGTTGCGATGGTGGGTTGATGGGCCGTGATAGGTTCCGCTGGGGGTGCCGTGTGGGCATGCTCCCGTCCATCAGATAACCCCCCCAGCCCGGAGGATGGCCAGTTCCCTTGCCGACAGCCCCAGTTCCCGGCCCAGGACCTCCTCGTTGTGCTCGCCGATGAGGGGAGGGCGACGCCGCACCCGACAGGCCACACCGCCGTAGAGGATTGGCGTCCCGGGATAAACGATGGACTCCCCAAGCTCGGGGTGCTCCACGGCCACGAAGTAGCCCCTTGCCCGAAGCTGGTCGCTTTCCAGAAGGTCCTGGGGCGTGCTCACGATGTGCCAGGCGATGCGCCGCTTGACGGCCTCCGAGTACAGCTCCGCCTTGGTGTAGGCCAGGAGCAGCCGGGTGATGGCCGCTTCTACGATATCCCGCTCAGCTTTTGGTAACTGAGAGATCTCGGGCGCTGACCATTCCCTCTCGGAGAGCTCAGGCGCTATCCCAGCGTCCTTGAGCCAACGGAGGACAGGCGCCACCTCGGTGCGGATGGCCGAGACGGACATGTAGCCATCCTTGCAGGGCCGTACCCAGGAGGTGCGGGGCTGCACGCCCAGGGGTGGGTTCTGCTGGTAAGGTATGCCCAGCCGCTGCACGATAGTCCGGTTCAGGTCCCACGCCTGGTGCACCCCGTTGAGGCCCATGCCCCCGGCGATGGCCTCTTGCATGGACACGTCAATGTGCTGCCCCCGGCCAGTGGCCTCCCGGTAGTGATGGGCGATGAGGCAGGCTACCGCCGTCTGTAGTCCTGCCTGGAACGATGCCTGCGGTAAAGTGATGCGCACCGGCGGGCGCTCGCCTTGCCCACACACGAACATCAGCCCGCCCAGGGCCTGGGCGATGAGGTCGGTCCCCTGATAGTGCGCATAAGGTCCAGTTTGGCCGAAAGGCGTGATGGAGGCCATGACCAGGCCGGGGTTCAGCCGCGACAGGCCGGCGTAGTCCAGGCCCAAGCTGTCCAGGTGTCCTGTTGGGAATGGCTCAATAAGGAAGTCGGCGCGGGTAGCCAGCGCCTTGAGGATGTCCTGCCCGTCGGGCTGGGTGATGTCCAGCGTGATCGAGCGCTTGGATGTATTCACGGCCCAGAAGGCCAGGGAGCGCTCGGGGTGAGGCTCATCGTGGTAGAAAGGCGCCGCGCAGCGGTAGGGATGCCCTCCGGGGGGCTCGACGAGAATAACATCGGCGCCGAGGTCGCCCAGCAGCTTGCCCCCGAATCCCGACGGGTCGGGACTCAGGTCCAGCACCCGGTAGGGGGCCAGCGGTAGGGGCGCAGCGTGCTGCGCCCCTACGCTCAGGGGGTCTTGGGCGACGCTGGTCAGGGCCATGTGGCTACAGGTAACTCCATCCCTGGATTTGCCAGGGCACAGGTCTCAGTTTCGAGGTAGCTGGCAACACATGGGATTAAAGCGCATCCCGGTGGCCGTGTCAATGCGGGCACGTTCCCCAAATTCGCGGTAGAAAACCTCGTTGGCGCCTTACGGAGCGGTGCCGATGATCTCTAGTGCGTTCCGCCGGGCGACGCTCACTCCTCGTCCTCTAGCCTCTTTACATCATCGAGAGTGATCTGGTGTGCGGTCGAAGGGACGCAGAAAACAGGGAAACCGCTCTGCCTCAGGCTCCGCTCCGGGGGCTCCAATCCCTTACGGACAAGCTCAGAAATCACCGTGCCCACGGAGACGGACCGCGCCAGGCTCTTGGCGGCAGCCAGAAGGGCATCATCTATCGAAATTGTCGTCCTCATGTCGCTCGCTATTCTGACAAATAGCCGTAGTGATGCGAAGGTGCGGGCGCATCATGATGCGCGCAGCTTCTGCCACGGGTCCCCTCCAACCGCTGCATTGTGCTACTCTCTCCGACATTGCTGTGGCCGCAGCCGTGACAGTGGCGGTCTAACGCTTGAGCTAACGGGCACGACGGCTTTCGGCGCGGTCGGTCGAGCGCGTGGTTAGACGTGACCGTGTTTCACGCAATCGTCCTGACACGTACTTATGCAGAACGCTCGCGATCAATGTCTGATAGGGCACCCCTTCTTCGTGAGCTCGCGCCTGAATGTCCATGAGGTCAGCACTGGAAAGACGGATGTTCACCCGCCGGTCCTTGGCGAAGGTGCCGCGCGCTGCCTCACGGAGTGCGTCCAAATACCCCTTCGTCGGGCGCGCGGAAACCAACTCGCCCTTATCGTAGGCGCTGAGTATTCCTTGTTCGTAACGATCAAGCTTTTCCATCTGTGCCTTCCCTTCCAAGATAGTCTCGCGTGGCCTTCCGGCTTGGAATGATTGTCTTCAAGAAATAGTGCGTGTCTTCTTCGACCGATGGGACAAGAAAGGCGTAATCCTTATAGGTCACGACCAGCACCACCTGCCCCCGATATCGCCTCTGGTTCGGATGGACGAGGATATCCATTAGCCCACCCTCCTCGATAGCAAGAACGATCTCCTCGAAGGAGATAGCGCGCTCCGACTTCAAGCGTTCGTTCTTCTCCGCGCTCCACCGGAACGGCTTCACATTTACATTCTAGACCGATGTGTGCCTTTTGTCATCATGTCACGGGACAGGCAAAATAGGCCACTCGTGGACGGGTTAAAACCGGCCACCCCAGTAGGCATTGGAAGCGTAACTCACTTGGCCTCGCTAGTCAATGGGGCAACCACGTTTTGACCTTTGGCATGTAGCTCCTTTCTGTTTTGCATCCGATAGCTCCGTCCTTGTAGCCTGACCACCTCAGCATGGTGCAAGAAGCGGTCCAGGATGGCCCCAGCCGCCGCTGTATCTCCCAGCACCTGGCCCCAGTCTTCCAGGGGTCGGTTGGTAGTCAGGATGATGGCGCCCTTCTCATAGCGACGCACGAAGACCTCCAGGAGGTCCTCGGCAGCGGTAGGGGGAAGACGACGCATGCCTAGGTCCTCCAAGACCAGCAGATCAACCTTGCAGAGCTCGGCGACGAGCTCCTTGCGCGTGCCTGTGGCCTGGGTCTCGGCCAGGTCCTGAGCCAGATCGAAGGCGGAGCGGTACAGAGCAGTGTAGCCCGACTGGATGGCTGCCACAGTGAGGGCCACGGCAATGTGGCTTTTCCCCGTTCCGGGCGGGCCGAGAAGTAAGAGCCCTCCGTGCTCCCGGACGAAGCGGCCGGTGGCCAGATCCAGGATGAGGGCCTTGGGCGCCTGGGGGTTGAAGGACCAGTCGAAGGCTTCCAACGTCTTGACTTCAGGTATGCCAGCCTGCTTAAGGCGGCGGGCAAAGAGCCTGTCCCGGCGAGTGACCAGTTCGTCCTCGACCAGCAGTTCCAGGAAGTCAGTGTAGGCCAGGTGGTGGTGGATCGCTTCCTGGTTACGAACTGGCAGGGCAGCGGCCATACCCGAGAGGCGCAGGTGTCTTAGTCTCTGGTCCAGGTCTAGGGTCATGGCGTGACCTCCTTGGCGTACTCTTGCAAGTTGCGTATGATGGGATGCTCTTGACTGAGCTGAGGAAGGGGCGTATGAGAAGAAGCCTGCTCCACCAGACGCCTGAGCACGGCGTAGCGGAACACGCTTCGTTCCAGCGAGACACCACATGCCCAGTCCACCTTCTCCTTGGGATGGCTACGAGTGAGAGACACCATGCCCTGGAGGAGCCGGTAGGCACCACCCAGAGGGTACCCGCCCTCTGTTCCGTGGCCGACTTCGCCCAGGCGAGGGCCCGAGGGCCGATGTGCTCTGCCTTGGCCAAGAGGTTGGCCTCGTAGGCCTCCTGGCGAGCGGGTTTGTGGACCGGGCGGTGCTCTTGCCGGGTGGCGAAGCCGCCCACCGGAGCTCGGGAGTGGACAGCCACGCATTGCCCCTGGGCATAGACCCGCACCAAGTGGTCGTCCCACTGCACCTTAACGTCCTCCCCAACCAGGGTATGGGGCACCGAGTAGAAGGCCCATTCCACTTGCACATGGCCGTCGGGGTGCACTGTACGAGTGCCTACCTCGAACAGGTTAAAGCGGTCCTTGGGCAATGGCGCTAGGGCCGGCTTTTCTACCTCGAGGAAGTGGGCATAGACCTGCTTGCGGGTAGTGCCGTGGATGCGCACTCTGGCTACCGTTCGGTTCCAGTGTTTCAGGAAGGAGTCCAACTCCTCCAGGCTGTCGAAGCGGCGCCCTTTGAGGGCATTGTCCTTCATATAACCGCCACCCCGTTCAGTGATCCCCTGCTCCTGGGGATGGCGGGGGCTGGACGGCAAGGGCACGAAACCCCAGTGGTGGGCAAAGGCGGCATACACTTCGCTGATGGCAGGGTCGTAGAGGCAGGCTCGGACCACGGCCAGTTTAAGGTTATCGTGGCGCACAGTGGCAGGAACGCCCCCGAAATCCCAGAAGCTGTTCTCCAGAGCACGAAGGAAAGATGGCCGGTCTGCGCTCCACATGGGCTCTTCGTAGCTGTGACGGGAGCACGACAGGGTCACCCGCAGGATCCAGGGCAGCCTCCATTGCCCGCTTTGACGGTCCAGGGCGCGCGGGCCACGGAAGAAGTCCACCTGGGCCTCTTGGCCCGGTGGGTGCGCCAGCACGTCGGCCACCTCAGGGTGGGACCGCTTTACCCTCCGCGCAAAGCGCTTGATGCATGCATAGCCATAGCCGAAGCCGTAGTCCGCCACCAGGTCTTGCCAGATGCGCTGCGCGGTGAGGCCATCCCGACACATCGGGACCTCAATGAAGGTGCGATACGGCTCTGCCGCGCTTTGGGGGCCGGTGGACACCCTGGCCGGTTTTGGCAACCGCCGGGGATCGTATCTCGCCACCGTCTCCCGGCACGCACCAATCTCCCGGGCGATCCTCCGGTAGCTCCAGCCTAATTCAAGCAGGGCCAGTATCCGTTGCTTATCAGCCATCTTCAGGTAGTTCGTCATGAGCACCTCCGTCTTCCACCGACGGAGTATGCCCTCTTTTCCCTACCTCAGGTGGCTGGTTTTGACCCGTCCCTCCCTGGCCGGTTTTACCTGTCCGCTAACATGTCATCAGGCACGACTGCAAAGCATTGTGCCACTCTCTCCTACAATGCTGTGGCAGCAGCCGTGTGATAGTGGCGGCCAACGTCAAAGCTCACCTGCGAACGACCGCCAGCACTGTCAGACAACCTGTCCTGGGCCAGAAGCTTCGCAGGGCACGCGGTCAACAGGATGGCCGGACCGTTGTCCGGTTCACCCCACTGGTTGCCCAGCTAACTCCCGGCGGGAGAGGCGCCCGCTGTATGCGGGCGCCTCTCCCGCCGGTCCGTTCCGACTGCTTGTCAGGCTGCCACTTGATATGCTTACGAAAGCAACAATACCCCCACATCAGCAGCGTTGGTGAAATCTGTGATGACATGAACGTTGGCACGGAGGAGCGCCTTAATCTGGCTTGTTGTGCAGTTGCCAAGCCGCAACCACAGGACTTTGGGGATTTACACGCGCGCCACGATGGCCTGGCGCTCGCGATCAGCAGCATAGCTCAGACAGGCCCGGATATCTTCCGCGGTCAGCGCAGGAAAGTCATCCAGAATCTCCTGCTGGCTCATCCCCGCCGCAAGGTACGACAGCACATCATACACGGTAATCCGCATTCCACGAATGCAGGGCTTGCCACTGCGCTTCCCTGGCTCGATGGTAATAAGCGACTGGTAGGCCAAGCCCATGACTAGCTCCTTTCGCATCCCTTCATATCATCCGGCACGACTCCATTGCATTGTACCACTCTCTCCTACAATGCCGTGGCAGCAGCCGTGTGATAGTGGCGGCCAACGCCAAAGCTCACCTGTGAGGGCCCGCCACGACTCTGAGACAACCTGTTTGCAGCCAGGAACGTCGGAAAGCCAGCGATCAACAGTCTGGCCGGACCCTTGTCCAGTTCACTCCACTGTTTGTCCAGCTAGCCATAGGGATGAGCCCTGTTGTTAGCGGTTGCCTCGGATCGCCCAGACCCGGGACATTTCGCTCATAGCGGGCTGCCGCCTCGACGAGTTCCTGCTCCGCGGCGGGGTGGAACTCACATTTCACCGACGAAGGCGCGAGCGCAGATTCTCAAACACACGCTCGCCGGGGACACCCTTCACCTTTCCTTGGACGAGATCCCGGTGTCGCCTCTGCGCCTCTTCGAGCCATGCACCCCCTATGTCGGCGTCAGCGGGGGCATCGAGCTCAGCGATAAGTGAGCGGAGCAGTTCGACTTTCTCCGCGGCACTCAACGAGCGGCTCTCTTCAACTGCGTGGGCCATAACGGTTTCCTCGGGTTTCTTGGTGACGTTCAGTTTACCACGTACCCATGCCGACTGCTTTGGCTTCCCGCTGAGGACGTTAATGTCCAGCAGCCCGACGCTCACTCCTGATCCCCGAGCTTCTCTATGTCCTCCAGGGTGATCGAGTGAGCGGTCGAAGGGACAGAGAAGACCGGAAAATCGCACTGCGTTCGGGTCGGTGCCGAGGACTCCAGACCTTACGGGCAAGGCGTAGTCCGGCACCGTTCTCTGCCAGGCAATGTGCTCCGCCTCCAAGCCTGTCGCCCGCAATGTCGCTGGTGGGTTCCGCTCCGCTTCACCCACCCTACTCGGCCTGGTGGATTGCCCACGGTCCCCTCACCCAACGGCAAACATCGGGCCGCAGGCTGCGCGGCCGCCGGTGGGCTGCATGCTGGTGTTAGATCGCTCGTAGCGTACCTCGCCATACCATTAGGTCTCTCTGTCGCCGTCTGAAGACCGCTCGGTCGCGTCCCATTGCCGCTTTGCTGGTTCGGTTGGCGTTCGCCTGATCGCCCGGAGTTGCGTCATCAAGTAATCCCCGTACGGCGTGAGGGACCAATAGGTCTTGGTGTCCTTGACACTCCGCTGTCTAACACTCTCGCTGATCAGCCCGAGGGCTCGTATTTGTACGATGCAGGTCTCGATCTGGTCGTCCCGAAACCCGAAGTTGCCCAGTTGCCGACCCTTCAGATCTTCGTACGTGGGCAGGACATCGCGCGCGCGCTTGTTGAAACACCCAACAAGCGCGCGTGTGAGGTCACTGTCGGATGCCTCACCGATCATCGTGGGCGCCACCGCCGCGAAGATCTCGTTCCAGGTGAGGCGAAAGTGTGTAGTGAAACCGGTCCACTCCCCAAACGAACCAGGCGGTCGGGCTTCGAACGACATGCTGATCTCGAACATGTCGTCCCCTTGCGCCAAGGCCTCTGTGCCAACCGGCGGCGTGACGCGCGCAGCGGCGACCTCAGTCTCGAGCTGGACCACTCGATTCCGCAACGCTAGCACTTCAGCGATGGTTGCCTCAGCCGGGACCTGATCGGCGCGGACCCAGCCGACAGTCGGATGCCGCTTCATGGCGGCCGTTAGACCCACGATCACTTTCGCCTTGAGCTCTTCCGCGGTCTTCCAGTACACACAAGTGTGTCTCTTCTCGACCTTTGCCCGGAACGCTTGGAGCTTCTTCCACGTCGCCTCTTCTGTCTCTGTTTTGTCCCGCGGCAGGTTGTCGGGTTTCTCGTGCAGCAAGGGAATCACAGGCTTCTTCGCCGAAGTGGCATACTCATACTCTTTCTCGGTGTAGCCCAGGCCGGTCTCATCGAGCGAGCCATAGCGCCCACCGATGATGACGACGTAGTAGTCAGACGCATCAATTACGTCCTTGATTAGCTGCCAGGCCGAATCGTCAGCAGCAGGAAACAGCTCCATGCCGGCGGGCATCTGGTCGAGTTCGAGAACCGCCCGCAGGACGGCCTGCCGCTCGTCCTTCAAGTCCGCGAAGGTTGAGCTAATGAAGACTTGGTATCGCTTCTCCATCTTTCATCCATCGTACGCGCCGACCGGTCTTACGTGCCTGTTCAGCGACGGCGTGTCAGCGTCGGTCCGCTGCAACGGGTTGTTGGGTCTCGTGGTTTCATGCTGCAATGCCAATAAGCACCAGTGGTACTGCCGGGACACCTCTGCCCTGGCGAACAACGTTGTAGAACTCACCCTCATAGTAGGGGACCCCCGAGCTCATCTGGCTCTGAAGGGACTTCATCGGAAGAATCTCGACTCCGACGTCGATACGGTCGCCCACATAGAATGCGAGGTGCTTTACAAAGAGATCGTACGCGACAAAGGCATACTTGCCGAATTGGACTTCGACCGCAACGCGGTCCTTGACGAAATCAGTCTGATTGTAGCTGAAGATCGCTGTCTCGCCTGCGCTCTCTATCTCCCGCTTCTGCTCTTCAGCCGACATCGCAAGCGTCCTGCGTATGAGCTTTTCACCTCGGGTGACCCAGTAGCTTACTCGGCTCTCGTCCCAAGACCTTCCCCGCAGCAGACGCTTGAAGCTGGCATTCATCTCAATGGGGCTGAACAGGAGTCTTCCGCTCATGGTCTTTTCTTTGGACACCTTGGTCCGACAACTGTCTGCATCCACGTCAGCGATAACCGATTGGATCTCCTGCCAGAGGGTTGGCTTGTGAACGAGAAGAAACTCAAGCCCGTTTAGATGGGAGTAGGTTTCTGCAATCTTCATCGCTCTGGTTTCTTCCCATACTCAGGGCTTCTCTCTAGCAGCGCAATCTGCCCGGTCTCCTTCTTCCATGGGGCAGCGGTCAGACTATTCCCAGCTTCAACCGGGTCGTAGACAGGCCTGTCCATTGGACGGGTTCGAAGCGTGCCTTCGATTTCCTGCTGAATCCTTTGTCGTGCCAGGTGAGCGTACCTGGCGACAGTCTCCGCGCCAACGCCCCGGCGTCCGCGCCGAATGGCGGCGATGACCGTGGTCCCCGTTCCAAGGAATGGGTCCAGCACCCAATCGCCCTCGTTTGTTAAGGATAGAACCAATCGCTCAATCAGCTCTACCGGAAACTGGCAGGGATGCTCAGTCTTCTCGACATGGTTGCTCTTGACATTTGGAATCACCCACAGGTCCCCTGGATTCTTGCCGAGGGGGTTACAGGAATACTGGCCGGCTTTGGGACCTTTGAAGTACTTCTTCCCAGGATACTTCTGGGGCACTCGCACGGGGTCGAGGTTGAAAACATATTCGTCGGACTTTGTGAACCACATGATGGTTTCATACCTTCCGGAGAAGCGGCGGCTGCAGTGCAGTCCGTGCTCGAAGTGCCAAACGATACGATTGCGCATCCTGAGCCCGAGCCCCGAGAAGACGGGATAGAGGACTGTGTCCAAAGGGATGATCGCCCCCCTGTCAACGTAGTTGCCCACCTGCCAGCAGATACTGCCTCGAGGGGACAAGGCGCGCACACACTCGGCAATCACCTGCGCTTGCTCCCGGAGGTACAGATCCAGATGGAGTTTCTTCTCGTACTCTTTGCCAATGTTGTAGGGAGGCGAGGTTACTATGAGTTGGAGCATTTGGTCTGGGATCGTCCTCAACAGCTCAAGGCAGTCTCCAGGATACACGACGATGCATTCTGAAGGGGCGAATTCGTCTGAGATCTTGAGCTTCTGGTCGAACAGGACCTGATTGTATGGCTTCATTCGTTTTCTGATACCTTTGCTGCTCTCCGCCTCGCAGTGTCCTTGGGGTGCTGTTCAGGAAGCATGCTATCACTGGCCCGGGAACGCGTCAATTGAGATACGGTGTCCTCAGGATACAGGGCTTTGGCGGCTTCGCCGACGGGAGACTCTTGGTCCCATGTCCGGGCGGGCCTGCCGGCAGGCGTAGGGTGGTCTCCAAAAGGCCCCTGTTCGCACGGGTGCAAGGTGGTGCTCAGGAGGCACGCTGGTGTGCCCTGCGTTGCAGAAATCCGGATAACGTGTGTCTTTCGTTATCCCCAATCGCGGTCCCGTCCTTGACAAAGACCGGGGGGCTGCCTAAGGGCCTGCAACCCACCGTTATTCATTCAGGGTCCGTTCGAAGGAGTTCCCCGGGTGCCACCTGTCCCCAGTCCGGGCTATAAAGGCCTCTCTCCACGAACTTCTCGAAACTGCTGTGCTTCCATGCCATGGGGGAATTCACCAAGCCATGCTTGACCGGGTTATAGTGGACATAGTCACAGTGCCTGTTGAAATCTGCTTGGTCGCGGATCAAATGTTCCCAAAACCTTCTCTGCCAGACACCCTTTTCCCTTTTCTTGAGCATGGACTCAGAGAGACCTTCGGGAGGCATGCCTCGGTAGCGTAGGCTGAACGCTGACTTGATTTGCCGCCACCTCGTGGAGAAATCGGAGTCACCGTCGGGTAGAGTCCAGATTGCGTGAAGGTGGTCCGGTAAGATCACAAAGGCATCCAATTCAAACGGGTGTGTAGCCGACGCCGTCTGGAAGCATTGCCACAGCAGGTCGATAGCTGGCCGGTCTTTGAGGATGGGCCGCTTCTTGTAAGTCACCACGGTGAAGAAGTAGGTGCCCCCTTCCAGGTAAGCTCGGCGGTATTCCGGCATCGTTCTCTGCCAAACCTTGTGCTCTTCCTCTAGCCTGTCGCCCGTAGTGTCGCTGGTGGGTTCCGCTTCGCTTCACCCACCCTACTTAGCTGTAGAAGTTCGGCTATACTAGTTCGCACGGAACAGAGAGAAGGAGGAGACGGGTATCCATGATCGTTGATTTCGAAAACGTGTCTGTGGCTGGTCTGGAGTCTTCGCCTGTGGCAGGCGCGCTTGCCGGTCTACGGGCCAATGAAGCGCGGTACTTCATGAACAAGTACAAGCATGAGTTCACGGTTGCGGCAGCTAGCGAAAGCCAGGACACACTGGACTATGTGAACCGAATTCTTAAGGAAGAACGTGACATTGAGCTTGCTGCCAAGCCTCTGGAAACGTCACGTTTTCAGGTGGAAGACATCAGGATCGCCTACGTGTTCTATGAGAACGGCCTTGTGGTCAACGTCATGTATGCGATCGGTGACCCCAAGAAGCGAGCTGTTGGCTTCAAGCTCTCTGACGGGATGGAAGTGCCAAAGGAGCTAGAAGGGAAATTCAAGTTTGCCAGGCAGAAGTCCAAGCTGGCCGGAACAATTCGCGGTTCATTCTTTGTGATCAAGGGCGAATACTAGAGTGTGTCGGCTCTAGGAAGGGTGGTTCCTCTTTGCGTTCCGCCCGCCGCTCTCCCCGGTGCGTCGAACAGTGTCTTTTCTGCGGATGCTGTTTGGGTAACATACTATCACTGGCCCTGAGACGCGTCAAGCGTCCGCGCTGTCCAAAATCCGGCACCTAGCCTGTCGCAGGGCGTGGTGATCAGGTGGGGGACGCGTAGGGGCGAAGCATCCGGCCACACGGTGGAAGTCTACGAGCATGGTGCTTCGGATGCTTCGCCCCTACGGTCGCCGTGACCGCTGTGGTACCGCTCTGGTGGGTCAGCGCAGGAACCCAAACCACCCAAAACCCATCTGCGCTTGACCCACCCTACACCTGGTATCCCTTTTCTGGGCGCAATTCGATGGTGGATCTTGGCTGCGTCCATCTTTCCTGGTTGCCCCGTAGCCGGCCCGCCAGCGGCGTGCCGCGGTCGGGTGGCAGGCGAGCGTCCAAGCGGGTCCTGTTCCCATAGGGGCTAGCCGGTTGCTAGGCGGGACTTGGTGCTGATTGTGTCGGAGAAACTATAATAACGTGTGATTATAGTTGTCGCGGACTTCGTTCGCGTCCTTGACAAGGACAGGGGCGCTGGGCTAAGCTAACCTTTGGCCTTCTTGGGCCGTCTGGTTGTACGATGGATGGCGTCCCGAGCACTGGGTAGGGTTGGACAGGGGGTGAATGGACTAGTTGTCTGACTACACCCTGGACTACGCGGCAGTCGCAATCGCCGGGGTTGCAGGTCTAGGGGTAGTATTTCTATCGTTCTTCCTTTCACATATTCTTTCGCCGCGCCGGCCTTCCGCGCAGAAGGCCACTCCCTACGAGTGCGGCATGCTCCCGCAAGGTAAGTTCTGGGACCAGCTCCATCTCCGCTACTATCTCTTTGCTATCTTCTTTCTGATTTTCGATGTAGAGCTTGTCTTCCTCTTCCCCTGGGCGCTGGTGTTCCTGGGCGCTGGGCCGGCCGTCTTCTTCGAGATGGTGCTCTTCATCGGCGTGCTGGCCTTTGCCCTGGTGTATGGCTTGAAGAAGGGGGCCCTCAAGTGGCAGTAAACAGCGAGCCTCGTCCCCACGTGGTCCCGAACCATCTGCCTCCCGACCTGGCCACCCCAGACCGGGGCGATGGGCTGGAGGGTGTACTGGTCAGGCCGCTGTACCAGAGGATGTTGCCCAAGGTTATTACCACGCGGGCAGACACGCTCTTTGGCCTGGCTCGGAAGTCCTCTCTATGGCCGTTGCAGTTTGGCCTGGCTTGCTGCGCCATCGAGATGATCAGCACCCACATGGCCCACCATGACCTGGACCGCTTCGGCATTGTGATGTGGCCGTCGCCGCGCCAGTGCGACGTGATGATCGTGGCCGGGACCGTGGTCAAGAAGATGGCGCCCACGGTGAAGCTGCTCTACGAGCAGATGCCCGAGCCCAAGTGGGTGATCGCCATGGGGGCCTGCGCCATCTCCGGAGGCCCGTTCGCCAAGAGCTACGCAGTGGTCCGAGGTGTGGACAAGGTCATCCCGGTGGATGTGTACGTGCCCGGGTGCCCGCCGAGGCCCGAGGCCCTGATGGATGCCTATATGCGCCTGCAAGACTTGATTATGGAACGAGCGAGGGGTAATGGACGTCAGGGAGCCAGGGGATAGGCAACAGGCCCTGGCAGCGGCGGTGGACAAGGTCCTGGCCCAGTTCCACCCTCAATCCGAATTCATCTTTGACGAGCTGGTAGTGAGCCTCCCCCCTCAGGCGGTCAAGGCTGCCTGCCAGCTCGCCCGGGACGATGCGGACCTCGCCTTTGATTACCTGCGTTGTCTCTCCGTGGTGGACCTGGGTGAACGCCGCCAGGTGGTCTACCACCTCTACTCCACCAGACACCGCCACAAGATGGTGATAAAGGCGGCGCTGCCCGCTGATATGCCTGCCATCGCCTCGGTAACCTCGATATGGCCCGGCGCCAACTGGCACGAGCGGGAGGCCCGCGACCTGTTCGGGGTGACCTTCGAAGGGCATCCCAAGCTCACGCCACTGCTGCTATGGGAAGGGTTCCCCGGACACCCCCTGCTCAAGAGCTACCCCGTGTCCGGCCTGGAGGATAGGGGATGATCGAGCGGCTGGACACGGTGGACATGATGGTGAACATGGGGCCGCAGCACCCCAGCACGCACGGCGTGTTCCGCATGGTGCTGACGGTAGATGGCGAGCGCGTGGTGGCGGCGGAGCCCGTGATCGGCTATCTCCATCGTGGCGTGGAGAAGCTGTGCGAGAACCTGACCTATCGCCAGATTGTCCCCCTTTTCGACCGCATGGACTATCTGGCCGACTACAACAACGAGCTTGGGTTGGCGCTGGCCCTGGAGAAGCTCATGGGCATCCAGCCTCCCCGGCGGGCGGAGTTCATCCGGACAATCCTGTGTGAGCTTACCCGCATCAACAGCCACATGATGTTCTACGGCTCCTTCGGCGGTGACGCCGGCGTGACCACCCCCTTCATCTATGCCTTCCGATTGCGGGAGGAGGTCCAGCAGGTCCTCGAATCGGTCAGTGGCGTGCGCATGATGCCCAACTACATCCGGGTGGGCGGCCTCAAGGACGACGTGCCCGAGGACTTCCGTGACCGGGTAGCCAGGCTGCTGCCCCGGCTGCGCGAAGGTATCGAGGAGTGCGACAGCCTGCTTACCCGGAACGAGGTGCTGCTGGCCCGCACCCGCGGCCTGGCCCGGATCTCCGCCGCCGAGGCCATAGCCTATGGGCTGAGCGGCCCCAACTTGCGGGCCTGTGGCCTGGCTGAGGACGTGCGCCGGACCGAGCCTTACTCCATCTACTCGGAGCTTGATTTCGACGTGCCCCTGGGCCAGAACGGCGACGCCTGGGACCGCTATTGCATTCGCCTCGAGGAGATGCGCCAGTCGGCACGCATGGTGGAGCAGTGCCTGGAGAAGATGCCTGAAGGGCCGGTCATGGCCGAGATGCCCAAGGCCCTGCGCCCGCCCCCGGGCGAGGTGTATGTCCGCGCGGAGAACCCGCGGGGCGACTTCGGGGTGTACCTGGTAAGCCAGGGCGGTGACAAGCCCTACCGGCTCAAGGTAAGGGCGCCCTCCTTCTGCAACCTCATGGCCCTGGAACGCCTGCTGGTGGGGTGCTACATCGCCGATTGTGTCATGGTGCTGGGTTCCCTGGACATCGTGCTGGGCGAGGTGGACCGGTGAGCTGGGTGCTGGACCTGGCCCTGCGCACGGTGGCGGTGCTTGGTTTCCTCGTGTTCACCGTGCTCTTTCTTATCTGGCTGGAGC
The DNA here is from genome assembly GCA_016190505.1 of Chloroflexota bacterium. Lineage (GTDB taxonomy): Bacteria > Chloroflexota > Dehalococcoidia > JACPQK01 > JACPQK01 > JACPQM01. Next base: position 49,893 of record JACPQM010000071.1, on the reverse strand, counting down.
GCAAAGTCCTCGGACGCATCCAGATGCGCATGGGCCCCATGCGCACCGCGCCCTTCGGCGTTCTCCAGTCCGTGGCCGATGCCCTCAAGCTGGTGCTCAAGGAGGGCCTGCGGCCCGACGGTGCCGACAGGTGGGTATACCACCTGGGCCCGGTAGTGGCCGTCCTGCCCGCTCTCATGGTGTGGGTGACCATACCCCTGGCTGGCGGCTTGGTGGTCCAGGACATGCGCCTGGGGGTGTTCTACATCGTGGCTATATCTGGGGTGAGCGTGGTGGGAATGGTCATGGCGGGCTGGAGCTCCAACAACAAGTACGCCCTGCTGGGGGCGGCCCGGACCGCGGCCCAGATGATCAGCTACGAGCTGCCCCTGGTGCTGGCCCTGCTGGGTGTGGTGATGCTGGCCCAGTCCCTGAGCCTGGGCGACATCGTGGAACAGCAAAGCCCCTGGCCCTACCTTCTGTTGCAGCCCTTGAGCTTCGCCTTGTTCCTGATAGCGGGCCTGGCCGAGCTGGCGCGCAACCCCTTCGACATCTACCACGCGGACACCGAGATCGTGGGCGGGCCTTTCGTGGAGTACAGCGGCATCCGCTGGGCGATGTTCTTCATGGCGGAGTATGTCAACCTGTTCGCTATCTCGGCCCTGGCCGCCCTGCTCTTTCTGGGTGGCTGGAAGGGTCCGTTGCTGCCGGACGTCGTCTGGTTGCTGACCAAGACCTACGCCTTTGTGCTGTTCATCATCTGGCTGCGGGCCACTCTGCCCCGGCTACGCATAGACCAGCTCATGGCCCTGGCCTGGCGTTACCTGGTTCCTCTGGCCTTCGCCAATATCCTGGTAATTGCCTTTTACCTGTACTACCAGATGCCGGGCTGGACGCTTTCGCTGGCCTCGCTGGCCATGGCGGGAATAGCGCTGGTCCCCCTTTACCGTCACTGGTCGGGCCGGGCGCCGGCGAGGACGCGGACCGCGGACAGGGGGGGCCTGCCGAAAGTGGAGAGTAGAGCATGATTGGCATGCTGCGCGGACTGGGCACAACCTTCAAGACCATGCTCCGTCACCCGGTGACGGTGCAGTACCCCGATGAGCAACTGCCGGTGTCCCCCCGCCGCCGCGGCTTCCCCCGCTTGCTGGGCGATCCCGAGGCGGACGAGATACGCTGCATCGGTTGCGGCATCTGCGCCCGGCACTGTCTGAACCAGGCCCTGACGGTGACGCTCAAGGACAACCCAAACTTCGCTGCCGGGAAGAGCACGAAAAAGAAGATAGTGGACAAGTTCCTGATTGACCTCGGCATGTGCTCAGAGTGCGCCGTGTGTGTGGAGGTGTGCAACTGGGGTGGGATAGAGATGACCAGGGAGTGGTGCCCGCCCTCTACCAGCCGGCGTGGCCTGGTGAGGGACCTGGTGGCCGAAGCAGAGGCCCGGAGGGTGGCGGGCCAGTGATGGCCGTCTGGCTGGGCTTCGGCGTGCTGGCCGGGGCCACGGTGGCCGGCGCCCTGGGTACGGTGACCTCCCGCAACGTGGTACACGCTGCCCTGTTCCTGCTGGTGACGCTCATCGCCGTAGCTGGGCTGTTCCTGATGCTCTTCGCGGAGTTCCTGGCGCTGGTCCAGGTGCTGCTGTATGGCGGGGCCATCGTGCTAGTGCTGCTCTTCGCCCTGATGCTCACTCGAATCCGGGGGACGGCCGCATCGCTGGACAACCCGCAGAGGCCGCTGGCCATAGTGGCCGCGCTGGCCACCGTTGGGCTGCTGCTGGGTGTGGTCTTGAGCACGCAGTGGCCAGTGCAGCAGCCGGGTGGCGGGCCGGTGGGGTTCCCGCAGTGGGGGGCCAGCCTGTTCCGCCAGTGGGCCATACCCTTCGAGCTGGCGTCGGTGGTGCTGCTGGTGGCCCTGATCGGGGCAGTGGTCATCTCCCGTCCCGGAGGCGAGGAGTGATCCCGGTCTCCGCCTACCTGGCGGTGAGCGCGCTGCTGTTCTCCATCGGCATGTACGGGGTGCTGGCCCGGCGCAATGCGGTGCTCATCCTGATGTCCATCGAGCTTATGCTTAACGCCGTCAACATCAACCTGGTGGCCTTCTCGCGCTACCTGGCGCCAGGGGAGTTCACCGGCCTGGTGTTCGCCGTCTTCGTGATCACGGTGGCCGCCGCCGAGGTGGGGCTGGCCCTGGCCATCATCATCCGGCTCTACCGGAACCGGGCCACGGTGAACGTGGACGAAATAGACCTGCTGAAATGGTGAGAGCGTGATGGAGTGGGCCTGGATCGCGGCGGCGGCGCCCCTGGCGGCTTTCCCGCTGGTGGCCTTGCGGGGCAAGTGGCTGCCGGGCCGGGGGGCTTACATTTCGATTGCAGCCATCGGGCTGAGCTTCGTGCTGTTCTGGCTCGTAGGGGCGGACTTCCTGAGGCGCCAGGCAGACCACTTCTCCATTACCTGGTTCAATAGCGGCGGCACCCGCCTGGCCCTGGGCATGATCATTGACCCGCTCAGCGTCTACATGCTGGGTATTGTGAGCGTGGTGGCCCTGGGGGTACAGGTCTACTCCCTGAAGTACATGGAGCACGAGCCCCGCTTCTCCTGGTACTTCGCTGTCCAGTCGCTGTTCGCCGCGTCCATGCTGGGGCTGGTGCTCTCGGACAACTTCCTGCTGCTGTACGTTACCTGGGAGCTGGTGGGGCTGTGCTCCTACCTGCTTATCGGGTTCTGGTTCGAGAAACGCTCCGCCGCCGAGGCAGCCAAGAAGGCCTTCGTCACCACCAGGATCGGCGATGTGGGCCTGCTTATCGGCATACTGGTGCTGTTCAAGGCTACTGGCTCTTTTGACATAGGGACCGTCATCCAGGCCGCAGAGAGCGGCCAGATTTCATCGGGGACGCTGACGGTGGCCGCGTTGCTGCTGTTCGCTGGGGCCATGGGCAAGAGCGCCCAGTTCCCCCTCCACGTATGGCTTCCCGACGCCATGGAGGGGCCCACTCCGGTGAGCGCCCTGATCCACGCTGCCACCATGGTGGTAGCCGGCGTGTATCTGGTGGCCCGGGCGTTCCCCATATTCGAGGCGGCGCCCGGGGCGCTGGAGGTGGTGGGCTGGCTGGGCCTGCTCACCGCCCTGCTCACGGCGACCATGGCCCTGGTGATGACCAACCTCAAGCAGGTGCTGGCCTACTCCACCATAAGCCATCTGGGGTTCATGATGCTGGCCCTGGGCTCCATCGGGTTCACCGGCGGGATGTACCACCTGATGACCCACGCTTTCGCCAAGGCCCTGCTTTTCCTGGGGGCGGGCAGCATCGCCCACGGCACCGGGCTGACGGACATCAAGGACATGGGAGGGCTGTGGCGCAAGATGCCCCTGACCTCCACGCTATTCATCCTGGGGGCGTTGAGCCTGGCGGGGGTGCCTCCCCTGGGCGGGTTCTTCAGCAAGGACGAGGTGCTGGCCGCCGTCTATCACAATCAAGGGCCTGTCGTCCTGGGCCTGACCCTGGTGCTGGCCCTTCTCAGCGCCCTGTACATGGCCCGGCTGGTGTTCGTCGTCTTTTTCGGTCCCGACCGGAGTCGGGAGTCGGGGGTGCATGCCCACGAGTCGCCCTGGCAAATGGTCGTGCCCCTGGTAGCCCTGGCCTACCTGGCTGTTACTTCGGGGGCGGCTGCCTTCTACCTGCCCGGCACGGGCGAGGGCCTGGGCCAGTTCCTGTTCTGGGAGGAAGGCGAGGCGTTCCATCCGCTGTGGTGGCTGATCATCGCCTCGATGGTCATCGTGGCCGCGGGCTTCGTCATCGCCTGGGGCATCTACCAGAGGGGTTGGAGGGTGGCCCGGGCGCTGGAGCCGGTCGCCCGCCTGGCCCGGCGCAAGTACTATATGGATGATCTCTACCAGTGGACCATAGACCGGGTGGTCCTGGTGTTCGCGGGCATGGTGGCTTTGTTCGACCGCACGGTGGTCAACGACGGTGGCGTGAACGGCAGCGGCGGGATCGTGGCCCGGGTTGGCAAGCGGCTGCGCTACCACGAGACGGGCCGGGTCTACAACTACGGCCTGGTAATGGCCGGGGCCATCGTGGTCCTGGGTCTGATGGTCACATTGCTGAGGTAGGGAGCAGGCTTTGCCAGTGTTGTCAGTCCTGGTGCTGGTCCCGGTGCTGGTGGCGGGCCTTCTGGTCGCCCTACCCAGCGGCCGGTTGCGGGCCTTGCGCTCCCTGGCCCTAGGCGCTGGCATCGTGGAGCTGGCCCTGGCGCTCTACGTTTTCCTGAGCTACGACAGTAACCTGGGGGGCTACCAGCTAGTGGAGCGGTACCGCTGGCTGGACTCGCTAGGCGTGTCCTTCCACCTGGGGGTGGACGGTGTGTCAGCGCCGCTGGTGCTGCTCAACGGCATCGTGCTGTTCACGGGCGTAATCATCTCCTGGCACATGAAGCCGCGTCCCAAGGACTTCTTCATACTGTTCTTCACCCTGGCCAGCGGGGTGTTCGGCACCTTCGTGGCCCTCGACCTGTTCTTCCTGTTCTTCTTCTACGAGCTGGCGGTGCTGCCCATGTACCTGCTGATTGGGGTGTGGGGGAGCAGCAGCGACTTTGGCACCTTCATCCGCACCAAGGAGTATGGGGCGCTGAAGCTGACGCTGGTGCTGGTGGCGGGGAGCGTCCTGGTGTGGGTGGGCCTGCTGGCCATGTATGTCGAGGCGGGAGTGGGCAGCTTCGACCTGCTGGACCTGGAGGCGGCGGGGATGAGTGTGGGGGTGCAGCGCTTCCTGTTCCCCTTCTTCATGTTGGGGTTCGGTGTACTGGCTGGCCTGTGGCCGTTCCACACCTGGTCGCCGGACGGACACGTGGCCGCGCCCACCGCGGTGAGCATGGTACACGCTGGGGTGCTGATGAAGCTGGGGGCCTATGGTCTGCTGCGGGTGGGCATTAGCCTCTTGCCGGAAGGGGCGCACGCCTGGGCGCCGGTGCTGATCGTGCTGGGCACCGTCAACGTGGTCTATGGCGCCATGTCGGCCATGGCCCAGAAGGACCTGAAATACGTGGTGGGCTACTCCAGCGTGAGCCACATGGGCTACGTGCTCATGGGGCTGGCCACCCTTACGGTGGTGGGGATGGATGGGGCGGTGCTCCAGATGTTCTCCCACGGCATTATGACCGCCCTCTTCTTCGCTCTGGTGGGCATCGTCTACGAGCGTGCCCACGTCCGGGACATCACCGTCTTCGAGGGGCTGGCCAAGCGCATGGGGCTGACCAGCGCCTTCTTTGTGGTGGCGGGACTCACCTCGCTGGGACTGCCCGGGCTGAGCGGCTTCGTAGCCGAGTTCCTGGTCTTCGTGGGGGTGTTCCAGACCTATCCTGTGCTGGGCGTGCTGGCCATCATCGGGGCCGCCATAACCGCGGTGTACATCCTGCGCTTGCTGGGCAAGGTGTTCTTTGGGCCGCTAAACCCCAAGTGGGAGAAGCTGCCGGATGCCACACCCCGGGAGGGCTTTGCCGCCGCGGTCCTGGTGGCTACCATCGTCTTCGTCGGGGTGAACCCCGGGTTCCTGATGCGGGCCATTGACAGCGGGGTGCAGGCCCTGGCCACGAGGCTATAGGACATGGTGGACTACAAGCTGCTGGTGCCCCAGTTCCTGCTGGCCGGGCTGGCCTTCGGCCTCCTCGCCCTGGACCTGGTGCTGCCCCCGGCCCGCCGGCGCTACATAGCCTACCTGGGCGCCCTGGGCCTGGTGGGCATTGTGCTATCCACTATCTCCTTGCGGGGCCAGGAGGCAGCGCTCTACGGCGGGCTGTTCTTGATAGACAACTACGCCCTGTTCTTCCAGGGCCTGTTCCTGGTGATGGGGGCCGTCATCCTGCTGGCCGCCGAGGACCACGTGCGGAAGTTCCTGGGCCATGCTGGAGAGTATTACGGACTGGTGGTGGTGGCGGTACTGGCCATGACGGTGATGACGTCGGCCGGGGAGCTGCTGACCGCCTACATCGCCCTGGAGCTGCTGAGCTTCACCTTCTACGTGCTGTCGGCCTACGCTACCCGCGACTTGCGCTCCAACGAGGCGGGGGTGAAGTACATATTGCTGGGGGCATTCTCCTCGGCGCTGCTGCTCTACGGCATTAGCCTCATCTACGGCGCCACGGGCACCACCTACTTCCGGGGCATCGCTGGAGCGGTGGGCGGGACGCTGTCGCCTGGCCTGTTGCTGGGGCTGGTGCTGCTCATCGCGGGCTTCGCGTTCAAGGCGGCGGCGGTGCCCTTCCACATGTGGGCGCCCGACGTGTACGAAGGGGCGCCCCTGCCTACCACGGCATACCTATCGGTGGCGGCCAAGGCGGCGGTGTTCGGGCTGCTGCTGCGCCTGTTCTCCCAGGGCCTGTTGCCCGCCATCGAGGTCTGGCGCTGGGTGATCGTGGCCCTGGCCGCGGCCAGCATCACGGTGGGCAACCTGGTGGCCATCCCCCAGACCAACATCAAGCGACTGCTGGCCTACTCCAGCATCGGCCAGGCAGGCTATTTGCTGGTGGGGCTGGCCGCCCTGTCGCCCCAGGCGGTGAGTGGCGTGCTGGTGCACCTGGCGGGCTATGCGGCCACAAACCTGCTGGCTTTCACGGCCGTGATTGCCTACTACAACGAGACGGGTCACGAGCAGATCGAGGACTTCGCCGGCGCTGCCGAGCGGGCACCCTACCTGGCCCTGCTGCTGACCATCGCCATGTTCTCGCTGGCCGGGCTGCCGTTCTTCGCGGGCTTCACCACCAAGTTCTACCTGTTCACTGCGGCGGCACAGGAAGGCCTGCTGTGGCTGGTAGGGCTGGCCGCAGCCATGAGCGTGGTGTCCCTCTACTACTACCTCATGGTCATCAAGCAGATGTACATCCATCCCTCGCGCCACAGCCCCAGGCTCCGCCCGGGGTTTGTGCTGACCGGCGTGCTGGGCGTGCTGGCCTTCGCGGTTGTCGCCATCGGCGTGTATCCCGGGCCGCTGGTACGGTTCATCGAGACGGCGTCAAAGGGGCTGTTTAGCTAACACAGGCCCTCGCAACGCCGACATGGCCGTGGCGGCGTTGGCGCTGGCACAACGGGATCACCCCAACATCGCCCTGGCGGGGGATTCCCCTTCCGGCACGAGGTATACTGTTAAAAAGGTGCCCTGGCGCCGGATCGCTGGAGAATCAGATTCCGCTTAATCATGGGGAATGCAATGGGCGAAAATGAACTGCTGACACGAATCACTGTGGACCCGAGGATCTTCGGAGGGAAGCCGATCATTCGCGGGAGGCGACTGGCAGTCGAGCATGTCTTGAGTATGCTGGCAGCCGGGGATGATCCCGAGACTATTCTGAAGGGGTATCCCTGGCTGGAACGGGAAGATATTCAGGCTTGCCTCGCCTACGCACACCGGATGGTCGGGCACGAGCGGATTGAGCCTCTCCCCTTTGAGACCGTTTCTTGAGGCTTCTGCTGGACACCTGCGTCTGGGGTGGCGCAGTCGAGGAACTGGCGGCAGTTGGGCATGATGTTGTCTGCTTTCGGGCCCGACAACAGGCCCAGGTGCTAATGCGCGTGCTCAAGTTACACGGAAACGAATTGGTGGAGGGTGCCATTATTACGGCTGAGCCGGGCAGGTTGCGCGTCCGGCCCAGGGAAGGGGGTTAGAAGGGCTTCCAGGGAGATAAGTGAAGGGCGGCGGGCGTTATCATTGTGGCAAGAGTGATATCATTGTGGCCAAGGAGGCTTCCATGATCCGCACACAGGTCCAGCTTTCCGAGTCCCAGATGCAGCAGTTGAAAGACCTTGCCCGGCGGCGAGGGGTCCCCGTGGCCGCGCTTGTCAGGGAGGGCGCCGACCTGGTGATTCGGAGTAGCGGAATTCTGGACGAGGGGCAGAGGAGGCGCCGGGCCATGTCGGCCGCAGGAAAGTTTCACTCGGGCCACAAGGACTTGGCCGGAGCACATGACCGCCACCTGGCGGAGGCGTTGCGGGGTTGAGCGTCTTCGTGGATACCTCAGCGCTGCTGGCCGTCCTGGATGCCGACGACGAGTTCCATCCTTCGGCTCGCAGAATCTGGGTAGACCTGCTCCAGCGCGCCGAGGACCTTTTTTCCACTAGCTACGTCCTGGTGGAGTGTTTTGCCCTGGTCCAGAATCGGCTTGGCATAGCTGCGGTCCGTGTTCTGGTGGAAGACATCCTGCCGGTCATTCGCGTTCACTGGGTAGCCCCCGAAGAGCACCAGGCGGGGGTGAGCGCGCTACTCACTGCTGGCCGCAGGGAATTGAGCCTCGTAGACTGCGTGAGTTTCGACAGTATGCGGCGACTCGGCGTGCCTGATGCCTTCGCCTTCGACCAGGACTTCGTGGAACAGGGGTTCCGACTGCTTGAGTGAGATAGCCTCCGAGAGGCGCCTCCCCACCGGTACGCACCTTGCCGACCGGCGTGCAGGTGGTACTGGCCTTCGCGGTTGTCGCCATCGGCGTGTATCCCGGGCCGCTGGTACGGTTCATCGAGACCGCCTCCAGGGGGCTGTTCAGCTAACACAGGCCCCGACCCCCCGTAGGGGCGAAGCAATCCAGCGTTTGCTCGTTGCGCGTTGGGCGCGGATTGCTTCGCCCCTACGGCTCTGGGGCTGGCCCCAATAGGGCACCAGGAAGCGGCCTTCGCCCGGCAAGGCAGTCGTCGAGACCACGCCGGGTTGCCGCGCGAGCGCCCGCCGGTACTATCTCCTCATGGGCGATGGTGTCGGCGGCAAAGGCCAGCGCCGCCAGGATGTCCTGGCGCGTTAGGCGAGGGTAGGCGTCCAGGAGGTCCGCTTCAGGCGCTCCTTCACTGAGCTTCCTCAGGATGAGCTCCACGGGCACCCGTGTCCCCCGGACCACGGGCTTCCCCAGCATGACATCGGGGTGAATCTCAATCCGGTCGAGCATCCTTCTCCCTGTCCTCTGGACTACGGCGGACCTTTCGCCGTTGCCCTCGTCCTATGATACCACCTGCTGACCTCACTCTCAGGCTCATTAGCCGGCGCAGCGCATGATCAGAGGCGGGGAGCTGAAGCACACCCATCGCTCGTGGCACAGCCCGCGGCTGAAGCCTGGCGCTGTCCTGACCGGCGTGCTGGGCCTGCTGGCCCTCGCCAGCATAGCCATCCGCGCATACCCCGGGCCGTTGTCGCGCTTCATAGAGGCAGCGTTCAAGGGCCTGTTTAGCTGGACCCGGGCGCAGCGTTCCAACGGAACCAGCAAGCGCCCGTCTGCTTCGGCGACTGCTTCACGCGCGAGGGCCGGCATAAACACACGGCCAACCAATGCGGATGCGCCGCTAAGATGCCTAGCGTGTCTATTGGGCCATCCCCCAGGTGCGTGCTATCCCGCTCGTGTTAGGGTGGCCCGCTGACAAGGGATCCAAGGACTCCTTCACCTTGCTCATCCGGCTCCAAACGGGTCCCTGTCAGTTGATATGCAGTTATGGATTCCCAGCGTCCTTTTGAGCGGTGCCGCAATAGCTCTGCGATGTAGGTGTCTTCTCTTGCCTGGCGGGACAGGGCTTGCCACGGAGTTTCGTTAGACTGCACGAAGACCCGCGCAATGACTTGAACGTTGTCAAACTCCTTCCCATCCGGCCCGACATAAGTGCCGCCCAAATCGCCAAGGATGACCCACATCATATGCTGCCTCCTCAATAGGTTCATGTCTTGCACGGGAAAGCAAAGTCGGTTCATGAGTTAGCAATTCGGCAGGGAACGTGAGTAGGCTAAGCACGATCGCATGGCCCTCCAATTCATGCTGGACTGAGACGAAAAGCTTACCGGAGCGTCCGGGAGATGCAGCAGCCCTTGCGTGGGGGTAGGTTGAAGCCGCACACGAACACATGTAACCGTATGGCGCCCTGGTTCGGAGCTCATGTGGGGAATGCACGCTAAGCGGAAACAGTTCTCCGATAGTTACCTTCTCCGAGGAACTCAACCAGTCCAAGGTCGCGCAGCTTTTGAAGCTGTTGCCGAACCTTGTCAGGAACGTGTCGGTTGTTGGGGTAGCGACGTGCGGCGAGAGGCGCACAAGTTGCATACATATCGCTCAGCGAGAAACGGTCATTGGGCTGTGAAAGAACAGCATCAAGCGTAACACGAGCCCAGCCAGCAAACGCTCTAAGGAAACTCGTTGCGTCTGCGAGCTTGAAAGAACCATAGGCGATAGGTTCTGGAGCCTCGGGAGCCTTGATTCTCGGGATGGGTGGCAGGGCCGCACGAAGTGCTTCCAACGGTCTGCGAAGGGAAACCAACTCATTCAATGACACGGGAACGGGGGGTTCCTCGGCGCCCAAGCCGGAGAGCACGAGAGAGGCTACTTGGACCACTGTGGTTGGGTCACTTATAGCCACTCCGCATTCCCAGTTGCTGCGCATGCCCGATTGTGTAGCATTGGCAGACGTAATCAGCGCTCGCGCGTTGTCGAAGACATAGACCTTTGCGTGAAGACCGCTGAGACTTGCAACTTGCACTCCGTCACTTGCCAAACTACAAAGGGTGTTCAGGCTTGACGAACCCATCGCGAAGTCGCGCAGGTCCGTTCGTGTGATTAAGACCTTTTCTACACTTGGTGGCGCTTTGCGCGCAAGATGCAGAAAAGCATCGTTTACATAGGGACTCGCTACAAGCAAGCGCGCCTTACAGCTCTCCACGCTTGAGTATAGCCAAGATTCTGTGGGCGAAGTGACTATTGCAAACAATTGAGAGACCTGGTTCGACATCTCTCTCAGCGACCTCTACGAGTTACATGTAGTTGCATTGGGCATCGTGCCCGTCCATGTCCTATGCAGGCATGCCGCCTTTCTGGCAGCCGGGATCGCTTTCACACGGGCAATTGTGCACCGTTTTGCGACAGGACGCAAGAAGTTCCGCGGAAGGCGTCGAGCGTAGGGCCGAACGGCCGTTCGCCCCTAGTGTGCCCGCCCACCCCGTAGGGGCGTATGGCCATACGCCCCTACGCGTTTTGTCGCCTATAATGGTCTGATAGGAGCAGCCGCAATATGCCCGTTTGGAAGAACCTCTGGGTTGAACCTGACGCCTCGTTCGCCCCTGCCAAGGGTGGCGAGGACAACGACCAGCAGGTCGAGGTGCAGGTCAGCGGCCTGCTGTGCCACAGGCTGTGCGTGGTCCGCGTGCAGCGGGCGCTGGCACGCCAGCCTGGTGTAGTCTCGGCGACCGCCTTGCCCGGCGAAGGGCGTTTCCTGGTGCGCTACCGGGACCAGCCCGAGCTAGAGGGCCTGCGCCGCGCGGTCCTCCGTCAGGTGGTGCTCCGCAGGCTGCGCCGCCTGCTCAGCTCCGTGGGGCGCCTGGCTTCAGGCTGAAGACTACGGACTTCGGGCTTCAGGTAGGGGGTCCATGCCGTAGGGGCGGGCCTGAGTACCCGCCCATGCGCTTGCCCGCACCCTCGCCTGCTTCCAAGGGGAAGCCTGGACCCGAAGTGAGCGGGCGATGGGTCGGACCGGACCGATCAGACGGATCGCGGTGTCCGTAGCCTGTAGCCCGGCATCGCCGACCGGCGCGCGCCAGGCCCCCATCGGCTGGGGCCCCCGCGTGGCTGGTCAAATGCCCACGGCGTACCAGCGCTTGCCCCACCCCAGACGCCGTCCCGAGCGCAGCGAAGGATTCTTCGTCCCGGCCACCCATCCTCACCTCACCTCCTCGGGACTCCAGAATGACAGTGCCCGTAGCCCGTAGCCCATTACCCCCCTGTCCCCTGACGTGGGCCACCGATTACTCTGCCTGTAGGATGTGCGGCCAGCCTGTCCCGTCGTAGCCTGGTATGTAGTGGCGGGGGCTGGACCTGCCACCATCTGGTGGGAAGGAGCTGAACGAGCGTTGCGGGCACGCGAGGCGCAGGTGAGGCGGGCCAAGGTCCTGATCGCCGACGACTACTGGCTGTTCCGGCAGATGCTCCGGGCGCTGCTGGAGGCCGAGGACGACTTCCAGGTCACCGGGGAAGCAGCCAACCTCCAGGAGGCCGTACACCTGGCCCGCTACTATCCCCCTGATGTCATCGTGATGGGCCTGCGTATGCTTGCCTCGCGGCAGGAAGTAGCCAAGCTGTCTCGATGGCCCGTTGCGCCCTGGGGTGCTGCCAGGCTGGTGGCCGTGGGGGACACCGACTTGCCGGAATACGCCGACCTGGCCAGGAGGCAGGGGGCTGCCAGCTACCTGGGGCGGGAGGGGCTGGCCGCGACCCTGGTCCACACTCTGCGGGAGGTCAGCAGACCGCCATTGTCCGAACAGCCTGAGTTCGCCGAAGGCTGAGTGCGCGAACGCGCGCCTCAATCCGATGCCATCCGGAAACAGCAATTCGCCAGCTTTGCGGGCACTCCGGACCCTTTACTGTCATTCTGAACGAGTCCCGACCCTTCGTCCCGATGCAATCAGGGCTTTGAATGACATTCCTGGGAACCCATAGTGTATTGCACTACATTGTTGCCCGTACATTACCTGACCGCCGATACCTATGTCCACGGCATACTGGTGGTAGGTGAGATATGTATCCACAGGCACGATTCCTAGTATCAAAGGATAGGGTTGTCCTTGTGGGGGCAAGGGCGATTCCTCTGGCCATAGGATGCTTGGGCACAGGCCGCTGCCGTAGTCTTAGTGATGGAAAGAACAGGGAGTCCGACTAATGAATCGAGCAGGTCAAGGACCCATAGCACCCCAGGCGGTGTCGCGGCGGCGCTTTCTACAGCTTGCCGGTGCGGGGACCCTGGGCCTGGTGGCGGTGGGCTCGGGCGCCAAGCTCCTGAGCGGGACCACCCGGGCTCAGGAAGAGTCCCCGGGCACTGGCAAGCGGGTCCGCCAGTGGACTGCCGTTTTCGATCTCCGCTACTGCGACGGCTGCCAGTCCCAGAACAAACCGCCCCAGTGCGCCCAGGCCTGCATCTTGGGCCGGTTCGTGCCCGAGCCTATGGAGTGGCTGGAGGTCTACGAACATGACCTGGCCGGTGGCGGCACGCAGTTCGTGCCTACGCTGTGCATGCAATGCCAGAACCCGCCCTGCGTTAACGTCTGTCCGGTGGGGGCTACCTGGAAGACCCCAGAGGGCGTCGTCCTTATTGACCAGACCCGGTGCATCGGCTGCCGCTTCTGCATGGCAGCCTGCCCCTATGAGCGGCGCTTCTTCCTGTGGGGCGATCCACCCCGCCCACCGGAAACGGCCCTGGTCCACTACAGCCCGGTCCACCAGATTGGCGCCCCCAAGGGGACTGTGATGAAGTGCGATTTTTGCACCGAGATCCTCTCCGCCGGGCGCCTCCCCTACTGCTCCGAGGCCTGCCCCAATCATGCCTTCTATTTTGGCGACCTGGAGGAGGACCTGGCCACCAACGGCGAGAAGGTGGTCAAGCTCTCCAAGTTACTGTCGGAGAACCAGGCCTATCACCTGAAAGAAGACCTGGGCACCAAGCCCCGCGTGTTCTACATCCCGGGCCACGGCGAGGCCGTGGGCCGCGACCCATTCATCAAGGGCCGGCTGCCGGTGGAGTGGCCCTGGAGCAAAGAAGGAGCTGACACATGGAAGCGCTCAGGCTGGTAGACGGTTTCCGCCAGGCGCTGGAAGAGCGGGCCTTTGCCCCGCTGACCCACACGGGTCGGGGCTTCTTCCTGCTGGTGGGCGCCCTGCTGGCGGTAATCGGCTGGGGCCTTTTCGCCTACTACACCCAGTTCCGGGAAGGGCTGATCGTTACGGGCATGCGGGACCGCATATCCTGGGGCCTGTACATCGCTGTGTTCGTGTTCTTCATCGGCATCAGCATGGCGGGCACTCTGATCTCGGCCATCCTGCGCATTGCCAAAGCAGAGTGGCGCCTGCCTATCACCCGCATGGCCGAGTTCGTTACCGTGGTAGCCCTGCTGGTGGCGCCGCTGATGATCACCCTGGACCTGGGCCAGCCCCTGCGCATGCCTAACCTGTTCATCTTCGGGCGTTGGCAGTCCCCTCTAATCTGGGACATCTTCGGCCTGACCACCTACCTGGTGGCCAGCTTCATATACCTTTACCTTGCCCTCATCCCCGACCTGGCTATTTGCCGGGACCGGCTCAGCCCCAAGCTGGACGCGTTCCGGCGGTGGTCCTACCGCCTGCTCGCCGTGGAGTGGCACGGCACCGAGAAGCAGCACCACAGCCTGGCGAGGGCCATGGGCGTGGTGATGATCGTGATCATCCCCATCGCCGTGTCCATGCACACGGTGACCTCCTGGATTTTCTCCATGACGCTGCGCGAGCCCTGGGACTCGACCATGTTCGGCGCCTACTTCGTGGCCGGCGCGCTGTACTCCGGTGTGGGCGTCCTGATCATCCTGATGGCAGTAATCCGCAAGGCGCTCCACCTGGAGGAGTACCTCACCAGGGACCACTTCATGAAGCTGGGCTACATGCTGGGCGCCTTCGCCCTGATAGTGATGTTCTTCAACGTTTCCGAGTACCTGACCGCTGGCTACAAGCTGCGGGGCGAGTCCGAGATGCACCTGGCGCAGGTTTTCGTCGGCGCCCTGGCGCCCTGGTACTGGTTCTATGCCCTGGCCGGCATGGTCTTGCCCGCGCTGCTGATCGCCCTCCCTGTCACCCGCAAGGTGTGGGGCATCATCGTGGCTGCGGTGCTGGCCAACATCGGCATGTGGATCGAGCGCTACCTGATCGTGGTGGGCGGTCTGCGTATCCCTTTGAACCCGTATGAGCCGGCCAACTACTTCCCGAGCTGGGTGGAGTGGTCTCTGATGGCTGCCGGGTTTGCCGGGTTTGCCTTGCTCATCGCTCTGGTGCTCAAGCTGGTGCCCGCGGTGGCCGTCTGGGAGATGGTGGAGCACCGCGAGGCGAAGCATAGCCCTGAGCTGGCGGTCCAGCCGGAGGCGGTCAACGATGCCCGGGCCAGGGACCATGTGCCCGCTCCGCGCTTCGCCATGCGACCGGTGGCCGGCCCCGCCGACGGAGGTCAGAAATGAAGACCTTGATCGCCATAGCCCTGCTCTTGCTACTGGGCCTCAGCGGGACGTTGCTGGCAGTCCCAGCCCTGGCCGAGGGCCCCGCAGCCACCAACCTGGACCTGACCGCGTCCCCCGAGGCGGCGGTGGGGCAGCAGTTCACCCTTCAGGCGCGGGTCACCGACGATGCGCAAGCGCCGGTGCCTGGGGTGCAGGTCGTGTTCACTTCCGCGCTCACCTTCCTCAATACGGACAGCGAAGTGGAGTTCGGGCGGGCCACCACCAACGCACAGGGTATCGCCACACTCAGCTACATTCCACGGACCGAGGGGACCGTTCCAGTCTCCGCCACGTTCGCCGGCAGTGCCAGGTACGCCGGGAGCAACGCCACCAGCGAGGTGCTGTTCAAGGATGGGCCGCAGCAGTTCCACCAGGAGATCGGCCTGAAGGTGCCCGGCGTGGGGGTGTGGATGCTGGTCCTGCTTATGGCCGGGGTATGGGGTACTTTCCTCTGGGCGCTGAGGCAGGTAAGGACAATCTTCCAGGACGGCCAGAAGGTGGCCGCGTCGGAATGGGGGCGACATCATGTCTAAGCCAATAGTACCGGTACTGGCCTTCACCCTGGTGCTGGCGCTGGCCCTGGCCCTCATCATCGGCATTATCCTGAGGCCGTGGGGCGATCTCAGCGGGACCCACCTCAACTCGGGCCTGGTTACCGCCAAGGGCTACGACCGCTCCGTTGCCGCCTACGTTGGCGCCAACGCCCCTATCCCGTGGTCCCACAATGCGTTGACTCGCCTGGAAGTACACGCGGGCAAGGCCTACTATGTATCCTACGGCTGCGCGAGCTGCCATGGGCTTGATGGCAAGGGCAGCTCGTGGGCGCCCATGGAGCCCAATACCGTGGGACAGGTCCGCTTGATGGTCCGGTCCGGCCCCGGGGGCATGCCTGAATATGCCAAGGAAGACCTGCCCGACGACCACGTGGAGCAGATCGCCAGTTGGTTGCAGTCGCAGGGCTCGATAGTGCCCAAGCCTACGCCGACCCCGACTCCCACGCCGGCGCCCACCCCGACGCCACCGCCAACGGCGACGCCGGCGCCCACCCCGACGCCACCGCCAACGGCGACGCCGGCGCCCACCCCCACTCCTGCGCCCACCCCCACTCCAGGGCCGGGGGCCACCCCGGGCGCCCCGGCGGAGCCGGCCCCGACTCCAGCTCCCGTTCCTACAGCAACGCCGGCGCCGACGCCTACGCCTACTCCGGCGGCGCTCAAGGGTGACGTCACCAGCGGCAAGGAGCTGTATACCACCAGCAAGTGCTCCCGCTGCCATGGGAAAGACGGCGGTGGCGTGGGCGACCTGGCCCCAGCCATAAACACGGCCAAGATGGCGGAGAAGTACGCTACCGACGAGGCTCTTGCCCAGTATCTGCGCAAGGGCTCGGGGGACATGGACGGCTACGACTCGACCAGGCTGAGCGACCAGGAGCTGGCCAACGTGATCGCCTTCGTACGCTCGCTTCGCCAATAGGCAAGGGTGCCCCGATACATCGGGGCGCCCCTGCAATCGGTCCGCCGGCAATGTGGAAGGCCACGTTGCCGGCGGACCATTTTGCGGCTGGAAACCCAAACCGCTAACTCGGGCCTATCCACATGGGTAGGCTGAGAACTATCCCCACGGGCACACGCAACCACCCCAGTGGGGCGTGTGGCCGGCCCGCATCAGGTGCAAACTGGGAGGTGTGAACAATCACACAGTTGGGGTAAGGAGGAACAAACGATGAAAGGCATAACGTTTATCGCCGTTGCCGTGGTTGCTCTGGCGGTAGTGGCTGGTGGCCTGGTGTTTGCCCTGGAAGGCCGCGGTCAGGCCGAGGCCGGAGGTCTGGGCGACTTGCAGAAGCAGTTGCTGGTCTTGCGCACCCAGGTAGGGGAGCTGCAAGAGGCCAACGAGCACCTGGAGCAGGAGGTCTCCCAGCAACAGAAGATAGTAGGTACGCTCCTGAAGCGGGTGGCGCCTGACGCCGAGTTCGCCCTGGCAATGCATATCACCGGTTTTGAAGGCACCGGGGAGGCCAAGAACCCCCACTTGGAAGTGAAACAGGGGGACCTGGTCCGCATCAACCTGACCAACAAAGAGGCGGTGGAGCATGACTGGGTCATAGATGGAATGGCACACAGTGGCCACCTGGAGACCATGGGCGCCACTACCAGCCTGGTCTTCGTGGCAGACCGGGCTGGCGAGTTCGCCTACTACTGCTCGGTCCCCGGTCACCGGGAGGCAGGCATGGTGGGAAAGCTGGAAGTAGCCCCGCTCGCGGGCATGGGCCACATGGGAGCGGACAAGGGCCATATGGACGAGGCTAGCCATTAAGGACTGATGGCAGAAGACCGATTCATCAGGTCGGTAGGGCTGGCGCTGGGGCGGGCAACCGCCCCGCTCGTCTTTTGGGGGCAGAGCCAGAGGAGCATACTCTAGAGTGTACGCTGACAGCATTGGTGGCCGGGTGCTTGTCATTTACAGCACCAGGCTCCTGGGGGATGCGGTGGCCGCCTTGCTAAGAAAGCGTGCCCTGCCGCGCCTTGACCGGCCGGTGTTCGACGCCGTGGGGCTCAAGGGCTGGGCCGATGGTGTACCGCCCATACTCGTTCTGGAGCGAGGCCTGCCCGGGGACATTGTGCGGCCTATCCTGGCCCGGTTCCCCGGGGCGGCCGTCCTCCGCATAAGCCCGGACCGGCCTGTGGGGACAGTGACCGTGCACGGCCTGGAGTGGCCATTGGCCGCCGAGCATTTCCTCCCCGTGATCAAGCTGGCCATTGAGGAGGGCGAGGCCCTTTCTCTCCAGCATGTGGTGGCGGCCTGCGTTTCTGGCCGCGCCCTGGCGCAAGTATGCTAGTATGTACCGAGGCGGCGGCACGCGATGGGCATGAATCTCAACCGGCTTCTGGCTCTGACGATCCTCGTCCCCTCCGTTTTCGTGGTGGGGCTGAGTGTGCTGAGCTATTTCCCGCACCGGGCCGCCCTTTTCAGCCACCAACAGGAACACCTGATCCTGGCTACGCTCATGGTGGCGGGGATCGTCCCATTCTCCTTCTTCGTGTTCCAGGTCTTCCACCGCATCGAGCGGCACGTCATGGAGCAGAACACGCGCCTGGAGCAGCGGACCAAAGAGATGGAGGCCCTGCTCTGGGTGGAACGGGCGGCCAACAAGTCCCTGGAGCTGAGCGCGGTGCTGGGGTCGGCCCTGGAGGCCATGGTGGGCACGACCTCGGCGGAGGAGGCGGAGGTCTGGCTGGTGGACGACAAGGATGGGAGCCTGGTGTTGGGCCACCACCACCCCAAGGGTGAGAGGCCTTTCGCCGGAGGCGCCCATTTGTCGCCAGGGGAGGGCTATGCGGGCCTGGTGGCTAGCACCAGTGAGCGCATACTGACCCATGACCTGGCGCAGGATGAGCGCTTTCTCGGGCAGAGGATCAGGGACTCCGGTTTCCAAAGCCTCTACGCACTACCTTTGCGTCGTGGAGAGCGGGTAACTGGTGTTCTGGCAGTGGGCGCCCGCGATGCCAGGTCCCTCGCCTCTGACGAAGAGCTCCGCCTGCTGGAGATCATGGCGGAGCACATCGCTGTGGCGGTGGAGAACGCCCGGTTACACGAAGAGGTGCGCACTCTGGCGGTGCTCACCGAACGGGAGCGCATCGCCCGGGAGATGCACGACGGCCTGGCCCAAGTGCTGGGCTATGTCAACACCAAGGCCCAGGCGGTCAAGGAACTGCTCCAGGCCGGACAGGCCGCGGAGGCAGCACGCCATCTGGAGCAACTGGAGGCATCGGCCCGGGAGACCTACGCTGACGTTCGCGAGGCCATACTGGCGCTGCGCAGCGACACGCGGGAGCGCCCCTTGATGGATGGGCTGCGGGACTACGTCCACCGCTTCGGAGATCTGTCCGGCATCAGCGCCGAGTTCGTTGTGCGTGGAGGGCCGGTGCCCTTCAGCCCCGAGGCGGAGCTACAGCTCCTGCGCATTGTCCAGGAGTCCCTGGCCAACGTGCGCAAACACGCCCAGGCCCGCCGGGCCGAGGTCTCTTTCTCCTTCGAAGATGGCAACTGCCGCCTGGTGGTGGCCGACGATGGCCGGGGCTTCGACCCTACCCACCTCTCCCGTGGCCAGTGGCCGCACTTCGGCCTGCGCTCTATGCAGGAGCGGGCTGCTTCCATTGGCGCGAGCTTCAATCTGGACGCCAGGCCAGGCGGAGGCACCAGGGTGATCGTAGACATCCCGGTGAAAGGGGGGAACGGGCGGCCATGAGGGTGCTCATCGTTGACGACCACAACCTGTTCCGGGACGGCGTGGCCAGCCTGCTGGGCGTCCGGGGATACCAGGTGGTGGGCCAGGCCAGCGACGGCGAGGAGGCGCTGGTCAAGGCCAGGGAGCTTCGCCCGGACCTCGTCCTCATGGACATACGCATGCCTCGCATGGGCGGGGTGGCAGCTACCCGCCTGCTGAAGGCGGAGATGCCCGACATCACAGTGGTGATGCTCACTGCTTCAGACGACGAGGCCGACCTCTTTGAGGCCATAAAGAGCGGGGCGCAGGGGTACTTGCTCAAGGACCTCAAGGCGGATGCCTTTTTCGCGCTGCTGGCAGGCGTGGAGCGAGGTGAGGCGGCGATCTCCCCTCGCATGGCGGCCCACATGTTGGACGAGTTCTCTCGCCTGGCCAAGGGCAAGAGACCCGAGGAAAGCTCCAACGCCCTCAGCGAGCGGGAGGCCGAGGTGTTGAGCCTGGTGGCGCAGGGCCGCACCAATAAGGAGGTGGCCGCTGCCCTTTACATCAGCGACAACACCGTCAAGTACCACCTCCGCAACATCCTGGACACGCTGCACCTGGAGAACCGGGCACAGGTGGTGGCCTATGCCGCCCGCCGGGGGCTGGCTGGGCCCGAGGTCAGACCCTAGTGCGCCTGGCTGGCCGTCACCCTTCGGGGGCAGTCAAGGCGCGACGCTGTTTATTCAAGCAGTCGGAACTCGTACTTCAGATAGTTCCAATCTACGCGTGTCTGTGATAAAAGTGCTTGACGGGGGCGCCAGGGATGTGTTAAAAAACAAGCGTGCCTTGAGACGGAAGCGGTAGCAAGTAGTCTTGAGTCTTTGTATTAGTTATCCTGGCTGCCGCTCCGTCCTGTTTGTTTGGGCTGCTTGCCTTATGGGCGAGCAGCCGCTTGGTGTGGCTGTTCTCAGTGGAGAGAGATGGACCCAGGCATAGTAACCGGTGACTCCTGGGCGGGCATCAGCGACCTGATGCGCGCCCTGTGGCTCCTGTTGCCGCTGGTGGTGGTCTTTGGCGGCAGCCTTTTACTTTCCCTGGCGGTGATACCCTCACTGGTCACTTCTGGCGAGCTCCCGGCCCGTGCTGAGAAGCTACGGGCACCCCTGTACTTCGTGGCCGCCGTTGCCTTTGTGGCCTACCTGGTGGCTCTGGGGGCCGTAGTGCAAGCGGCCGGGATCATTGACAGGTTCTGGCCGCGGTGGTGGATATAGTGTCCCGGCTGGTCCCGGGCAGAGGCCAATGGGGCTAGTGCGCAGCAAGTGGACGCTCGGGCTGGCGGGGGCCGGCCTGCTTTTCATCATCGTTATTGTCCTGGCGGTCATGTTTGTTCCCCGTGCCTTGGGGTTTGGGCAGGCGCCGGAGCAGCCCATCGCCTTCTCCCACATCCCCCATGTCTCCAAGGATGTAGCTGGCCTTGAGTGCGTCTTTTGTCACCGGACCGTGGAGACGGGCGCGACGGCTGGCATACCGTCCGTGGAGCAGTGCATGTTCTGCCACCGGCTGATCGGCAGGGACAATCCTGAGGTGCAAAAGCTGGCGGCGGCCTGGGCGGACGAGAGGCCCATTGACTGGATGCGCGTCCACCGCGTTCCGGACTCGGTGCATTTCGTCCACGAGCCACACATCCGGGGCGGGATTACCTGCGCCACGTGCCACGGTGACGTGGGGAACATGCCCCGGGTACGCCAGGCCATCACCCTCAGGATGGGCGATTGCCTGGCCTGCCACCGTCAGCGCGGGGCGCCCACCGAGTGCTCTGTATGTCACTATTGAGGACCGGATGAGCACAGGGATGGACCGTCGCCAGTTCCTCAAGGCCGCCGCCACGTCGGCCCTGGGCGCCGTGGTCTTCGCCGGTTGTGCCGTACCCAAGCGGGAGCTGCTGGTGGAAAGCCCGGTCCGGATGCCCGAGGACCTGGTCACCGGCGCCGATAACTGGTACGCCACCGTCTGCCGTCAGTGCCCGGCAGGGTGCGGCGTCATAGTGCGGGTGATGGAGGGGCGGGCCAAGAAAATAGAGGGCAACCCGGACTACCCCATCAACCGGGGCAAGCTCTGCGCCCGGGGCCAGGCGGGGGTCCAGGCCCTGTACCACCCGGACCGCGTCACCGGGCCCCTGCGCAGGGACCGGGCCACCGGCCAGTTCTCACCCATCTCGTGGAACGACGCCCTGGACCTGCTGGGGGCCAGGCTCAAGGCGCTGCGGGGGCAGCCTGATACGGTGGTGCTGGCTACCGAGCCGCTACGCGGGAGCCTGGCGACTCTGGTGGACGGTTTCGTACGTGCCTACGGCGCGGCCTCGCACCTGACCCTGGAGCCGCTAGAGTCCACCCCCTTATGGGACAGTATGGCCAGGCTGACTTCTCCGATTCTGTCTTCCTATACCCTGCTTAGTGTTCTGCCTGAGTTTGACATTGCCAACACGCGCTATCTCCTTTCCTTTGGCGCCGACTTCCTGTCCACCGAGCTTTCCCCGGTCCGCTACAGCCTGGGCTACGGGGAGTTCCGCCATCCCGATGAATCGGGACGGGGGACCTTCGTGCAGGTAGAGCCGCGCTTCTCAATGACCGGGGCCAACGCTGACCGGTGGGTGCCTGTTCGTCCAGGGACGGAGGGGGTGCTGGCCCTGTCTTTGGCCTATGTCATGATCTCCGAAGGCCTGGCCGATAGTGAGGCTGCTCGGGCCATGACCGGGGGACGGGGGGCTGACGCCCTGAGTGACTTCCAGCCGGAACGGGCAGCCGCGGTTACCGGAGTGCCTGCCGGGACCATCGTGGAGATAGCGCGGGCGTTCGCCACTCAGCGGCCTAGCCTGGCCGTCGGCGGCGGCCCGGCAGCGGCCCAGACCAATGGCACCTTCAATCTGACCGCCATCTACGCCCTCAACTTCCTCACGGGCGGCGTGGGCGCCCTTGGCGGTATGGCGCTCAATCCTGTTCCGCCTAAAGAGTTGCCCCGCGCCGCGCGTCCGCCCAGCCCCTTTGCCAGTTGGCGACGTTTGGCTGAGCAGATGCGCACGGGGCAGCCTCGCCCGGTCAACCTGATAATGTTCCGGGGAGTAAACCCTGTGTACAGCCTGCCTACCAGCCTGGGCTTTGCCGAGGCGCTGGCCCGCATTCCCCTGGTGGTAAGCTTTGCCTCAATTATGGACGAGACCGCCACCCTGGCCGACCTGGTGCTCCCCGAGCACACCTACCTGGAGGACTGGGGTGACGACGTGCCCGTGCCGGGGCCTGGTTACCAGGTTGTCGGCTATCAACAGCCCGTGGTCTTGCCCGTGCACGATACGCGCGGCTTCGCGGACGTCCTGCTGGTGCTGGCCCAGGAGGTGGGGTCCGACATGGAGCAATCCCTGCCCTGGAAGACCTACCGTGACATGGTGCGGGATGGGGCCAGGGAGCTCCACTCACTGGGCCGCGGTTCCATCGTGGAGGCCAACATCGAGGCGTTCTGGAACCGGGCGCTCCAGAACGGCGGCTGGTGGGATGCGTCGGACCGCTACACCGGCCCTCTGCCCCAGCCTCAGTTGTTGCCCACGCAGGCCCCAACTCCGGAGTTCGCCGGCGACCCTCACGAGTTTCCCCTGCATCTCGTCCCCTTCGCCTCCCACTCCCTGGGCGATGGCCGTGGCGCCCACCTTCCCTGGCTCCAGGCGACTCCGGACCCCATAACCTCTGTTGCCTGGCAGACCTGGGTGGAGGTTGGCCGCCAGACCGCCCGACAGAATGACCTGGAAGAGGGGACCGTGGTCTCCGTTGAGTCGCCTCAGGGACGGGTGGAGGCTGCCGTCTATGTGAACCCCGCCCTGCCGCCGGAGGTGGTGGCTGTCCCCCTAGGGCAAGGGCACTCCAGCTACGGCCGCTATGCTCAGGGCCGGGGTGCTAACATATTGTCTATCCTGGCCCCGCTGGAGGACCGAGAGAACGGCGCCCTGGCCTGGGCGGCCACCCGGGTGCGCCTGGTGAAGGCCGGACGCCGCCAGCCCATTCCCAAGTTCGAGGGCACGATGTTCGCTGCCCAGGTGCCCGGCTCCGAGGTTATCGAGGTCACCCGCCCGTGATCCGTAAGTCCAGTTTCAACAAACTAACCCTTCAGGTGAATTGGTTGGTTCTCGTGTCATTGCGAGGAGCAGAGCGACGAAGCAACCCACGGACGCTGCCATGGGTCCCGACACGTCGGGACTTCGCTTCGCTCGCAATGACGAAAGGGAATTCCCAATCCACGATTGGGGGACCATCTGGAAGGCTGGAACATGGCGGTTGAATCGCAATACAAGTGGACCATGGTGGTGGACATAGACCGCTGCACCGGCTGCCAGGCCTGTGTGGTGGCCTGTCAGGCCGAGAACAACATCGCTCTCAACGACGAGGAGTCATTCCTGAGGCGCAGGGCCATGGAGTGGATCCGTATCGAGCGCTACTGGGAGGGTGAGTACCCCAACATCAAGGCGCGCTTCATACCCGTGCTTTGCCAGCAATGCGAGAACGCCCCCTGCGAGCCGGTGTGCCCGGTGTATGCCACCCACCACAACGAAGAGGGGCTAAACGTGCAGGTATATCCCCGCTGCGTGGGGGTGCGCTTCTGCGCCAACAACTGCCCCTACCAGGTGCGGTTCTTCAACTGGTGGGAACCGGTCTGGCCCGAGTCCCTGCGCAACTACCTGAACCCGGACGTTACGGTGCGTAGCCGCGGCATCATGGAAAAGTGCATGTTCTGTGTCCAGCGCATAAGGCGCGGCCAGCGGGTGGCAGCCCGGGAGGGCCGCTTGGTGCGGGATGGTGAGGTGCTCCCCGCCTGTGTCCAGGCTTGCCCGACCAACGCCCTGGTCTTCGGCAACGTGAAAGACCCTCAGAGCCGGGCCTCCCGGCTCATGGCCCATCCCAGAGGATACCGGCTGCTCAAGGAGACCGGTACGGGGCCTAACGTGCTATACCTCAAGAAAGTGGACCCTGAGTTCCATGGCTAGCCACGCCCACCATGTAGAGCTGGATCCGGCCCGGGTGGCCCGGGATGGGCTGGCCCCCACGCTGGCCGGCGGACTGCGCTTCTTCACTGCGGCGCGGATACTGGGCGGGCTGTTTGCCGTGGGCATCGTGGGCTTTGTCCTGCGGCTGTCCGGCGGTTTCGAGGACAGGACGGCCTGGGGCTACTACGCAGCGTTGTTCTCGTTCTTGCTGACCACGGCCGGGTCGGCGCCCTTCGTGGCCATCGGGCTACGGCTGACCCGCGCGGACTGGCGCCGGCCCATCGCCCGCGCCGCGGAGCTGTTCGGGGTGGTGGGGTTGCTCCTGCTGCTGATGTTCATCCCCTTGCTCTATCTGATACCCAGCGCCGAGGGACGGCGCACCATCTGGTTCGGCCTGGCCGGCGCCCCACACCTGTGGGACACGCTGGCGGTGGTCTTGCTGGTGGTATGCGGCCTGCTCATGCTGTACGCTTCCGCGGTGCCCGACCTTGCCACGGCCCGCGATGCCTCGCCTCCGGGGCCCAGGCGCAGCGTGTTCGCGTGGCTTGCCGGCAGGTGGCGGGGAAGTGCTCGCCAGTGGGCGCTGCAGCGAGGCGCTTTGACACTGCTCGGGGCATTCTATTTCACGCTTCTGGTGCTGGTCCAGACCCTGCTGAGCACCGACTTCGCGGTGAGCCTGGTGCCGGGCTGGAAAGACCCCCTGTTCCCCACTTACCAGGCCCTGACCGGCTTCCAGGCGGCTGTGGCCACCGTTGTGCTGGCCATGGTCGTGTTGCGCTGGGTGGGCTACAAGGACTATCTGGGAGTGGACCCCTTCTGGGGACTGGCCAAGG
The DNA here is from genome assembly GCA_016190505.1 of Chloroflexota bacterium. Taxonomy (GTDB): domain Bacteria; phylum Chloroflexota; class Dehalococcoidia; order JACPQK01; family JACPQK01; genus JACPQM01. The sequence continues at coordinate 24,832 of JACPQM010000071.1, read as the reverse complement.
TCCTGCTGGCGCTGTCCCTGCTCTGGTTCTACTTCTGGTTCTCGGGGCTGATCGTGCTGTGGTATGGCCGTCAGCCGGTGGAGGAGAACATCCTCAAGCTGTTCTGGTTTGGGCCGTACCTGCCACTGTTCTTGGCTACCTTCGTACTGAACTTTGTGGGCCCGCTGTTGGTGTTGATGTGGAACCCCTTGCGCCGCAGCATGGTCGGGCCCGCCATCGCCTCGGCCATGGTGATTGTGGGCGTCTTCCTGGACCGGGTACGTTTCTTTGTGGGCGCCTTCTCCGTGGAGGAGGCAGGTCACGCCCTGGAGCACGTGCCGCCAGCCCATCTACCCGATGGCATTGACCTGATGCTCCTGGTAGGCGGCGTCGGGGGCGCGCTGTTCATCTACGTCATGGCCACCCGGCTGGTGCCCGTCCTCTCGATCTGGGAGATACGGGAGGGCCTGCTGCTCCGGGCGCGCAGTGCCTTGGTGAAGCTTGAAGTGCTCGTGCTGGGCAAGCCCGTTCGAGGCGGCTAAGGAGGACCATGGAGGCTAGAGAACGGCTCACTGAGGCCCAGATTAACGAGGACTTGCTGGGGCCGACCCTGCGCACGCCCCGCTGGTTCTGGCCCGTGGCCGGCTTCCTTGCCTCGGTGGTGCTGGCCGGCGCGGTGAGCTTCGGCCTGATGATAAACAGAGGTCTGGGCCTTACCGGCCTGAACCGTCCCGTGATGTGGGGTGCGTTCATCACTACCTTCGTCTTCTGGGTCGGTATCAGCCATGCGGGAGTGATGATCTCCTCCATCCTGCGCCTGGCCCAGGCCGAGTGGCGGCGCCCGGTGACCCGGGCCGCCGAGCTGCTCACCGTGTTCGCCCTGTCCACCGCGGCCCTGTTTCCCTTGATCCACGTGGGCCGGCCCTGGCGGTTGATGTACTGGTTCCTTCCTTACGACTTCCCGCGCATGGTGTGGCCGAACGTGCGGTCACCCCTGATATGGGACCCGGCGGCCATCTTTACCTACCTGACCGGGGCTAGCTTGTTCGTGTTCATTGCCCTGCTGCCGGACTTCGCCCTGGCCAGGGACCGGACCCGGGGTTGGCGGCACAAGCTTTACTCCGTGGTGTCCCTGGGCTTTCGGGGCAGCCTCCGGCAGTGGAAGCTCCAGGCCATCGCCGGCATCCTTCTTTCCGCCCTGATCCTGCCGGTGTTCGTGTCGGTACACAGCATCGTGTCCTGGGACTTCGCCGTGGCCATGAGCGTCGAGGGATGGCACGCCACCATCTTCGCCCCCTACTTCGTCATCGGGGCCGTACATTCTGGTGTGGCCGCGGTGGTGACTATCATGGCCCTCATGCTCTGGCTCTTCGGCTGGAAGCGTTACATCAGGTCCGAGCACTTCGATTCCCTGGGAAAGCTGGAGCTGGCTGTGGGCATCGGCTGGTTCTACTTCTTCTTCCTGGAGTTCGTCTTCGGAATGGTCAGCCTGGAGGGGGCGGAGCTGGCCTTGAAGGACATGCAGATGTTCCAGTGGCCGTGGTCGCTGCTGTTTGGCATTTTCATCGTGACGGCGTTCTTCATACCCATACCTCTGTGGATGTTCCGCCGGGTGCGCCGGAGCATCCTGGCCATGTTCCTGATTTCCATCTCAGTCAACATCGGGATGTGGTTCGAGAGGTTTCTGATAATCGTGCCCGGGTTGGCGCGCAAACAGCCGTTTGCTTTCACCTGGGGCAGCTACGCTCCCCAGCCCGTGGAGCTGATCATCGTGGCGGCCTCGTTTGCCCTGGTGCTTCTGGGGCTCCTGTTGTTCACCCGGCTGTTCCCACCCATCCCCATCTATGACATGAAGGAGGGGCAGGTGCTCCATAAAGACATCAAAGTGGGGCGCAGTACTGTCCCGGGCATCGCCCGAGAGTGAGGTAAAAGCGATGGCTACGCGTAGCGTTTTGGGCCTGTTCCCCGAGCCCGATGGGGCGGCCCGGGCGGTGGAAGGACTCCAGGGCGCCGGCTTTGGCGAAAACGAGTACGAGGTGCTCACCGGAACGCCGTACCCGGAAGGAGCTTTCGGAGAGAAACCTGCCCGGCACCGTCTCTACGTGTTCCCTTTCATCGGGGCTATTTCGGGACTTTCGGTGGCCATTCTGCTGACTATTGCCACCCAGGCCTCTAACCCCCTGGTGACGGGTGGCAAGCCCATTCTGGGCCTGCCGCCCATGGCCATCATCTCTTACGAGGGGACCATGTTGGGGGCCATCATATTCACGGTGCTGGGGATCATCTTTGAGTCGCGACTGCCCCGTCCGGTGCTGGGCCTGTATGACCGGCGCATCAGCGAGGGGTTCATCGGGGTGCTGGTCTCCTGCCCGGAGGACCGCCTGGGTGCGGCGGAGAAGGCGCTACGCGAGGCTGGGGCCACCGACATAAAGCACGAAACCCCGGGAGGGAGTGCTCAGTGATTGGCCGGGCACGGGCGCTGGGCATCGCCCTGGCCCTGGGGCTGGTGGCCTCGGCGTGCGCCTCGACGGGCGCCTATCCGCGAGAGGTCTTCACCGAGATGCACTACACCCAGTCGTACCGCTCGCAGGAACCGCCGCGACTGAAGCCGGCGCCTCTGTCTGTGCCCATCACCGGCCGGGCTGTGGAGCCTGCCACTTTCCTGGAAGCGCAGGAGACGGCCAACCCGGTGCCCCTGACCGCCGGCACCATGGAGCGTGCTCGGGCGCTGTACGCCGTCAATTGCGCTATGTGCCATGGTGCCCAGGGGCGTGGGAACAGCTACATCGCCACCCTTTTTGGCCAAGCGGGAACGACGCCCCCGGTCGACTTCGCCTCCGACCGCGTCAAGGCCCGCAACCCGGGCCAGGTCTACTGGTTCCTGACTGTGGGCCTGGGAAACATGCCCCCCTTCGGTAAGCTGCTGACCTCTGAGGAGCGCTGGCTCCTGGTGCACTACGTGCGCTCGGTAGCCGGCCAGTAGGCCTCCGTACGCGTGAAACAATCGTAGGGGCGGGTTTGAAACCCGCCCCTACGTTCTTTCTGCGCGAATGGCCCTGTCTGGCTACGCTGCCTTGCGCTGGAAGGTGGCCACCCGACCCCAGGTCAGGCTCTTGCCCCAGACGCCAGTCCGTGTCGTCTCCAGCTCCATGATCTGGCTCTGGTCTATGAACAGGTTTACCTCGGAGCCGAAGTTCTTCACGTACCAGGTGAAGACCATGGGGTCCGCAGCCTCGAACTGAAGGCGCTCCATGGGGAACCGGGCGGCGATCTGGTAGATAACGTCCGTCCGCCACTCGGCCACGTTCTCCGTGATGCCCTCGGATTCGATGAGCACCTTCCACGCCCCGGCCTCCAGGTGCTGCTCGATCTCGTGGAACATGTGGTCCGGGTTGATGGTGTAGTCTTTCCCAGGCACCTGGCCAGGCATGATCCCGTAGACCATGGCCACCTCGGGCTTGGGCTTGAGGCCGTACTCCTGGACCAGCTTCACCAGCTCGATCTTGTGGGACTGGGGTAGCACCAGGGTGCCCGTGGACACCTCTACCACGGTGAAGCCCAGGTCCCGCGCCTCGTCCAGGAACGCGTACACGATGTCAGGGCCGGCCAGGACGACTCGCTCCAGGAAGCCGCCCGTGGAGCACTGGACGCCGTACTCCTGGCACAGGGAGATCTTTTCGCGCACGTAGTCCCGGTCCTGGAGCCGGTAGACGCCTGCGGGCATCTTCAGGATGTCTATGTACTCCCCGGCGGACTGCAGCAGGTCCTCCAGGGCGTGCCGCCCCATGCCCCAGTCGCGTACCTCGGTGATGCCCACCTTGCGCGGCTTGTGTTGCCGCTCCGCGATGGGTACAAAGCTAAACGCCTTCATCGTGCCTATCTTGTGTAATGCCATTCCATCCACCTCCTAATTGTGAACTTGGAATAGTGCCATGAACTCCCCTATGTCCGATTCCCCTTCGAAGCGCCATAGGCGTTCCAGAACCTGATCAGTGTGTTGCTTCCCAAGGGGCCCCTCCGCCAGCCGCCGGAACTTCGCGGTTACCTCTTCGTCGCTGAGAGGGTCTTGCGGGTGCCCGTGAGGGTGCATGACGGCGGTGCCACATACCTGGCCGGACCGGGTGCGCACCTCTATGATCACGGGCAGCGCCTGGGGGTACTGCCGGCTGAACTCGTCCCGGCGCAGCACCTGGGTCCTGCCCATCAGTTCGCGTATCGCGGGGTCAGCGATGCGCTCCGGTGTGAACTGCGCAGGGCCGATGGCGCCGTCCGCAAGGGCGGCGGCCACCAGGTAGGGCAGGCTGTGGTCGGCGGTCTCTCGCGTGGCGGGGTGCCACTTCTCCGGGTCGGCAATGATGTCCACGGCCGCGTCGTAGGTCTCGATGACCACCTGTTCGATGCCTTCGGTGCTCTCCACCCTGGGCCGCAGCTCCAGCGCCGCCTGGATGGCGGCCTGGGAGTGGATCTCGGCGGGGAAGGGCTTGAGGATGCACTCCTCGATCTTGAAGGGCGTACCGCTGCCGCCGAAGCGGTCGAGCTGGAAGGGGCCAGACACCTGTGCCCAGAAGCCCATGGGACCCTCGAAGGGCCGGGGCGCTCCGGTGAAGCCCTGGCTGGCCAGCCAGGCGGCGAACACGCCGTTGCGAGCGGCGTTGGCCACGGCACCGGCCTTCCACATGGACAGGGCGCCGGCCCGGGCCTCCCGCAGGGCCACGTTGGGGACGGCGGCCAGCGACAGGGCCTCGTAGAGCTGCGCCTGGGACAGGCCCATGGCCTTGCCCGCCCCCAGGGCTGCGGACATCACCACGTAGGTCACGTGGTCCCACCCCCGGGCGCGGATTGACGCCGCATCGCACAGCCGGCACAGCACCTCGTAGGCCAGGACAGATGCGGTGATCACGTCGCGCCCGCTAGCGCCGGCAGCCTCGGCAGCGGCCAGCACGGCGCCGAAGTTGTCGCTGGGGTGGCAGGGCTCGCGGGAGAGATAGGTGTCGTTGTAGTCCAGGTACCGCCCCAGTAGCCCGTTGGTGAAGGCGGCCAGCTCGGGCGATGTGCGGTGGTCCGTCCCCAGGAGCGTGGCCCCGGGTGACGCATGCACGTGCCTGGCGAGGGCCCCAGCTATCTGGGGTGGTCGGGCGCCGAGTGCCCCCAGCGCACAACCGAGCCAGTCAATGAGATGGCGTTTGGCGGCGTGAACAGCGGCCGGTGATAGGGACGAATACGTCAGGTCTGAGGCATACGTGCTGAGGCAGGAAGCCACACTGTCCCCGCGCTCCCCAGCCTCCGTCCGCTCCCGAACTGTGGTCTCCATCAACAGATTATACCGTATGGGTCCCGACCTGTCGGGACGCCCGCTCGTGGTTCGACAGGCTCACCATGAGCGGTGCCGTGCTCGCCCTAGGAATCTAAGACACCGGGGTTCGCTCGGCATTTGATTGCCATATCAGGAGGACATATAGTAGTGCCGTATTCAACAGACGTGTGGGTGAGGTTACTAGGTGTGAAGACAACCGTGCTGATTGATGATGCCCTCCTTCAGGCGGCCATGAAGGCCGCGGGGGCCAGGACCAAGCGCCAGGCTATCGAGGCCGGCTTGCGGGCGCTGGTGCGGCAGAAAAACCTGGAAGCCCTCAAGGAGGAGCTGGGCACTTTCGACCTGGACCTTTCGCTGGAGGAGTTGGAGAGGCTGAGAAGTGAACCCTGAGCCGGCTCCGGATCTCGTGGTCCTGGATACGTCGGCCTGGCTACTGGCCCTGGGCCGCTCAGGCCCCGCTACCCTCTCTGCCGAGAACCTGTTCGCGTAACGGTCCCGGTGGTCAGGGACTGCCCTTCCTCGAAAGGTCTCGCCCCAGGGCAGCCAGCCGGACAGGCCCGGACGCCTCCGTTGCGGGACCTGGGTGACCAGTCGTAGCAGTCTCCGCCACGTGGCAGGCCTTTGAGCTTTCAACAAACCGACCGTCCCGTCATTGCGAGTATCACAGGTCCCGAGGCGTCGGGACCCAATGTGGAGCAATGAACCAAGACGCGTGCCTTACTGTCATTCTGAGGGAGCGCAGCGACCGAAGAATCCGTGTCTCGGCGCTTTGCAAGACCAAGGGATACGGATTCTTCGCCCCGAGCCGCTGGGGCTCAGAACGACAAGGGGGCTCGTTCATTGAAAGCCTTACAGGTCCCGAGGCGTCGGGACCCAATGTAGAGCCATGAACCGGCTGCCTGTAGCGTGCGGATTCCGTCGTTGCGAGGAACGTAGCGACGAAGCAATCTACTGACGGCGCGATGGTCAGAGGATTGCCTCGCTGCGCTCGCAATGACGGGGCATGCCCGGTGCCAGGGGTGCGTCTCTGTTACGTGGTCCTGTCCCACTCCCCTATTGACGTGGGGGCTCGGTTCATTGAAAGTCTTACAGGTCCCAGGGCGTCGGGACCCGATGTAGAGCCATGAACCGCGTTGTTCGCTGGAATGTCCAAGTCAATGGCCTCTGAGAATTGGACGCGTTGTTGTCCGTAGGGGCCCCGACGCGTCGGGGTGCCCGCCCCGGTGGGGTGGGGGGGAACACGTTGTTCACGCCGTACGAGACGCGGCAAGGGCGAGCGGCGGACGGCAGCTTGAGTTCAGCAGCGCGGTTCATTGAAAGCGCAGCGAAGTCCCGACACGTCGGGACCTTCGTGGGCATCATAAGGTTGCTTCGTCGTCCTTCGCCGGAAGGACTCCTCGCAATGACGAAATATGGCTTCATCGCTCCGCTGCTTTCAACGCGCCATGTCGGTTCATGGCTCTACATTGGGTCCCGACGGGTCGGGACCTGTTGAACTTGCAATGCCTGTGGCGCCCATGGCAAAGGCATTGACGGTCCCCAGTAAGTTTGGTGGCCAACGGACCTTGTGGACGTGCTGCCCACCCCCACCCTGACATGCTTCGTCCCGACCAGTTGGCCGTTGAGGATTCACCCCGAAGGGTCGGGTCTCAGCATGACATGCTGGTTGGCCGGCCCCATTCCCCTTGACACGCGCCGTGCCGCGCGCTATCGTTCCGCTTGTCACGAAGACTGGGTGAGGTTGACCGCAATTGGCTGAACAGAAGAAGGACCCCTTCGACAAGAAGGAGGACCTGTTCACGCCCACGGGTGAGCTCAAGGGCGGCTACGACATGGGCATGGCCCGCGCCTATGCCCTGGAGCACGCCAAGAAGACCCAGGGCGAGTATGTGGGCAAGGGCCGAGGCCGCCGCCTCCTGGTGTGGCAGATAGACAGCTCCCGCTTCGACGAGGACGCCGAGTGCTGGGAGGTGGTCCTCTCCTGCCAGCCGGAGGAGGCCCAGGTGGAGCGCCCGGGGCGTTGGGTGTACCACGTGCGGCCCCAAGGCGGCCTCCTGCCGGGGACACCCATGCAGCAGCAGAGCCTGGTCTATACGCTACCCGAAGCGCCCCGACGTGGGATCAACTGGCCAGCTGTTACCGCTATTGCTACTGTTGCGCTCGCCGTCATTGGATTGGGCGCATGGCTCTATTCTCCCCGCGACGGACCATCTGTGACGCCAACTCCCGTTGTCCTCCTTGCCACAGCCACGTCCACTGCTCAGCCAAGTGCCACATCGGCGGGTGCACAGACCCCTACGCTGACGCCACAGCCCACGACGAAGCCAATGCCGACCCCCACGCCTACGCCAATGCCTCGTCCCCCCTGCGCTTTTCAAGATGATTTCGGTGGCCCGCTTCTGTGGAAGGAGGAGCCGAGGCAACCAAGTCCAGATTGGGGAGCAGGAGCGCCACCCCAGGTGACGGGGAAAGTAGCCCAAGAGGATGGCGAGCTTCATGTTTCCGCCGACTACTGGTGGTACGACGTGTGGGCCGTAAGGGACGTGGCGGGGTGCTATGGCGACTTCGAGGCGTCTGTTAGATTCAAGGTGATGCCCGATGACAATGGAGACTCCACCAAAGCTGCGTTGCGATTGGGAGGTGTGGCCCAGACCATTAACCTTGTCTGGGTTGGTGACATAAGGCAATGGATAGCTGAGGTGCTCGGCACACAGGCAAAAGTGGCTGACCCAACCGTAACCAAGGATTCGTGGGTGAGAGTAGGTGTCCGAAGGGTGGGTCCTGCGTACCAATTCTTGGTAAACGACTTGGTCATCTATCAAGAGAGCCGCCCAGATCCGTTCACGGTGAGCTATGTTGCATTGGGTACCAGCGTGGGAGTCCACACCGAGGGCGGCACACATGTTCACTTTGACGATTTCGCGTTGACGATGCCAGCTTCGCGATAACCTCGTAGGGGCGTATGGCGATACGCCCCTACGGTTTGCCCGCTCGACGCGTTTGAGGTATTTCCCACTGGGCCATATGATAGAGTCATGCTACATGGTGGACGGGTGACAGACCAATGAGAATCACATTGGTTATTGACGATGCTCTGCTGGCAGCTGACATGAAGGCGGCGGGGGTACGCACCAAGCGCCAGGCCATCGAGGCCGGGCTGCGAGAACTGGTGCGCCAAAAGAACCTTCAATCCCTCCAGGAGGAGCTGGGCACCTATGACCTGGAACTCTCTCTCGAAGAGTTGGAGAGGCTGAGAAGTGAGCGCTAAGCACGTGCGGGTGCTCGCGTGCTTGCACCCACGCCTGCATCCATACCGACGCTTGCACCCACCCCCATACCTACGCCGACCCCCGTACCAACGCCAACGCCTGCGCCAACGGCCACGCCGCCGGCAACGGCTTCACCGGCGCCAACAGCGGCTCCCGCTACGGCACCGGCGCCACCTCCGGTGGCGTGGGCACCCGCCAATACCGGCCTCTATGGTGGGACCGTCCTGGCCCTGGGCGTCTCCCCGGCCTACGCCACCGACCGCACGCTGTTCGCGGGCACACGGGGTGGTGGGGCCGTAGCGAGGGGCGCTGTGGGTCGCCCGGCAATTGGTGCCTGGACCCCGCGCCTCCGGTTATAATCTAGTGCGAACGGGAGCGGTCCCGAGGGGAATTCCGAGTACCTGGCACCACCGGGGAGGATAGATTGATGGCCACCTACAAACGGCAAGCAGTCGGAACTGACAAGGCCACCGAGGTGACAGTGCGACTTCAGGCGCTCCAGAGTGCGGAGACACGGAAGTCTCTGAAAAGGCTACGCCAGCTCCATGGCAAGCACGCGCTGCCAGCGGCCGAGGTGCGGAGAATGCTGGATGAGGCCCTGGGCGCCCGCACGCTGACAGAGGAGTTGCACCAACTACGGGAACAGTAGTCCATGCCCGTTTTCTATCTTGAGAGCTCGGCACTACTGAAGAGGTACAAATCCGAGAAGGGTTCTGGGTTTGTGGACGAACTGTTTGAAGCGAAGACAGCGCAAGACGTGTTTGTTACGTCGCACCTTACCGTTCTTGAGGTAAACTCTGTCTACAGAGTAGTGGTCCTGCCGGTGCATGACGGGCTGGTGGCGGACTCCATAGAGTTGCTTCCTGCCTACCCCCTTCGGACGGCTGACGCTCTCCACTTGGCCACAGTGGTCGGGGCCAGCCGTGTGGTGGGTGAGCAGGCTTTCTATGTCGTCAGTGCCGACAAGGAAATCGCCGAAGCTTGTGCCAGCCTACAGACGCCAGTCCTCAATCCTGAACTGCCTTCGGCGCTGGAGCAACTCCACGCCCTGCGGTGAGGCATCCCAAAACATGGGGTGGGCGTGTTCCGCTCCACGGATGGCGGGGCCACCTGGCAGGCGGCCAGCCAGGGCCTCACCAACTCCAATGTACGGGCCCTGGGCGTCTCCCCGGCCTACGCCACGGACCGCACGCTGTTCGCCGGCACATGGGGTGGTGGTGTGTTCCGTGGGGTGGTGGGGCCGTAGGGGGTGGCACCAAGAGTTCCCGTTCACAGCAAACCCAGCACCAGGGTATAATAGAGGTGAGGTGCCGTATGAAGGCAAACAGGGCGACTTTTGATGGATCTGGCAGAGTGGTTATCCCTGCCGAATACCGCAAGGCGCTGGGGGTGAAGCCCGGAGACCAGGTCATTGTTATCCTGGAGGACAACGCCGTCCGGCTCATTACCAAGCAGCAAGCCATCAAGGAAGCCCAGGAGATCGTGGCTGGCTTCGTGGCCTCTGACGTGAGCCTGGTTGACGAGCTCCTGAAGGAGCGTCGGGAAGCGGCGGACCGTGAGTGAGGCCGTGCTGGACGCCTCGGCAATCCTGGCTCTGGTACATGGAGAGCCGGGCCAGGACAGAGTGGCCGAGGTGATCGCCGACGCCGTGGTAAGCGCCATCAACCTGGCTGAGGTAGTGGGCAAGCTGGTCGAGCGTGGCGGTTCCGAGGCCGCCATCCGGCGGGTACTGGGCAAATTCTCCCTCACCGCTATCCCCTTCGACGAGAGGCAGGCATACCGGGCGGGCCTCCTCAGGGCCCTGGGTTTTGGCCTCTCCCTTGGTGACCGGGCGTGTCTGGCGCTGGCGAGCTCGATGGACCTGCCGGCATATACCGCCGATCGGGCTTGGGCCAGCCTTAATGCGGGGATCAAGGTGGTCGTAGTCCGATAGAATATCGTAAACCGACCGGCCCTGGCGGTGCGCGGTGGTCCGTGGGGTGGCGGGGCCGTAGGGGCCCCGACGCGTCGGGGTGCCCGCCCTGGGGACATACCCCAACGACAATCGCCAATCCAGGGCAGCCACGGGGGGCTGCCCCTACGGAATACGGCCCGAAAACGCACGAAATGACCAACAAGGCATATGGCCACCGCCCAACGTAGCGGCAATTCATGAATTGCCGCTACGCCGGCACTTCATCGGCGCCGGTACGAGCACTCCACACTGACCTGCCTGCCTCTTTGCGGAGGTGACGGAAGGCGTGATAAGCCTGTCCCCGTTGGGGTCTATCGTCGCGCATTCGTGGCGTGCGCTGCCGCTCCGTTTCCCCAACGCCATCCTGGATGCGTTCGTGGTGATGCCGAACCACATACATGCGATTGTTGTAGTTGCGGACCGTAGGGGCTCGGCCCTACCGTGCTGTGCGTAGACGTTCGTCGAAGGTGACCAGTCCCGACCTGTCGGGAAGGGTACGCGCCAGCCACAGGTAGCTGGCGTCAATCACCCTATCGGGAATCGCGAAGCTCCCGTATCCACCGGGTAGACTCGTCGGGGGTGCTGAAGTTGAGGCGCCTTAGCCTCTGTTCAGCCTCCTCCACGGTAAGCTCCCCGGGTTCGCTTGCCCCTTCCAATATAGCCATCAGCTCCCCCTGGAGGGAGCGGTGATTGCGCTTGGCCCGCTCGCGCAGGCGCTCCAACAGGTCGTCAGGTACGCCCTTTACCGTTAGTGTCACGGGCATGATTGCCGCCTCGGTTCCATTACGGAACCATTGTAGACCTGTAGCGGACTAAGGTCAAGGGATGGTCCTGTAGGGGCGAGGCGGCACCTCGCCCCTACGCTCGCGGCCTCCCGTGGATGTCATAAGGGCCCCACCCTTCTGTGGCATGGTCAGCCCGGCACCGGAAACAGCGAGGGGAGCGCATCCCGACGAGTCGGGACTCCCCTACGAATTGTTAGCCCCAGGCTTCAGCCTGGGGTATTGGGGTTGTCTTATGCCTCCGCCCTGGTCACCTTGACGCGGACGCAGGAGTCCAGGGAGGTGGACACGGCGTCTATGTGCTCCAGGTCTATGGGGATGAGGCTGTTGAAGTGGATGCCCTTGCCTTTGGCCACGGGCTTGCCCGGGCCCCAGGCGCCGAACACGCCGGCGATGCCTACCACCTCGGGGTGGATGCACTCGGTGACCTTGGCCTGTCCCTTGACCTTGCCCGCGATGGACTCGATCCACACCGGGTCACCGTCGCGGATGCCCCGGCTGCGGGCGGACTGGGTGTTGATCATCACCTTGTAGGCGTAGAGGTGGCGCTCGCCCACCTCATTGAGCCAGGGGTTCTCCGTGGTCCAGGACTGGTAATGGAAGGGCAGCTTGTAGTTGACGCCCCACAGGTCGTATTCACTGCCGGCCTGGTTGTAGGCGGGGCAGGGCTTCCAGTCGGGGAGGGGTTGGTAGTCGGAGGTGTCCCAGTCCATGTCCAGCTCGTCGGTGACCGCCTTGACCTTCTCGCCCGCCACCTTTACGTTCTCGAAGTAGACGGGGAAACGGACGTTGACCTGGGTCAGCGGGTACTTCTCGAACACGCTGCGCTTCACCTTGTGGTAGCCGTTCTCTTTGAACCAGGCCAAGCCCTTGTCCTCGCCGAACTGGCTCTTGGCCCAGCGGTCGAAAATGGCGTCCCAATCGTACTTCTGGCCGGGCTTGAGGTCGTGGGGTGGCTTGAGGTGGAGGATGACGTTCAGGCTCTGGTTCACGTTGTCCAGGAAGCCCAGCCGGTCGGCCAGCTCGAGGAGCACGTCGCGCCAACTCCGCACGCCCTCGGGCGGTGTGATGACCGGCTGGCGCAGGCCCCAGTAGTAGTAGCCGCTGATCACGCTCACGCTCAGCGTCATCCGGTTGGGCTGCATGTCCAGGCGCTCCAGGGAATGGGTGTCGGGAAGCACGATGTCAGCGAACTCGGACACCTCATCCAGCAGGGTGTTGAACGAAATGAGGAAGGGGACCTTACTCAGCGCGTCGGTGCCCGCCTTCCTGTTGGCGGCGTTGGTCATCAGGTTGCGCCGGCACTGGATCATGACCTCGATGTCATAGGGCAGCTTGAACTGCTTGGAGTCGGTGGTCGCGAGCTGGTTCATGGGGCTGCGGTTGGTGGAGATGGGGAAGAGCTCGGCAACGTTGAGAGACTCGGGCGCCCGGATCTCGGACTCGTAGTAGTTCACGCCGTGTCCAATCGGCTCTGGGGGCAGGACCAGTCCATCAGCCGTCGCCTTGGGGCCCCAGGCGCCTTTGGGCCCTACCAGGTTCTCCCCGCGGTGTCCGCCGGGCACGTAGTAGGCGCCCATGAGCATGTTCAGGGTCTGCACGGCCAGGCCGGTGAGGGCGCCGTGCTTGTGGGCGCCCGCGCCCCGGTAGATGTTCACCGCGACCGGCCGGTAGGGGAGCTCCTGCCCCTCGATGGTGATGGTGGAGCCGATGCGGGCGTTCTCGCCGAACTCCCTGGCGATGCGCCTTATGGTTGCTGCCGGAACACTCGTTACCTGGGATACGTAGTCGGGGGCGTATCGCTTGACGTGCTCCTTGAGGCGGGAGAAGGCGGGCTGGCAGGAGACGCCCGCGGCCTGATAGTCGCCTTCCAAGGCAGGTTGTTTTGCCGCGTCGAAGGGGATGGCCCGCCCCTGCGCCTTGTCCCATACCAGGGGCTTGTGGCTGGCCGGGTCGCGGACGTAGTACTCGTCCGGCCCCACCAGGTAGGCGGCGTTGGTCCGCTGGGCCAGGAACTCGGCGTCATAGATGCCCAGCTCGTTGAGCAGCACATTGACCAGCCCCAGAATGAAGGCGGCATCGGTGCCCGGGCGGATGGGGACCCACTCGTCGGCCTTGGCCGCGGCGGTGGTGCCCACTGGGTCCACGGCCACCACCTTCATGCCGCGCATGCGGGCCTCGGCCATCTTCTGGGAGTTTAGGTTAGGGCTCAGTCCCACCATGAACCCCATCTGGTTGCCCAGGAGGATGCAATAGTTGCAGTAGTCCAGGTCGAAGGAGGAGTGGAAGCTGCCATTGGTGAGGTACATGGTGGAGTGCAGGTAGTTGCCGCAGTAGTAGCCCGACCAGTCGTAGTTAGGTGTGCCGAAGGAGGAGGCAAAGGCCCGCAGGATGGTGGTCATGATGCTCTGGTCCCAGGTGGCGATGACCAACTTGCGGGGGTCTTGCTTTCTCACCTTACTCAGCCGTTGGGTGATGATGTCCAGGGCCTCGTCCCAGGTTATCTTCTGCCAGCCCGGGTCCACGCCGATGCCCTTCTGGGGGTTGGTGCGCTTGAGGGGCGACGTCACCCGGTTGGGGTCGTAGGCGGCCATGAGGGCGGCCATGCCCTTGGCGCACAGCTTACCGTTGTTATGGGGACAGTCCGGGTCCCCCTCGATCTTGACGATGACCCCGTCCACCCGGTGGGCCAGTATGCCGCAGGAAGAGAAGCACATGTCGCAGGCGCTGTGGACCCACACATCCTCACGGTTGGCTTTAGCGGGCGCAAAGGCAGACTGTGAGGCCATCTATTGCTCCTTAAAGGGAAATATGGTCTATTCTAGCACAAACGGCAGCACATGCAGGGGCGAGTTTCACATCCGCTCCTGCCCCCGGGGGCGAACGCCGTTCGCCCCTACAGGTTAGGCAGCAGCGCGTCCAGGCGCTTGCGGTCGAAGCCCACGATCACCTCGCCGTCTATCTTGATCACGGGGGTGGTCATGTAGCCCAGGTCTTGAAGCTCTTTGAGGGCGGCCTGGTCCCTGGTCACGTCCTTGTCCTCGAAGGCAATGCCCTTGCGCGAAAGATACTCTTTCGCCGACGTGCAGAACATTCAGCCCGGCTGGGAATAGACAATGACGCTGCGAGCCATGGTTACCTCCTTGCGGTGGGTTCCGTCCCGAAAGAATCGGGACTACACCCACCCTACGATTTCTACGCCAGGTACACCTTGCGCACCAGGCGCAAGGCGCGGCTGGGCCAGGGCTCGATCATGCGGAGCACACCCCGGCACAGGAAGGTTGACGCTACACCCAGAGCCGCCCCCGCGACCACATCCAGGGGGTAATGAACGCCGGCCCACACCCGGGACAGGGCGGTGGCCGTCGCCACTATATAGGCGAAAATGCCCAGGCGCCGGTGCCCCAGTCCCACGCCGGCAGCCATGGCGAAGGCCATGGTGGCCAGGTTGCTAGGGAAGGAAGGGTCGGTAGGGCGGTAGAAGAGCAACACCAGATCGTGGTCGGCAAAGGGCCGCGGGCGGGCCCAGGCGTGATTGAGCAGGAGGATGACCAGACTGGCCAGGCCCAGGCTGGCGACGGCGGCCACCACCGATTTCTGTTGCCTTTCGCGTTGGGCCTGGCTGCGGCTGCCAAACCACAACCCGAACAGCAGCAGGGATAGGGCTACGGGCGCAAAGTAGTCCGTGGCCAGCAGCCGCACCACGTTGTCCAGGGCTGCCCACCGCCCCACAGACCCGTTGAGCCAGAGCAGGAGGCGCGCATCGGCGATCAACAATCTACCCTCTGCGCCAGCGCCGGAGCAGGGCTTGCAGGTAACCCTCTTCCCTGAGGGCCTCCAGGCCTTCCTCTTTCAGGCTGGACCGTTGGTCCGCAGCCACACGGAGCATTGAGGTTAGCAGCGCGGTGAAGCCCAGCGCCAGCCCGGCGCCGGCCGTGAAGAGCAGGGTCTGTGGGCCGCCTTCTAGAATGGGCCAGCCAGCGGCAGGGGCGCGGTCGTCCACCCGGAAGAACCATACGAAGGCCCCGATCACCAGTACCGCCGCCAGCCCGAAGCTGGGCAGGCGTCGCGGGATCAGAAGCAACCCTTTCAGGCCACTGTAGGCAGCGGCTGCCTGAAGCACCCCCACACAGGAAACGAAGATGAATACCAGGTACTGCCAGGCTACATGGGCCACGGAGCCGTATCTCCGTCTAGAATGGTGCCGGCCTATGCCTTGACCAGATTGGAGTAGGCGGGGGTGCACCAGCCCAGGTACTTGCGGTTTCTTCCCCGGACCACGTCGAAATAGAGCTCCTGGATGCGCCGGGCGACGGGTCCGACCTGGCCGTTGCCCACGGGGCGGCCGTCAATCTCCAGAACCGGCGTGACGTGGGCCGCAGTACCAGTGAGGAAGCACTCCTGGGCCAGGTACAGCTCGGTGCGGTCCACGCACCGCTCCTCCGTCTCCAGCCCCATCTCGTTCTTGGCCAGCTCGATGGCGGTATCCCGCGTGATGCCCACGAGGATGTTGTCGTACGGTGGGGGAGTTATCAGCCGGCCCCCAGTGACCAGGAAAAGGTTCTCGCCGCTCCCTTCGGACACATGGCCCTCGCGGGTCAGCAGGATGGCCTCGTCATAGCCGTTGGCGGCGGCTTCCGACTTGGCCAGCGCGCTGTTCACGTAGAGGCCGGTGATCTTGGCCCGGGGCGGGATCATGTTGTCGTCAATGCGCCGCCAGGTGGAAACGCAGGCCCGTATGCCTTTGGTCACGTCCAGGTAGTTGCCGAAGGGGACTACGAAAATGGTGAGGGCCGCATCCAGGTTGTGCAGGCGTACTCCGATGACCTCGGAGCTCTTGTAGGCCAGGGGGCGGACGTAAACGTCTTCCTTGAAGCCACACTTCTCCACCAGCTCGCGGGTGGTGTCACACAGTTGCTCGACGGTGTATGGGAGCTCCATCCGGAGAATACGCGCGCTCTGGAGAAGGCGGCGGTAGTGGTCCGCCACGCGGAATAGATACATCTGGCCCTGCTCGTCGTTCCAGTTCCCTCGAATGCCCTCAAAGCAGCCAGTACCATAGTGCATGGCATGGGTCATCACGCTGACCTTGGCCTCGGCCAGTGGGACGAACTTGTTATCGAAGAAAGCGTACTGCGCCATGCATCATGTCTCCTATTCTTCCCCAGGCTGGCGCCCATTATATCAGCCGATGGAGGAAAAACAAGCGGGTAGAGCGTGCCCTCACCCCGTCCCTCTTCCAAAGGGAGAGGGGAGAGGCCAACGTAGGGGCGCGGTTTATCACGACCCCCGGGCCGGCCTGCAACAAAATGCCAGGGCCCAATGGCTTGCGCGGGGGGCGCAATGAATTACGCCCCTACAGCTTCACGATCTTGGCAGTGTAGATGTCGGGGATGGCCAGGATGGCCTTGAGCGCGTCGGGGCCCAGGGCTTCGTCCAGTCCCAGCACCATGAGGGCCTGCCCCCGGGCCTGCGTACGGCCCACGTGCATGGAGCTGATGTTGATGTCCGCGGCCCCCGTCACGTTGCCCACAGCGCCAATGAGGCCCGGGCGGTCCCGGTGGTCGCAGAACAGCAGATAGGCGTCGTCGGGGACCAGGTCGAGCCAGTAGTTGTTCACCCGCACGATGTGGGGCTTGCCCCGCATCAATGTGCCCGCAGAGGCGGTGACTCCGCTGCTGGTGGTGAGCTCGGCAGTCACCAGGTTGCCGTAGTCCTGGCACAGCGCGTCCTTGTGCTCGATAATGCGCAGTCCTCGACGGGCCGCCACCTGATGGGCGTTGACGAGGTTGACCCTTTCCTCACCGGTCACCGTTTCCAGGAGGCCCTGAAGCAGCGCCGCCTTGAGCACGGTGCAGTCGTAGCCGGCGACATCGCCCTCGTATTTGATGTGG
This sequence comes from Chloroflexota bacterium, assembly GCA_016190505.1. Taxonomy (GTDB): domain Bacteria; phylum Chloroflexota; class Dehalococcoidia; order JACPQK01; family JACPQK01; genus JACPQM01. Next base: position 7,640 of record JACPQM010000071.1, on the reverse strand, counting down.
AGGCTGGCCCATTGCCCCTCGGCGAGCTGGGTGACCACACGGCCCACCAGGTTGGCCACCGGGAAGAACGGGCGGACCACCGCCGCCACGTCGGGGGGCATGGCCGGCACATTCACCGCGTAACGCGGAGGGCGGCCCTCCAGCACTGCGATCACCTCCTCGGCCACGTCCACGGCCACGCTGGCCTGCGCCTCGACGGTGGACGCCGCCAGGTGGGGGGTGCATATGAGGCGCGGGTGGCGGAAGCCGGCCATGTCCTTGGGTGGCTCGCTGCTATAGACGTCCAGGGCCGCGCCGGCGATGCGCCCCTTTTCCAGGGCTTCCAGCAGCGCCGCCTCGTCCACTATGCCGCCCCGGGCCGCGTTCACGATGCGGGCCGAGGGCCTGACCATGTCCAGCTCCCTGGCGCCGATCAGGCCCTGGGTGGCCGTGGTGAGCGGGGTATGGATGCTGATGAAGTCCGAGTGGCGCAGTAGCTCGTCGAGAGGCGCCAGCTCCACCCCCATCGCCCTGGCTACCTCCACGGAGATGAAGGGGTCATAGGCAATGACCCGCATGTCGAAGGACTGGGCCCTCTTGGCCAGCGCGGTGCCCACCTTGCCCAGACCCACCAGCCCCAGCGTCTTGCCCCGCAGCTCGACGCCGACGAAGGAACGCCGGTCCCACTTCCCCTGCGCGAAAGCGTCGTGCGCCTGAGGGATGAACCGGGCCAGGGCCAGGATCAGGCCCATGGTGTGCTCGGCGGCGGAGATGGTGTTGGCCAGGGGTGCGTTCACCACCACCACTCCGCAGCGGGTGGCCGCCTCCACGTCTATGTTGTCCACGCCCACTCCGGCGCGGGCGATGACCTGGAGGTTCCGTCCCGCCTCGATGATGTCGGCAGTGACCTTCGTCTCGCTACGGACCATCAGGGCGGCGTACTCGCCGATACAAGCCACGATCTCGGCAGGGGGTAGGCCATGCCTTACATCCACCTGGGCGGAGCGGGCCACCAGGTCCAGGCCGTCCTGGGCCACGGGGTCGGTGACCAGCACGCGTGGCTTCATCAGTCCCGCCTGGCGGGGGCGCCTGCTTTGACCTTGAAACCCAGTGCCACCAGGGTCTCCTCCAGGGCCTCGAGCACCCCGGTGATGTCGTTCTCCGAGACGTAGCCCAGATGCCCGATGCGAAAGATCTTGCCGGCGAGCTTGGCCTGGCCCTCGGCCAGCTCCACGCCACGGTCAAGCATTGCCCGCAGCAGCTTGTCGCAGTCTATCCCCTCGGGGCAACGCACCGCGGTCACGGTGTTGGAGGCGTACGACTCGTTCTCCGCCAGTAGCGAGAGGCCCAGCGCCTTGACCCCCTCCCGAGCCTGCTGGGCGACGGAAGCATGGCGCTCCACGATACTGGCCAGGCCCTCCTTAAGCATCATCTCCAGGGCCACGTCCAGGGCGAAGTAGGTGGACACGGCGGGCGTCCACGGCGTCTGTTTCTTGGCCAGGAAGCCCTTGGCTTTGCCCAGGTCCAGGTAGTAGCGCGGCATCCTGGCGTGGGCGTTGGCCTCCCAGGCCCGGGGTTCCATGGCCACCAGGCCCAGGCCGGGCGGCGCCATGAACCCTTTCTGCGAGGCAGTGGCCACAGCATCGCAGCCCCATGCGTCCACGGGGAGGTAGAGGGAGCCGAGGCTGCTCACCGCATCTACCAGCAGTAGCTTCTCGTACTCCCTGGCCACCGCGGCGATGTCCCTGAGGGGGTTGGTCACCCCGGTAGAGGTCTCATTATGGACCACCTGGATAGCCATGATGGACGTGTCCTTGCGCAGGGCCAATTGCACCTGCTCCGGGTCTACGGGGGACCCCCAGGGGAAATCGAGGCGCTGCACGTCGGCCCCGTAGGCCTTGGAGATGTCGGCGAAGCGCTCGCCGAAGGCGCCACAGGAGAGCGCCAGGACCCGGTCGCCGGGCGACAGCGTATTGACCACGATGGCCTCCATGGCGCCGGTGCCGGAGGAGGTGAGAGCAAAGACATCCCCCTTGGTCTGGAAAACCTGCTGGAGCCGCTGGGTGACCCGACCTATCAGGTTGGCGAACTCCACACCCCGGTGGTTTACCATCTGGCGGGCCTGGGCCTGGAGCACCTCAGGGGGACAGGGCGTCGGCCCCGGGATACGCAGATTCATGGCGCCTCCTTGCTTCGTAGGGGCGCCCCGATGTATCGGGGCGCCCCTACCACGTTGCACAAAGGGGTGCCCCCATGCATTGGGGCGCCCCTGTCTCCGGATAGTCCTGATAGGGAATAATACTCCACGACGGGAGCGGACTCAAGGGCAGCCCGGCTCTCTCCTCTCACTCCACGATTACCATGCCCGCCATGCCTATGTCACCCCTGTCCCCGTGCAGCTCACAGTAGTAAGGGAACCGGCCGGGCTCGTTGAACGTGAAAGAGAAGGTCTCACCCTGGGACATGAGGCCAGAGTTGACCTCCCTGGCATCCCAGGTGACTGTGTGTTTGGCCACATCCCTGTTGACCCAGACTACCGTGGTGCCCCGCTTGACGACGAGCGTCTTGTCTCTGTACAGGTTTCGCTCCATGAGCACGGTCACCGTCCCGGGGGCGGGGGTGGGCGTGGGCGTGGGCGATGGGGCAGTTGGTGGTGGGTGCAGCTCCTGGACGAAGGCCCCGGGCTGGACGCGCAGCGCCAACCCGGCCATGGCCTGGGCATGAGCCCGTACCTGGACGATACCACCCTCGTTAGGGACAGGGGCGATCTCGCCATCGCCGTTCTCGTCGTAGCCCAGGAAGCCCCGCGCTGAAATGACCACCGCATCGGCTACCTGGGCCTCCACCGCCTGAGGGCTGTCCGCAGCAATGACGGCCAGAGCGTCGTCTCTAACCTGGGTGGCCCACCTGGTTACGTTGTCCACCATGCTGGCAATATGGGGCGCGTGAGCCTTGATGGCCGGCGTCGCGTCCGGCGCCTCCAGGGCCAGTTGGGCGTGCTCGGCGATCAACCGTGCATAGGGCAGCAGACCCAGCCCGTCACCCGGGTCCTGGATGGCCCCGTCCTGGTTGAGGTCTCCGTAGTTCGGGCCCGACTGCCCTTCGATCAGGGTGATGAGGTGCTCCGCGTGACGTTTCATGGAGGCCAGGTTGCCCCGCTGCCGGGCCTGCTCGATCTCGCGGGCATGGACTACCAGGTGAGGCCCGTGGAGGAACAAGGCATTGACGAAACCCAGGCCACTGGGCGAGCCCGGTCCTTCGACCAGCAGGTGGCGGAGGTGGACACCAGCCTGGGGAGGTATCTGCCCCACCAGGAACACGGTGGGGGATGGCCCGGCCTTGCTCGCCGGGGCGTCCTCCACCGTGACCACGACCTGGTCATACAAGGTCAGGGGGTTCGTCGCGAACACCTCCTCCAGGAACGCTGTTCCGTCCTCGTGCACTTCCAGGACGCCCAGGGACTGGAAGAAGGCGGAGGCCCGGGACACCAGCCAGCCCTGGTACACCCTGCCAGAGGCCAGCGGGGGCATGTTCACCACCGTCAGGGTGATGCGGTCGTTGAAACCCTGCGCATTGGTCCAGGCGACCAGGCCAGCGGTCCCCGGAGTGGTGGGGGGTGGCACCGGGGTCGTTGGAGGTGGGGGCGGCTCCGTTCGTGAGCCGGCGCTGGCTACATACTGACCGTAGTAGACTCCAACGCCGCTGAGGGCAACTACCGTCCACAGGGCCAGGGTAGCCCGCATGGCGCGCCTGAAACGCCATACCCGCCAGCCCTCGGGGACCAGATTGCTCATGCGGATGAGGATGTATACCGCCATGACCTCGGCCACCGCTCCCAGGGTGGCATGGCCGATCATTAGCCGGGCCACTGCCGGGCTGGCCGCTCCCCCCTGGACCACATAGCGGTTGAACCCGAAGGCCATGGCCGCCAGGATGAGCACCATGTTTGCGAGTACCAGGGTAGTCTGTACCCGGTGATGTGCCTGGCGTCTTCGCTGGTAGCGTATCAGGTAGAAGCCGAAGAACAGGCCACCCAGAACGATGGCCTCTGCGACCAGCAAGGCCAGGCCAGTGCTCTGGGGACCCAACAAGTACTGCACGCCGCCTCCCCCCTCAGTCAGAGTGAAAGCTGGTAGGGTGGGTGTAGCGCAGCGGAACCCACCCACAGGTGAGCCATCCGGTCGTCCGGCATCACTTGGCCTCGCACGCTATCCCTGTCGTGGGTCTCGTTCCACTGCCGCTGTCCCGCTAACAAGAACGCAGGGTCTCCCCTCTCCCTCTGGGAGAGGGTTAGGGTGAGGGCATCGCTACGCCCGCTCCACCACCACAGCCGCGCCGTGCCCGCCGTTGCCGCACAGCGTGGCGACGCCGTAGCGGCCCCCGGTCTCCTCCAGCTCGTAGAGGAGCTGGAAGATGATACGCGCCCCGGACATGCCCGTGGGGTGGCCCAAGGCCACGGCGCCACCGTAGACGTTGACCTTGCTCGGGTCCAGCCCCAGGTCGCGGATGACCGCCAGCATCTGGGCGGCGAAGGCCTCGTTGATCTCTACAAGGTCAATATCCTTGAGGCTGAGGCTGGCCCGCTCCAGGGCCTGCCACACCGCGGGCACCGGCGCCACGGCGAAGTCACGAGGCTCCACTGCGGCCACCGCGTAAGAGCGGACGGTGCCCCGGGGCTTCAGCCCGAGCTCCCGGGCCTTATCCCCTGAGGCCAGCACCAGGGCCGCCGCCCCGTCGGTTATGCCCGAGGCATTGCCCGCGGTGACGGTGCCCTGGGGGTTGAAAGCCGGAGACAGCCGGCCCAGCGTCTCCAGCGTGGTATCCGGGCGAGGGTGCTCGTCCTCCTTGAACAGGATGGGGGCGCCTCGGGCTTGTTTGATCTCCACGGGGACAATCATCCTGGCGTTGAAGCCGCTCCTCTTGCCCTGGTCCGCCTTCTGCTGGCTCTCCACCGCAAACTGGTCCTGCTCCTGGCGGGTGATGCCATAGCGCTTGGCCAGGTCGTCGGTGAGCGCGCCCATGTGCTTGAGCTCGACGCCGCAGATGTAGCCATCCTTGTACATGGCGTCGTAGAGCATGACGTCGCCCATGCGGGCGCCCCAACGGGTGTTGGTGCTCAGGAACGGGATACTGCTGTGGTGCTCCATGCCACAGGCCAGCACAACGTCGCTGTCGCCCAGCAGGATGGCCTGGGTCCCCAGGATGGCCGCCTGCATCCCCGAGAGGCAGGCCTGCTGCACGGTGAGCACAGGCACCGAGGCCGGCACACCCGCCTTGATGGCGGCGATGCGCCCTGGATTGGGGCCATTGCCTGCCTGGCGAGCGTGCCCCACGAACACCTGGCTGACCTGGGCCGGTCTTACTCCCGATCTCTCCAGGGCGCCCTTCATGGCGACGGCGCCTATCTCGGTGCAGCTCAGGTCCCGCAGGGCGCCGCCGAACCGCCCGATGGGCGTGCGCGCCCCGTCTATGACTACGACTTCCCTTGCTGCCATGTTTCCTCCTGTCAGCCCCGCTCAGTTCAGGGCAAGCGCCTCCCATTTGGGCCGTTTGCCGCTAAAGGACGCGCGAAAGTGTCTGGGTCCCCGGGCCTTGGCTACCTCAGTCAAGATTGGGTCCAACACCCAAAGCAGTAGCAACAGCAGGGCTTTGCGGCTCAGGCCCTCCTTGGGCCGGTGCACCCAGATGACGGGGATGCCTGCTCGTCTGATCTCCTCAGCCCACTGCCGCCGTGCTCTTTCATCAGCAGTTACCCACACTGCTTGCTGCAATGCCAGCCACGGGACCACGGTTGGGTCAGGCATGCGTTGTGGGAAGACCTCTGTCCCGTGGCGCGCGTTGTAGTCAACCAGCCGAAGAGCTTGGCTAACGTTGGGGCTCAGGTTTTCGCCCAGCAGAATGAGTTGCCCCTGCTGTTCCGGTTCAGGCGGCAAGCCTTTTCTCCCACTCGATGGCAGCTTCCACCTCAACGAGGGAAACACCGTAGTCCCTGGCCACAGCCCGTGGGCTATCACCCGCACGGACCATGGACCAAACCGCCCGTGTGGGAATACGGGTGCCTTCCAGGCAAGGTGCGCCAAACTGGACAAGAGGGTCCAGAACAACGTGCGGCTGCGGTTTCCAGCTTGCCGCAAGGGCGCATCCATTCGCTTGCTTGAAGGTCATGTCGGTTGGGAGATCGGGGCGCCCCAAGGTTCGAAGCCATCCCTTGACCAAGCCCATGGCGTACTGTCCTCGCTTCGAGGCAGAGAGCAACTGCTTCTCCATTTGGACGAAGATGTCGCTGCTGCTCACCCATAGTTCCTGAATGGCGAATGGTCGCTGGCAGTTGGTCGCGTCCTGAAGCCAATCATGCACAGATCGTATGTGCTGAAGGCTGAAACCAGCCTGCCTGAGCGCCACTACCAGCCGCAGGGAAATCAGGTCTTCGAAAACGACGACCAAGTTTCTGCCACGGGTTACCACGAGGTCGGGCATGGGCAACCCGCTGCGAACCCAACGGCGCACTTGTTCGTAGCTGGGCGAGGGAGCACAACTGGTCGCTTGGAGGTATCGGACAACCTCCGCTAGCTCATAGATGCCAGCGAACTCTGGCACGTGTCCCTCCTATCGCCGCGGTCCACCCCATTCTTACACACCAATGTTCGCAGGTTCAACCCCGCCACCGGCCAGCTTGCTATCGCGTCTTAACTCACAGCCCCTTGAACTGCGCCGGGCGCTTCTCCAGGAAGGCACGCACGCCCTCCTCCTTGTCCTGGGTGCCGTAGAGCAGGGCATAGGCCTTGGCCTCGAATTCCAGCCCTTCGGGCAGGCCCAGCTTGTCGGCAGCGTTGACCGCCTCCTTGGCCAGACGCACGGCGATGGGCGGCTTGCCGGCCAGCTTCAGGGCCATCTCGCGGGCCACGTTCATAAGCTCGGCCAGGGGCACCACCCGGTTCACCAGGCCCAGGCGGTAGGCCTCCTCGGCGTCTATCATCTCGCCCAGCAATATCAACTCCATGGCCTTGGTCTTGCCGATAAGCCGGGGGAGGCGCTGGGTCCCCCCATTGCCCGGTATGAGGCCCAGGTTAATCTCGGGCTGGCCGAAGCGGGCGGTGTTGGAGGCAACGCGCAGGGTGCACGACATGGCGATCTCGCAGCCGCCGCCGAGGGCAAAGCCGTTGATAGCCGCGATGGTCGGCTTCCCCAGGTTCTCCAGCAGCGTGTTGAGCACCCGCCGCTCCCCTGAGCGCGGCCCCAGCTCGGTCACCAGGTTCCGCGTCTGCATCTCAGCAATGTCGGCGCCCGCGACGAAGGCGCGGTCGCCGGCGCCGGTGACGATCAGCACGCGCACCTCGTCATCCCTCTCAGCCTCCCTCACGGCCTCGATGGACTCCTGTATGAGATCATAGCTCAGGGCATTGCGCACCTCGGGCCGGTTGAAGGTGAGGACCGCCAGGGGTAACTCCCGCTGGTAGATGATGTTCTTGTAGGCCACGTTTTCCTCTCCTGCATTGGTTGACGTAGGGGCGTGATAACCCCGCCCCTTGGAGTTTGGACATTTGGGGTCCTTTGCCGTCATTGCGAGCGTAGCGAAGCAACCTCCGGCTGTTGGCGGCGTTCGGAGATGGCCCGCTGGCGGTATTCCCTTGCCACGTCTGGCGTTGCCGGTGCGAGCGTAG
>JACPQM010000070.1 GCA_016190505.1 Chloroflexota bacterium | reverse complement strand
CGTCGTCCTTCGCCGGAAGGACTCCTCGCAATGACGAAATATGGCTTCGTAGCTCTGCTCCTTTCAACGAAACGTGCCATCTCGGTTCATGGCTCTACATTGGGTCCCGACGGGTTGGGACCTGTTGAACTCGCAATGACGGTTAGAACGTGACCCTGCATTGTCTTTGCGAGGAAGGGCTGATTTGTGTCATTCAGTGGCCCCGCAGGGCCGAAGTCCCGATACGTCGGGATGTCTCCACGCGTAACCGGGGTTGCGGGTTGCTTCGCCACTGTGGCGCCTCGCAACGACAGAATGGAGTTCAATCAAAGAGGAGCGGCGTAGCTTGGTTAAGGCCCGTCCCATCGTCATAGGCACCCGGGGAAGCGCCCTGGCCCTGGCCCAGGCCAACCTGGTGGCGGCCGCTCTGTCTGCCGCGCACCCCGGCCGGCAGTTCACCTTACGCATCATCCGCACCGAAGGCGACCGGGCGCCGGGCACGCCCCTCGCTCAGTTCCCGCAAAGGGGCGTCTTCGTGCGCGAGCTGGAAATAGCCCTGCTGGCCGGAGAGGTGGACCTGGCAGTACACAGCATGAAGGACCTGCCTACCGACCTTTCAGCGGGGTTGGAGATCGTGGCCGTGCCCCAACGGGAGGACCCCCGGGACGCCCTGGCCACCCCGTCTGGTCTGTCCCTGGAGGCGCTGCCCGCGGGCGCCCGCCTGGGCACCAGCAGCCCGCGGCGCTCGGCGCAGTTGAGCCGACGCCGGCCGGACGTGGCCTTCGTGCCCATACGAGGCAACGTGGACACCCGCTGGCGCAAGGCCACCTCGGGAGAGGTAACCGCCCTGGTGGCGGCTGCCGCTGGGCTGCACCGCCTGGGCTGGCGCCAGATCATCACCCAGTACCTGGCGCCCGAGACATGCCTGCCGGCTGTGGGCCAAGGCGCCCTAGCCCTCGAATCCCGGGCTGACGACGAGGCGGTGAAGGGCCTGGCCGCCCGCCTGGACGACATTCCCAGCCGGCAGGCAGTGCTCGCCGAGCGCGCCTTCCTCCGCGGCCTGGGTGGCGGCTGCCAGACGCCCATCGCTGCCCTGGCCGAGCGTCGAGATGGCCAACTCCACCTCCAGGGCCTCGTGGTCAGCACCGACGGCAGCCGCCTGATACGGTCCGATATGTCCGCTCCGTCCTCAGACCCGGAGGGCCTGGGACAGCGCCTTGCCCAGAGGCTGCTCGATATGGGCGCCAGCGAGGTGCTTGGCCTGTGAAGCCCGGAAAGGTCTACCTGGTGGGCGCCGGCCCCGGCGACCCGCGTCTCCTCACCGTGGGCGGGGCGGAGTGCGTGGGCCGGGCCGACGTGGTGGTCTACGACCGCCTGATCAACCCCCAACTCCTCTCCCTCGCCCGCCCCGACGCAGAGCTGATCTACGTGGGGAAGGGCCCTCAAGAACGCCAGGCCGAGCAGGAGGACATCACCGCCCTGCTGGTGTCCAGGGCCCTGGAGGGCAAGACCGTGGTGCGCCTCAAGGGTGGCGACCCCTACGTCTTTGGCCGGGGTGGCGAGGAGGCAGAGACGCTGGTAGCCGCCGGCGTACCCTTCGAGGTGCTCCCCGGAGTGACCTCTGCCATCGCCGCGCCAGCCTACGCCGGCATCCCCCTCACCCACCGCGACTACGCCTCAAGTTTCGCTGTGGTCACCGGCCGCGAGTCCGAGGACCGGGACTGGGTGCGCACCGGCTGGGACAAGCTGGCCACGGCTACCGATACCCTGGTGGTGCTCATGGGACTGGGCAACATCGAAGCCATTGTGGAAAACCTGGTGGGCCATGGCCGGCCTGCCAGCACGCCGGTGGCCCTGGTGCACCGCGGCACCCAGCCCCAGCAGGTCACCGTGACCGGCACCCTGGCCGACATTGTCCAGCGGGCCAGGGACGCCAAGCTATCATCGCCGGTAGCCATGGTCGTGGGCGAGGTGGTCCGGCTGCGGGAGCGCTTGCGCTGGTTTGACTCCCGGCCCCTGTTCGGCAAGCGAGTGCTGGTGCCACGAACGCGCGAGCAGGCGGGGCAGCTCTCTCGCTTGCTGGCCGAGGCTGGCGCCCAGCCCGTGGAGTTGCCCACTATCTCGGTCCATCCGCCAACGGACTGGGGTCCCCTGGACAAGGCCATCGGCCATCTCTCCCGTTACCGTTGGATAGCCTTCACGAGCGTCAACGGCGTCAAGTTCTTTTTCCAGCGACTACAGGCGAAAAAACGCGACACCCGGGCGCTGGGCAGGTGCCACATCGCGGCCATTGGTCCGGCCACTGCCAAGGCACTAGAGGCCCGCTACCTGAGGCCAGACCTGATACCCGCCGAATACACGTCGGCAGAGGTCTTTGTCGAGCTTATCAAGGTGATTGTTCCCGGCCAAAGGGTGCTGCTTCCCAGAGCAGACATCGCTCCCGAGGTCCTAGCCGAGGGCCTGCGCAAGTACGGTGCGGCCGTGGACGAGGTAGCCGCGTACCATACAGAGACACCCAGCGGCCCCTCTGCCGAGGCCCAGGCCCTGTTCCGCAACGGCCAGGTAGACGCGGTCGCCTTCACCAGTTCCTCCACGGTGCAAGGGCTGGTCGCTCTGCTGGGTCCCGATAGGGGAACCCTCGACCGCTGTGTTGTCGCCTGTATCGGCCCGGTGACCGCAGCCACCGCCCGCGAGCTGGGCCTGCGAGTGGACGTGGAAGCGGCAGAGCACACCATCCAAGGGCTGGTGCAGGCACTGGCAGCTTTCGCTGTGCGGCGGTAACATAGACAATGAGCGCATCATGGGGATCACCGTCTTAGAGCTAGAGATCGCTAATCCCGCCGGTCCTGAAGTGACGGAGAAGCTGGAATTCCTTATTGACTCGGGCTCCATCTATTCCGTCGTTCCTGCTAGGGTCCTGAAGCGCCTCGGCATCAAGCCCTTGACTGACCAGGTGTTTCGACTGGCTGACGGGAGCAAGATCACGCGCCCAAAGGGCGGGGCCATATTCCGCTACAAGGACAGGGTTGGCGTCACCGACGTCGTGTTCGGCAAGCCCAGCGATGCCACACTGCTCGGCGCACTCACGTTGGAGGCATTGGGCCTTTCCCTCGACCCGCTGAAGCGGGAGCTTAGGGAGCTTCCCATGCTAATGGTCTGACCGGCGGGCCTAGCATGTTACGGACCGGTCTCGCCCAGTTCCCCAAGCTGCGCCTGCGCCGGCTGCGCCGCAGCGAGGCCCTGCGCCGCATGGTGCGGGAGACCGAGCTTTCCCCCTCCCACTTCATCTATCCCCTTTTCGTCACCCACGGGCGAGGCGTCAAAGCGCCCATACCCACCATGCCCGGCCAGTACCATTTCTCCGTGGACCGGCTGGCCGATGAAATGGTGGACGTGTCCCGCCTGGGCATTCCGGCGGTCATGCTCTTTGGACTGCCCGCCACCAAGGACGAGGCCGGCTCCGAGGCCTACGCCCCGGACGGCATCGTGCAGCGGGCCATCCAGGCCATCAAAGACGCAGTACCCGAGCTGGTGGTGATCACCGACGTCTGCCTGTGCGAGTACACCAGCCACGGCCACTGCGGGGTGATCGTGGACGGCCAGGTGGACAACGACCGTTCCCTGGATCTGCTATCGCGCACCGCCCTCTCCCACGTCCGGGCGGGCGCCGACATGGTGGCCCCCTCGGACATGATGGACGGACGGGTGGCCGCTATCCGCGCCACCCTGGACGGCGAGGGTCACAGCGGCACGCCCATAATGGCCTACGCCGCCAAGTATGCCTCGGCCTTCTACGGTCCCTTCCGGGTGGCCGCCGAGTCGTCCCCCCAGTTCGGCGACCGCCGGGGCTACCAGATGGACCCGGCCAACGCCCGAGAGGCGCTACGCGAGATCGAGCAAGACATCGCCGAGGGGGCCGACATAGTTATGGTCAAGCCCGCCCTGGCCTACCTGGACATTATCTCCCGGGCGCGCGCCACTTTCCCCCACCCCCTGGCCGCCTACAACGTCAGCGGTGAATACAGCCTGGTGAAGGCTGCCGCCGCCAACGGCTGGATAGACGAGAAAGCGGTCACCCTGGAGGTGCTCACCGCCATCCGGCGGGCTGGCGCCGACATCATCCTCACCTACCACGCCAAGGAAGCCGCCGCCTGGCTTAGCCCGTAAGGGCTGCGGCTCTCCGCTTGCGGAGCGGGGAGAGGGATAGAGCGCGGTGAGGAGGCAGAGGCCTCTCGGCCTGGTGTCGCGATTCGGCACACGGCGTGTAACCATCCTGGCCCGTCCACCCAGATTACCCCTGACTCAGCAAGACTTTCTCACTCCCCTCCGGCCTGCTCCCACAATGTTCTACAGTCCACCGTCGGCAGCTTCCGGTGAAGGGACTTCTGCGCACCAACCAGGCGCTACGTTCAACCGGGGTATCTGGTTTTGGGGTGTGTGAAACACTTGACAACTTCGCTCCGCCAAATATAATGGCGGTACATTCTGTTGTTTGTAGTCTTTGTGAAAAGGGTGTGAGGCGCCCTTCCGGTCTGGGGCAAGTCGCAAGAAAGGACCCAGATGGATCCGGAGCAACACCCAGAGTCAGATGGGTATTACCTCCTGAGCGTGCCGGCAACACTGCCCAGACCGGCCCTCTATCCCGTGTTGTCTGATAGACGCATCTGCACCCCTGTAGAACCACCAGAGGCGGGAGACCCCCTCCCGGGGGGGGGGGGGGGGCAGAACACCGCCAGACATCTGAACCACGCTGACCGCCCAGGCTGGCCCTCATGCAAGTCGCGTTACGGACGTCTAGGGACCCACAGGTGACCACTCTCAGCGTACTGATCCTCGCGGACCGGCTTGCCGACGCCGAGCGGATGGTGCGCGCGCTCCGCCGCGCGGGCTTTGACCCCCAGTGGCAGTGCGTCCACACCGAAGCCGAGTATTCGGCCCATCTGGACCAACCCATAGACCTGATACTGGCGGACTACACCCTGCCCCAGTTCGATGCCCTGCGCGCCCTCCACTTGTTGCAGCGGCGGGGCCTGGACATTCCCTTCATAATTGTCACCGGGACGGTGAGTGAAGAGGCTGCGGTGGAGTCCTTGAAGCAGGGCGCCGCCGACTACCTGCTCAAGGACCGGCTGGCCCGCCTGGGCCAGGCCGCCAAGCGGGCACTCCAGGAGAAGGCAGCGCGGGATGCGGCGCGCCGGGCGGCGGAGACCCTGTCCAGGAATGAGCACCTCTTCCGCCGGCTGGCAGAGCAGAACGAGGTGCTCGCTGATATCGCCAGAATCGCTTCATCCAGCCTGGACATCGGCGAGGTCTATGAGCAGTGCGCCCACGAGGTGGCCAAGCTCATTCAATTCGACAGGATGGCAGTCAACCTGGTGGACGTTGACCACATGGTCGCTATCCGGGCCTACCGGACTGGTGCCGCGGTCCCGGAACACGATGAGAGGGGCCCGATTCCTCTGTCTGGTTCCATGACGTGGGAGGTGGTCCAAAAAGCAACAACACTGCTGCTGCAAGGTAACAACAACGACGACCAGTTGAGCAGATACAGCCAGGTCTCCGGGGTGGTCCAGGCCGGGTTCCACTCGTTCCTGGCCACTCCGCTGACGGCGAGGGACAAGGTCGTAGGTGTTATCCTCCTCGTCTCCAGGCAAGCCAACGCCTACCTTCCTGAGCATGGGCACCTGCTCGAGAGAGTCGCCCACCAGATCTCGGGCGCTGCGGCCAACGCCCAGCTCTTTGCCGAACTCAAGGAGGCTGAAGCGCGGGCCGCCAGGTCCGCAACGGAGAAAGAGGCCCTCTTGCGCGTAAGCCGCGCCCTGACCTGCTCCCTGGGGCTGAGGACCCGCACGGAGCTGGCCCTGGACGCCCAGCAGGAGCTGGTGGGGATGGACTTCGTGGTTATCAGGTTCCTGGACCAGTCAAGCGGGCAGCTTGCGCTGTTAGGCCAGCGTGGCGGAACGGCGGAGATGCTCCATAAAATTGGGGGTAAGCCACCGCCCAGGATCGGCGAAGGCCTATCGGGGACGGTGGCCCAATCGGGGAAGCCTCTGGTCATCGAGGACCTTCCGAGCAACTCCGGACCCCTCCACTATCAGGGCTCCCTTGGCGCCGGGTTTGCGTCGTACGTCGGCGTGCCCCTTAAGGTCGAGGACAGGGTGGTCGGGGTGATGTCGGGCCTGTCCCGACAGCGTCGCCGCTTCACACCCAGCGACATGGAGCTCCTGGAGAGTTTCGGCAACATGGTGGGACTGGCCCTGGACAACTCCAGGCTGTTCGACCAGGCCGAGGCCCAGGCCCAGGAGTGGGAGCGCACCTTCAACGGCATGAGCAACGGCATATTCCTCCTGGACGCAGAGCACCACATCCTGCGCGCCAACCGGGCGCTGGCCAGCATGCTGGGCACCACCACCGACGCCCTGTTAGGGCAGCACTGCTACGAGGCCATCCACGGCCAGGACGCGCCCATCGCCGGATGCGTGGGCCGTCGCTGCCTGGCCGAGAAGCGCCCTTGCACGCTGGTGCGCCAGGAACCCAATCTGGGAAGCCGGTGGATCAGCCTGACCGCCGAGCCTATGGCAAATAGCCGGGGCGCCGCGGTCACCATCATCCACAGCGTCAGGGATGTCACCGACCAGAAGCGCCTTGAGGACCAGTACTACCAGGCCCAGAAGATGGAGTCCGTAGGCCGCCTTGCCGGGGGCGTGGCCCACGACTTCAATAACCTGCTCACCGCCATCCTGGGCTACGCCGAGATCGGCCAGGCGGCCCTCCCCCAGGACAGCCCCCTGCACCCCTACTTCGATGAGATACACGGTGCCGGGGAGCGCGCCGCAGCACTCACCCGCCAGCTCCTGGCTTTCTCCCGCCGCCAGGCCTTCCACCCCAGGACCGTCTGCCTGGCCGACCTGGTCGCCAACCTGGCCAACATGCTGCGTCGCCTCATTGGCGAGGACATCGAGCTGGACATACCCTCCACCCCGGACATCTGGCCCGTGAAGGCTGACCCGGGCCAGACCGAGCAGGTCCTGGTAAACCTCGCCATCAACGCGAGAGACGCTATGCCGGGAGGCGGCAAACTCACCATCGAGACCGCCAACACTACTCTGGACCAGGGCTACGCCAGACAGCACGCCAACGTCACCCCTGGTGACTACGTCGTGGTGTCAGTGACCGATACTGGCACTGGCATGTCAGCCGAGGTCAAGGAGCACCTCTTCGAGCCTTTCTTCACCACCAAGCCCCAGGGCACCGGCCTGGGCCTGGCCACCTGCTACGGCATCATCAAGCAATCCGGGGGACATATCGCCGTGGACAGCGAGCCCGGCCTGGGCACCATCGTTCGCTTCTATCTCCCCCGCACTGGGGAGGACGCCAGCGACGGGCCCCAGGCCCAGCCGGTGGCCGCCCCCAAGGGGAACGAGACCATACTCCTGGCCGAGGACGAGGCCGCCGTCCGCGAGATGACCGCTACCGGCCTCCGCCACCTGGGCTACTCTGTCCTCGAGGCCAGGGACGGCACCGAAGCCCTCCGTTTCCTCCAGGAGCATGCCAGCGCTACGGTCCACCTGCTGCTCACTGATGTGGTGATGCCCCAGATGGGGGGCAAAGAGCTGGCTGACAAGGTCAAGGCCCTGCGCCCGGACATCCGGGTGCTCTTCATGTCGGGCTATGCCTCCGAGTCCATCGCCCCCGGGGGCGAGCTGGAGCCTGGCGCCCTGCTGTTGCAGAAGCCTTTCACCCCTTCCAGTCTCGGCCAGAAGGTGCGCCAGGCCCTGGACCGGTGAAGAGTGACACCGGTGGGAGAAGCCATTTGCGGGAACACACCTCACCCGGCCCTCTCCGCCTGCGGAGAGGGGCCGGAGGTGAGGTGCACCGTGCGCCAAGAGCGTATGACGTGGGCGGGCAGCATACCCTGCACACAGCGTCACCATGCCCGCCGCAGCACACGCCCACCTCACCCTGCCCTCTCCGTAAACGGAGAGGGGCCGGGGGCTGAGGTGAGCATATGGCCTCCCTTGGCTCTGTGACGCGGCCCCGGGGCACAAGGTGGCGGCCCCTCTTGCACAACTTGTGGTCTAGCCTGCGGGTGCGCCTCCTGCTGCTGGCCGTCCTGGCAGCAGTGCCTCTCACGGTACTGCTTGTCTACAACGCGCGAGAGGACCGCAACCAGAAGATCGCTGAACTGCACAAGGAAGCGCAACAGCTCGTCCGGCTGGCAGCCGGCCAGCACCGCAGGGCCATACAGGACGGGAGAAGCCTCCTGGCCATGCTGGCAGCGCAGGAAGAGGTGTATGGGGACAACCTCACGGCCTGCGCTTCCGTTCTTACCAATACCTTAAGCAGAGTCCCAGGATATAACATTGTTGCCCTGGCAGGGCCTGACGGTAATGTCCTCTGTAGTGGGTTCCCCTTGTCGGGCCCGCTGAATGTGGCTGACCGGCCTTACTTCCAGGAAGTTTACGCCACGGGCGGGACAGTGGCCGGGCCGTACGTGCTGGGCCGGGCCACGGGCAAGACCAGCCTGCCAGTGGCCCAGCCGGTAGTGGATGACGCGGGCCGGACCAAAGGGGTCATTTTCGCAGGCATAGATGCCGCCTGGTTGGAGAGCTTTGTCCTGGTAGCAGGCTTGCCGGACGGCGCCAGCGTTTCGCTGGTTGGTGCCGACGGCACAATTCTGGCGGCCTACCCGGACCCGGACCGGTGGGTCGGTAAGCAACAGTCCGATGCGCCCCTATTCAGGCAAATGCGAGAACAGGGCAGCCCGGGCACCGGCGACGCTACCTGGGTTGACGGCGCTCGTCGCCTGTACGCTTTCACCCCCCTGTACGGCACGCCCAGCGGACCCATAGCCTTCCTGGCCGTGGGGTTCTCCAGGGACATCGCCCTGGCCCCCATGGACCGCGCCCTGAAGCGCGACCTGCCACTGATCGCACTCATTGTAGTGCTGGCCGTTGCGGTGACCTGGTGGGCCAGCGAACGTCTCATCACGCGGCCCGCACGCAGACTTGTCCAGGCCGCCCAGCGGCTGGCCGACGGCGACTTGGCGGCCCGCAGCGGCGTGCACGCCCGGGATGGCGAGCTGGGCGAGCTGGCCCGCTCTTTCGACAGCATGGCCCGCGCGTTGCAGTCCTGGGAAGACGACCTGAAGCGCCTCCACCGCCGCAACCAGCTTGTCCTCGACGCGGTGGCGGAAGGCATCAATGGCCTGGACATGCAGGGGAACATTACCTTCGTCAATCCGGCCGCGGCGGGCATGTTGGGCTGGCCAGCCCAGGAGCTCATCGGCAGGCCATCCCACGAGACCTGGCGCCACTCCAGGACCAACGGTAGCCCTTGCCCGAAGGGGGAGTGCCCCGTCCACGCGGCGCTGCGCGATGGCAACATACATCACGGCGACCAGGATGTGTTTTGGAGAACGGATGGCACCAGCTTCCCCGTGGAATACACCACTATGCCTGTGCGGGACGAGCAGGGCAACCTCTCCGGCGCGGTGGTTACCTTTAGCGATATCACTGCCCGCAAGCACGCGGAGCAGGAGCTGCGCCAGCGCTATGCGGCCTTGGCCGCCCTTCACCAGACCAGCGAGGTAGTCGCTGTGACCCTGGACCTGGAGCTGGTAGCCCAAATCGGCCTGGAGGCGACTCTCTGGGCACTGGACATGGATGCCGGCATGTTCGCGCTGGTGGATGAGCGCACCCAGGAGGTGGCCATAGTGTTCCAGGAAGGCTTGCCCCAGACGTTGGCCCAGGACATCGCCAGCATGCCTCGCAGCAAGCTGGGGTCGGGTCCGGCGGGCGATGTGGTCTTGACCGGGGAGCCTCTGATCGTGGGAGACCTGGCGCACGACCCTCGAATCTCGTTGGAGGGAGTCAGCCGATCGGGTTTCGTCTTTTATAGCTGCTTGCCGGTCAACGCAAGAGGCCGGGTCCTGGCCGCCATCATCTGTTTGTCCCGCAGCCGGCGCACCTTTGGCTCCGCCGAGATGGAGCTAGCCAACAGCATTTGCAACGTGTTGGGTATGGCCATCTCCAACGCCAGGCTGTTCGAAGAGGTCGACGCCAAAGGCCGCGAGTGGGAGCGGACCTTCAATACCATGGGCGACGGCGTCTTCGTGGTGGACCGGGAGTACCGGATCGTGCGGGCCAACACGGCCGCCGTCCGGATGTTGGGCGCCTCGCCAGAGCCGATTATCGGCCAGCAGTGCTACTGGGTAGTCCACGGGCTGGACAGCCCGGTACCGGACTGCCCCTCAACCCGTTGCCTGGCCGAAGGGCGGCCCTGCGAGCTGCTGCGCCAGGAGCCACACCTGGGCAACCGGTGGTTCAACCTGAGCGGAGCGCCGCTGCACGGGCCACACGGAGACGTCATCGGGGTGATCCATACCATCCGGGACGTCACCCCACTTAAGGAAAGCGAGATGAAGGCCCGCCAGGCCGAGGCCGTCGTCAGGGCGGCCCTGGCCGAAAAGGAGGTGTTGCTTCAGGAGGTCCATCACCGGGTGAAAAACAACCTCCAGGTCATGTCCAGCCTGCTCAACCTTCAGGCCACGCGTGTCACCGACGAAAAGGCGGCCCGGATCCTCCAGGAAACACGGAACCGCATCCGCAGCATGGCCCTCGTGCACGAGCAACTGTATCGGTCCCAGGACCTGGCCCACATTGCCTTCGACGATCTGGTCCGCTCGCTCACCACCAGCCTGTTCCATACCTACGGGGCGAGTCCTGAGCTTATCCGTCTGGAGCTGGACGTGGAGCCGGTCCAGATGCCGGTGGAGCAAGCCATACCCTGTGGCCTTATCGCCAACGAGCTGGTGTCCAACTGCCTGAAGCACGCTTTCCCCAATGGCGCGCCCGGCAAAATAAGTGTAAACTTCCACCAAGAGGATGACTGCTACAGCCTGGTGGTCCGTGACAACGGTGTTGGCCTGCCCGCAGGGTTCGACCTGGGCCGGACGGCTACGCTGGGCCTGGAACTGGTAAGAGCACTGACAGACCAGCTCAAAGGCGTGCTGGAGCACAGCAGGGACGGCTGCACTGAGTTCAGGGTCGGCTTCCCGGCCCTCATTCCGAGAATCGGGACCGAAGGCGAATAGAGAAATGACTGGCGCCCGCATCCTGGTGGTGGAGGACGAGAGCATCGTCTCCATGGATATGCAGGCCCAACTGCGCGCCCTGGGCTATGACTTGGTAGGCGCCACGTCCGATAGCAACGAGGCCATCAAACAGGCGAGAGAGTCACGCCCCGACCTGGTACTTATGGACATCCATCTGGCAGATGGCATGGACGGCATCGAAGCAGCCGGCGAGATCTGGAGCCGGTTGAACATCCCGGTGGTCTATGTCACCGCCTACTCCGACGAGGAGACGCTGCATCGGGCCAAGGTAACTGAGCCCTTTGGGTATATTCTCAAGCCATTCGACCGGCGGGAGCTACACACCGCCATTGAGATGGCCCTGTACAAGCACCGCGCGGACGTGGCCCTGCACCGCTCGGCGGACCTGTACCGCAGCCTGGTGGAGGCCAGTGGCGCCTGGATCTTCCGGGTAGACCGCCAGGGCCATATGAAATCCTTCATCGCCCCCGAGTCGCCGCCTTACCAACAGGTCAGTGGCACGATGCAGACCAGCCAACTGGAGGACACGGTGGTGCCCGAGGACCGCGCCAGGCTGCAAGCCCTGCTTCATCAGGTTTTCGAGACCGGCGCGCCTGTCCGGGGAATCACTTTCGGGACCACGGCGGGTGGAGAGCTGCGCTACCTGTCCGCCAACTGGGAGCCTATTCGAGACGCTGAGGGCAACGTGGTGGAGGTGCAAAGCACCACGTTCGACATCACCGAGCGCAGGCGCCTTGAGGAGCAGTACCACCAGGCGCAGAGAATAGAGTCCGTGGGCCGCCTGGCCGGGGGCGTGGCCCACGACTTCAACAACCTGCTGACCGTCATCCTGGGCTACAGCGAGATGGGGTTGACGTCCCTGCCCCCGGACAGCCCGGTGCGTCGCTACCTGGAACAGATCAAGGGCGCAGGGGAGCGCGCCGCTGCCCTCACCCGTCAGCTCCTGGCCTTCTCCCGCCGCCAGACCATTCAGCCCAGGGTGACGGACCTGGGAGAGCTGGTGTCCGGCCTGGTCAAGATGCTCCATCGCCTGATCCGTGAAGACATCGAGCTGTCCATTGTGGTCCCCCCCGGCGCCTGGCCGGCAAGGGTGGACCCGGGCCAGATCGAGCAGGTGCTGGTGAACCTGGCCGTCAACGCCCGCGATGCCATGCCTCACGGCGGTAAGCTTGCCATCGAGGTTGCCAACACGTCCCTGGACCAGGACTTCGTCAGGCGCTACCCCGAGGTGGCGCCGGGCGACTACATCATGTTATCTGTCACCGACACCGGCACCGGCATGAGCGAAGAGGTGCAGGCACACCTCTTCGAGCCCTTCTTCACCACCCAGGCCCAGGCCAGTGGCCTGGGCCTGGCAAGCTCCTATGGCATCGCCAAGCAGGCCAGGGGGCACATCTTCGTGGACAGCGAACTCGGCACCGGGACAACCATCCGGTTCTATGTGCCCCGCACCACGAACCGTCCGGAAGAGACCCCCGAAGAAGGCACGCCACCCGAGCCACCGGGCACAGAGACCATCCTGGTTGCAGAGGACGAGCCGGCTGTGAGGACGCTGGCCACCAGCGTGCTGCGACAACTGGGCTACAGCGTGCTCGAGGCCGGCAACGGAGCGGATGCCCTGCGCCTGCTTGAGGACCTGGAGGGCGAGACAGTGCATGTCCTGCTCACTGACGTGGTGATGCCCCATATGGGAGGCAAGGAGCTCGCCCAGAAGGTCGCCAGCAGCCGCCCCAACACTCGGGTGCTGTTCATGTCCGGCTACGCCCCGATCGATCGGGGCGCTGTGGAGCCAGGGATAACCTTCCTTCAGAAGCCCTTCACCCGGCGCGAGCTGGCATGCAAGGTGCGGGAGCTGCTGGACAGGTAGAGAGGAGAGACCAGGTTGCCTAGGTGGCCGGACAGGGCCACGCTGTCCAGGTGGGCGGGGTGGGCAGTGGCCATGGCCCTGACGGTGTTCCTCGGACTCAATGCCTATTGGGGACTTGGCGGCGAATGGGGGCTCGCCGAGGTCATGGGCGCTCCTGGGGCCCTGCCTCCTGTGTGGGTGGTATGGGTCCAGGCCGCCATGGTAGCAGCGGCCATCGTGGCTGTGCTCGGCCGGAGCGCTATCCTGCATCTGCCCATCCCCAGGAGAGTCCTCAACGGCGGCGTCTGGCTGCTGGCGGGCATCCTGGCCATGGTGGCCATGGGCAACTTCGCCTCACCCCCCGGATGGGCGAAATATGTCTTGGGTCCTGTTGCTCTCGTCCTGGCCGGGCTCACCGCCCTGGTGGCATCATCGTCAACCACACCGCCATCCGACACCGACTGACGTTGGCCTGCGTAGGGGCGACCCGGCGGGTCGCCCCTACCGGTCCTTGAGGAGCTCCGTGATCTTCTCCAGAAGCACCAGAGGGCTGAAGGGCTTGGTGAAGAAGGCATCAGCTCCCAGAGACAAGGCCCGCTCCCGGTAAGTCTCATCGGCGGAGCCTGTGACCACGATGACACGAGCGTGGCCCATTCTGGGCGAACCCCTCACCCACTTCAGGACATCGAAACCATTCAGTCCCGGCATGTCAATGTCCAGCAGCACCAGGTCAGGGATATCCTGCTCCGCCAGGGCGACCGCCTCGCGCCCGTCCTTTGCCTGTAGCGTCTGGTAGTTGCTGGGCAAGGTAAGGGTCAGCAACCGCACCACCAGCGGCTCGTCGTCTACCACCAGGACCTTGGCCATGGCCACCCTCCTCAAAGATGTGCCTATGATACCACTTATGTCCAGGATCAAGGTTAGGGCCATCGTGTCACGGCGGAGTACCAGCAGCCATTACCGGACGTCACAGCGAAGTCACAAACCAGGTGTGTGCTATTATTGTGACTATGGCGTCGCGAGCTACCGGAGGGCGGGCACAGAAGCCCGCCCCCACTAAGGGGGGTATTAGATGACCAATCTTTCTGCCGCTGCATCCAACGTAGGGGCACCGACGCGTCGGGGGCCCCCAGGCTCTGGGGATGACGTCTGGGTGCACACCGCGTGCGACTACTGCAACGCCAACTGCCCCATCATCGTCCACCGGGTGAACGGGGTGGTGGTCAAGATCGAAGGGGACCCTGATTCCCCTCACAGCCGGGGCCGGCTCTGTTCGAAGGGCCAATCGGCATTGATGACGCTGTATGACCCCAAGCGCCTGACCGCGCCTCTGAAGCGCACCAACCCGGAGAAGGGCCTGGGCATTGATCCCAAGTTCGTCCCCATATCCTGGGAGGAGGCCCTGAGCACCGTGGCCCAGCGCCTGGGGCAGATACGGAAGGACAACCCTCAGAAGCTGATCGTGACCACGTGGGACGTCAACGGCATGCCCATCCTCACCCCGTGGGCTAACGCCTTCGGCACCACCAACAACACACGGATCAACCCTTCCTGCGGCGACGCGATCCACCCCTTGACCTACCTCATAAACGGCTCTTTCCAGCAGGAGATAGACCTGGACTACTGCAACTACGCCATCCTGCTGGGCGCCCAGTACGGCTTCAACGCCGGCGTCAACGCCACCCTGGTGGCCCAGAAAATGGCCGACGCCCGGCTGCGGGGCATGAAAGTGGTGGTGATAGACCCCGTGGGCACCAACGCCGCGGCCAAGGCCGACGAATGGGTGCCCATCCGTCCGGGCACCGATGCCGCCCTGGCCCTGGCCATGGTCAACCTGCTGGTCAACGAGTACGGCCTGTACGACGCCGAGTTTCTGAAGCATCGCACCAACGCACCGTACCTGATCGGCCCAGACGGTTCCTACGTCCGCGACCCGGCCAGCGGCAAGCCTCTGGTGTGGGACACCGTCGCTCATCAAGCATTGCCTTTCGACGCATCCGGCATGACCGAGGGCCTGGAGGGCATACATGCCGTGGGCGGCCTGAAGTGCAAACCCGCCTTCCAGCTTTTGAAGGAGCACACCAGCCGCTACACGCCTGAGATGGCCAGCGTCATCACCACGGTTCCCCCCACCACCATCCGGCGCCTGGCCCGGGAGTTCGGCGAGGCCGCCAAGATTGGCTCCAAGATCAGGATCGGGGGCAAGGAGCTGCCTTACCGCCCAGCGGCCATCAAGCCGTTCAACGGGGTAATGCGCCACGCCCACGCCACCCTTACCGGCCTGGCGGTGCTCATGCTCAATCTGGTGATCGGCGGCATTTACGTCCCCGGCAGCTACCGAGGCACCAACCTCATCGGCCCCGACCGCCGCTGGCACGACGAGGTGGAGCCAGACGGCCTGCTGGTGACTCCCGAGGTTCTCGGGCTCCACGACGTCAATTACTATACGCGGGATGTCCGCGCCCCAGAGACCATCAACTGGGGGGAGATGCTGCCCTTCGCCCACGGGATGGGCGGTATCCTTCACCTCAACATGCTGGAGCCGGAGCGCATCAAGAACCTTCCCTACCGGCCCGAGGCCCTTATCGTCTCCCGCACCAACCCGGTGATGACCGGCGCCGGCCCCAAGCAGACTGCTGAGGTGCTCCGGCGCATACCCTTCATCGTCTGCTTCGCCCAGGAGATAGACGAGACCGGCGAGTTCGCCGACATCGTCTTCCCCGATACCCACGCCCTGGAGCGCTGCAACCTGTTCCCCCAGCGCATGCGCATCAACGTCAGCCCGGCCAGCGGCCACTTCTATTGGGGTATCCAGCAGCCCGTGGTGGACCCACCACCTGGCGTGCGCAACTGGGTAGAGGTGCTTATGGACCTGGCCGAGCGCATGGGTTTCCGGGAGGAGCTAAACATCACCTTCAACGCCGCCTTCAAGCTGCGGGGAGAGTTGGCCCTCAAGCCCGAGCAGGACTGTAGCTACGCTGAGCTGCTCGACCGCCGGGCCAGGAACACAGTTGGCACCGACAAGGGCCTGGACTACCTGAAGCAGCAAGGGGCGCACGTCAAGGTGCGCTCGGTGGAGGAGGCTTATCCCATCGCCGCGGTCAAGGCCCGGTTCCCGGTCTACTTCGAGATCATCACCCGTCATGTCCCCAAAATAGAGAGCGTGGCCGCCGAGCTGGGCTACCACATAGACACCTCGGACTACATGGCCCTTCCCGACTGGAAGCCCTGCCCAGCCTACAATGAGAAAGAGCCCGGATTCGACCTCATCGGCGTGAACTACAAGATGCCCATGCACCACCACTCGGTGACGGCGCGCAACCCCTGGCTCACCGAGGTATCGGACCGCCACCCCTATTTCTCCCACATCATGATCCACACCGAGACGGCCCGCCGGAAGGGGATCGCGGACGGCGACCAGGTCTGGGTGGAGTCGCCCTTCGGAGGGAAGCAGAAGGCCGTGGCCCGGGTCACCGAGTGCATCCACCCCGAGGTGGTGGGCATTGCCGGGGTGCTGGGTGGCTGGGCATCAGGCAAGGGGGCAGGCCGGGGCAAGGGGGTGCACTACGCTAGCCTGCTCTCGCTGACTCCGGAGCGCATAGACTGGATATCCTCAGCCACCGACCAGTGCATCCGGCTGAAGGTGACCAAAGCGACCCCCTGAAGTCCCCCTTGCCAAGGGGGACCATAGGGGGTCGCGTAGGGGCATGGCGCGCCATGCCCCTACGGGGGGCGCACTTTGCGGCATAATAGTGCTGATAAAGGGGAACCATCAGCCGACGAGGAGGCTTGAACCATGCTCAATACGGTGCGAGCCATCGTGCGCGAAGGCAGAATCGAGTTGTTGGAACCTCTGGACCTTCCTGAAGGCGCTGCCGTGCTCGTGACGCCACTCATCGAGGAAGACACCCTCTTCTGGGCACGCATCAGCCACACCGCGCTGGATACCGTCTGGGATAACGCCGAGGACGATGTGTATGCCCAGCTACTCAAAGAATGAGGTCATCCTGGTCCGCTACCCTTTCTCCGCGTTGTCCGGCGTCAAAGTCCGCCCCGCAACAAAGATGCTGCCATCGGCTGCCGTCTCCCCACAGAATGACATCCTGCGAATGTAGTTGAAGGTTGAGGAAGTGCGTCTTGTCGTTGCGAGTTCAACAGGTCCCGACCCGTCGGGACCCAATGTAGGGCAATGAACCGGCCGCCTGCGGCGTGCGGATTACGTCGTTGCGAGGAGCGGAGCGACGAAGCAATCTCCGGACGAGAACATGGGTCCCGACATGTCGGGACTTCGCTGCGCTCGCAATGACAGAATAAATGTCATTCAAAGGAGGGTAATGACCATGCAGACACAGCTTAACGGCGGCGACGTTCTCATCGAGGTGCTGCGCCGGCACGGAGTGGACAACGTGTTCTGCTCGCCAGGCTCGGAGTGGCCCTCGGTATGGGAGGGCCTGGCCCGGCTGCACGCCCAGGGCGAGGCCCGGCCCGGCTACATCAACTGCCGGCACGAGGGGCTGGCCGTGGCCGCGGCCTCCGGCTACACGCGGGTCACCGGGCGGCCCCAGGCAGTGCTGCTGCATACCAACGTGGGCATCCTGAACGCCGCGCTGTACGTGCGGGCGGCCCTCCACGAGCACATCCCCATGCTCATCTGCGCCGGTGAGGGCATCGCCTTTGGCGAGGACCCCGAGGCCCACGACCCCGGGCGGCACTGGCTGGTGCAGCTCGCCGACGTGGACCACCCGGCGGCGCTGGTAGCGCCTTATGTCAAATGGCACGGCGAAGTGAAGTCTCCATATGGCCTCGCCGCCACCATAGAGCAGGCCCTCCAGATCGCCGCCAGCGCTCCTCAAGGCCCGGTGGCCCTGTCCATCCCCCTGGAGATGCTCCTGTCGCCGGTGCCGTCTTCCAACCTCGAGCAGCACCACGCCTGCCCCATAGTCACCCCAACAGCCAGCGACGAAGTGCTGGAGCAAGTCGCTCAGGCACTACTGGAGGCCAAAGACCCTGTCATCCTCACCGAATACGCCGGACAGGAGTCGGGCGCCCTTGAAGGCCTGACCCGGCTTGCCGAGGTCCTAGGGTGCCCGGTTATGGAGCCCGCCGGGCGCGGCTTCATGAACTTCCCTACCACCCACCCCCTCTACCTGCGGCCCGACCCCGAGGCCGTGGCCGGCGCCGACGTGGCGCTGCTGGCCGGCGCCACCGCCCCCTGGTACCCCATCTCTCGCCAGCCCGCCCACGCCAGGATCATTGCCCTGGACAGCTACTTCCCCAAGTCGTGTCTGCCATATCTGGGCTACGGCGCCCATCTGGCTATCCCAACCCCGGTGGCCCCCGCTCTCAAGCGCCTGGTCCGTATCCTGGAGCAGGACAAGCGGGCAACGCCGTCTTTAGAGAGACGGGCGCGCTGGGAGCGCCTGCACCAGCAGCAGCGGGCGGCCCTGGACAAACAGGCGGAGGCCGATGCCCAGAAGGCCCCTATCAGCCCGCGCTGGCTGTGCCACACCCTCAACACAGTCCTGCCCCAGAACTCCATCGTGTTCCAGGAGGTCACCGTCCACCGCTGGCTGGTCCAGAACTACATCGAGCGGACGCAGCCAGGCACCTTCTTTGGCCGCATCGCCGGCGGCCTGGGTGTCAGCCTGTGCAACTCCCTGGGCACGAAGCTGGGCGCTCCGGGCGCAGTGTCGGTGGCCCTGATCGGCGACGGCGCCTTCCACTACAACCCGGTGGTTGCCTGCTTCGGCATGGCCCAGGAGTACCGCCTGCCCATCCTGGTGGTCCTGTTTGACAACCAGTCCTACGCAGCCATGAAGCGAGGGACCCGGGAGTCCTTCCCGGGCGGCTGGTCGGAGCGCACCGAGACGTTCTACGGGGCAGACATCCTGCCCCGCCCCGACTACGGGGCCCTGGCATCTGCCTACGGGGGCTACGGCGTATCGGTGGAAAGGCCGGAGCAGCTCGAAGGCGCGCTGCGCCAGGCCCTGGACCAGGTCCAGCGCGGCCGGCTGGCCCTGGTGGACGTGGTGCTCAGCGAGTAGGGAACGGGAGTCGCCGCCAACGTTGTGGTAGCCCGGCGAGGGAGGGATGCTGTGAAGACCACAACAGATCTGGCCACAAGCCACTTCTTCCTTGCCTTGCGTGCGCCCTTTTGCTTCTCCTCCTCCTGCACATTCTTGTTATCCCACCTCTGCCGGCGCCTGGGGTAACCGGGAGCCTGGGCCTATCTCCGCCCGGCTAGCTCTGTGGTGGAAACGGCCCAGCGAAACGGAAGGGAGGCGACCATGAAGCCACAAGCGAAGCAAGCACTGTTTGCCGCGGGCCGCCGCGTGGCTGTGACTGCCCTGGTGCTGGCCGGGGTGTGGGTAGTCATCTTGCTGCTCAGGTGGGCTGCGGACTCCAACACGGAGTTGATTGCCGTCATGACCAGGGACCTCCGGTATCCCATTGGCCCTGAGGGCATAGACTGGTCCACTTCGTTGTGGACCAAACGGCCGGTGGCGGAGGAGTTGGCCGGGCGTCTGGGCTACACACTGCGCTGGGCGGGGCTGCTGGGGCTGTTCTCTCTGGCCGTGGCTGGGATCGCACTGCCGCTGGGGGTGGCCCTGGTCCGGGCCACCCAGAACAATGCCTGGCTGGCTGAGGCGCGGCAAGGCCTGGGCCTGCTGCTGGTCAACGCCTGGGTTACCATACCTGCCCTCGTCATCGGGGGCGGCGTCGCCGCTACTCTGGTCGCCGCCTGGTGGGGCTGGGTCCCAGCCATGCGGGATGGCTGGCGGATGTGGTGGCCGGCGGCCCTGACACCCGGGCTGCTTCCCGCCGGGATAATGGTGCAGATCGGGTTGGGGGAGATGGCCAAGTGGCGGCAGCAGGGTGGTGGCAGCCTGGCAACCTGGGGCGGCCTGCTGACGCTCAAGCTGGTCATTGCCTTGCTGCGCATGACCGGTGGCCTGCTGGCCCTGGCTATCCTGGCTGAGGGGCTATTCAACGTGCCCGGGCTGGGCACCCGGCTAGTCGGCGCCTTCGAGACCAGGGACCTGCCAGTGGCCCTGGGCGGCCTGTGGGCGTTGGCGGTGACCGTGGCCCTGGCCAAGCTGGCCGCCGACCTGCTGGGGATGGCCGAGCCTTACATCGCCCGTCGTATCGGCGGGCAGGGATCCATCGCCGGCAGCGGCTCAGCAAGAGGTCCCGGCCGGGCGTGGCTGGCCGTGGCGGCCGCCGTTGTGCTGGTGCCCCTGGTGCTGGGGCTGGGCGCCGGGGTTTTCGCCCCCTTCAGCTACCACGAGACTCACTTCGCTGATCAACTGACGCCGCCCGGCCCGACCTACCGGCTGGGCACGGACTACCTGGGCCGCGATATGCTCAGCCGCATTCTGTTTGGTTTCCGCTTCTCCCTTCTGGCGGCGCTGGCCTCAACGGCCATCATTTTCCTCCCCGCCTCCGCCTGGGGCTGGCTGGCCAGCCGGCTCAGCCGGAGAAAGGGCCAGCGGTCGGGGGCCTGGCACGACCTGTTGCTGCTGCCCGCCCACATCCTGATGGCCTTCCCCTGGGTGGCCCTGGGCGTCGTGGTGGCCCTCCTCTTCGTTCGCCCCGGGCTGTGGACCGCTATCATGGCCGTCTCCCTCTTGCTGCTGCCCCGAGCCACCCGGATGATGGAGGAGCTGTATGGCTCCTCACCGGAGGTGGGCCAGGCCAAACGGGTGGCGCGCTCGCTGCTGGTGATGTTGCCGCTGGCGGTAGGGGCCGCCCTCATCTACGAAGTGGTCATCAGCTACGTGGGACATGGGATACCGCCCCCTTACCCTGACTTGGGCCGCATGCTTGCCGAGGATGCCCGTCTCTACATGGGCAAGGCGCCCTGGTTGGCCACCTGGCCCATGGTAGCCCTGGCCTTGCTCGTCCTGGGCTGGCCCTTGCTGGGCAACACCCTGGCCGAGCGCTTCGGCTTCCGCTCCCGGGCGGCCTGGAGCAAGTTCATGGAGTAGGTCTCGACCCAGGGAACGATTCCGTGGGAAACGGCATCTTGTTTAGTGACAGGCTGGTCCTCAAGGAGCGCTCTTATTGAACGAGGCAGAGCTTATCCGCCGTAGCCAGGCGGGGGACGAGGGGGCATTCTGTATGCTCGTCGAGCATCATCGCCAGGTGCTCTTTGGCACGGCGTACCTGATGACCCAGGACCGCGCGCTGGCGGAGGACGCCGTCCAGGAAGCGCTTATCAAGATGTGGAGACACCTGCCATCCCTCCGCCTCCAGGAAAACTTCAAAGCCTGGCTGGTGCGCATTGTGTCGAACGAAGTGAGGCAGCAGTACAGGAAGAAACGGGTGCCCACCGTATCGCTGGAAGAAGCGGACGGTATCGGCGGTGACCCGGACGAAGCTGAGGCCACCGCCCTTCGCAACGAGGAGCGCATCATCGTCAGCAACGCCCTGGAAGTGCTGCCAGACGAGCAATATGAAGCAGTGATGCTACGATACTACGCCGACCTCACCGTGCCGGAGATCGCCAGGGCCATGAGGTGCCGGGAAGGGACCGTCAAGTCCCGCCTGAGCCGGGCACTGGACCGTCTGGCCGCGGTGCTTCGGGACGGCCAGAGACCACGTGGACTGGGGCAAGAGCCGTGAGCCGGGGTGTTAACTGTCATTCTGATCCCGACGCATCGGGACTGCGGTTAAGGACGACCGAAGAATCCGTGTCTCGGCGCCGTGTGAGCGTAGGGGTTACGGATTTTTCGAATGACAGTTTGAACGTGTATGGGCAAGAGGGGTAAGGCCATGGGCCAGAGAGAGATGAATAGAGAAGAGCTGGAAGGCAAGCTGCATGACTACTTCCGAGCGGAGGCCGGCCGGGCCGAGCCATCGCCCGAGTGGTGGCGGAGGGCCCTGACACACCTGGGGGAACAGAAGGTGGCGAGGCAGTGGCCTTTCGCGGCCCGGCCCCTGCGCGTCTTCGTCGCCACGGCTGGCCTGGCACTGCTGGTGGGGTTTGTCGCCCTCCTGGTGGCGGCTCCCTGGCAAGGAGCTCCCCAGGCTTCCCCTCGCGGCCCGGCAGGCGCCCGTGGACTGGCAGGACCTGCCGGACCGGCGGGAGCAGCGCCGGCTTTGACGGCTACAGGAGTTACGGGGAACGCTGGGTGGAACATGGTTACCACCTCCGGCTCCCTGGGGGCCGCTGAAACCAGGGTGCGGGTGACACTCTCCGACTCCGAGAGCGCAGCGCTCGACCGCATGATCGTCTACCAGGGCGACCTGGCCCTGGCGATCAAGGATGACCTGGGGGTGGCCATGGACGGCGTGGCCCGTGTCGCCGAAGAGCGAGGCGGTTTTGTGGCCTCCTCATCGCGCCAGGGAGAGGAAAGCGCCACCATCACCGTGCGCGTGCCCTCGGACAGGTTCGAGGACACGAAGCAGGCAGCACGTTCGCTGGCGGTCCGGGTGCTCTCCGAGTCCAGCCGGAGCCAGGACGTGACCGAGGAATACGTGGACCTTCAGTCCCAGGCGCGGAACTGGGAGGCCGCCGAGAGCCAGTACCTGGAGCTGGTCAGGAAGGCCCAGAACGTAGAGGAGACCCTGAAGGTCCAGCAGCAGCTTGTCTCGGTGCGGGGCGAGATCGAGCGGATAAAGGGCAGGATGCAGTACCTGGAGCGGACCTCGAGCCTGGCCTCCCTCACTGTTAGCTTGAGGCCGGCCAGCAACCCCGGACCGCTGGTCAGCACGGACTGGAGCGCCACGGAGACGGGCCGGTCCGCCCTGCGGTCTCTGGCCGAGTTTGGGCAGAGGCTGGCGGGGGTGGCCATCTGGGCGGGCGTGTACAGCCCCGTGTGGGTCCTCCTGGGCGTCGTCGTTGTCCTGCTGGGCCGCCGCCTGGTCCGCAGCTAGAGACAGGTTAGGGCCGTGGGCGGGAACTTTATGGCCCCATGCGGGTTACAAACCTGCTCCCGCCAACCGGTGTGGGATATGCTGGTCAAGCTATGATGTGGTCCAGATGGCTTGCGGCCTCAGAAAGCCTGCTGTTGCTCGCCGCTGTTTTTGCAGCCGCATGGTACTGGTTTTCGCCAGGCCTGGTACTCAGCGCTGAGCGTGCCAGTACAGATGGGTACACGGTCCGCCTCCGCGCGGACATCCGCAGCGGCCCGGACAATCATTTCGGCCTCTATTGCAGGGAGGCAAAATGGAGCTTTGGGGACGGTACACATGCGAGTGAGCTTGGAATGTGCAGGGCATGGAGACCCAGTGCGAAGATAGCCCGGCATTTCAAGACAACCCACAGCTACGGAAGTCCCGGGACCTACAGGGTGACATTCGAAACGGGGCCGCTGAAGGGGAAACTGACAGTGAAGGTCCCGCTGGTGGGACCGGTATCGGGGGACGAAGAGCTCATGCGAAGCATCAGGGCACCTACCGGAGAGGTCTTTGCCCACAGACCGGTGGGGGAGTCAGAAAGGCAGGTGCCACAGTGAGACTGAAGGGTGTCGCAGGTCTGCTCGCTTTCGTGTTGCTGGCCGCTGGCTGCGGCCCCAGCGCAACCCCAGGCGTTAGTCCGGGGACCATCGAGCTGCCGGATGCTGATGCCCAGACGCCTGGCCCGACGCCCACACCCACACCCACGCCTCTACTTCCGGACGAGATCGAACCGTATCCTGCGCCGGAGCAGGCCAGGCTGGATCTGGACGGCGGCGTCGTGGTCGCCTTCGTCCGGGGGTTGCCTGGCAAGGTCGCCTACGTCACCCACGTTCCCTCTGGCTCGCAGGCCGTGCTGGACCGCCAGGGGCAGGTCATAGAGCGTCACGACGGGCGAGGCGATGGCCCGGCCCGCCTGAGGCAGGTCCTGGCGGATGAGACGGCAATGGCGCGCATCATGGCCAGCTTTCCCAGCGATGACTACGCCCGGCCCCGGGGCGCCCATATAGACTGGGTGCCTTTCATCAAGTTCGGTGGCATTGAGTACCTGGACAACTGGGGGGCGCGTCTGTTGCCGGAGAACAATCTGGGACCCGAGCTCTACCGGGTCGCCTTCAGGCTCGAGGGCAAAGCCGGATTCGGCTACCGCTCCCAGGACGGCGACGCCGCGTTCCTGGAGCTGGGCACCCCGATTCACGGGGTCAAGGGCTACGCTGCACAGTTCCGGCTTGCCGCCATCGTTGACGGAAAAGTCCGCGTGTTCGAGGCCGGCACCAACCCTGCCGCCAGGGCCGGGGCCGACCTGCTGGACATCCGGGGCAAGGTACGCTCCATCGGCATCAACAGTCCCCAGGACAGACGCACAGAGCTGGCATCCATCGGCGACCCAGGGTTGTTGGAACAAATGGTGGAGATGGTTCTCACGTCACCAGTTGATCAGACGTTTCGCGGCAGCAATGGCGAGCGCTACTTCATTGCCTTCCACCTGGAGGACGGGACAGAAGCTACGCGCTCGTTCTGGGTGGGTTCGGGGGAGCTGGCCAGGGGCATCATGACGCCCGCTTTGTTCAAGGCGAACGTTCTTCAGGCCCTCGCCGCGACAGGAGCAACGTCAATGCCGACAATCGAAAGAGGCTAACCAATGGCTGAGAGGACCGGTACCCTGGTGACCTTGAAGGAAGAGGGCATCGCTACCTCCTTCCTTACCGCGGGCGAGTCCATCGTGGTCCACATCCCCCGCTGGCTGCCCCACGCCCTCCGCACTGTCTACGTCAGGCACGAAATCGGCCACCTGAACTACCTGGAGCAGAGCGGCCTGGCGCCCAAGAACATCCTGGAGGCAGTCATCCACAACCTGCACGCGTTCCGCCTCGAGCTGTGTCCCTGCGCCGCGCCCGTAGCCGCCGCCCTGTGCACGCGTGGCGAGATGAGGGTAGACCACCTCGGGGAAGTAAGGACCCTGTCGTTTCTGTGCCGCAGGGCCCCTGGACCGGCGGCATTGCTGTTCCTGCTAATTGCCGTTTCGACGATACCCTTCCTGGCGCTCGCACGTCCCTCCTCTTGCCTGAGAGGGCACAGGGACTGCCTTCTGAAGAAGGCCAGGCTCCCCTAATTCCAGGTGATGTCGGGCAAGTGCTCGGACGGGGGGAGGGTTCGGGTGGGGGTGAAGGGAACTTTGTGGCCTCCTCAGGCGTCTTACAAATTAAGGGGGCTGCCATGGCTTGGCGAAAGACTGCGACAATCATTGCAGGCGCTCTGGCGCTGCTGGCCCTGGGCATGGCCTGTAGCCCGGTGGGCCAGCCTGCCGGCGATGAAGGCGCCAGGACGCCCATGCCGCCGGCAGGTACCCCACAGGAAGGGGCCACGCTGCCCGGGCCGCCCACACCCACGCCAGGAACCCCCGCGCCGCCGCCGGCGGATGCTGCTTCGCAGACCGCGCTGCCTTCCGGCTTCCAGGACAGCGTCAACCTGGCAGCCTATCCTTCCGTGGCCGGCGTCGTCATCGGCGAAGTGCTGGGAAAGGTGGGGGAACCGGCACAGGCACTCAGCGGGGACGTTCCCGGCACCGTCCGCTACGAGGACTGGCTGGTCAGAGTGGAGCGCTGGCTGGTTGGACCCCAGCCATATCAGGAAGTCTCCATCCGGCTCATAGAGCGGTTCATCCGTCCCGATGGCTCTTTCATGCCTGCCCGCTTCCCTGTAACCTTCACCCCCGGCCAGCGGGCCGTCCTCTTCCTGTCCAGAAACCTGGGGTCTGCTCATTCTCCCCTCTCCGAAGAGATGTTCACCCTGCGCCTGGGCCCCGGAGGCGAGGGCGTGTATGTCATCCGGGAGGGTGCCGTGTACACGGTCCGGCACGGCATGGGTGGGCAAGAGCCGGTGGAGGACTTTATCCGCCGCATAATTGAGGTGGCCAAACAGGCGGGGCGAGCGACCGGGGCCGAGCCGGCCGTTGAACCCACCGCCAAGCCACCCCCCGGTGTAGGGTCTCCTGGAGCCACCACGCCCCCGACGACGCCAGCGCCTATGCCAAGGCTGGCGGACGCGATGCCTGTACGAATCGGACGGCAGTCCGCCAGGGAGTTCTATACGCCGGGTGATGCCATTGACCTCACGCTGACCGTCACCAACGTATCGAACGCATCCGTGGACATCCAGGCTTTCCCGGAGAATGTGACACTGTACCCGGCAGACACGCCGCGCGCCGAGGAAGTGGTAGTTGCTTCGGGCGGTGGCCCCCGTCGCTTGGCGCCAGGGGAGTCGGCCATCCTAAACCTGACCGTGCCCGGCGAGGTGAGCGCCACGTTGCCACTGGGACGCTACACAGTTAACGTCGGGGTCCGCTTCACTGACGGGACGGGCGCCGGCGCTGGCGGAGGCATAATCTTTGTGCTTCTGCCACCTCAAGGTGCCCTGGAGAAGACCGTGGTCGTGAATGAGGTGCGCGAGGCGGAGGGGGTGAGGATAACGCTGAGGCAAATCGAGTTCACGCAGAGGCAGACCAGGATCGTGTCCATCGCTGTCCCGCCGGGATACACTCCGCCGGAGGGACCTGTCAGCTTCCCCCGTGGCAATATGGCCGGCAAGTACCGGGTGGATGGGGGGCCTTGGCGAGAGCTGCACGCAGCCTACCGCGATACCCAGGAGGGCGTCCACCTGGAGTGGACCCTTGGCCCCGTCCCTGCCGACGCCAAGGTCTTCGAGTTTGCGGTGACCCAGTTCGCCATCAACCCCAGCCATCAGGTGGGTGGTCTCTGGGAGTGGACGGTATCGCTGCTGGAGGAGAAGGGGAAGTAAGGGGAACCTTTGGGATGCAGCCAGTTCCAGGTAGTAGTTGGTTACAGAGGGCAGCATTGTGTCGAGAATAGTCCTGATTGCAAGCTTGGGCATCGCCTTAATCTTGGCGGCATGTAGCCCGAACCAGGCTCCCCAAACACCGTTCCTCGAAGACTTTCAGATCAACGGTGAGCTGGGGCAGTGGGTGGAGCTGGACAAAGGCATGACGCTGGGGCTTCCCTCAGAGGGGCTAACCTTCACCTTCCGGGAGGTGCAAGCCGATAGCCGGTGCCCCAGCGACGTGCAGTGTGTCTGGGCGGGCGAGGCCCGCGTACTGTTGGTGGTGCGCCAGCCTGGGCCTGCCCAGGCGTGGGAAGCCACAGAGGTCTCGGTGGTTGAGCCCGGAGGCGTCTCCCAGGCGCAGCACCGGTACGGCGGCCACGTCCTCACCTATCACCTGACGCCTTACCCCGAGGCGGCGCGGCCCACCACCCCGGACCACTACCAGCTACGTTTGCAGGTGACCAGGGCACCCCAGCCTGGTGAGCCCCCGTCCGATACCGGCGCCGCGACCCCGGCCATCACGCCCCCTGACATCTTGTTTGCCATGAAGGGCCGGTATCAGCTTGGGGAACCGGTTGAGGTCAGGGTCCGCAATCAGTCCAAGGCAGAGACCTATTACTACCAGTCTTACTACCCGGCGTGCTACAACCTCAAGTTCTTTGACGGGTCCTCAGAGCGGCGTCCCTACCCTTATGCAGACCCTGCCCAGCCAGCGCGCTTTCTGCTGCCAGGCCAGTTCATCATCCCGAGAGGAACGCATTGCGATCTGGTCTTTGAGAAGCAGTTAGGGCCCGACGAAGAGGTAGTGCTTCTTACCTGGGACCAGGACATGTGCATCAAGGACCGCTGGGGCTGCGTTGAGAGCGTTCAGGTAGGCCCCGGCGAATACCGCATCGTCGGGGAGTTTTCCCGAATAAGGAAGGACATCGGCCCGGCCTCCGGAGAGAGGAGCTCGGAAATTGCTGTGGCGGAGTGGAAGTTCGTTATCGAGTAGCTGGCATGCGAATCTGTGACTCAAGCTCCTGCCCTCACCGCTCTCGTCGTGTGGGCCGTGCTAAACTACGTGTAGACTTAGGGAAAGCAGGGTAGGCACATGAGGCGGAGTTTCACTGCCACTGTATGGCAGGAAGGCGACTGGTACGTGGTCCAGTGCCTCGAGGTTGACGTGGCCAGCCAGGGGGAAACAGAGGAAGAGGCACTGTCGAACTTGCGAGAGGCCCTGGAACTGCATTTCGAGGAGCCCAGGGCCACATCTGCTCCGAAGGTGCGGCAAGTCGAGGTAGACGTGGGTGCCTCTTAGACCACTGCCTTTCCGCGAGGTGGTGCGCAAGCTGGAAGCGGCGGGTTTCTCCGAGGCGAGTCAAAAGAGGGGCAGCCACGTGAAGTTCGTCAAGAGGGCGGGCGACGATGTGACCACCGCCGTTGTGCCGAGACACAGGGAGGTGGCGTGGGCACACTGCGTAGGGTCCTGCGGCAGGCTGGGCTTAGTCAGGAAGGGTTCGAGGACTTGTAGGGGTGCTTCGAGCTCAAGCGAGGACTCGTTCCGAAACCCAGGGTCGTCGTTGAGTCCTGAGTGATGACCTGCGGTCGGGTCTACGGACGCGACGGTGAACGATGATTAGCTGGCGGTGGGCTGTACTGGCGACGGCTGTGGCAACGCTGGGTGTCACCGCCTGTACCCGGGCCCCCAGTTTGCCCTCAGCTAGTCCTTCCCCTTCGTCGCAGTTGGAGAAGCTGGGGCCCCCTATTCTCTCGGAGGCTCAGGCCATAGAGGCAGCCACCACGTTCGCCGCAACCGGCGAGCGCAACGGCCGTGACGTACGCGCCCTCGGAGCGCGCCTCATGACGCGCCAAGAGTACGAAGACCGGCTCACCAGGGGGCGGTCGTACGGTGACCGCAGTCTGCCAGTCTGGATAGTGGCCCTGGAAGCAGAGTGGCAGCGTAATGCGTTGGGTGTCCCTCCAGAGTCTCCAAGCCACGGGGTGGCCATGATGGTGGTGGATGCCCGCACGGGCCGTGACCTCGGCGACAGCCACGGGTTGTTCGACCTTTCCTCCTTGGAGCAAGCCGAAGGGCTGGACCCGGAGGCCTTTGCCAGGTATCCGCTGGAGGTCTCGCTGTCCTACGCCAAGGATATCGCTGGCTTCCCGGTGTCGGCACCGGGCTACCTCCCTGAAGGGTTCTCCCTGGAATGGGTCACGCTGGACCTGGCGCACCCGCTACAGGAGACACTGCGCTTCTCGTGGTCGCGCTACGCGTGGTTCAACCCGTCGGTCATCCTGTACTACTCCGACGGGCGGCGACAGAGCCTACAGGTCGCCGAGTCCCGGCCCGGGCAACCTCTCCGCAATCTCCCAGACGCAGAGCCCGCGACCATACATGGCCGCGAGGCCTGGCGTGGCGAGACAGCGGGTGGAGCAACGTGGCTGGGCTGGACTGCTACCTACCCGAAATCCGAAGGGCGAGTTGCTGAGGTAACCTACGTGTTGCACTCCCCAGACGGACTCGTTTCCCTGGCTGTCCTTCAGCAGGTGGCGGAATCGCTCTCCGAGGGCGAAGTGCCGAGAGCGACTCCCACGCCAGTGAGGCGACCAACCGAGGTTGCGACGCCCACGGCGAGGCCGGCTCAAAGGCCGCAGGGCCTGTCCCTCACCTGCTCGCCTAAGAAGGAGGAGGCGCCTTGTGCCGCTGGGGTTGAAGTGGGCAGACCGTACCTCTACACGTTGTACACCCACTGCGGCGTACGCTGGGCCTACTTCAACGGGCGCTGGTGGGAGGCCAGCGCCGCGCCGTCCGGCGCCGGCGGCGACCCGCCGAGGGCATGGGGGGCGTTTTTCGATACCGGCACAATAGTGCTGGTTAGCGAGGGCCTGGCCCGGTTTACCAGCCGCACCGGCCTGACCGCCGAGTTCAAGCTGCTGCCAATCGAGGTACAGGAGTACCCGGGCAGTGGGTGTGACTGAGGACCTTTGAAAAAAGGGCAGCGCAAAGGAGACGGCCCATGCGAGCGCTGGTTTCATCCCTGACCAAGCGGCTGCGAGCGCTGGCCTCTTGGCGCGCCCTCGGAATTGCTCTTATGCTTCTTGTGGCGGTGGGCTTCCCATCGTGGGTACTGATGAACAAAGCTGCGCCTGCTACGATGACATCGCCGCACCTGGTCACGTCGGGACCGGATGATAACCGGCCTTCACCTGGCGCTGGCCAAGACAAGGAGGCCACGTCTGACCCGGAAATAGACCCCCGGATTGCGGCGCAGTTGCCGCTGGCAGATGCGTCAAGCCAAATCCAGCGGCTCTGGTGGGATAAGCGCTTCCCCAATTTCACAGGGGTCCGGCTCAATAACGACAGGGGCACGGTGGTCCTCTACTGGAAGGGGCCACTGCCCCCAGAAATGACCGTTCTGGTGGAAAACCTGCGCGCCAACGTCCCGATTGAGGTGATTGATAGCCCCTACTCGCTCAGCGAGTTCCAACTGGAGGCCAGGCGGCTTGCAGGACTAGACCCTGCTGCGACAGGAGTCAATGTCACCGAGGCAGGACCCCTTCCGGATTTCTCAGGTCTCAGAGTCGCAGTGAAGAGTGCTGAGCAGCTCAACCTGGCGCGGCAGGTCATCCAGAGCCCAATCCGGCTCGAGTTTGTCGCCGCACCAATGGGGCAGCCCACGCCAACAGTGTTGCCGCGCCAGGTCAACATTGCCCCTGGGGTGGCCCTGGAGCCCTATGCGAACGGGGCTGGGGGGCTGCTGTACACCAGGGATGGCAAGATCGCCTTCGACGGTGATGGCGCCGTCAACTACTGCTACTTCCACACCGAGGAGGGACGCCAGGACCTGGAAGGTGTTCTCACCGACGAAGACGCCATGCAGCGAGTCCGGGCATACCTGAAGGAATGGGGACTTTCTGGCAGACGCCTGCAACTGCCCCATGCCCTCTCGATGAGAGCTCCGGCGGCGGTCCAGCCTGGCATGGAGGCCGTCCTCAAAGTGAGCATCTACAGCAACAGCGACTGCCCGGTAGAGTACACCATCGGCAAGCCGGCCTTCGACTTCGCCGTTACCAGGCTCGACGGGACCGAGGTATGGCGCTGGTCCCGGGGGAGGGAGACGGGGCAGTCCACCGCCCTGCGGCTGGGCAAGAGGGAGGAGCGCAGCTTTGAAGCGGCCTGGGACCTGCGCGACAACGAGGGACGCTCCCTGCCGGAGGGTGCTTATTGGGTCCAGGGCTACCTGAACATCGGCCTGGTAAGGGGACAGGAGCCGCTGACGGGTCCGGTGGGCAAGCGACTGCTATTCATTGGCCCGCCACTCTCCTTCACCCACTGGCTGGATGTGTGGCTTGAGGCGCCACCAACACCCAAGCTCGGTGAGCCTGTGCCGCTGGCGCTCAAGGTCAGGAACGGCAGCAGCGAGCCTGTCGGGCTATTCCACGGCGAGGCTCCCTACGATTTCGTTGTGCTCAGTGAGGACGGCTCAGAGGTCTGGCGTTGGTCTCGCTGGAGGGTTTTCCCATCCGTTCTGAGGCATACGACCATCCAGCCTGGAGAGACCCTGACTTACAACGCCACCTGGGACCAGCACGACCAGGACTGCCAGCCGGACCCCGGCGTCTATGGCCGGCCCTGCCAGGGCAAGCCGGTCACACCAGGTAAGTACGTGGTGCGCGCCACCTTTGAAGCCGCTCTCTCGGACAGCTATGTAGAGTACAAAGAGATGGTCCAGCCGGTACCTCTGGAGTTGGTTATCAAGCCGCATTAACGGGATAGAGAAAGGATTGACAGCGCTCCGCCAGCTCAACTGAGGGGGCCTGGGGCAGAGCAGATGGCAGCGCGAGTAGCCTGAGAAACCCAGCTTGGGTGCTCCGGTAGACGTAGCCAAAGCATCGGGGCCACAAGTCTCGTGACCAAGCCCGCACGCGGTGAGCCCATTTCGCGTAGTGCGGTTCGGTGTAGAACCCTCGCGGTGGCGGGGGCCAGCGCTGGCATGGTAGAATCGCAAGAGTGTCCCCCTCACAGTAGGGTAGCCGGATTTTCCGAATGCCCCAGCTCAAGTCCCGGCGCTGGGGGCGATCCAACGGAGCTAACGCGGATGAAGCTATCAGAAGTCAGAAATGTGCTTGAAAAGTACTCCGAAGACCAGCTCAGAGTAGTCATTGCCCGACTATACAGGGCCATACCCAAAGCTATCAGGGAAGAGAAGGATATTGATCGCATTATAGCGGACCCCGAAGCCTCTATTCAATCACGTAATGGCAACCGCCAGACCGCACCGGACATAGAGGACTTACGGGACGAAGCTGACCGTTTTGTTGAGGATGCCTACAACCAGTACTACTTCGCGCCCAACAGATTCGTGTCCAAGCGGGACCGTCCCAAATGGCGTTTCATTGTGAAACGGCTGTGCAAAGACATACTGGCCAGCGCGGCGGATGACAATTCCATGCCAGAGGCAGCCCAATTGCTGGAGAAGCTGTACCGACTTCTGTGCTATTCCTGCGCATACACTCTCTTCAGCGCTCATGATTCTTTTGAATCCGTCGGAATCGAACAAAAGGAGTTCTTCCGGAGGGTCCTAACCCTGAAATACCAGTATGAAGACAGGAACGCTTTCATCGAGAATGCTCTGCTCCTGATGGTCAACAACCCTCTCAACAGGTATACGCTGCATGAGGACCTCATGGCCGTGATACTCGAGTTCGCCAAGACCCCCGACCTCAAGGAAATGACGATAGGGCATTGCAGCGACCTCATGGAAACCATAAGAAGCAAGCCACTTACACCAGAGGAGCGCCAGTGGGGCTATGAGAGAACAGAAAAGCTGAACAGTCTCACCAAGATGGCATTCCTATGCTACGCCCGATTGTACGAGTATGCAAACGCTGTTTCCTATTTCAAGAAGAATTACTGCAACGACGACGAAGAAGTTGCTCTATATGTCATGCTCAGGCTGTTGTATGGTCTCAATCAGAAGGAACTGTTCTTGCAGGAGTATGAGAAAGCCCTCGCAAATGGTGTCAGGCCACGGGCCAGTCTAAGGGAAACCTACCGATTCACCAAAGAAAAGGGTGAGCTGCCAGCAAGTCTGTTGTAGCGGTATTCATGGCCAGGGCTGTGAACCTCTGCGTATTGCACCTTGAGGCCTCGGGGGGTGCAAAACAAGGCGGGTCTGGAACCAACAAACTGGGTTATTGTCCGCCCCCAGCCCTGTCCGATAGAGGTGTCGGACTCCGATGCTGCGGCTCTCCAATCGCTATTCTTGGGCGGCGGGCCTGAGGGTGGAGGAAACAAGCCCCACGGCCACCCTTATGGCCTCTTCAAGACTCTGAGGATTGGCGATGCCTTTTCCCGCGATGTCGAAGGCCGTGCCATGGTCCACCGACGTCCGCACCAGGGGCAGTCCCAGGGCCACGCTCACACTCCGATGGAAATCGTACACCTTCACCGGGATGTGCCCCTGATCGTGGTACATGGCCAGCACTGCGTCGAACTCCCCGTCAATGGCCCGGTTGAAGACCGAGTCAGCCGGGAAAGGACCCCTCGCGTCTATGTCCAGGCCCCGGGCTGCGTCAATCGCCGGCCCAATCTCTTCGGTCTCCTCAGAGCCCAGGATACTTCCCTCACCTGCATGCGGGTTGAGGGCAGCTACCGCGATCCGGGGATGCCCGAATCCCCAGCCCTGAAAAGACTGGTGGGTCAACCGTAGTTTGGCCAGTACCCGCTCCCGGGTCACCAGCTCACAAGCCTGTCTCAAGGAGTGGTGGGTGGTCAAATGGACCACCCGGAGGGGACCCGCCACCAGCATGGTTGCGTACTCGGTGGCGCCGGTAAGGCGGGCCAGGACCTCCAGGTGTCCCAGCTCGCCATGGCCCGCTTTTCTGGTGGCCTCCTTGCTGAGGGGCGCCGTCACCATGGCTTTCACCTCGCCCTTCAGGGCCATGCCCGCGGCCCGTTCCAGGTACTCCACGGCCGCCTTGCCACAGACTGCCGACACCTGGCCCACGGTAACATCTCCCCAGTCGAGGTTCTTCAGGTCGAGGAGATCAATGGCGCCCAGTTGGCCCTCGACTTCGTCCGCCGCTTCGACGGGGTGCAGCCGCAACGGCTTGTCTGCCAGCTTTGTCGCCTCCTGGATGGTGGCGCTTTCTCCCACAATCAAGGGACGGCAAATGTCGAATATATGCTGGGAGAGAAGGGCTTTGACGATAATTTCAGGCCCGATGCCGGCAGCATCACCCATGGTAATGGCGATCACCGGTCTGTGTTGTGGGGCACGTAGGGGCATGGCGCGCCATGCCCCTACAAGTTCACGAAGAGGGCGCAGTCGCAGTGCCCGTACTCCGCCACCTGTTGGGACATGGAAGCGCACGGGCAAACCAGGTCCTTGTCATCCTCGGGAACCCCCGTGGGGACCTTACAGGTGCAGTAGGCGTAGCCGTGTTCCAGCACATTCTGCGCCAGGCCCTCCAGAATGTAGTCCACCACCGCGGCTTTGGGATTCAGGCAGTAGGGATTGCCGGCGCAGAACCCCTCCATCTGCTCCTTCAGCCCCGCCTTGATCTCTGCCAGGGTGCGTGTCTCTGGGTTGTGTTGCTGGGCCATTCCTACATCACTCCGGTGTTGCCCGCACAGCCACCGCGGTTCAACCTGTCATTCTGAGCCCCGACGCACCGGGGCTCCCTCAGAATGACAAACAAGCGTCGTTTAATTCGATAATGGGCGGGAAAGCCGGCCCTACGAGACGCGGCGGGTGACCGGCCTGGAATGCGAGAGGTTCCCCGTCAGCGTGGCACACCAGCCAAACCCAGCCCCGCCGGCGACCACGATCAGGATATTCTCCGGCCTGGCCACGGGCACCCGCGAAGCAGGGTTGGTGGGGTCCACCCACCGGGGGTACTTGGTCTCTTCATCGGGGCGGCTGATGAAAGTGGTGTCCTGGGCGGCTCCCACTCCGCGCAGGCTACCCCCCTGGGCCATCAGCTCCGCCGCCGGCACCATCGAGTTCTGGTAGAGGTACTGGCGGACA
This sequence comes from Chloroflexota bacterium, assembly GCA_016190505.1. Taxonomy (GTDB): domain Bacteria; phylum Chloroflexota; class Dehalococcoidia; order JACPQK01; family JACPQK01; genus JACPQM01. The sequence continues at coordinate 13,007 of JACPQM010000070.1, read as the reverse complement.
TCGTCCTTGGACCAGCCTTCCTTCTTGAGCAGCCAGGCGATCTGCGGGCTCAGCACCACGGTGTACCCCAGCAGGCCCACGAAGTTGTACTGCGGGAAGGCGGCCATGTAGGCGGCGATGCGGGACAGGAAGCCGTGGCTCCGGTGATAGGAGGCTACAGCGACCATGGTCACGCAGGTGTCCTCGGGGCCGAACCCCCGTTCCACGTGGAGCGGCTCCCAGGGGGTGTCGTCCCGCTCGGCGATGCAGAAGGTGTAGTTGCCCGGATGGCCCATGACCGCCTTGGTCCCCACGTCGGGCACCGAGCCGCCGACGTTCCACAGCACCAGCCGGATCGCCCTCCCGATGGTAGCGTTGGCCCGGAAGCCGCCGCCAAACACATTCGTCCCCGAGTTAATGCCCAGTTCCCTGGCCAGCGGCCCGCTGACAATGGCCAGGGGGCTGGTGCCACCGGTGGACAACTGCATCCAGTGCAGATTGAAGGAAGGCTCCAGCATGGCCTCGACAGCCGCCAGCACCACCGGGAAGTACTCGGGCAGGCAGCCCGCCATGACCGCATTGATGGCCACGTTCTCCACGGTGGCCACGCGGTCGTCGGGGGGCACGGTCCCCAGGACCTCGTGCGGGTCCCTTTTCGTGTGCTCCAGCATCGCCCTGACCCGGGACTCGGTGGGCGGGACCACCGGCAGGCCGTCGGTCCATCCCTGCTGGTAGCAGGACTCGATAGCCTGCATGGCGGAATCAAACGAGTCGGGTACAACGGTCCTCTCAGCTTCCAACCGTTCAACCATTTCTAGGCACCCCCTGCCGTTCCAGCCGCGCGGGACCTGGACCCGGCAGCCGCCAGCTCAGGCGCCGGCACGGACGTCCCCTGGCCGGTGAGCGTGCCCACGATGTCCGGCAGGGCCACCTCGGCCTTGCGCCTGGCTTCGGCCTCCGGGCCCAGCGGGAAGGGGACCACCACGAACTGGAGGGAAGGCATCCCCAGGATGTCCTTGCGGTGGTTGGCCTCTTTGAGGAACTCGTCCCCGATGATGGCTACCGCTGGCTTGCCCGCCCGCTCGATAGCGATCGCGTCGAGCATACAGCCCGACGTACAGGAGCCTCAGGTGCCACAGCCAACGACCACGAAGTCGCACTCCCGGACCATGGCCGCGATAAGCTCGGGGGGCGACCCGAGGACCGGTGTCGGCTTTCGCCGGCTGACCACGCGGGCCACGCCCTGCTGCTCCAGAAGCAGCTCGCCCACCCGCGCCAGGAAGTGGTCCGAGGTGCTCATGCGGTCATCGAGGAGACCAGCCACCTTGCCCCGCAGGTCGCGGAGCCGGGGCGCTCGCCAGTCGCCGCCTGTGACCTGTCCGCGCCCCACCGGGCTGAGCAACACTATTCTTTCCTGTGACATGAATTACCTCCTTACCATGACCCCGTGGCGGGTAGGGGCGCCCCGATGCGTCGGGGCGCCCCTACGGCAATAACGGCCTGGCCGGGCACGCACTTTGTATAGGCGAAATTATACACCGCCCACCACGGGTCTGCCGCCTGCTTTCGCGACCTACCTGGCGAGCCAGACACCCTCCATCGCCACCGCCCGGTTCCTCCACAGCCCCTTGACGAACAAACGCCCCCAAACGATACACGCCGGGGTGATAACAGTGTCTATATCACCCGTCACACGGGATGTCAAGGGATAGTAGGGGCGAAGCATCCGGCCCTGGGGCAACCTTGTGGGAAAGCGGCCTCCGGATGCTTCGCCCCTACGGCTTAGGCGCGCGGGCGAAGCCCGTGATAAGATGAACAACAGAGGGACATTCAAGCGTATTCATCACTGGGGGCAAGGTATGGGCGACTTTCTGAGCATGGGACTGAACCCGCGCGTGCTGCGCGCCGTGGCCGCCATGGGATTCGAGGAGCCAACTCCGGTCCAACAGCAGACCATTCCCCGGCTGCTCCAGGGCGTGGACCTGGTGGTCCAGGCCCAGACCGGCACCGGCAAGACCGCCGCTTACGGCATCCCCCTGGCCCAACGGGTGAAAGCTGGAGACCCGCACGTGCAGGCCCTGGTGCTGGCGCCCACCCGGGAGCTGACCCTGCAAGTGGCTGAGCAACTGGCCCAGCTCACGCAGTTCCTGGGTGTGTACGTGTTGCCGGTCTACGGCGGGCAGTCCTACGATCATCAAATCCGTTCGTTGCGGCGGGGTGTCCAGATAGTGGTGGCCACACCTGGCCGCCTCCTGGACCTGATGGACAAGCGCGTCCTCAGCCTGGAGCAAGCGCGGTTTGTGGTGCTGGACGAGGCGGACGAGATGCTCGATATGGGCTTTCAGGAGGACGTGGAACGGATCCTCAGCCGCACACCACAAGAGCGCCAGACCTCCCTGTTCTCGGCCACCATGCCCGACCCCATCCTGAGGCTGGCCACTCGCTACCTCAGCCAGCCGGAGCGCATCATCCTGTCGCAACCCCGTGCCCTGACTGTTCCTACCGTCAGCCAGTCCTACTTCCTCATGCACCTCCAGTTCAAGGTGGAGGCCCTGACCAGGATCCTGGACACCCGCGCACCCGAGCTTGCCCTGGTGTTCTGCGCCACCAAACGCATGGTGGCTGACCTGGGCCGGGAGCTGCAAGGCAGGGGCTACCATGCCGAGGCCCTGCATGGAGACATGACCCAGGGCCAGCGGGAGGCGGTGATGCAGGCGACCCGCGCGGGACAGGTGGAAGTGCTGGTGGCCACGGACGTGGCCGCCCGGGGTCTCGACATCCCTGAGGTGTCCCACGTCATCAACTTCGATATCCCGCAGGAGTCGGACTCCTACGTGCACCGCATTGGGCGAACGGCCCGGGCCGGACGGGCAGGTGAGGCGATAACCCTGGTGACGCCCCGGGAGCTGTCGCTGCTCAGGGCCATCGAAAGCGCCCTGGGCACTCCCATACGACACGAACCACTGCCCGCAGTGGCGGAGCTGGAGGAGCGCGAGCGCCAGGGCATGGCGGCCCACCTGCGCCAGGTGCTGTTGGAAGGCCAGTGGGCAGACTTCCGGCCCCTCGTGGAGGGTTTATCCGAGCAGCATGACCCGCTGGATATCGCGGCGGCGGCCGTAAGCCTGGCCTACGGGCCCGCCAGGTTGCGTCCGGAGATTCCCCAGATAACGCCCGCGGAGGTGGCGCCCACACGGGCCACCTACGCACCGCGCCGCAGGTTCGGACGCGGACGACGCCGGTAGGCGAGGACGGCGTTTTCCCAACAATAATCTGCCTTGACAAGCATCGGCCGCGAGTCTATCATCGGGCTACCCTGTGATGGAGGAGAGTTACGTGCGCACGGCCAGAATTGTGGGACCTCAGCAGCGCGTGGACGAGCGGGATACTCCCCATCCCAGAATGCGGCGTGGCGAATTGGGCCAGCGCCTACAGAGGCTGCGGACTACCCCCTCCAGTGACCCATTCCGGCGCATAGTCCGCGCTAACAGCGCCACTGATCGTCGCAACTGCCTCACCTGGGTATTGGGCAACACCGCCGATGGCGCTGTGAATCCCAAAAGGGTAGAGGTGCCGGACCCGGCGGCCATGTCCAGCAGAATCAAGGAGGTAGCCAGGTTCTTCGGTGCTGATGTCGTAGGCATAGCCCCCCTGGACCAGGCCTACGTCTACTCTCATCGGGATGGAGGCAGTGCTGCCAGGGGTGAGAAGGATGGCGAGGAAGTGAACCTGCCACATCGCTTCGCCATATGTTTGGGCACAGCCGGTGACTACAACAAGTACCGGGCCAACCCAAGCCGAATCAGCGATGCAGAGTATAGCGTTGGCAGCGGACTCACGTGCGTCGTAGCATTCCAACTGGCGGCATACATCCGGGAAATGGGGTATCCGGCCGTGGCCCACGATTCTGGCCACAATGACGTGAATCCCATCCCCCTGGCAGTGATGGCGGGGCTTGGTGAGTTGGGGAGGAACGGTCTGCTCATCAACGACGAGTACGGACCAGGACTGCATCTGTTTGTGGTCACCACCGACCTGCCCCTGGCCGTAGACCACCCTGTGGACATAGCTGTTGAGGACTTCTGCCAACAGTGTAAGAAATGCGCGCGTCTCTGCCCTTCCCGGAGCATTCCGTTTGGGGACAAGGTGGTGTACAACGGCGTCGAGAAGTGGCTGGTGAACGTAGACTCGTGCTACCGGCTCAGGGCCTTTCAACACGACCAGTGCGAAGTCTGCCTCACCTGCATCGTGACGTGCTGCTACTACAAGCGGGATACCTGGTGGCACACGCTGGCTTTGAGGCTCGTCCTCAGCACGCCGATACCGCTGAGGCCGGCGTTCGTCAAGCCGCTTCTCTGGCTGGACGACCTGATTTGGGGTAAGGAGCCGCATCGTCACGTAAAGTGGTTGGACTATGACAGCGCCTACACTCCCCCAATAAGACCGTGCAAGGTCCCGGGATGTGCGGTCCACAGTCCAGGCTGGAAAGCAGGCAAGGGCCGAGGCAGGGTGAAGCAGGTTGTCACCCAACCCAAGTGACGACAGGCTGGGCACTCCTTTCCTCGGTAAGTAGACTACCGGTCCGAAGCGTGGAGGTTAACTCAGGATGCCATATATTATCGCCGCACCGTGCATCAACGTGAAGGACGGCGCCTGCATTGACGTGTGCCCGGTCGGCTGCATTCACGGCAGGGACGGGGACGAGCAGCTCTACATTGACCCCGAGGACTGCATCGAGTGCGGCGCCTGCGCCCCCGTCTGCCCGGTGAAAGCGATCTTCCCTGACGACGGGGTCCCTGAGAAGTGGAAGAGCTTCATCGGGAAGAACGCGAGTTTCTTCAGGCAGTGGGCCACCAGTCCACCCGTGGGCGGCAGGCCCGGTGGAAGCTGACGCGCTGCCATTCCCCATGGGGGTAACGGCGCGGCGGTATCCGGCGCATTCCGAGGGGTGCCAGGGACGCCTCATGAGCGCCGTTTTTCGGACTCGTGAAGCGCTTGACATGCGCACCTGGCCAAAGTTACTATAGTAGTCCCTGGTTGTGGAAAGCTGGCCTGGTCTATCTACGCGCGCCAGGCTTGTGCGCGGTGTCACATAGGGACAAGTTGGGAGCCCTGGTCCTGTTAGCGGAGGGAGGATACCATGGCGCGCCGCACACTGTTCATTGTAGCGGTCCTGATACTTCTGATGGCGGCCTGTGGCCCGGCAGCCACACCGCCGCCACCAACCATAGCGGAGGCCCGGGCGCCTACAGCCACCACAGTCCCCGCCACCAAAGCCCCTGCGGCCGCCACCGCCACCCCAGCGCGCGGTACGGCCATCCCGGCAACCCAGCCCCCCTCGACACCCAAGCCGACGCCCACCATTGCCCGCGCCCCGGCTGGCCCCAAGTCCGGCGGCACGCTGAGGACCGTTATAGATCAGCGGGAACCCCGGTCCTGGGATGGCTGGTTCATAAAGAGCGGCTCGCGGGAGGTGCGCACCCGGCACAACCTGGTGTTCAGCCAGTTGTTCACCACCCCGGTCACTCCGGAGACTGACTGCGGGATGGTGGTCACCCCGGAGCTGGTAAAGAGCTGGCAATGGCTCCAGGACAACCTCCTGGAGATAAAGATCCACGAAGGAGTGAAGTTCCACAACAAGCCCCCAGTAAACGGCCGGGAGCTTACCGCCCAGGACGTGGCCTGGAGCGCTAACCAGTTCATCATAGAGAATACGGCCAAGGGCCTGGAGCCACTGGCCCCCGTAGTTACCAAGATCGAGGCCACCGGCCCGTACACCGTGCAGTTCCGGACCGATGGCCCCCAGCCTCTGCTGGTCACCGAGGGGCTGACTGCGCCGTATGGGTCCCTGGTGCTGCCTCGGGAGGCCCTGGATGAGAAGGGCCTCTGGGGGGACCCCGCAAAGTCATATATCGGCAGCGGGCCCTTCATGTTTGACAAACATGTCCCCGGGGTCAGCACCAACTTCGTCAAACACCCGGACTACTTCAAGAAGGGGCTGCCCTACCTGGATACGGTGCGGATGATGATCATGCCTGACTCCAGCACACGCATCGCCACGCTGCGCTCCGGTGCCTTGGACCTGCTGTTCGCGCCCATCCCGGCGGCGGCTGCCCTGCCGCTCCAGGGGGTGGCCGGGATAGTCGTCCAGAGCTGTCCCCCTGACTCCACTTTCGCCGGCCGCATCCAGTTCCGGGCTGACCAGCCTCCCTTTGACGATGTACGGGTGCGCCGCGCCCTCCAGTTGGCCATAGACCGGGATGGCCTGCTCAAGTCCGTCCTTCTGGGCCAGGGGATTACCAGTCCCCACACGCCCCGGGAGGTCCTCAACCACAAGCCCGGCTGGGACGAGTTGCCCCCAGAGGTGGCCCAGTGGGTGAAGTACGACCCCCAGCGGGCACGCCAGCTCCTGGCCGAGTACAAGGCCGCCAACCCGGGCAAGCTCCCCGCCGAGATACCCATGATGTTGAGCACGGGACGCGGTTCCCCCTACAACGAGCTGGCTGAGGCACTGACCGGCCTGCTCCAGGCCGCCGGTTTCAATGTCAAGCCCCACTGGGTCCCCGAGCTGGAGTGGGCCTACTTCATCGCCAGCGGCAACTTCGGGAAGGACCAGTTGGCCTTCGGCCCTATCAACGTTACCAGCCCCCTGGACGGCCTCGCCTACTGGTGGAGCAAGTCCTACGAGGCCACCAACCGCACCCGCATCCGAGACCCCGAGGTGGACCGCCTGGTGGACATGTTCATGCGCGAGACCGACCTTAAAAAGGGCGAGCTAGCCTACAAGCAACTGGTGACCAGGGTAATTGACCAGGCCTGGGAGCCTACCCTGGGCGTCTTCCCCCTGGAGTTCTACGGTTCCCGGGACTACGTGAAGAACTTCCGGGGCGGGAGCCGGTACTTCACCAACACCTATCTCGAAATCCTGTGGCTTGACCGTTAGCGATGCAGCAGGCCACCATCAGTGACGACGCCTGGCTTCCCAGCTCTTGCGACATTTGTAGCACCCGCTGCGGGCTGAGGGTCCACCGCCGCGATGGGGTGGTGGTGAGAATCGAGGGCGACCCCGATTGCCCCCTGAACGAAGGCCGGCTCTGCGCCAAGGGCAACTCTACCCTGCTGGCCATGTACAACCCCAACAGGGTGGACCACCCGCTGCGCAGGACAAACCCGGAAAAGGGTATTGGGGTAGACCCGCGGTGGGAGCGCGTAACCTGGGAAGAGGCCCTGGACATCCTCGTGGCCAGGCTCAAGGCCGTGCGGGAGGACAACCCCCTGAAGCTGCTGTTCTCTTCCAAGGACTCGTCGGTGACGGACCAGGTCGCCGGGGCCTGGACCAGCGCCTTCGGGGGCAGACAGACCCTGACCAGCTCTTTCGCGCCAGGGCCGGGCAAGCACGTCATGACCTACCCTATCACTGGCACTTTTCAACAGGGCGTTGACCTGGCCCACTGCCGCTATCTCATGCTGTGGGGCAATCAACTGGGCTTTGGCACTCAGAAGGGGGCCAACCTGTTCTCCCGCGAGATGGCGGACGCCCGGACCCGCGGGCTGAAGCTGGTGGTCATTGACCCGGTGCTGAACCAGGCAGCGGCCAAGGCCGACGAGTGGGTCCCCATCCGGCCAGGCACCGACGCCGCCCTGGCTCTGGCCATGGCCAATCTCATGGTAAATGACCTGGGCCTCTATGACGCTGAGTTCCTGAAGCACCACAGCAATGGCGCTTACCTTATAGGGCCTGATGGGCTCTATGTGCGGGACCCTCAGACAGCCAGACCTCTGGTCTGGGACACGCAGGACTCACGGACCACGCCCTTCGACGAGGCCGCGCAGCCCGCCCTGGAAGGTGAACTCACCGTGAACGGAGTCCGTTGCCAGCCGGCCTTCCAGCGGGTCAAACAGCACCTCAAGAAGTACACACCGGACTACGCCGCCACGGTGACCACTGTGCCGGCTGTCACCATCGCTCGCCTGGCTAGAGAATACGCAGAGGCAGCCAGCATCGGCTCCACCATCGTGCTGGAGGGCCAACAACTGCCCTACAGGCCAGCCGCATCCCTGGCCTTCTCTGGGGTCGTCCGCCATGCGCATTCTGCTCTCAACGGCTGGTCGGTGCAGCTCCTGAATGTGCTCATAGGTAATGTCTATGTGCCAGGGGGCACCTGGGGATTCAATCTGGTAGGTCCCCAGGGTATGTGGGGGCCGGAGAGCGACCCCGACGGGATGCTCATGCCCCCCCATCCCGTCAGCCACGGCATTAACGCCTACACCCATCAGGTCAAGGCGCCTGAGGGCCTGGGGTGCCGGGAGCTGTTTCCCCTGGGGAACGGGACCAACGCCATGTTCTTGCTGAACATGGGGGATGAGGGTAGGCGCCGGCGGCTGCCCCCAGAGCCGGAGGTCCTGATCAACTGCCGAAGCAACTTCATGCTGCTCTCCACCAACAGAGAGCAACTGGCAGACGTCCTCAAGAGGCTGTCCTTTGTCGTCTGCTTTGCCCAGGAGATTGACGAGGTGGGCGAGTTTGCCGACCTGGTGCTCCCCGACACCCACCAGTTGGAGAGGCTGATCCTGTTCCCCAACGACTGGTACACGAGTATTCCCAGCTCCAGTGACTTCATGTGGCGGATTCACGTGCCCGTGGTGGACCCGCCTGGGCAGGCCCGGATGTGGCGGGACATACTTCTGGAGCTGGCGGAGAGGCTCGGCTTCACCCAGAAGTTGAACACCCTCCTGAACTCCAGACTGGGACTGAAGGAGGACTTCCGGCTCGACCCCCACATCCAATACGGCTACCCGGAGATAGCAGACCGCTGGGCCAGGTCCCAGTTCGGCCCAGAGAACGGCCTGGAGTGGATGAGGTGGCAGGTCAACGTCCGAGTCAAGCGAAAGGTAGATGAGGAATACCCCCTGAGAACCATGAGGGCCAGGATCCCTCTCTACCACGAGATCGCTCAGAGGCGCCGGCCGGAGATTGAGGCGGTGGCTACGGAGTTGGGCATCCCCTGGGATGTTTCTGACTATCAGCCCATACCGGACTGGAAGCCGGAGCCCTCTTTTTCGGACCAGGACCCGGACCGGGACCTGGTGGCGGTGACCTACAAGTTCCCTTTCCACGCCCATTCCGTCACCCCCAACAACCCCTGGCTCCAGGAGCTCACCGAGCGCCACCGCTACGGCTACAACATCCTCGTCAATGTCGGGACAGCAGCTCGCAAAGGGATCAAGGATGGCGCTCTGATTTGCGTGGAGTCTGCCACAGGCAAAGTGCAGGGCCGGGCCAGGGTGATCGAAGGTATCCATCCCGAGGTCGTCGCCATTGGAGGAAGCTTCGGGAGCTGGGCCACAGGCAAACCAGTGGCCCGGGGGAAAGGCGTCCATTTCGGCGCCCTGCTTCCGGTGGCGGCCCATTTCATAGACCACGTCTCTGGGCAGGTGGACGGCTGCATCCGGGTCAAGGTCTACCCGGCGGCAAAGGGCTGACCGTAGGGCGCACGCCGTGCGCCCCTACGGGCTACAGGCTACGGGCTACAGGCTACAGGGTACTGAAGTACCGGCGCAACGGTGCCCCGATGCATCGGGGCACCCCTGCTGGGGACTGCAGGCTGCGGCCATCAGCGTGTCATGCTGAGAGGCTGTGAAGAAATCCTTCGCCTGTAGCGCCCCGATGGATCGGGGCGTTCCCAACGGTGGGCGGCCCCGTAGGGGCGCAATTCATTGCGCCCCTACGCTCAAATGCGGACGGCGCACAATCTATCGCACCCACACAATCATCGCGTGCCCGCCCGCCCCCCAGGGCGCGATGAATCGCGCCCCTACGGCTTCCTTGCCCAAACCGGCTGCGCCCCATTTCTTCACAACCACTCAGAATGACAGTGAAACGCACGTTCTGGTTCATTGCTTTCCACAGGTCCCGACGGGTCGGGACCTGTGGAACTTTCAATGACGGAAAGGATCTCCCGATTCGCCAAGCGAGTTTGGTCCGGGCCGCGCCCTACGGAGGATTATCCTGTAGCCCGCAGCCCCCAGTCCGCCCCCTTGACAGCAGCCACGGCCCGGTGGTAGAAGTAGGGCAAACCGTGAATTGCCGCTACGGGCCCGTCGTACGGCCAGTATTGGAGTCAACTGATATGTCTGCCACGGTCTCACCCAGAGGCAAGGCGCCCGCACCGCAGGACGTCTGGGAGGACGCCTGGGTGCCCACCACCTGCTACGCCTGCAACCACGGCCCCGACCTCATCCGGGTGCACCGGGTCAACGGGGTGGCCGTGGGCGTGGACGGCAACCGCACTGGCCCGGGCTTCGTGGAGCTGACTCAGGCCCGGGGCAAGACCTGCCCCAAGCCCTTCGGCCTGGTCCAGAAGATATACAACCCCCACCGCATCAAGTCGCCCCTCAAGCGCACCAACCCCGTCAAGGGCCGGGGGGTTGACCCCAAATGGGTGGAGATTACCTGGGACGAGGCCCTGGACACCATCGCCGCCAGACTGAAGACCATACGGGCCAGGGACTCTCGCGGGCTGGCCCTGGCGGTGACCGGCAACCAGATGTTCCAGCTCAAGGGCACCTGGGACGCCTTCAAAGCCGCCTACGGCCCCACCCAGGCGCTGCACGGGGGCGGCGCCGTCCACTGCGATTTCGCTGAGCACGTCTTCGGCAACCAGGTCCACGGCGGCTGGTCCTGCGAGCCGGACGTGGTCTATTCCACCTACTGCATCCTCCTGGGGCGCAACCCGCGCGCCTCGGGCGGCGTGGGCGAGAACGTCCAGTATGGCGACGCCCAGGCCCGGGGCATGAAGATGGTGGTGGTGGACCCCGTGCTCACGGTGTCCGCGGCCAAGGCCGACGAGTGGGTGCCCATCCGGCCGGGCACGGACCTGGCCTTCGAGCTGGCCCTCATCCACACCATCCTCCACGAGATCAAGGTGTGGGACGCGGACTTCCTGAAGACGCTGACCAACTCGCCCTACCTGGTCGGCCCCGACGGCTATTTCGTCCGTGACCCCAACACCGGGAAGGCGCTGGTGTGGGACCCGGTGGCGGGGTTGGCCCGGGCACACGACGACGAGCTGGTCGCCGACCTGGCCCTGGAAGGGACCTGCACCGCGAACGGCGTGGCCTGCCGGCCCGCCTTCCAGGTACTCAAAGACCATGTGCTGGGCTACACGCCGGAGTGGGCTTCGGCCATCACCGACATCCCCGCCGGCACCATACGCCGCATCGCCCGGGAGTGGGTTGACCATGCGCAGATTGGCAAGACCATCCAGATCGAGGGTATCACCCTGCCCTACCGTCCGGTAAGCACCAAGATCGGACGGGGGCTGACCGGCAACATGCGCTCCTTCCAGAGCATCTCGGCGGAGCACATCCTGGCCGCCCTGGTGGGCGCCCTGGAAGCGGTGGGCGGCCACTGCGGGGGCCGGGCCGTGCCCGGCGGGTTCTACGAGAAGTTCCCTCACCGGGGCATTGCCGCCGGAGCGGACGGCATGGTGGCCACCGACGCCTACCCGTTCACCTGGCCGCCAGTCTCGCCAGAGGGCTCCGAGACCCTGGTCCCCTTCCTCAAGGTGGTCCCCTCAGTGAGGGCCGCCCACCTGGCCTACAAGAACCTCGCCGACCCGCCACCAAACTACCCACCCCCGCCGGCGCCCGAGATGCTCATCCAGCAACGCACCAACCTGCTGCTCTCGGTGGGTGACCCACCCACTGTGGAGAAGGCGCTGCTCAGGATACCGTTCATGGTGTCCATCGCCTACGTGCTGGACGAGATGACGGAGCTGGCCGACATCGTGCTGCCCGAGCACCTCGAGATGGAGCGCTACGAGCTGGGGACCCAGGTCCGCCGGCCGCTGTCCAGGATCTTTTCCCTGGTGTCATTGCGCCAGCCCGCTGTGGCGCCGCGCCTCAATACGAAGGACATCGCCGACATCCTCACCGAGCTGGCGGAGCGGACCGGCTTCCTGGACGCCTACAACCGGGCGGTCAACGACAAGCTTGAGCTGTCCGGGCCTTACCGGCTGGAGCCGGGCGTGAAGTACGGCTGGGAGGACATGGTTGACCGGCAGTGCCAGTCGGTCACTGGCGGCGCGCACGACCTGGCCTGGTTCAAAGAGCACGGGGCCATCACCCAGCGGGTGAGCGTGGACAAGCAGTACAGCGTGCACCCCAGGATGGTCGCCCGGAAGCTCCGCTACCCCATCCCCTACATGGAGTTCGTCAAGAAGACCGGAGATGACCTGCGCCGCGGGCTCGACCAGGTGGGCGTGCGCTGGTGGCCCACCGACGAGTACACCCCCCTACCCACCTACTTCCCCTCCATCATGGAGGAGGCGCCACCCCAGTACGACATGTATGGCACCACCACCCGGTCCATCCTGGCAAGCTGGGGTGCCAACAGCGACCAGCCCTGGATGATCGAGCTGGGCCAGCAGGAGCTGGGCGCCCAGCGCATCATGATTGCCCGGGCCACCGCCCGGGCTAAGGGCATCGCCGACGGGGACGAGGTCTGGGTCGAGTCGCCGGTGGGCAGGGTCAAAGGCAAGGTGAAGCTCATCGAGGGGATACACCCCCAGACGGTCCTTATCGAAGGCGCCTTCGGCCAGTGGGCCACGCCCATTGCCCGGGACACGGGCCGCGTCTCGCTGACCCCGCTGGTGCCCATAGACCATAAGTGGACCGACCAGGTCGTAGGCTGTATGCAGGGCCACACCGTCAAGGTGAAGGTCTACCAGGCATAGGCCGATGCGATCGGCTGGCGCAAGTCAATTGTGTGAGCGAGACCATGGTCAGCACGTTCAGTTTCAGCAAGCCCTTCCAACGGGGGAATTGGTGGATTCCGGCGTCATTGCGAGGAGCGCAGCGACGAAGCAACCTACTGACCAAGCCAGTAGCAGAAGGTTGCTTCGCTACGCTTTCAATGAACCGAGCCCCCATGTCAATAGGGGAGTCGGACAGGACGACGTATCAGAGTCGTGCCCCTGGCACCGGGCATGCCCCGTCATTGCGAGCGCAGCGAAGTCCCGACACGTCGG
>JACPQM010000076.1 GCA_016190505.1 Chloroflexota bacterium | reverse complement strand
TTTCAATCCACGCCCCCGCGCGGGGGGCGACCGGGGCCCCTGGCGGTTACCCGCGCGTTCTCCAGGTTTCAATCCACGCCCCCGCGCGGGGGGCGACGGGGGGGCCACCCCGTACGGCGATGTGTTCCTGTTTCAATCCACGCCCCCGCGCGGGGGGCGACCCGGGGGCCAAAGCGCCGCCCCAGGTGCCATGGGTTTCAATCCACGCCCCCGCGCGGGGGGCGACGCCGCTTGTGCTTAGCCTATTGCCTGACATGCTTGTTTCAATCCACGCCCCCGCGCGGGGGGCGACATCATGGCCCATCATGTGCCTCGCAGCGGTTAGCGTTTCAATCCACGCCCCCGCGCGGGGGGCGACCGTATGTTCCCATTCAGTTCTGTCTTTCTCGACCACCTCCTTTCCAGCCCCTCCAGATTCGAGGGCCAGCGCTTCAAAGCTCGCGGACCCCATAGCTGGCCCCGCGAGCGCTACCAGTCCGCGATGGCCTTCTGGGCGCGATGCCAGCCCAAGGGTACGGATTCTTCGTCCTTCTGCGGAAGGGACTCAGAATGACAGGGCTACCGGGGCACGGGGGGTACAATGATTGCCTGACGGCCGTCATCGGGGGCACTTACACTACCAGCGGCCCCTCGGGGTCATAGGCCCGCTGCACTCCCACGTGCTCCACCCTGTTTTTCCAGGTGGCGCCCAGGAAATAGAACCGGAGGCTGTCTTCATCCGGCTTGATCTCTTCGACCAACTGCCGGCGCAGTCGCGCCCACTGGGCCGGGTCTACCAGGCACTCGAAGACCGATTTCTGCACCCGCTGCCCGCGGTTTTCGCACGCCCTGGCCACCCGGCGCAGCCTCCGCCGTCCCTCAGACGTCTCGGTAGTGACATCATAAGTGACCAGGACCATCATGGTTTCACCCCCGCCCTTTCAGGCTACAGGCTTCGGGCTATGCGCGACCCATTTTCAGTTGTTAAGGTGCCAGGGCGACCGGCCGGTCGCCCCTACTCCAGGGCCCCGATGCATCGGGGCCCCTACTTCCAGAAGAACGGGGGATAGCCATCCAGGTCGCCACGTAGATAGCGGGCCAGCAACAGGGCCTGCACGTGAGGGAGTAGACCCACAGCTATGGTCTCCCCCAGGAACGGGTGCTGTATCTCCTCTTGCTTGCGCTTCTGGTAGCCCACCAGCACCGCTTTGCGGGTCCCGTCGTCCATGGCCACCCCGCCGGACTCGGTCCGCTTGAACCCGCTGCCCTTTACCTCCCGGAGGTTGATGAGGGACAGCGCCAGTCGGTCCCCGAGATAGGGGCGCATCTCCTCCATCATGTCCAGCGCCAGCCCTGGCCGGCCGGGGCGGTCCCGGTGGAGATAGCCCACCGCCGGGTCGAGGCCCACCCCTTCGAGGGCGGCGGCGACGTCATGCGCCAGGAGGGTGTAGACGAAGGAAAGCAGGGCATTCACATTGTCCAGTGGTGGACGGCGGCTGCGCTCTTGAAAGACGAATGCCTCCTTGTCGGCGGTGATCAGATGGTCAAACACGGCGAAGTACCGCCGAGCGGCGTCTCCTTCTTTGCCTCGCACTGTATCCAGGGGGACTGGGCCCTCTAATTCTCTGAGGTGCTGGGCCAGTTGGGCGACTGCCTCCGACAGGGCCTCGGCGCAGCCGTCGTCCGGATGCTCACGGACGGCCCTCTGGAGCACGGTCCGGCAGTTGGCTATCTTGGCCACTACCATGGCGCGGGCAAGCTCGGCCGAGGTGTCCTGGTCGTCGGCCCGGCGGTACTGCTCTCGCCGCAGGAGGACATTCCCTGAGACCGGCCCCTCGACCCGGGCCAGGAAGCGCCCATGCTCGGTGAGGAAGGAGATGGCCACACCGCGCTCGCCGCAGAGCCCCATGAGCGGCGGGCTGGCGGAGACCTGGCCGAAGCAGACGATGCCGCCCAGGGTATGGATGGGGACCTGGAGCTTCGTCTCCCGCTCCACGCGGACCAGGACGGTCTCCCCATCGCGAGCCAGGTAGGCGCCCTGGGTGGTGACATAGAGGGTGTTGAGCAGATGCTTCATGGCGTTGCCTCCGCCCCGATAGATGTCGTAGACCCCGCATCTATCGGGGCGGGGTCTACGACGTCGGCGATGGCTCTGGCGAGGTATCTTTGGGCGCTGCGCTGTCCGCCGGTGGCCCTGGGCAGGCAGAGGTCCACCAGCGAACAACTGTTGCACTTCTTGGCGTATTGGGCCGGCGGCGTGGCTCCGGCACGGGTAAGCTCGTGGAGGCGAGCTACCAGGGCCTCCGTTTCCTGTCGGAGACCCTGGTCCAGGACCACGTCGCTCCTTCGCCTGGGCTCCCCATAGAAGAAGGCTGAGGACAGGATGGATACCCCGAGCATTTCTTCGAGGCACAATGCCTGGGCGCAGAGCTGGACCTCGTCCTCGCGGCCGATCTTGGGGTGGCCCCGTTTGTACTCCACGATGAAGGGCTGCCACAGCCCGGGCGCCCCTTCAAGCTGTATGCCCGCTTCAAGTTCCGACGCGGCATGGAACTCCACGACATCGGCCATCCCGGTCAGGCCGAGCTGGAGCGAGCGCAGGCGCAAGCCTCGCGCTGTGCGCACGTTGCCCCGCACCTCCGTCTCGGTATCGGGGTCGTGCGCACGGTCGTGCAGTTGGGTCCCCTCCACGGTGAGCACGTTGTCCTGCCACGCCCCCTCCAGGTGGATCAGCCCCCACTGCCGCTCGCAAAAGGTCAGGTGCTGAAGCGCCGATATGGGCAGAAGGTCATCTTCGGTGAACATCATGGTGTCAGCCTCAGGGCTAGTAACCGTCAATGACCTCGGGCTTAGGCCCGTTGCTACCATCGAAGGTGATATCCACCGTGCCACCGTCCTTGGCCGACACTTGCAGGCTTCTGTGCACCTTGGCCGAGGAAGCCTGCCCGTTGGGGCAGTTGTGTTGCCACCAGACGACCTTGAGCACTTCCATGCTGCCTTCTGGGCGGGCCGAGGAGGCATCGTTTTCGAAAAGGCGCGGCAAGACCTGCTTGATGGCCTGCGCGTCGTCTTCGCTGAAGCCCGTTCGCTGGGCCAACTGGGGATTCATGCTGCCAAAGAAGACATAGATACCCTGGTCAACACGGTGTTTCATACCCATCTGGTCTGGCTGGCGGTCTATCCCATTTCCCTCAAGGCTGGTGCACTTGGTAATCTGGGAAGGCATGATCTCCACACGGTCAAGGCTAAACGCAGGATGAATAGAAACCGGGCCACGAATTCCGAAGCTGGTGCTCTTGTCGTCGCTTGTCCCAGTTTCCGCCGCATTCGCTGACTTTTTGCGAGTCGCTGCTTTGAAGGGAAAGACCTGGCCGAACGCCCGTACATCAAACCAGGTTCGGCAAGCCTTTTGTCTCAGGGCCTCCACATCCTTTTCGGAACCTATAACGGATTCCCACCTCGATCGCAAGTTAACGAACCCGTCAATCCTGTTGTCGTCGGACTGGACAAAGATCCCCTTATCCATCTCCATCAAACGGTTGCGCATCTTGCGCTTGATGCAGACATCGGAAACCTCCCCCAGGCCGTCGTAGGTGGTCCGGGGCCGGTTCCCGTTCAAGGGATCGCCATTGGGATTGGCGTTCTTGACCCGGAATACGACTGCAAAGTCAACCTTGTTGGCCAGAGTCACGGACGGGTCCTTCGATTGTGTGCCTTTGTCTGCCATTTCACGCCTCCTTTGTTGTTTCCTGGGCACCTTCAGAGTCTTCGCCCTGATTGCTGAGGTTAGCCCAACAGCTTGATCGCTGGCAATGGAAGCCGAGCAGGAACTCCCCAGAGAGTGGCTTCTCCAAGTTGAAATCACCTGGAGCAAAGCTCTGAAAGACCTCGTCCATCTCCGTTTCAAGCCGTAGCAGTAACCCAGGGCGCTTGGCGCGCAACCGGGACTTGTACGGACCCAGCGACAGCTCGATGCTCCGCCACGTCGAATTCGGGCGATCGGCGAAACGCTGCATCAGTCTACCTGCGTTCGTTTCTCGTTCCTCCTTGGCCAAATACAGTGCTCTCACTTCCAAGTGGTCGGCCAGTGCCAGAAGCCGCCCGTACAGGTAGTCCCGTGTCTTCCTATCAATTTCCAGCGTCATCTTGTACCTCCTTTCCTTGTTGTGGTATCTGTACAGCGCGCAGGCGATGCCCAGCGCTCTCTCCCACTCCCAATGTTCAATACCGAACTTGTTGCATGCGCGGCGCACACACGAGTCAACCAGGTCCCTGGGGAGCTGGGCGCCATCCACAATAGAGGGTAGAAGACGTTCAACAGTGGCTTTCCTGAGGTTGTCGTCTACACGCCTGCCGTACGCGGTCTCGGCTATGTCCCGAGGAGCCGGGGCTCCAAAGAACACCCTGTCCTTATCAAGGCGTTGCTGCCACGTGCATCCATCGTCCACATCGTGCCATGCCTTCACGCGCTCAAGAAACTCAGAACCCGTTAGCTCTCGATAGAAACGCATCGCCATTCGCCCGGGAGTGGCTGAATCCAGCACGATCACCACGACATCATCCGTTGGGCCGAGCCTGACCGAGTACCCTGCAATCAGCTTTGACAATTGGATTCCGGTTTCTTGCGCAGTATAGCCTGGCAAGGTCGTCACGGGGCCGGAAGCCTTGCCAGAAAGAAGCGTCTGGGTATCGGAGAGCGGATCGGGAATTTCTGCGCCCGACACAGCCCAGGCCACAATTGCCAACGATGGTTTCCTATTGAGTCCTTTGCCGACATACTCAACGAAACCTTGGCGGGCGATGAGCCATCTGAGCGCATTATGGGCCTTCTGCGTGACTTCGAACCCGACACCAGCGGCTTGGTCGGCGGTGCTGAAGCGGCCCAGAAAAGTGAAACCCGACTCGTCGTTGGACGAGACAAGCTTGGCACCATCGCCGTCATCGCGGATCTTGCGCGGGTGTTGGTCAGCCAGCAACGCATTATTGCCCGTGACGTAGCATAGACCACAGGTGGCTCTCGTGCTGGCATAGTAGTCCGCCCAACTTTTCCAGATCGAACTATCAGTCCAAAGTTTGCGCTGCGGGTCCCCGGGTACGTCAACACACCATCGCACGAACGCGTCTGTCTGACCGTTCTTGAGTACCTGCGCCGAAGTCAAGTCTGCCATGACCCGGCCGCGGGTTACGTACACTAGAACTGCTTGGATCTTTGTATGGTTGAACCTTGACGCACACCAACTGGTCAACTGCTTTTGATATAGGTCAAAATACGGCTGCTTAGTCCCTCCGTGTGCCTGGTAGTCCGCGGCCACATACTGCAGTTCATCGCACAGCGCATGCGGGGCGCCACCGCTGGTCCGCCCTGCAGATTCCTCCGTGGCTGCCACTATCGTTCGAGCATCAGACTCGGGCACGGGGGACCCACGCAAGAAGTTTCCGCAGGCGTCAAGCGTGATCTCGACATCCGCCGTCTTCTTGTCTGTATGCCCGACAGGCAAGAGGAACACCTTGTCGTTCGGGTCGCCGATGTGGCCTGCGTTGTTGTCGTAGGTCCTGTATAGCTTTTCTATCCAACTCATACCAACAGCCCCTCCCCTTTAAGCCCAGACGATCCGGGCGGGTTGGCGACCATCTGACGCACGAACTTGCGGATCGTACACTCCTCCGGACGCGGGAAAGTGATGATCCCGTCCTTCATGACAGGCCGCCAAAAGCGACTCACCAGCTCGTTCTTCCCGGTCTCGTCCGGGTAGTCAAAGCCGTGAAATATGAGCCCGTAGGCCAATTCGCCGCCATCGTCGTAAAAACCATGGCCTTCTCCACAAGCACAGGGTTCAACGTACCCCTGGCATTCCCTGGTCCCCAGGAAGATATCTTGACGCCCGCCTTTCTCAATCATGCGTTTTGCTACAGCGAGATGCTTGCCCTCGTTGCGGTCTTGGGCCATGTCTTCACGGAAGGGGTTCCACTCAAAATGGGCTTGCACCTGGTATTCTACGTCGGCGAGGTAAGTGTAAATTGAAAGAGTGTGGAATGGCTCCTCCTTTTTTTTGTTGGGGTCCTTAAGAGATGGATACACGCCCAAATAGTTCACCGGCTTTACGCTCTTCGATTGGGTCCGTACCCGTTTCATTACCCTTACCTTGTCAATGACCCACACGAAGGTTGGCTTCCAGTAGATAGACTTGGCGATTCCTTTCAGCGCCTCATAGGTGGGGATGTGGTACGAGCACTTCTCCCCGCCAACCTTGGTCAACGGGTCGGTGAAGAGCGCAAACCGCCCAGAGACCTTGAACTCAACGCGATTCTCCATTGTTCCCCCTCTCATGCTTCAAGAAAGGACATGGGCTGTTTAGGGTCGAAGACTACCCCCAAGTCGTCGCTGTAGTACCTTGCGTCTAGATAAGAAACGCCGCTGTCCCTCTGTGTTTCGTGTAGGCAGCCCATGGTTGCGAGTCTTGCGAGGTCTTGGGGGTAGACGTTGACGGAATAGCGCTGGGCTTGTCTCAGAAGCTGTCCCACTTCGTCCGAAGTGGCAGCAGCACACAGTTCGTTGATCATTCGATTGCCTTCTTCGCCGTAGGGCACAATGATTCCCTCTGTAGGGGCGTCAATCACCTCGAAGTTCGCCCCCGCTGTCTTGAATGATTGCCTAAGCACGAGCGGAGGCGGCGACTTGGTGGAATGTACGTACGCGCTAACGGACTGGGGATTTGTGGACAGGAGCGAGAGCAAGTCGTCGTCGTGTCCTATCTTCTTGGCGGATACGTGGTAGGCCATCTCATGAGCCCGGTCGAAGAAGTAGTATTGGTAATACCTCTGGACCGCTTTGGGGCTAAGCAAGTCGCCATCAAAGGCGCCTGGGTCTGCCCGGTACTCGTCCAGCACCCGCTCCGCGGTCGCCTTGCCCACCTGAATCTCGGGCAGCCTAGATAGGGATTCGTGGGCGGGATTGACAACGAGGACCTTGCCCAGCGGGCGCCTTCCGTTCCGGTTGCATCGCCCTGCAACCTGGGCTATGGAGTCGAGGCCGGCCATATATCGCACAACACTGCTGAAGTCTACGTCAACACCAGCCTCAATGAGTTGGGTGCTGACGCAGACCATAGGCGCCGAATCCGCCCCATTAAGCTTCACCTTGATGTCATCTATGATCTTGAGCCGGTGGGTTGGGCACATGTTGGCACTCAGGTGGAACACCGTGGGTAACTGTTGTTTACATAGTTCAAACAGAGCGCGCGCGGCAGCCTTTGTGTTTACCACTGCCAATGCGCTACCCGCAGCCTTGGCCTGATCGCAGATAAGGTCCGCGATTTCGCTGTCCGTCCAGCCGCCTGTCTTGCGCTTGTCGAGCACCTCCACGCGGCGCAGATCCCTGAATAGTTCCTTGGGGCGTGGGGCCATCTCCGGCTCGTGAGAGAGTTTTGCCGCCCCCTTCTTCGGGTCCACCGCGTGTAGAAGCGGCTGCGTTGCTGTGCAGAAGACCACCGTCGAACCGCACTGCCTGACAAGGAAATTGGCGGCGTTGTTGAACAGGTGGATTGTCTTCACTGGAAGCGTCTGGATTTCATCGAAACCGATGACGGCGTTGGCCAAGTTGTGCATCCGCCGCACTGCCCTAGTGCCTCTGGCGAAGAGCGTTTCCAGGAACTGAACGCTGGTGGTGAATATAACCTGGGCATCCCAGTTCTCGGCTAGAAGCCCGCTTAGCCAAGTGTCCCGTTCGGCGGCCAAGTTCGAATGATGCTCCAGCACAACGGTGCCAGCAGCTTGCTCCAACACGGAGCGGGCCACCCGTGCGTTCTGATCAATGATGGACGTGTAGGGTATTACATAGATGAGCCGGTCCATTCGGTGGCGGGCCGCATGGTGCAACCCGAAGCGCAGGCTCGATAGCGTCTTGCCGCCACCCGTTGGCACCGTCAGTTGGTACAGCCCTTTCTCCCTAGATGCGAAGTCCCGGCAAGCCAGCGACACCTCTGCGCGAATCTTGTCCACCCACGTTGTCTGCTCGAGTCCGGATACATAACCTTCCAGCCGGCCAATCAGAACGTCCCACTCCACTCCATTCTGGGCATGGGTGCCCCCCGTACTTGCGCGCCCTGCTGAGCTCAGCCGATCGGCGTCAATCAGACAACTGAAGAGAAAGCGGACCAGCAGACCCACGTAGAACTCCCGCACGTCCCGGGATTCCTCGCCTTGGAAGAGCCCTTCCAGTTGTCCCTTCATCTCTTGGACACCAAGAGGCGCATCGAGCAACTGCACAACCTCGTCCATGACCTCTCCGTCTGCGGCTTTTCGGGCTTCATCCACATGGGTGCCTTGGCGCTGTTTCGCCATGCGCATCGAGAACTTGTCTTCGCCGTCAGGACAGATGCAGTCCATCAAGCCCGAGTGATGAGACGCAACGCATAGCGCGACTGCCTGGGCCATGAACTTAGACAATTGGTCCCTGTCCTTGAGGGTTTCCCAGACGACCTGGGCACCGGCCGTGGAGTGGTCGATCTTGCCTTTGAGTGCAGCGGCGTCTACAGGCTCGGCATCGGGATCGAGCATTCCCTCGGCAGACCGGATGTAGCGTTGAAACTCATTGCTGTATTTGCCGAGGTCGTGGACAAGACCCTCTAGCTTCCCCAGTGATGGCAAACCCACCTTGCCTGCGAAGAGGCTGGCCAGTTCAGCAGCCTCTTGAAGATGGACCACTACGCTTTGGGGTCTCTTGTCAGGCTCAAGATAGTGGGCAATGTATTCAGTTTCCATGACTCAATGCCTCGCCTCGGTCTGGTCCCCCGCACCCAAAAGCCTCGGCCATGTGCTCGGCCTCTGAGCCGTGCCTACAAGATGGTCGTAGAGCGGCTGGCTCCGTCCGTCCTCGGACAAATGGGCGATGGGCGGGGGTTCCATTACCACCTCCTTATCCGGCTAGCTGCTACCACGTCGGCGACGGGAAGCCGCAAACCCACGTCCTGACGGAGCATCCTAGAATTCGACGACCAGTGCTACCGCGGCGCTGATTTCCTCAAGTTTCGTGGCAGATACCTGGCCGATTTTTTCCACGCACCTCGCGACGTCAATGCCCCTCAACTGCAGAGTATCCACAGCAGAGTCCTGGCTGAGACCATTCCTGGCGTCGGGCGCGATCTTCACAAGCCACAGCTTGCCCTCGAAGGTTGCGTTCCAACTTGTAATGGGAGCCACTAACCTGATGGGCAACACCCTCATCGCATCGGAGCTGATCACGACAGCAGGCCGGGTTTTCCGTATCTCAGAACCAACCGTCGGATCGAAGTTCACCCGCCATACCTCGCCCCGGTGGGGACGGGGGAGGTCAATACTCGACAATATCGCCTCCCTGGATGTCCTCCCTTTCTCGGTCCCTTTCGTATTCCCCGGCCAGCATTTCAGCCTGCTCTCTCAGCACCTGCCGGCGGGTCTCCAACGGCAGCTTCATGAAAGCCCGGCGCTCCGCCAGGCCCGAAATGCCGGGAGCCGCGCCCTGCGGACCGCGGAGGGAGACCGGCCCCTTCCGCAGCATCCGGGCAGCCTCGTCCGCGCTCAGCACTCCTTCAGCCAGCAACCGCAACACGTTCCGGCGTTGCCAGCTCGGCTCTTCGGAAGGGAGCTCGAGCGGCTCGTTCCTCTTCCAGCCAAGCCTGTTTATGTCTATGCACCATTGCCTGTAGTAGGACTCGGTAATGACGCCCAGGTCGCGCAGGCGGTAGAGCAGGGCCTGGACGCTCATCCCAAGCTGCTTCTTGAGCAGCAGGACCTCGTCCAGCGGTATGAACGCACGCTTGCGCCCGACTTCCTGAAATAGCCTGTCCGCCGGCGCCAGGAAAGCCCCGCCAAACCGGAAGGCGGCCTTCTCCTCATCGCCGTCCTGGGGAACGTCGAGGACCAGGTGCCCAAGCTCGTGGACGAGATTCAGGCGCTGGCGCTCACCCGGGATGCCGGAGCGCGTCAGGACTGCCGCCGCTTTGACATTACGCTCGTCGTCATAGGCAACCGCCGAAACACCGTCGAATCGGTCAGCGGCATCCATTTGCAGCACGCAAACGAAATGCTCTTCCAGTGTGGCTACAACGCTGCCGATGGGTCCAACGCCCAGTTTCCATTGGGCACGAAGCTCTTCCGCAGCATTCTCCACGTCCTGCGTTCCCTCAGCTCGAAGCTTCCTCATAGGGATGACCGAGCCGTCACGCTGTCCAACCAGCTCCTGCAACCGCACACGGTCCTCCAGCGCCTCGGCGAGAACAGCCTCGATCCTCGCCTGCTCCTTCTTCGGCAATCTCATCCTTATCCGGTAAGCGACGAACTCGACATTGACCCGCGGTCGGCTCATGAGGTACACGGCCTTTACTCCCAGCGCAGCCGCCAGTTTGACCAGCACCACCGGGGACGGCGTGGCCTTCCCGCGCTCGTATTTCGAAAGGGCCTGTTTGGTGACCATACCGCCCATCTCGACGGCCAGCGCTTCCAGCGACAGTGCCCGGGAAAGCCGCAGCATTCTCAGCCGCTCGCCAATCAAGCTGTTTCTCCCTCACTCATGAATCCCTCGCCTGTGGTTGACAAAGGTACACGACAGGCCGCCGTTTGTCAACCGGACAGGGGGGCCTTGATCCGCCATCAAACGCGAAGACCTGGAACGCGGCACCTTGGGGAGACCACGAAAACGGCGGTCAAAACGTAGGGCGCACGCCGTGCGCCCCTACGCGCCACGGTACCCATGGCAGTGCTGTAGGGTGGGTGCAGTCCCGATTGCATCGGGACGGAACCCACCGGAACGACGATACGGCAGCCAGCGATGGCGCATTGCGGCCGGGCGAAGTTGTGGCAGCATTTCGTGGCGTACGGGCGCGACCCCGGTGTCACACTGTTGGTCACGAGGGCAGAGTTGTCCTCTCTCCTTGCCCCATAAATCTCGCCAATGACACCCCCTGTGTCAAGTGTGTGTAACGGTACCTATGGCAGTTGCACGAGCTGGAAATCGCCGCCCGAGGCCTGGCGTACCGCTTCCACCGTCTCCGGATGGCAGGTGAAGACGAGCACCTGGTGCCTCCGCGAGACCTGAACGAACGCCTCGCAGGTCTTCCGCGAGCGCTCCGGGTCGAAGTTCACCAGGACGTCGTCCATGATCACGGGAAGCGGCTCGCCCGACTTGCTCATGTGGGTCACCAGGCCCAGCCGCATGGCCAGGTATAGCTGCTCCGCCGTCGCCCGGCTGAGCTGGCCCACAGCCTTTTGTTCGCCAGTGCCGGACTCCACCAGTAGCCGCTGCTCCCCCGCGGGCACCAGGAGACGCGGGTACCGGCCTTCAGTGATCCCGGCAAAGTAGCCGGCAGCCGCCTTGATGACCTCGGGTTGATGCTCCCTTTCGTAATCGCCGCGGGCTTCCTGGAGGATGCTCAAACAGATGCTCAGCACAGCCCACCGCGCCACGGCGCCGGCGAGTCTCTCCCTGACAGTCTGGTACTCCAGCCGCATGGCGGACATTTCGGTCTGCTGCTCCCTGGCGGATATCTGCGCGCGGAGCACGGCAAGCTCTTCTTGCCGGGACTGCTGCTGGTCACCGCCTTCACGCAGCCCCGTACTGACCTGCTCAGTCTCAGTGTCAATGTCGCTGAGCTGCCTGGTCGAAAGGAACCCCTGTAGCTTCTGATAGGCCTCGCCCGGGCCGGAAACGGCTTCCATGGCCAGGCGGCAGCCTTCGATATCCGCGCTCAAGCTTGCCCGTTGCTCCGCCAGGCTGGCCCGGTGGCGGAAGGTCTCCTCATCGGGGGCTTGGCCGGCAGCCAGCAGCTCCTCGATCTCGCGGTCACATCGAGCGAGGAGACCCCCGACTGTACCCTGGTCCTTCCTGACCGTCTCCAACTGTCCGACCAGGGTCTCCAACTGGGACTGAGCGTGGCGGGCACGATCGAGGTCCCCCTTGAGTCTCTCCCCCGTGACCGCCGGACCCTCTCCGAGAGCAGGTCCCCGCCCAAGGGCAACGAGTATGGAAGTCAGCCCGGACTCAAAGGCGCCGAGGCGCTCGGTAACCCGCCGCAAACGTTCCTGAAGGCTTTCGCGCCCGCCCACCTGCTCGCGCAAGAATTGGACAAGCCGGCACACCTCCAGGACGGTGTCAGGCTCCAGGTCCGCAGGCAGCCCATGTTGCGCCAGCCAGTGGAGCCAGGCTTCACCGGCCGCCTTCTGTTGCTCCAGCGCCTGGCCCAGCGCTTGCTGACTGTCCTTCAAACGCCCCTGGGCCGACTTGACCGTAGCCTCCGCCTCCTCCAGTCCGTCCTGGAGGTCGTTCCAGCGCCGGAGGTTCTGTACGTCCACGGTGGCCCTGCCCACCAGGGCTTCCGCAGCGTTAGTGTCCGGCGCGCTGGGAAGCTGGAGGGCCTCGACCAGTCCGCCTGTGGCTTGCCTCAGCCCCTGGGCAGCGCGCTCCACCCCGGCCAGCTCCGCCTGCGTGCTGGAGACCGCCTGTTCCAGGTCAGACCTCACGCCCTGACGCGCCAGGTCCCTCCGTTGCCGGTCCCTCAAGTACAGGAACGCCAGTGTGATGAACACAGCGGCGACGGCCGAGACCGCGGCGCCCGCCGCCTGGCCCAGTAGCGCCAGGGCGGTGGCAAGGGCAAGAAACGCCACCACAACCGCCGCGGCCAGCCGGCCGGGTATGGACACCGGCGGGGTGGCGGCGAGATCGCGCTGCCTTATCAGGTCAGACTTCCGGGCCTCCAGGTGTCGCCGGTCTGAATCCGCGCTCTCCAGGTGGCGCAGCGCCCGCGCCAGGTCAGTGGCTGCTTGGACTTTCGCCTGGGCGCTGGCCAGTTCCCTGGTCTCGGGGACCTCGGCCCTCTCCACGTCCTTTCTCCGGCGCTCGACAATCTCGCCGGCGCGGGCAGCCTCGTCTTGCCTGCTGGTGACCCCGGATTGGAGGGAAGCTACCGCCGTATTGGAGCCTTGAATTGCCTCTTTGTGAGAACGTACGGCCTGGTGAACGGCGACAGAGGAATCGAACGACCGTCCACGGGCCTCGTCCCAACCCGCGCCCAGATTTGCCAGGGTGCCCTGGACTGCCTTTTCCGCGGCACGCAGCTCCGCCTGCAAGTCCGGCAAGTCCTTCCGGGCGGACACGTAGTGCTCGACAGTACGGTAGAGGGCGTCCACTCGGGCGGCCTCTTGCAGCAGCAACGCGTCCACCTGGCTGGAGGCAATCCTGCCCTCAAGGGCCTGTGCCTGGGCGTCGAGGCGGGCCAGCTCCTCCTGGCGGTTGTTCCGGCGGTCCAGGAGGTGTTCCAGCCGGGCTACGCCGTTCTCAGGGAAACCCTCCACCACGGGGAGGGTTTCCAGCTTCCTCTCCGCCTCTGTCAACGCCAGCCACACGTTCCATACTTTCCTGGCGTTCTCAAGGTACACGTGCCTGTGCCGCAGGTCCTCCAACGCCTCCTGGTCCTGGGCAAAGTCACTAAGCAACGCGGCTTCCCGGCCAACCAGGTCGTCGTACTCCCGTACCGGCCTCTGCGCTTGAGCCAGCCCGGTCTCCAGATCGCGCAGTCTATGTGCCGAGTCACGGATAACCCCAGCGCGAGCGCTCATCAGCTCTCTCGCTTCCGTATCCAGCCGAGTTGTGGCATCGAGCAGGCCAGCCCTGCCGCCGGTGACCCCTGCCTCGTAGACCCTGACCTGGAGCTCGCTGCGGAACGACTTTTCGAGTCCGGCCAACTCGGTCAGGGTGAAAGCGAACACAGCATTGAAGTCATCCGCCTGAAGGCCATTCAGCAAGCGGGCCAGCTCGCCTTCACTGCACACCGTGCCGTCCGACCGCTGGACAGCCAGGTCCCCGCGGCCCTTGCCCTGGCGACGTTCCACCCGGTACTCGTCGCCCCGGGCGTCCACCAGGTCAAGCCAACCACCAGGCCTCCCCCCGCGCAGAGGCGGATACCGGGGCTCCCTGGTGTTTCCAGACGGGAACCCGAAAAGGACCTGACGGATGAACCAGAGGAGGGTGCTCTTGCCGGCCTCGTTCCTGCCGTGGAACACCACGAAACGAGGGGAAAGCTCAGGCAGGCCAAACCGGCTGTAGATGCCGTAGCCGTCAATCCACAGGCCCTTTATGCGCACCGGCTACTCTCCGGACAGCTCATCCATAAGGCGCGCCTCGGCCAGGTCGAGCCAGCGAAGCAAGTCCTGGTCACCTGGCTCGGGGGCCAGCCGCCAGCCCCTGGTGACATCGGACACGGGTCTCAACAGCTCCCTCAGCTTGTCTGCCCCGCCAGGTTGGTCTCTGTACCTCTGGACCAGCCTCAAGGCGGAGCCCAGCATGTCCGGCGACCGCCGCCGCGCCTCCACGTCAACCACGGGCCTTACCCCGATCTCGAGACGGTCCACCCAGACAAACGGGCTGGCCCGCCCTTCGGTCTCTCTGAGGCGCCCCACTATGTCGGACACCAAGCCGGGCCTGGACAGTGTAGAGAACAGGGGTGTGCTTCCGTGCAGAGTGATGCGGGACACCACGGGACGTCCCTCGGCTGCCTCCCGCAGCTCGCTACACGTCCTGGCCAGGGCGTCCAGCAACTGCTCGTCGGTCTCGGTCCCCGTGAGGTCCACCGCAGGGTTCTCCCATCTGACCACGTCCGTAGCCAGGAACGTCATCCGGGTTGTGCCCGGGGGCGTCACATGCACCAGGTAGCAGCCCCTGGCGCCAGGCTCCCTGGGGTGTCTGCCCTGAGTCGTGCCGGGGTAGACGACCGCGGGGTCCCTGTCTCGCAGGACGTCCCTGGTATGGACGTGGCCCAGCGCCCAGTAGTCCATGCCCGAAGCGCACAGGTCGGCCCTGGTGCACGGCGCATAGCTGGCATGGTCCGCGTTGTTGTCCACGTTGCAGTGGAGCAGCCCGATGGAGTACGGGTCTCGCTTTTCGGCGGGAAACCAGGACGACAGGTTCTGCCGTACCTCTTGAGTATGGTAGCTTACACCGTGCACGGCTGCGAGGGCGGATTCACCACGGGTAACCATTCGGGCAGACAAGCTGCCGCCCGGGAACACGTGGGCCAGCTCAGGCCACCTGATGCTGGCGCACCATCCGTCCAACGGGTCGTGGTTGCCGTGTACAACGAATGAGCTGATACCGGCGTCGGAAAGCTGTTTCAGGCCGTCACGAAACGCAAGCTGGGCACGAAGACTGCGGTCCCGCGAATCGAACACGTCCCCCGCAACCAGGAGGAAGTCCACCCGGTGACGCAAACAGGCGTGGACCACGTTGCTGAAGGCTGCAAACGAGGCTTCCTGGAGCGCCTCCCCAATATGTGGGGCGGTGTCCCCCAAGCCCACAAATGGGCTGTCCAGGTGAAGGTCAGCCGCGTGTATGAAGCTGAACGAGTCTGTCAAGAGTACTCCGCCTGTCTAGCGCGCGGGGGAGCGCCTCGGCTTGCCTGTAACGGCAGGTATTATGCCAACCACAGGTCAGCCCCCAATCCCCAGCAACGGCTATGCCGTGCGTATGATGATGTTGCCCAGGCGGTCCACGTGGGCCGACTGGCCGGGGTACACCACGGTGGTGGAGTCCATCTGCTCGATGATGGCCGGCCCGGTCAGCTCGTCGCCGGCGCCCAGGCGGCTACGCTCGTATACAGGGGTGGGCCGCTGCCCGTCCTCCGGCCCGAAGTAGGCCAGACGGTGCGCCTTGAGGGCGCGGTCTACCGGCCCCACCCCCGGCGGGCAGGGCGGGGCCTGGGGCTTGGGGACGGCCACGGTGGCCACCAGCCGGTAGCTCACCAGCTCCACAGGCTGGGCCTCGGCCCGGTGGCCGAACAGGCGCTCGTGCGCCTCGTCGAAGCCGGTGCGCAGCCGGGGCAGGTCGGCATCCTGGAGGGGGAACCGCGGGCAGGGCACCGTCAGCTCGTAGCCCTGGCCGGAGTAGCGCAGGTCCAGCAGGTGGCTAAGCACGATCTGGCCCCGGGAGAACCCCTCGCCCTCCAGCTCAGCGATGGCCCGCTCGCCCAGCTCATTGAAGCGCTGGTTGATGTCACCGGCTGGCGTGCCGGTGAGCAGGCCCAACCGCGACAGCATGTAGTCGCGGCGCACGTCGGACAATAGCAGCCCCAGGGCCGAGGTGGCGCCCGGCGCCAGGGGGACCATGACCCTGGGGATGCCCAGGTCGGCGGCCACCCTGGCCGCATGGACCGGCCCGGCGCCGCCAAAGGCGACCAGCACGAACTCCCGCAGGTCGTAGCCCCGCTCCGCCGAGACCGCCTTCACGGCCTGGGCCATCTGCACGTTGATGATGCGCACGATGCCCTCGGCGGCCTCCAGCAGCGACAGGCCCAGGGGCCGGGCCACCTTCTCCATTACCGCCTTCTCGGCCAGGGACCTGTCCAGCGACATGCCGCCGCCCACGAAGTAGTCCGGGTTGATGAAGCCCAGCACCACGTTGGCATCGGTGATGGCGGGAACAGTGCCACCCCGCCCGTAGCAGGCGGGGCCCGGGTCGGCCCCCGAACTGTCGGGGCCTACCTGGAGCGTGCCCACCTCGGTCACCCTGGCGATGGTCCCGCCGCCGGCGCTGATGGTGTTTATGTCAAGCATGGGGATGGCGATCTCCCAGCGCCCGATGCTCCCGTGGTTGGTCTGGATGGCGTGGCCATCCTCGATGAGGGCAATGTCGCAGCTTGTGCCACCCATGTCGAAGCCGATGGCGTTGGGGAAACCGGCTTGAAGGGCCAACTGGCTGGTGGCCACCACGCCAGCGGCAGGCCCGGAGAGAATGGTATTCACCGCCAGGTCCGCCCCCAGCCGGAAGGTGGCCACGCCCCCGTTGGACTGCATCACGTAGGTCTGCCTGGCGGCAATCCCGCGCTCCCGCAGCTCCGACTCCAGTCGCCCCAGGTAGCGGGTGAGCACCGGGTTGACCTGGGCGTTGACCAGGGTGGTAGAGAAGCGGGGGAACTCCCGGATGCGGGGCAGCACCTCGCTGGACAGGCTAACCGGAAAACCCGGGTACTCCTGCTGGATGATGCGGCGCACCGCCTGCTCGTGGTCAGGCTCCATGAAAGAGAACAGCAGGCAGACCGCCAGGGACTGCACACCCTTCTCCACCAGCTTGCGGACGGTCTCCCGGACCTGGGCCTCGTCCAGGGGCTGGAGCACCTTGCCCTGGAAGTCTACCCGCTCCTCAATCTCGGCGGTGTAGCGAGGGGGGATAAGGTACTTGGGCAAATCGGCGAAGACCTGGTAGATGGCCGGGCCGAAGGCGGGGGTCTGGAGGACCGTGTTCAGGCCGGTGAACCCCCTGGTCACCAGGGCGCCGGCCAGGGCGGTCTTGTTCTCCAGCAGGGCGTTGGTGGCCACCGTGGTGCCGTGGGAGAAGAAGGTCACCTCCTCGGGGCGGATGCCATCCTGCATCAGCCGGGCCACGCCCTGCATCACCGCCTGGGAGGGGTCGCGTGGTGTGGAGGGGACCTTCAGCACCCTCAGCTCGCCGGTGTCCTCGTTGAACACCACGAAGTCGTTGAAGGTGCCGCCGGTATCCACGGCCACACGGTATCGAGCCATAAGCTATGCCTCCACCAGAATCAAACGCTGCCCCCTGTTGTACCAGCGGGCAAAGTCCGTGTCAATGGGGACGGCTTGCACGCCTACTATTCCATGGATCAAACACCGGCTTCTATTTGGCCCGAATGCCCAACACTTGGCCTCCAACTACTAGGCGCTTCGGGTCGGGCCTCCCCCTGCCACCAATGGAGCCGTCCGGCAACAGGTACTGATGCACGCCAGCAATCGGCTCCCCCTGCGGAGTACAATAGATAACGAATTGGCTCCTGGTACATGGAGGATGATCCTTTGGAGGGTGCGTAGGATGGCCATCCTTGTGAACGACGGGGATGAATTCGCCATCCTTGAGCCGTTCCCAGTATTTGCCATTATTGAATTCAGACTGTATAATCTCTTCTGAAACCCACAGATTCGGCTCCGGGAACGTTGGCAAGGAAGGCACCATGACTGACTATCGGCTCCTCCACCAGGTTAACAGATACCTGGCCGGAGAAATCGTTCTGGAGCAACTAGAGGACTGGCTATTGGCTCGTTGGCGGCAACTGTTCTCTCTGCCAAAATCCCCAGCCTCTGAACTTGCCGGCACAATTGAACTCGGCCTAGCCGAAATGGGCGATGGCCTCATAACGGAAGACGAGTTTAAGGACACTCTAATAGCACATCTCCGATCGACGCCTACCGCTGAGATTGTCTTTCCAGAGGAATCGCACACTTATACCTCGAACACCTCGATCTTGACGGAGGCTGGCCTGCTTGTCAACGTGCCAGCGGCAACGTCGTTGTTTGAAGTCGTGTATACCTGACCTTAAAAGGCATGCAGGTCAGCAAGGCATTGTCGAAAAACACCTTGAACCAGTGCAGTCCCTCCATGGTGAAGGTGAAATTCATGTCGGCAACCACGTTCTGACCCCGCTCGTCTCCCTCAAGGTGTACCGTCATCACCAGCGGGGGCTGCGTCTCCGCAGAAGGCAGCTCGGGCACTACCTTGATTTCGTGCCGGCCCCGCGCGCGCCCAGACTTGAGCATTAGCACTAGCTTCAAGCGGTAAGTTACGGGCGGCATTTCAGCCGGGGCATCGGGCCTGGCTTCAGTATGAGTCAGGGTGTCTATAATCCTGATTAGAGACAGCGCGCCCGTCTTATCTTCTAAGACCTGGTCACAGAAACCCGCCACCTGTATGTAGGGCCCCTGCTCAAAGGGGTTCTTGATCTCCGGTTCCATATCTTACCTCCCCTGTTACCGGGCCAGCGCTGCCTCCCGCTGGGTGATCTCGGCGGAGATCCGGGCAGCCTCCACCCCCTGGGCGAAGTCCAGGCGGCAGACGCCCAGCGGGTCTATCTCCTCCCGCAGCAGCCGCACTTCCTCCTCGGTGGGCGGGTCGGTCGGGGGCACGCTGGCCGGGACCACGAGCTCGAATCCCGTGTTCTGCACCACCTGCTCCAGGGCCACGCCCCGGTGCAGCGACTGCACGCGCATCCTTCCCGACGCCGGCTCGAAGTCGAAACAGCCCAGGTTGGATGTTACCAGGACCGGTGCGCCGTACTTGATCACGCCGTTCCGCCGCAGCTCGATATGGCCCACGCCCGAGATGAAGTCCACCCTGGGCACGAAGACACGCTTGGTGTGGGTGTTGACCAGCCAGACCACCCGCTTCTGGTTGGTCGTGTTGTCGGGCAAGCCGATGGAGCCGGGGAAGGCCACGGTGGGCTTGAACTTGTCACCAATGAGGGAGATGTTGGCGTTGCCGTACTGGTCCAACTGGGCCGGACCCATGAAGATGTGCCACATCCCCTGATTGATCAGGAAGAAGATGTCCCGCTCCGGTATCTCCCCCTCGATGTCCTCCGCCGGAATGGTGTGGGGTGACAGGTGAAGGGTATCCCGGTTGAGGATGATAGAAGTGCGGTGGCACAGGACGACCAGCGCCAGCTCCGGGGCGTAGAGCCGCTTGGCCAGGGCCAGGGCCGCCCGGCCGCAGTGGGTGACCGACTCGCCCAGAATGCGGTCCTTGGGGTCGAAGACCTTGGCCAGCCGGGAGACGATCTGCTCCTCTAGGGTGTAATCGGTTGCGTAAGCCATGCGGCCTCGTCCCTCCTCGTCAGCTTCAGTAGCTTGGACACGCCACCTATTCGCTCCAGGTAGGCCTCCTGCGTGTCCACACCATAGACATACTTGTCCAGGTAGGCTTTGAACGCCTGGGGGTCGGCGGCTGCCTGGTAGTGCTCGCGGAGGTGCTCCATGTCAGCCAGATATGAGGGGTAGTTGGAAGCGGGGTGCCCGCCGAAGGGGACCTCCACCACGCCGGCCACCCACATGCGGTTTATTACCATGCTGCGCACGTCGGCCTTGAGCACCTCCAGCGGCACCACCTTGTCGGCGCACAGATAGACCGCCTTCGCCGCATGGACCACGGGCATATCGAACATCAGGTCGCCCAGGACCTGCCCGTAGCCCGAGGGGTCGGCGGCATTGACCAGGATGAAGGCGGCATCCAGGTTGAGGGCGGGCATGGCCACCAGGGTCTCGCCCGTGTAGGGCGCGGTGAAGGTCTGTATCTGGGGACTGGTAGTCAGGATGTCCGTGCCCAGGGCCGAGCGCACGGGGAAGAAGGGCAGCCGGCGGCCGGCCGCCTCTAGCCCGGACAGGCAGAGGTACTCCGATAGCTCCATGAACTCGATGCTCCCCTGCTGGCGGGCGCGGCGGAAGTTGCCGGGGGCACCCCGGCCCCCTTCGAAGCGGCAGAAAGCGTAGGCCGCCTTCTTCACCTTGCCCGCCCCGATGAGCAGGTCCAGGTCAGGGCCACCCCAGCACACCACCGTCAGGTCCTTGAGCGAGGAGCGGGCGATGGCCCGCACCAGGGCCATGGGCTTGCGGCGGCCTGCGGAGCCCCCGATGCCAATGGTGGCGCCGTCGTGGAGCTCGGCGACGGCCTCGGCCATGGTCAGGCGCTTGTCTATGGCCAAACGGATCACCTCCAATCTAAAGCTAAGACCGCAGTCATATTGCGGTGCAACGCAGGGAGTTGTCAAGCGGCCGTGCTCCAAGGCTACATTCAGTTGAGGTGGAAGGCTGGCCAAAGATTGTAGGATGGTGTAGACATACTGGGGCAGCCCAGGCGTGCGGATTCACCATGCGGATTGTGTGGTATGATGTTTCGGGAATGGCCGATGTTCCTCCAGGGGCGTATGTTTTTGAGGTCAAAGATTGGCGCGGGCGCATCGTTAGGCTGACGAGGCGGACAACGGAGCATTCTACCTGGTTCGGTTCCGCCTTGGGCGTAAACCCTTCGAAAATCTCTATTTGGTGGTGATTGTCTATTACAGAGGAGACGAGGGAATAGAAGCTACCCATTACTTCACGCACCGCATAAAGGACGTGCGAATCGTAGAGATGCGTTACCAATGGCTGGCTGGCGCCCGCTTCCCTGTTGGTAGTATTGCTGGACCGAGGGAAGACCAATGATTGATCAACCTGAGGGACTCAATGTGCGCGCGGTCGAAAAGTTGAATATAGACCTATCTGAGCGACTGTTTAGCGAAGGAGTGTCAATCGCTTATGACGAGGACGGAGACACACTCTTCTTAACCATAGGCGAAGGAAAAGAGGCCGTCAATGAACAAGTGGTTGACGGGATGTACCTTCGGATCGAACCAGACAGCCTGAGAATAGTTGGATGTGTCATTGTAGGTTTTGTATCGGACATCCTTGCCAATAACAAGCTTGCCAGGAAGCTGTTCCAAGAGGATTTCGAAGAGCTAAGGCGCCAGGGGGACTCCGTGCGATGGGAGGGCTCTCAGGCGCAGCGGATCAAGCCCCTTTTTGAACTAGCCAGACGCTAGCGCCGGACCCCCTGTAGTCCCCCTTGGCAAGGGGGACTACAGGGGGTCTCGGTACACCGGCGTGCACCAGCGCCCGTACTCCGGCAACGCGCCTCGGACCGCGGCGAAGTAGAGCTCCTGGAGGCGCAGAGTAACCGGCCCCACTTTGCCCTGGCCAATGGGCCGGCCGTCCACCTCCACCACAGGTGTGAGATGGGCCAGGGTCCCGGCCAGAAAGCACTCGTCCGAAAGATAAAGCTCGCTCCGGTCCACGTAGCGCTCGTGGACGACCATGCCCAGCTCGTCCCGGGCCAGCACCATCACCGTATCGCGGGTGATGCCGACCAGGATGTTGTCGTAGACTGGCGGAGTCACCAGCCTTCCGCCCGAGACCACAAACAGGTTCTCGCCGGGGCCTTCGGACACATGCCCCTCGCGGGTGAGCAGGATGGCCTCGTCGTAGCCCTTGGCCACGGCCTCGGAGCGGGCCAGGGCGCTGTTCACATAGAGGCCGGTGATCTTGGCCCGGGGCGGTATCACGTTGTCGTCAATGCGCTGCCACGTGGAGATGCAGCAGCGGATACCCGTAGCCACGCCCGGCGGCGTGTCGTAGGGCAGCACCGAGATGGCCAGCGCCGCCTCCACGTCGTGGAGACGCACCCCGACGCCCTGGCTGCTCTTGTAGGCCACGGGCCGGATGTAAACGTCCTCCCTGTAGCCGCACTTCTCCAGCAGTCCCACGGTGATGCCGACCAGGTCTTCCGCGGAGTAGGGCAGCTCTATCTGTAAGACCCGGCAGCTATCCAGCAGGCGGCGGAAATGGTCGGCAGCCCGGAAGACGTACAACTGGTCGCCGTCCCAGTTGGCCCGGATGCCCTCGAAGCAGGCCGTCCCGTAGAGGAAGCCATGGGTCAGGATGCTTATGTTGGCCTCGGAAAGAGGCACGGTGCGGCCATCGAAGAACGCGTACTGGGGCATGGGCACCTCCATACTGTCGGACTGCGCCCATTATACCAGCCGCAGGAAGCAATGCAGCCTGGCCAGGGCGAAAACCTTTGACATCCCGGAAGCGTGTGCTATCATGGCGCCATGCTGCCGCACCAACATCCCGTGTTCAAAGAATGGCTGGCTGCCCTGGAAGTGCTGGAGGCGCGCCGGGCCGAGTTGGACGTCCTCCGGGCGGAGCTGCGCTCGGGCAAGGTCACCGACGTGGCCGCCTTCAGCGCCCGCTGGTTCCCGCTGGAGAAAGCGACCCGCCAGGCCGGCATCGCCGAGGAGAAGCTGCTGGTCCAGATGCTGGAGGACTGGCAG
Source organism: Chloroflexota bacterium (assembly GCA_016190505.1). GTDB lineage: Bacteria > Chloroflexota > Dehalococcoidia > JACPQK01 > JACPQK01 > JACPQM01. The sequence continues at coordinate 8,309 of JACPQM010000076.1, read as the reverse complement.
CGCCAACCGAGCGTCCCTCCCACCAGGTAGGCCCCCATGGGCCAGACCCAGCCCGGCACCCCGGCGCAGACGTGGGGATGGGCCTTCCTGGGCCTGGCCGTGGCTGTGCTCGCCGGCGGACTGGTCTTCCTGGCCCGCTGGCCATCGGCAGGGGACATGGTGGAGATAACCCTGCCCACGGCCACACCTACCCCCGCCGTGCTCAAAGTCCACGTGGCCGGGGCTGTTGTCAGCCCCGGGGTATACGACCTCTTGCCCGGGCAGCGGGTGCAGGATGCGATTTCCGCCGCCGGCGGGCCCACCGAAGGGGCAAACCCGCAGGCGCTCAACCTGGCGGCTCCCCTGCGCGACGGCCAGAAGGTGTTCGTGCCCTCAGTCGGGGCAGACTCCCCCAGTCCGGCGCCACCTTCGGACCAGAAGGTGGCTATCAACTCCGCCACTGCAAAGCAACTGGAGACGTTGCCCCTGATCGGAGAGAAGAAGGCGCGGGACATCGTGAGCTACCGGGAGGCCCACGGCCCGTTCCGCCGCCTCGAGGACCTGCTCCTGGTGCCGGGCATCGGCGCCACCACGCTGGAGCGGCTTCGGGACATGATCACCCTGGACTGAGGCGCGCCCATGAAGCTGGCCTGGCTGGCGGCTGGCGCGGTGGCCGGTGTCTACCTGGGTGGCCGGGTCATGCTGCCCTGGTGGCTGTGGCTGGTCCCTCTGCTTCTGGCCCTGGCTTCGGCGGCGCTGTTCTACAGAAGCAGAGGCACGCCACTCTTGGCTGCGCTGGCTGTGGTGGCCCTCCTGCTGGGCATGCTCCGGGGGCCCCCGCCGCCGGACAGCGGGCCGGCTACCCTTGCTCACTACAACGGGAGCGCTGCCCGCATCACTGCCCTGGTGATCGAGGCTGAACCCGGGGGACGCGGCCAGCGCCTGGTCCTGGAAGTGCGCTCACTCCTGGTGGACGGCCAGGAGCCAGCGGTGTCAGGCCGGCTGCTGGCCTGGACAACCCTCCCCTCCACATACGCATACGGCGACCTGGTTGCCCTGGCGGCCGAGCTGCGCGCCCCGACGCGCTCGCAGGAGTTCGATTACCCGCAGTATCTGGCCCAGCAAGGTATCTACTCCGTGGTGAGCGCCCCGAGGGTAGAGCTGTTGGACCGCGGTCGGGGCTTCCCTCCCCGTGCCTGGCTGGAGACGCTGCGCCGCCACCTGGCGGACGGCCTGGCCCGGGCTCTGCCCGAGCCGCAGACATCCCTGGCCCAGGCCCTGCTTCTGGGGCTGAGACGGTCCATGCCTTCCGAGCTTACCGACGCGTTCAATCGTACGGGCACAACCCATATCCTGGCGGTCTCCGGGCTGAACATAAGCATCGTGGCTGGTCTGCTGCTGCCCCTGGGGACCTGGCTCCTGGGGAGGCGGCGAGGCCTTTACCTGGTCCTGCCTCTTGCCGGCGTATGGCTGTACGCCTTGTTGGCCGGCATGGGCCCGCCTGTGGTGCGGGCGGCGATCATGGGCAGTCTCTTCCTGTGGGGCCACTACCTGGGGCGCCCGGGAAGCACGGTGACCGCCCTGGCGCTGGCCGGGGTGGGGATGGTCTTGCTCCACCCGCAGGTGCTGGACCAGGTCTCCTTCCAGTTGAGCTTCCTGTCCATGGTCGGGCTGGCCCTGCTGGCCCCAGCACTGGACGCCGCCTTCCAGGGTTGGGCCACTCGCCGCCTGGGAGAAAACGCCGCCCGCTGGACCAGGCCAGTAACCACAGGCACCGCGGTGACCCTGGCAGCCATGGCCCTTACCTACCCGCTCATCGCCCTCTACTTCCAGCGAGTGTCCCTGATGGGGCTGCCCGCCACCCTGTTGCTGCTCCCCGTGCTGCCGGTCACGCTGGTGACCTCGGCTTTGACGGCTGCGCTGGGTGCCGTCTCGGGCATCTTGGGGCAAGTGGCGGGCTGGCTAGCCTGGCCCTGGCTGAGCTACCAGGCGTGGTCGGTGAATGCCCTGGCGCGAGTCCCGGGCATAGCCCTGGACACTACCATCTCGGCTCCAGCGGTCGCTGGATATTACGGGCTGCTGGCCTTCGTCCTGGTCGCATGGCGACGGAGACGCGCTCCTCCGTGGGGCGCCCTGGTGCCAACGCAGGCTTGGGCACGGTGGGGGGTAATGCTGGCCATGTCAACGGCGGGGGTCCTGATATGGGCAGCCGCCCTCGGCCTGCCTGACGGACGCCTCCACGTTAGCTTCCTGGACGTGGGCCAGGGGGATGCCATCCTGGTACAGGCCGGACGCCGCCAGGTGCTGGTTGATGGCGGCCCCAGCCCTCCGGCACTGATGCGGCTCCTGGGCCAGCAACTGCCCTACTGGGACCGCCGGCTGGACGTGGTGGTGCTCAGCCACCCCGAGGAAGACCATCTCGCCGGGCTGGTCGGAGTGCTGGACAGGTACGAGGTGGGCGCCGTCCTGGAGGGGCCCCCGGTCGCTTCGCCGTCCGGCCTGTACCGGGAGTGGAAGCAGCGAAAGGTAGCCAGTGGGGTGCCTCTTGTCCTGGCCCAGCCGGGCCTGGCCATTCGCCTGGGAAACTACGCGCTCCTGGAGGTCCTGCACCCACCCGAGGATCCCCTCGAAGGCACTGGCGCCGACACCAACAACAACTCAGTGGTGCTCCGCCTGCAGGCTAGCGGGGTGAGCTTCCTCTTACCCGGCGATCTCGAAGTACCTGGCGAGGGCTACCTGCTGGCGAGCGACGTAGACCTGAGTGCCACCGTGCTGAAGGCAGGACACCACGGCTCGGACACCTCCACCTCACAGCCGTTCCTGGCGGCGGTGGCCCCGCGTGTGGCCGTGGTCTCCGCAGGGGCGGACAACCAGTTCGGCCACCCCCATGCGGAGGTTGTGGCCAGGCTGCGCCGGCTGGTGGGCGACGACCTGTACGTTACGTCAGAGCGGGGGACCATCGAGCTCGTCACCGACGGCCGCAGACTATGGGTAAACAGGGCGCGATAGCTAGCGGTTGATCAGTTCCACCACCGTCACGCCCTCGCCACCCTCCATGGGCAGGCCAGACCTGAAGCGCTTGACCAGCGGGTGCCTGGCAAGCTCGCGGCGCACCGCCAGGCGCAATGTGCCCGTGCCCTTCCCGTGCACCACCCGGACCCACACGTAGCCCGCTCCGTAAGAGGAGTAAAGAGTGTTGTCCACTTTGGCCAGGGCCTCCTCCACCGTGAGCCGGTGCAGGTCAACCTGAGGTATGGCGTCTGTCATCGGTGTACCGCCCCAGCCAGGCGCTCCGCCGCCGTCTCGGGACCAACCCCGGTCACTTCGAGCACCTTCTGGCGCGAGGTATGCCCCCGGACCAGGCAGACCTGGCGGCTGGCCACGCCCATTATCTCGGCCAGGAAGCTGATGAGCCGGTCATTGGCCCTACCGCCCACCGGGGGCGCGGCGACCTTCACGCGCCATACGCCATCGGCGATGCCCATCACCTGGTCCCTCGGAGCACCGGGCACCACCCTGATAGCCAGCGTCGCCGTCACCTGGTCCATGCAGGCCATTATACCCCGTTGGACTACTCGGTTTGCGCCGCCGCCGCCGGGGGATATACAATGAGACAGCTATGTTACGGGTAGACCGGCGGCACTGGGACGAACTGCGTCCTGTCACTATTACCCCCGGCGTGCTCTCCTTCGCCGAAGGCTCCGCGCTCATCGAGATGGGCCTGACCCGCGTGCTGTGCGCCGCCACAGTGGAGGAACGCGTACCACCCTTCCTCCGGGGGCAGGGGCAGGGCTGGGTTACCGCCGAGTATGGCATGCTTCCCCGGGCGACCAAGGAACGCACCAACCGCGAGGTGATGGTGGGGCACCCCAGCGGCCGGACGTACGAGATCCAGCGCCTCATCGGTCGCTCCCTGCGCATGGCCACGAATCTCCAGGCGATCGGGGAACGCACGGTCGTTGTGGACTGCGACGTGCTCCAGGCCGATGGTGGCACCAGGACAGCCGCTGTCACCGGCGGCTGGGTAGCCCTGGCCCTGGCGCTGGGCCGCATAGAGAGGTCGGGAGCAGCACAGGCCTCGCTCTTACGCTGCGGGGTAGCGGCGGTAAGTGTGGGCATCGTCCAGGGCCGCTTTCTCCTCGACCTGTGCTACCAGGAGGACTCGCAAGCAGACGTGGACTGCAACATCATCATGACTAGCCAGGGGGAGTTCGTCGAAATACAGGGGACTGCGGAAGGTGCGCCCTTCACGCGAGACCAGATGGATACGTTGCTGGACCTCTCGGCAAAGGGAATACATCAACTCTGGGACAGCCAGCAGGCCGCACTGAAAGCTTACAGGGAGAGCCGCCTGCCATCCGGAGCTTAGCGGGGACCGCTAGACAACCTGGTGGACTCTTTGGGGGACGGCCACCCCCTGACCACTCCTCACCTGGCATTCTACGCACTGGCCGTAGAACTCGGCCCGATGGCCGGTGATCCGCAGGCCCGTCTCGGCCTCGACCTCCCGCTGGCAATCGAGCTTCAGCGCTACCGGCAGGTCAATGATCCGGGCACAGCCCTGACAGGTGAAGTGGTAGTGAGGGGCGGGATTGCCGTCCCACAGAGAGGCTGAAGACCCCAGACTAAGCTCTTGCACCAGGCCCTGCTCCCTGAGCAGCTTCAAGTTGCGGTAGACCGTCCCGAAGGAGAGATGAGGGATCCGCTGGCGCACCCGCTCGTAAAGCTCCGCTGCCGAGGGGTGGTTGTCGAATTTCCTCAGCTCCTCCAGGATCACCTCACGTTGATATGTGCGACGCATCTTCAGCCAACCTTCATCTGATAACTGTTTCTATTACTATACCATACTTTAACTCATTACAATAGTGCCACCCTTCAGTCCTTCAGTCTCATCTTGCATTGGAAGAGACTACCCGTTGACCGTAGGCGGGACCAGTGCTATCATCGCAGCATTCACCGGGCCAACGTCCGAAGGGAGGGGGAAAATGTCCACAGCAGGGGTAACCGCGCTTATCGCCGGGAACATCGCCCGGACCACTTACGAAGACCTCTCGCCGCAGACCGTCCAAGTCACCAAGAAGAGCATCCTCGATTGCCTGGGCGCCATGCTGGCCGCCACCACCCTGGGCGAGGGCTGCCGCGAGATCGCCGAGATCGTGGCCCAGGGGGATGGCCGGGGCGAGAGCACAATCATCGGCTACGGTGGCCGCGCGCCCGCACCCATGGCCGCTTTCGCCAACGGGTCCCTGACCCACCCCCTGGACTACGACGACATTGACGACTTCTCCCGCTTACACCCCACCGGCTCCTGCCTGCCGGCGTCCTTCGCCATCGCCGAGCGGTTGGGTGGGGTGGACGGCAAGCGCTTCATTACCGCCCTGGCCTTGGGCAACGACCTGGTGGTCAGGTTAGGCTCCAGCCTCCAGGACCACAACCAGGGCTGGTCCCGTCCCCCGATTATCGGCGTCTTTGGCGCCACGGCAGCGGCGGCCAAGTTGCTGGGCCTGGACGAGGGCCAGATGGCGGGTGCCCTGGGCATGGCCCTGAACCAGGCGGCAGGTAGCTGGGAGGGGCACGTGGGGGCCGGCTCCGTGTTCCGGGGTATCCGCGACGCCTTCTCGGCCAAGGGTGGGGTGATGGCCGCCCTCATGGCGCAGAAGGGGCTAATCGGCGGCAAACAGGCTTTCGAGGGCAAGGCCGGCCTGTTCAACCTCTATTTCCGGGGCCATTACGACCCCGCGCGTCTGGTGGACCGGGTGGGCGAGAGGTTCGAGGGCGCCGGCCTTAGCTTCAAGCCGTGGCCCTCCTGCCGGGTTATCCATACCTTTGCCGACGCTACGCTCCGCCTGGTCAGGGAGCACGACATCCGGCCCGAGCAGGTGAAGGGGATAAAGCTGACAGTGGGCAGCGATGGCCGCAGCCGCTGCCTGCCCGCCGAGCAGAAGAGGCGGCCCCAACTCGCCATTGACGCCCTGTTCAGCCTGCCCTACTGCGTGGCGGTAGCAGTCCAGCGGCGCAACCTGGTGCTGGGCGACTTCAGTGCCGAGGCGCTGCGCGACCCGCAGGTGCTTGACGTGGCGCAGAAGGTCACCTGGAAATACGACAAAAGCTACAACCGCCGCCTGGTGGAGGCGGCCACCGTGGAGATAGCCTCAAACGGCGGCCAGTCCTACAGCCAGCACGTGGACATCGCCTACGGCCACCCCGACAACCCCATCAGCGACGCCGACCTTCAGGCCAAGTTCCGGGACTGCGCCGCCTACTCCGTCAAGCCGTTGTCCAAGGCGACCGTGGACAAAGTCATCCGCACCGTCTCCGATCTGGAGACCGCGCCGGACGTGGTGCCCCTGGTGCGCCTGCTGGCGTAGGGGCGCAATTCATTGCGCCCCACGCGCAGGTCATTGCGCCGTGGCAATTCATTGCGCGCCTGCACCCCGCCGTGGGCGCAATAAATCGCGCCCCTACGAGCGCGCCTCCCACAACTGCCGGGTGAGTTGAAGGTGGCCCACGTGCGTCCCCAGGTGGGTGAGGCTGCGCTGCACCCATCCCCGCCGGGACAAGGGGTCCCGCCCGGGTGGAGCGAATGCCTCCGCCAGGGCATTGGTCGTGGCGCCCTCCAGGGCCTCCCGGCACTGGGCCTCGATGCGGTCAACCACAGCCAGCAGGTCCGCGGCCGTCTGGGCGGAGGCTCGGAACTCGGCGTCGCGCTGGCGGCGGACGTCCACGCCCGTCAGGGCCTGGTACACGCCGAGGGCAGCCGAGCCGCACATATGCGTCACGACCACGGCCGCCGAGTTGGTGTCCCTGGGGAGCGGCGTCCAGTTCAGCGCCTGGGGTGGCAGGTCCTTGAGGGCCTGCCTGGCCTGCTCCCACAGGTTATGGAAGGAATCAACGTAGGCCTGGGCTTCGGGTTCCATATGCGCCTCCTCGAAGGGTGAAGATGGGGCAATTATAGCAGAGGCTGGTCGCGATACAGTGCAATACGTCTGGCGCCGTTGTATCCTTTGGGTTAAATGTTTGAGGATCGCTTCGATGATTGGGGTGGAGATGAATTGTGGGGAGACTGGGAACGGCCACGCGACGCCGCTATTGACGTTGCGAAGGGTACGCTGGTTGATTTCTTCGCCGCAAAAGGAGTACTCTGGGGTTAGAGGCCGATTGCCCGCGGGCGATCCCGGGCGGGATCGTCGACCGGTTTGTGCGTTGGCATGAGAGGGCGATTACGGTGAATCGCTGAGCAATTCACATCGGTCAAGGCTGCGGCAAAGCTGTTTCGGGGTCCCTCTATGAATACAATATTGTCGGGTGGCTCGCCACCATCGGCAACGGCCTCAGCAACAACTCCTCCAGGGCCAGGCGGGGGCGGGGCGAAGGCAGGAAGGCCGGGTAGCCGCAGGGGATGACCGCGGCGCACATGATGTGCTCCGGCCAGCCAAAGCGCTTCTGGAGGGCCTCGGTCGCAGGACGGGCCTGTACCCAGCAAGTCCCCAGCCCCAGGGCGGTGGCCGTAAGCACCAGGTGTTCGATGGCGATGTAGGTGTTGGCCAGGGCGGCGCCGGCAAACGCCCTGGGGTCCGGCTCCGGGCCGGACAGGAACCCCTTCTCCCAGTAGGCGTGGTCGGTCAGATCCCCGGAGAAGGTGTCGAAGACCCCGTACTCGATGAACTCCTCGTAGCGCAGGCGCTCGGAGAGCTTGGAGAAGGCCGACAGGTCGGCAGCGCACACGAAGACCACGGGCGCCTCGCCGATGAAGTGCTGGTGGCGACAGCTATCTTCGATAAAGCGCTTCTCCTCGGGGTCAGTGACCACCAGGAAGCGCCAGGGCTGGCGGTTGTGGCCGGACGGGGCCAGCCGGGCGGCCTCCAGCATCTCCAGGATGTACTCGTCGGGAACCGGGTCCGGCTTGAACTTGCGCACTGCCCGCCGCTCCCGGATGGCTTCACGTACCGTTAGCATGGTGTGTCCCCTTCCTTGGCTCAACCCCTTGTCATTCTTGAGGGAGTCCGTGCCCCTGGTCGAATGGACCGGCGTGGAAACTCTGCCGTCCGGGGGTACGGATTCTTCGCCCGACTCCGTGTGGGCTTTGAACGACATTCAATCAGTCCCTCCTCGCAAAGACAACGCAGAGCCGTGTGCCAACCGTCATTGCGAGCGCAGCGAAGCAACCTTCTGACCTTGGCGCCGTCCGTAGGTTGCTTCGTCGCTGCGCTCCTTTCAATGAACCGAGCCCCCATGTCAATAGGGGAGTCGGACAGGACGACGTATCAGAGTCGTGCCCCTGGCACCGGGCATGCCCCGTCATTGCGAGCGCAGCGAAGTCCCGACACGTC
>JACPQM010000073.1 GCA_016190505.1 Chloroflexota bacterium | reverse complement strand
CCTGCCCCTGTGGCTGCGCGACAGCCTGGTCAACATCCTCCACCTGCTGGCCGAGGACAGCCTGTGGGCGCAAAAGGGGCCTGCCCTGCCGGCCTGGGTGCGCGAGGAGGACGGGCTCTTCGGGATGAACGAGTGCCCGCGGGGCTGCCCGCAGACCGAGTGCCTGCCCAACACCTTCTACGGCAACCAGCCCCTGGTCTACTTCTTCCCGGAGCTGGCCCTCTCCACCCTGCGCGGGTACAAAGGGTACCAGTTCGCCGACGGGGCGCCCACCTGGTCCTTTGGCGGCTGCACCACCAACACCCCGCCGGCCAGCTTTTCCACCCCGGCCCGGGGCTACCAGTTCGCCACCAACGGCATCTCCCTGGTGGCGATGATCGACCGCTTTCTGCTCTGCCACGCCACCCCTGAACTGCTCGCCGAGTTCTACCCAGTGGTGGAGCGCTGCACCCGCTGGACCCTGGGCCTGTGCGCTGAACCCGCGTACACCGAGGGCGAGCGGATCATCGCCATGCCCGACCCACAGCGGGAGAATCCGCCGCGCGAGTGGTTCGAGGCCGACTATCCCGGCTGGTTCGGCCTAGCCGCCCACACTGGCGATCTGCACCTGGCCCAGTTGGCCTTGACCGCTCGCCTGGCCGCCGCCGCCGGGGACGAGGCCTTTGCCCGCCAGTGCCGATCCTGGCTGGAGGCCGGCGCCAACGCCATGGAAAAACGCCTGTGGCAGGGCACCCACTACCTCAATTGCTTCGATCCCAAGACCGGCCGGCAGTCGGACTTGGTCTTCAGCTTTCAGCTCGATGGCGAGTGTATCCTGCGCCACCACGGCCTGCCCCTGGCCCTGTCCGCCGGGCGGGTGCAGACCACCCTGGAGACCATCCGCCGCTGTTGCGTGCCCCTCTCCCGTTGCGGAGTGGTCAACTACGCCAAACCCGATGGCTCGCCCCGGGACCCGGCTCGGGCCGGTACCTGGGATTACGGCGCGTACGGGTCCTTCCCGGCCCAGGTCAACATGCTGGCCCTGCTCTGCATCTATGAGGGCAAGAAAGAGTTGGGGCTGGAACTGGCCCACCGGACCTGGCACAACCTCATCTGTCTCCAGGGCTGCGCCTGGGAGCAGCCCAACCGCACCCGGGGCGAGGCCGACACCGGCGAACCCGACCGGGCCAAGGGCTGGACCGATTATTTCCAGTCCATGAACTTATGGTCCCTGCCCGCGGCCCTGGCCCACCAGGACTTCGCCGGCCCCACCCGCCCCGGCGGCCTGGTGCACCGGATCATCGCCGCCGCGCAGGGTTGAGCGAGGCTTCCCTCCCTGTATAATCTCGCCCACACCGTATAACCTGCTGCACACCTCCCTGTTGTGTTTCTAAGTCTCGCGCTGCCGCCTACTCAGGCCTTGGCGCTCCCTGGATGGCGCGAAAACTGTATATCCACGACAACACCTTTGCCCTCTGTATACCAGGGATAACACCGGGGGGTGGAAGAAGAATAACTCACTGTTTAATTGTTCTTTAAGATACCTGCCAGCAGCGGCCAGGGCCGCGGGCACAGCCCTTGCTCATCTCCACTGCGCGCCTTCATTCAACCTATCAGAGGAGAGATGCCATGCGAACCTTCGCTGCAGTGGGCCTGGTGCTCCTGCTGGCCACCGCTGGCCTGCAGGCTTCGGATCACCGGGACGCGCCCCTGGCCAAAGCCAATGCGGCTGCGGATATCAACGACCTGTACGCCTTTGTCAAAGGCCCGAGCCTGATCGTCGCGGTCACTGTCAACCCCTTCCTGGCATCCGAAGCGCGGCTCTTCGACCCGAACGTGCGCTACAAGATCCATGTCGATACCGACGGCAATGCCCTGGCTGATATGAACCTGGAGCTGCGCTTCAACCGCTCCGGCAGGGTCAGCACCACGGGCAACCTCAAGCCCCTGGTCACCGACCTCTTCACTGGCCGGCGCGAGGACCCCTTCTTCTTCGATCTGGATCTGCTCAGCCAGGGCCCCATCGGCCAGGACACCTTTGCCGGGGCCGACGTGGCTGCCATCGTCGTGGAGTTGAACCTCAAGAGACTCACCCGCAGAGGGGCCAACCTGGGCATCTGGGCCACTACCCACAAACAGGGGGTGGGCACCGTGGACCGCAAAGGCCGGCCAGCGATCAACACCCTCTTCATCGCCGCGGAGATGAAGGATGCCTTTAACAAGGCGCAACCCGTCCAGGACAAGGGCAAATACGGCCAGTTCATCCCCCTGGACATCCTCACTCCAGACCTCCTCACCATCGACACCTCCAAACCGACGCTCTATCCCAACGGCAGGGGGCTGACCGACGATGTGATCGACATTTCCCTTGGACTCTTGGGAGGGGGGACCGACGACGTAGATGGCAACGATGCGGAGTACCTCACCGCCTTCCCCTATCTGGCGCCTCCGCACACGGCAGCCGCCAAGCCAGCCGCCGCTGCCCTCCCCGCGGGCTTGGCCCTGGAGCCGGCCTATCCCAATCCCTTCAACCCCAGCACCCAGATCCCCTATAACCTGCCCGCAGCCGGGACCGTGAGCCTCAAGATCTACGACCTGCTCGGCCAGGAAGTGCGCACCCTGGTGGACGGGGCTCAGGCGCCCGGCCACTACCTGGTCACCTGGGACGGCACCGATCATGCCGGCCATCAGGTGGCCTCCGGGATCTATCTCTACCGCCTCCACATGCGCAGTACTGCAGAAAGCGTGCCCTTTACCCTGACGCGCCAGTTGACCCTGCTGCGCTGAGAGAGGTAGCCGGGGACCGGAGGCCCGCCCAGCCTCCGATCCCCACACCGCAAACAAGGTGAACGATGAATATCCATCTTCTCCTCTGCGCCGCTCTTGTCTTCCTGTACCGCGGGTCCGCCCAGGGCCATATTCCCGACCTCGGCCAGGACCTCGAAACCGCCAGCCAGCAGGTGCGGACCTGCGAACTTCAGGTGTTGCGCGACGCCGGCAATCCGGCAGCCCGCGCCCGCCTCATTATCGCCTATCTCACCAGAGCGCGCCTGGCTGGCGACTGGTCAGACGTGGACCAGGCCGAGGCCGTGCTGGCCAGGGCCAGGGCCCTGGCGCCGGAACACCCGGAACTGCTGTGGGCCGAGAGCAATCTCTGCGCATACCAGCACCACTTCCGCGCTGCCTGGCTGGCTGCCAAAAAACTCATCCGCGCCTGCCCCGTGGACCCGCGCGGCCACTGCGCGGCCGGGGATGCCCTACTCGAATTGGGGGATATAGGGGGCGCGGCGGCCCACTATGCGCGCCTGATGCAGCTGAGCCGGGACTTCGACACCCTGGTGCGCCAGGCCCATCTCTTGCAGGCCCAGGGCCATCTGGATGAGGCGGTGTCCACCCTCCAGCAGGCCATCGCCGCAGCGGATGATCCAGGGCGACGCAACTGGGCCAGGGTGGTGCTGGCCTCCTGCGAAACAGCCCGCGGCCAGCTCACCCTGGCCGAGACCATCCTCAGGGAGGTGCTCCAGGAACGCCACAATGACGATTTCGCCCTCAAGCAACTGGGGCAGGTCTTGGTCGCAAACGGGGAGGATGAAGGAGCTGCCGACCTGTATGCCAGGGCCTTCAGCATCCGGCCAGACCCTGTCTGCGCTGAAGCCTGGGCCGCGGTGGAGCGCCGGCTGGGCCACCACACCCTGGCCGATACCCTGGATCAGGTGGCAGAACAGGCCTTGCGCGCTTATGTGGCCAGCGGCAGGGTGGCGTACCTGAGAGAACTGGCCACCTTTTACCTGCGGCGGGATAAACACCCGGAGGAGGCCCTGCGCCTGGCCTTCCAGGATCTGGATGTGCGCCGCGATACCAGAGGTCTGGAAGTCCTGGCCTGGGCGTACGAGCAAAACCGCCAGCACCTCCAGGCCTGGGAGACGATTCAGCAGGCCCTGGTCCGTCCGGATGCAGATGCCCAGACCTGGTGCCGTGCGGGCCAGATCGCGCGGGAGATGGGCGAGGAGGAAACCGCCAGGAGGTACTGGGCCAAGGCCTTTCAGCTCAACCCCAACCAGCCAGAGGTGCATCAGCTCAGGGCTCTGCTGCCCGGCACCTGAGCTGTTCAGCCTGAGCTGTTCAGGATGAGGGAAGGAAATCCCCCCGCTTGATCTGGTAGCGTTCCAATTTGTTGTACAGGGTGCGGCGGTTGATCCCGGCCAGACAGGCTGCCTGGCTGATATTGCCCCTGGTGCGGGTCAAAAGGCGGCGCAGGTACTCTCGCTCGGCCTGCTCCAGGGCGATCCTGCACACCTCTTTCAACGCCATCTCCTCCGCTGCATCGGACAGCGAGCCGCCGGCCGCGGCGCGGTCCTGCCCGGCGGTGGGGAGATGTACCTGGGCCAGGCACTGGGTTTGCTCCAGCAGTACCGCCCTGGCGATGGTGTTCTCCAGCTCCCGCACATTGCCGGGCCAGGTATGGGCCATCAGGGCCGAGAGCACCGGTGGGGCGATGGAGCTGATCTGTTTGCCGGTCTTGGCACAGGCCTTGCGCAGAAAATGCGCGGCCAGCAGCGGGATATCCTCCTGGCGTTCCCGCAGCGGCAGCAGGTGAACCTGCACTGCATTGAGGCGGAAGTAGAGATCGCGGCGGAACCGCCCCTGGCGCTCCAGTTCCTCCAGCGACTGGTTAGTGGCCGAGAGGATACGCGCGTCCACCTCGATCTCCTTTTCCCCTCCCACGCGGGTGAAGCGCCGGCTCTCCACCGCCCGCAGCAGTTTGGCCTGCAGGGCATAGGGGATCTCGGCCACTTCGTCGAGGAACAAGGTGCCGCCGTGAGCCAGTTCCAGCTTGCCTATGCGCCTCCGGTCCGCCCCGGTAAAGGCACTGCGCTCATGGCCGAACAACTCGCTTTCAAAGAGCTGCTCGGGAATGGCGGCGCAGTTGACGGCCACAAAGGGTTGGTCCCGGCGCGCGCTCTGCTGGTGGATGCGCTGAGCCGCCAGCTCCTTGCCAGTGCCGGTCTCTCCCCACAGCAGGACACTGATATCGCTGTCGGCCACTGAATCTATCAGGCTGAAGACCTGGCGCATGGCCGGACTGCGCCCCAGGAACTGATCTGAGGCTCGGTACCCCTCCAACTCTGTCCTCAGGCGCTCGAAGGCCTGGGTCTGTCGGTGCATCTGGGTGATCTCTGCGATCTGCTGGGCCAGAGCCTCCAGGGCCATCACGTCTCCCTGATCAAAGGCATCGACCTCGTCGCTTTCCACGTTCAGCACCCCCTCGATCTTTTCCCCCATAAACAGGGGGAGACAAATCTCGGAACGGGTAGCCAGCCCGGGGATGGCCAGGTAGTGCGGCTCGCGGCTCACGTCGTTGGCCAGCAGCATCCGGCGATGGCGTACCACCCAGCCCATAATGCCCTGTTCCACCTCCTGATGGTCTCCCTTGGAGACCCGGCCGCGATAGGCGCCGGCATGGGCCGTCAGCACCAGGTGCCGGCCCGTCGAGTCCAACATGAAGCAGGACACGTTGTAGTAGCTCAGGCTTTCGCGGATGGACATCACCGCCGTGTCGAGGAAATCCTCCAGACTGCGCTGCCATATATCCTGCTGGCCCAGGCGTTTGATTAGATTCAACTG
>JACPQM010000072.1 GCA_016190505.1 Chloroflexota bacterium | reverse complement strand
GAGCGACGAAGCCATATTTCGTCATTGCGAGGAGTCCTTCCGGCGAAGGACGACGAAGCAACCTTCTGATGCGCACACAAGTCCCGACGTGTCGGGACTTCGGCCCTGGCGGGAACTCGCAACGACAGTGGAAGTACCCCTTTGGGAGCCTCGCAACGACAAAAAGGGCGAAGGAGCCCATGTGTCCATCCTGATCGGCGGGGACACCACTATCATTGTCCAGGGCATAACTGGGCGGGAGGCCGTGTCGCTGGTCAAGGACTCGCTGGCCTACGGGGCCAGGATCGTGGGCGGAGTGACCCCCGGACGAAAGGGGGCCAACGTCCACGGCGTGCCGGTGTACGACTGCGTGCGCGAGATAGCCGAGCGCGAGCGGGTGGACGCGTCCATCCTGGCGGTGCCCGTCGCCTTCCTCAAGGACGCCGCCTTTGAGGCCATAGACAGTGGCGTCAAGCTGCTGCTCATCGTCACCGAGCGTCTGCCCCGCAAGGACGTGGCCCAGATACTGGAGTTTGCCCGCATGAAGGGCACTCGAGTGGTCGGCCCCAACTCCATGGGGCTGATCGCGCCAGGCAAGACCAAGCTGGGCTCGGTCGGTGGCCCTCCCGAGGACACCAACAGGTCTTTTGTCCCCGGCCCGGTGGGCATCATGTCCCGCAGCGGGGGCATGACTACTGAGCTGGCCAGTTTGCTCACCCAGCACGGCCTGGGGCAGTCCACTGCGGTGAGCGTGGGCGGAGACCCGATCCTGGGCTCCACCTTCCTCGACCTGCTGCCCGACTTCGAGGCCGACCCGGAGACGAAGGCGTTGGTCCTGTTCTGCGAGCCGGGCGGGGCCATGGAGTCCGACCTGGCCCGGCATATGCGTGACAAGGGCAGCCCTCTGCCCATCATCGCCTTCGTGGCAGGCCGCTTCGTGGACCAGATGCCTGGCCGGCGCTTTGGCCACGCCGGGGCCATCGTCCATGGCCTGGCCGATACCACATCCGAGAAGGTCCGCCTGATGCGGGAGGCGGGCATCCTGGTGGCCGACGAGCTGTCGGAGCTGCCCCGCCTGGTCAAGGAGCGGCTGTGATGGTCCAGAGGACGACCACGCCGGAGGACTACGAACTCTTCATGCGCCTGGCCCTGGATGAGGCGAGGAAGTCAGGGAACGCTATCAACCGAGGCGTCGGTGCCGTCGTGGTCTATCAGGGGCAGGTCGTGGGGCGCAGCGGGTACCGGCGGGAGCGCGCCTACGACCCCACGGCCCACGCCGAGATGGTGGCGATCAGGGAAGCAGTGCGGGTGCTGGACCGGGATGAGCTGTCCGGCTGCACTCTGTACACTACCCTCGAGCCCTGCCCCATGTGCTGTGGCGCCGTCATCGTCAGCGACCTGTCGGCGCTGGTTGTGGGCACATTGGAATCTCCCGAGGACGGGCGCTGGGGACACTACCACGCGGACAAAGTGCTGGCTATGGCGGGCTGGGACTGTCGGAACCGTCTGGCCACAGGCGTCCTGGAACAGGAGTGCCGGGCTGTGTTGCAGGAGTCAGGCGCCAGGCGCCGTCCGTCGCCGGGGACCAGGTAGACGGTTCTTGCCAATGCGTTGCGGGATTATTCCTGAACCCTGGCCTGAAGGCCAGGGCTGTGCGGAGGGAATCCTAGCCCCGGCCTTCAGACCGGGGTTGGCGAATTCGCCTCCCTCTCCCTGTGGGAGAGGGTTGGGCCTGCCCTGAGCGTAGTCGAAGGGGTGAGGGCTATGTTCATCAACCTTGAAATAGACTGGCCCAAGCACGTCGCGGCAGGACCGTGCAAGCGCTGCGTCGAGGTCTGCCCGGTAGACATCTTCCGCATGGCCGATGGCAAGCTGGAAGTGGTCGCCGACAACGAGGACGAGTGCATCCTGTGCGACATGTGCCTGGTCCAGTGTCCCACCAGGGCCATTACCCTGCGCAAGCTGTACGAGGCTTTGTGAATACGTAGGGGAGGGACTCCGTGCCCTCCCCCACGCTTGCTGTGTGTAGCGCCCGGTTAATGGGAGTCACGTGCTATGCCAAATCGCAAGTTCTGGAACACATCCATAACCAGGGTCGAGCCCAACAGCATCCGCGTACGGGGCTATGACGTCACGGAGCTGATGGGCAAACGCAGCTTCGGCGACGTAGTCTATCTCCTGTTCTCCGGGGAGCTGCCCAAGAGCAACGAGGGGAAGCTGGTGGAGGCCATTCTGGTGGCCGGCTGCGACCACAGCCTGGCCGCCCCCTCCGCTGATACCGTGCGCTTCGTAGCCTCCAGCGGCGTCCCGCTCCAAGCCAGCGTAGCCGCCGGAATCATCGCCCTGGGTGACTCTCACGGCGGCGCCATCGAGCAGTGCGCCCGGATATTCCAGGAGGCCCAACCGCAGACAAAGGACGTGGCAGCCCTGGCCAACGACATCCTGGCGGCCTTCCGCGCCCGAAAGGAGCGCATCCCCGGCTTCGGCCACCCGCAGCACACTGCTGACCCGCGCACCGCCCGGCTCCTGGGGCTGGCCCGCGGTTGGGGATTGACCGGGCCCCACACCGAGTTGGCCCTGGCCATCGAGGCCGCCATGGAGCGCCAACTCGGCAGGCGCCTGCCGTTGAACGTGGATGGCGCCATCGCCGGGGTCATGTCGGACATGGGGCTAGACTGGCGGTTGGGGAAGGGGTTCTACGTCATCTCCCGGGCCTCCGGCCTCATCGCCCACTACTACGAGCAGGTCACCCAGGAGCGCCCCTTCAAAGAGGTCCTCTGGCAGGAGATCGAGTACTGGGGCCCGGCGCCACGCCCCGTGCCCGACCAACAGTCGTAGGGGCGCGGTTCATCGCACCCCTGGCTACCCCCGGGGGGGCGCCCCTACGGGGTGGTGACCGCAGGGTTCTCCGGGTCGTCTCCCCAGCGGGCTGGGTTGGCAAGGATGTACTCGCGTATGTTGTCCAGTGCGGCAGTGCTGCGGATGACGTGGTCGTGGTAATTGCGCTGCCAGACCGGTGCGCCAGGCATCCGGCGGAGGGCATTGATGCGTTTGGTGGCGGCGGACTTGAAACCGGCCACGAGTGATCCCAACGAACGTTGCGCCGGGCCTGGCGGTAGGGGCGACCGGCCGGTCGCCCCTACAGGGTCGGGGCCACGTGGCGAATCATTATTGATTATGACAACCGCGTGCAGGTGGTTGGGCATGACGACAAAGGCGTCGAGGACCAACTCGCGGCGTATGTCTGCTGACCTGAGCCATTCGTCCCGGACTATCTGCCCGCAGTCATTCAACCGCATCTCTCCATCCACAACATCTCCAAAGAGGCATACCCGGCCGGCTGTAGAGACGGTCAGGAAATAACCGCCGGGCTGGGCGTAGTCGTAGCCGGGAAGCCTGATGGATCTGCGGTGGTGAGGTGGCCTATCTGTCACGCTGTTGATGTTTGTGTGCGCGTTCGCCCTGTAGGGGCGACCGGCCGGTCGCCCCTACAGGGCGCAGTTCATCGCATCCGACCTTTCCTCGCCGTAACCAGCAGGCTGGTGCCCGTGGGCAGGCGGACCCCCTGGCACACCAGCCGGCCCTCCAACTGCAATGCCCGGTGGAGCACCCTGTTCAACCAGCCGGGTAGCTGTCTGAAATCGCCCGTAGGCTTGTTCCCCAGACCCCGCCTCCGGTCCTGCCACCTCACCAGGGCCGCCACGGGGAACCCCAGGAAGTCCCAATAGGCCACCTTCTCCACTTCAAACCTGTGCGAGAAAAGAAGCCCCTGTAGTTGACGCTCACAGTACCGCCTCTTGTGCCCGTTGACCACGTCGTGGGCACCCCACAGACACATGTGGGCCGGAGACAGCACCAGCGCTTCGCCCCCTGTCCGCAGAACCCGGTGTGTCTCCTCCAGAGCTGGCGCTTCGTTCTCCAGGTGCTCCAGGACGTCGAGAAGCAGCACCAGGTCGAAGGAGTTGGAGGCGAAGGGCAGACGATCGAGGGTTGCCAGGCATAGGCTTCTCGATCCGTGGGCCGTCCCGTATTTCAGTGAAGGCAGCGAGATGTCCACGCCAACATACGCGCATCGTTCGGGAAACAGGGTGGCGTTGATCCCTGAACCGCACCCCAGCTCCAGGACCCTCGCCTGGCCATTCAGCCAGCCGTTGCAGAGTCGCGACACCAGGTCTCGGCGAGCGGTAAACCACCACCAGTCCTGCTCAAGCTGCCAGTAGGCCTGGGAAAACTCGGGGGACCAGGGTTGGGCGAGTGCAACGGATGTCATGACGAGCCAACAACGAGCACAGTCATAAAAACGATGGCATTGTAGCACAGAGAACTATCGTCAGCTACAGGGGCTAGCCGGCCCGATGGCGGGGGGCCAGGCTTGCGCTAGTCAATCACCCCTCATACACTTGATGCGTGATTCAGGTAACACCTACCATCGCAATTGGCGAGAGTGAGGTCCATCAAGAGTTCATCCGGGCCTCTGGGCCGGGTGGTCAGAATGTCAACAAGGTTGCCACGGCTGTCCAGCTTCGCTTTGACGTCACCGGGTCCCCTTCCCTGCCCGATGATGTTCGCGACCGCTTGATGCGGCTGGCCCGCAAGCGGATTAACGAGGAAGGTGTGCTCATTGTCAAAGCCCAGCGGTTCCGGACACAGGGAGCAAACCGTCAGGACGCAATCGATCGCCTCGTAGAATTGATCCGCAAGGCGGCACAAGAACCCCAAGTCCGCCGGCAGACGAGGCCGACCCTTGGGTCAAAGGTGCGTCGGTTAGAGGCCAAGAGTCTGCGCGCTGCGACCAAACGCTTGCGAGGTCCGATTGAGGGACCGGATGATGAATGATGGAACCGCCTGCTTGCGTATGAGGCTCTAGACTGTCCTGACGTTGCCGAGAAATGCACTTGACAATCAAGTGCAACGACGCTAGGCTTCGCCCGATAAGGGCAAAGTAGCCCGGAATCCGCGGAGCGTGGGGGTGAGGCATGGGGAAGGCAACAGCGAAAGCTGCCACGCCAGGGGTCGAGGCCCCAGTTGAGGCGCGTGCCTCGCCGGGCCCATCCCGACGAGTCCTGATGGCCAGCACTCGGTTCGACTGGCTGGTAATTGCCCTCGCCGGCTGGATCCTGGGCGGGCTGTACCTGGATGGCTGGGCGCACATCCACGTGCTGGAGCTGGATACTTTCTTCACGCCCTGGCACGGTCTGCTCTACTCGGGTATGCTGGCCGTGGCCGTGTTCCTGGCGGCTTCCGCCGCCAGATACCACGCTGGTCCCGACGGGTCGGGATGGCGGCGCTCGCTTCCCTTCGGTTACGGTTGGTCGCTGCTGGGGGTGGCCCTCTTCGGCGTGGGTGGGGTAGGCGACATGGTGTGGCACCTGGTGTTTGGCATCGAGCAGGGCGTGGATGCCCTGCTCAGCCCCACCCATCTGTGGCTGGCCTTCGCCGGCGTGATGATCGGCACCGGGCCGCTGCGCTCCGCCTGGCATAAGGCGGGCCCCGCGTCTTACCGTGCTGTCTGGCCGGCCCTGCTCTCGCTGGCCTACCTGCTTTCGGTGCTCACGTTCTTCACCCAGTTCGCCCACCCGCTGGTCGAGCCGCTGGCCGCCCAGCGGCAGACGGTGATAGCCAGTGAAATACACGTAATGGCCGCCGATGGCAGCGGCCAGACCCGCCTGATAGCCACCGCCGAGAAGAATAACGTGGCAGCCTCGTGGTCCCCGGATGGCCGGCGCATGGCCTTTGCCTCGGACCGGGACGGAACGAGCCAGATCTACGTGTCCGACGGGGCAGCCATCATCCGGCTCACCTCCGGTGATGCGCCGAACTCGTACCCGGCCTTCTCGCCCGACGGCAGCAAGATCGCCTTCATCTCGCAGCGGGACGGCCGGCCCGAGGTGTACCTCATGAATGCCGACGGGACCGAGCAGACGCGCCTTTCGACCAGCGGTGCACTGGCGTGGCCACCTTCCTGGTCCCCCGATGGCCGGCGACTCGCCTTTTCCTCGGTCCAGGCTGGTCAGCCGCGAGTCCATATCCTCAGCATTGACGGCTCGGGGGAGACAGTAATCGTGGAGTCCTTGACGCCTGGCCTACAGCCCTCCTTGTCTCCGGACGGCACGAACGTGGCGTTCACCACAGGTGTTGGTGAGAAGGCCGACATCCACGGGGGACTGGGCCTGGCCCGGCTGACGAGCGGCAACGGCCCCAACCTGTCGCCTGCCTGGTCACCGGACGGGGAGCGGATCGCCTTTGTCTCCCGGCGGGATGGCAACAGCGAGGTCTACGTCATGAACGCCGATGGCTCCGGCCAGACCAACCTGACCAACACGCCGGGCGTGGACGAATGGTTGCCCTCGTGGTCAGCAGATGGGAGCCGGATCGTCTACAGCGCCCAGAGCCGCGCCGCCGCTCTGGGCTCCTTCGGCCAGGCCCTGGGCATCGCCTCTATCCTGCTGCAAACGGGGTTACTTATGGGGACGCTGCTGCTGGGCCTGCGCCGGTGGACCCTGCCGCTGGGCTCCGTCACGCTGCTCTTTACCCTCAACGCTGCTCTGATGGGCATGCTCAACGATAGGCTCCCGCTGGTGCCTGCGGTAGTGGTAGCCGGCATGGTGGGCGACGCGCTGCTGAGGGGCCTGAGGCCAGGCCCCGAGCGCAGGGGCGCGCTACGCGTCTTCGCTTTCACCGTGCCCGCGGTGCTCTACGGCCTGTACTTCCTGTCGCTGGCCCTGACCGACGGGGTCCGCTGGCCGGTGGAGCTTTGGGTGGGGTCCATCGTGATCGCAGGCCTGACGGGCTTGCTGGTCAGCTACGTGCTGGTAGGCCTGGCAGAGCCTGCCACGCAGCCACAGCAGTCGTAGGCTTGCGCCTGTCCGCTGAGTTGGGCACGGGTCCTCGCCGGTCCAGGCGGCAGGGAACGGCTGAACGGCCGTCTACCAGCATGAGCCAAGGCGTTCTTGTCGCACCAACCTGGCGAGGACTCGGCCCGTGGCAGCATACGCGATAGAGGGCGGAGACGGGACAAAAGTCATTGTCTTCGCCCTCGTTTACTAGTAAACTGTCAGCTATTCTAGAACTGCTGTCAGTGGGATGACGAAGGCCTCTGTGGATAGTAATGAATAGCTCGCTCTCGGGCCGGTTTGTCATAGATGGCTCCCATCGTGTCATCGAATGGGAACTCGGTGCTGCCGCACTCCTGGGCATCCCGGCGGAGCTGGCCGTGGGCAGGCGCTGTTATGAGGTGGTGCAGGGCTATGATGAGTTTGGCCGCCGCATCTGCGGTCCAAGCTGCCGGAGTCTAGCTGCCCTGGCCGCGGGTCGCTTGCTGGGCCATTCCTACGTCGCCATCCACCGCCCGGCGGGACCACACCTGCGGCTTCGCTGTGAGCTGGTGGCCTTGCCCGCCGGCGACGGGGCCGTGGCCATGCTCGGACACGTCGGACCTGGGGCAAGCATCGGCCGGGACCTGGACATCACCAGTCTTCTCTCCGGTGTCCTGGCATCGGCACCCCCACCTGATAACCTCTGGCACGTGCCGGAAGTGTTGCGGGAGGCCAGCGGGGCCGAGGCGGGCGAGCTGTTTCTGGCGGAGCCAGGGGGACACGGCATGGTCCTGACCTGCCACCAGGGGGTATTCCGGCACGCCTTTTCTCAGATAACACACTTCGAGCCGGGGGAAGGCTTCCCAGGGCTGGCCCTGGCCCAAGGGGCCCCTGTCTTTAGCGACCATCTGCTCGACGACCCCCGTTTCTTGCGTAGCCGAGTCAAAGAGGCAGGCTTCCAGCAGTATGTCTGCATGCCGCTGCGTAGCTCATCGGGTGTGGTAGGCTCCATTGGGCTGGCCTTCCGCCGGCCTGACCCTGCCCTGTCACATACCCTTCGCCTTCTGTCGTGGGCCAGCGGTCCAGTGGCCCTGGCATTGGAGGCGGGGCTGCTGCGAATGCAGCGAGCGCTGTTCCTGGATACCTCCCAGGGGACCAGTGGTGGGGAGGACAACGCCCAAAGCATCCTGGGAAGGGTCATGGATACACTGCTGCCCCTGAGCGGCGCCCAGGGGATGGCCGTCGTGCTGCTGCCCCAGACGAGATCGGCCTCAGTCCAACGTGTCACCAGGGGCGCTACTCCAAGAGGATCTTGCCAGGCGCTCTCCAGCGTCCCCATCTCGTGCCCGGCCTCTGCCAGGGCCTGCGGCACAGTGCTCGCGGGGCCGAGGGCTAGTTGGCCAGCGCCGTGCCAAGACAGCCCGCGTTCGTGGAGCGTGTGCTACTGCATACCGGCTGTTGCCCGTGGGAGGCCCATCAGCATTTGCCAGTTCTACTACCACAGCACCGGCACGTCGGTCCCGACCCGCTCGCTGGCGTGGCTCCAGGCAGCCATCGAGGCAGTAACGCACTCTATACGAGTGGCCCACGAGTTGTACGAAGAGGAGCAGCGTGCCCAGACCTACAGTGCGCTGACACCCGCCGGACCGAAAGGGTCCGCCGTTGCACTCGCCCCCCACATGCCGGAACGCGATGCACTCTCGTCGCTCCGGCGGCCCGCAGAGGCCGGGCCTTATCTCGTGGTCCGCTGCCTGGGCACCTTCGAGTTGCGCAAGCATGGCATGCCCGTCACCCCGGCCATGATAGCTCGAAAAAAGGCCCTGACCCTTCTCAAGATACTTTTGACCAAGGATGGGCGGCCCCTTTCCCGGGAGACCTTGATTGACCTGCTCTGGCCCGAGGGCGACCCCCAGACCAAGACAGGCCAGCTCCACGTGCTGGTGCACGAGCTGCGGCGCCTCGTGGAACCTCCGGAGACGAACAGAAGGTGGCAGTTCATTGTGGGCGAAGGTGACCGCTACTACTTCAGCGCTCGTTCGTCTTGCCGAGTGGATGCATGGGAGTTCAAGCTGCTGGCAGAAGAGGGGCGAACCGCCGGGGCGAAGGGAGACCGGGATGCGGCCATCTCGGCATATGAAGCCGCGGTCCAACTCTACCGGGGCGACTTCATGGAGGACGAGCCCTTCGCCGAGTGGTGCCTGGAAGAGCGAGAGCAGACCCGCGAGACCTGTATCTTCGTGCTCAGGCGGCTGGCGGCGCTGCACCGGTCTGCGGGCAACTGGCACCGGAGTATCGAGCTGCTGCGGCGGGCGTTACGGATGGACCCGGTACGGGAAGAGGTCCATCGAGCGCTCATGCAGGCGCTGTGGGCTGATGGCCGCCGGGATGAAGCCCTCCGTCAGTATCAGACCTGCAAAGAGTCGCTGGCCAGGGAGCTGAGTGTAGCCCCTTTGCCTGAGACAGAGAAGCTTGCCGAGCGCATCCGCTCGCTGCCCGCCCCATAGTCATCATTTCCCGCGGTCTGGCTTCCCACCCCCCATCTCCAAGCGAACGCGGAGAGCGTCTTTTCCGGTCCGGTGGAAGCGATTTGGAAGCCAGGACTGTGAAAATGCTAGCAAAGAAGTGGAGAACATGCCGCAGCCGAGCAACAGCGCACCAAGTACCAACGGGGTCGCAGTCTCGTTTGTAATCACGGTCTGGCTGGAGCCTTCTGGCCACCTGGACCGGCCCCAATGGCGGTGGCGAGTCACCCAGGCTGGGACAGGGGAGCACAGCTATTTCACCCGCCTGGCCGACCTGCTGTCCTACATCGGCCAGAAAGCGGGCGTGTCGCCGCCCAGTTAGAATACATACGGTAAACGCGCCAGGATTCCGCTTTGGCCTTCCAGTCTGGGAGGCCCGGCCCATAGCCACACCACCCAGGCCCTTCGGTAACTACAGCGTTACCACTACGGACTAGCCGTTCTGCCTCTGGCATCCCACCAGGTGCCCCACCTGGAGCCGAAGTCCCAGCGCTCCTTACCGGGGCGGGTGTAGAACCAGAAGTTGAGGGCGGAGGCGATGGACCAGAACGCGATGGCCCCCCAGAAGAACACCGCAGCCGAGCCCGTGGCAGCGATGGATGTCCCGATGAGACCGGAGAAGATGAAGGGACCGTAGGCAGCGATGGCTGCGGTGAACCCGATAACGCCCGCCCCCTGCCGGGGCGAGTGGGCGAAGATGATAGGGAACTGCCTGAAGGTGGAGGCGTTACCAGCGCCGGCAAAGAAGAAGAGAAGCAGCATGACGATGACAAAGACTGGGAACTGGTCACCGGAGGTCGGAGCGAGATATCCCCCAAAGATGAGCAGCAGGGAGCAGATGATGAGCCCCGCCCCGGCGAACTGGGTAAAGATGCTTCCTCCCCAGCGGTCCGACGGCCATCCCATGACCACCCGGATGAGAGACCCCACCAGCGGGCCCAGGAAGGCGTAAGCGAGGGGGTCCGGGGGGTCTTCAAAGCCGCCGTAGAGCGCTCGTATCATCATCGGGAAGGCCGCCGCCAGCCCCGAGAATGAGCCGAAGGTCATGACGTAGGTAATGGTGCAGAAGTACGTGTGCCTATCTTTGAAGATGTCCAGTTGCTGGCGGAAGGTTGCCCGCACCGGGACGCTGCGCAGGAAGACCCAGGCAACTATGCCGACGACCAGTAGGAACGGGACAAACCAGAAGGCGGCATTCTGGAGCCAGATATCCGCTGCGGGGCGGCCTGCCCGCTCGTACACCTGAGAGCCGCCGAGGAGAGCGCCGAAGATGGCGAGACCGATAATCCAGGGCGCCACGAACTGGGTCAAGCTGACGCCGAAATTGCCGATCCCAGCCTGGATGCCCAGCGCCGTCCCCTGGAGCCGGCGCGGGAAGAACAGGCTGGTGCTGGGCATATACGAGGAGAAGTCCCCGCCGCCAAAGCCGAGGGCAAGGGCGATGACGATGAACAGCCAGAAAGGGGTGTCCGGGTTCATGACGGCCAGGCCCAAGGCCACGCAGGGAAGAATCTTTAGCAGCGTGGATATGGACACGACATGCCGCGTCCCGTAAATCGGAATGAGGAACGTGTTGATGATCCTGAGCGTGCCGCCAGCGAGGCCCGGCATGGCCCCCAGCCAGAAGAGCTGCAAGGTGGTAAATTGGAACCCGATCTGCGGCAGGCGGACCACCACCGCGCTCATCACGAACCAGGTGGCAAACGAGAAGATCAGCGCCACCGTGGTGATGGTCAGAGTCTGCCTGGCGATCCGGCTGCCCGTCGTCTTCCAGAATGAGGAGTCTTCTGGGGTCCAGGCTGTGAGCCACGTAGAGGTTCTGCTCATGCTTCGACTTTCAGAGAAACTTTTCGGCTTCCGGCAAACAAACGCCCTTGTGCCTCGGACCTACGTTCCGCCCTGGAAGCTATTAGCTGCCAGGCATAACACGAGACGGCAATTGCCAGGAGGACAAGCCAGGTTGTCTCAGGTATGCCGGTAGCCGCTAGGGTGTAGGCCCAGATTGGCGGTAAGATAAAGCCTCCGAATGCACCAATCTGTCCCACAAGGCCTCCCACAACACCCACGTCCCTGGGGAAGAAATCATATACGTAGCGGTAGACAGACGCCTTCCCTGCCCCCATCCCGCAACCGAAGATGAATACAATGCCTGCGAATAGATACGGCGACTTTATGAGACCTGGAATGGCAACCACGATGCCTGTCGCTATCATGACGAGCAAGAACGTGTTGGTGGCACGCCGCGCCCCCCACCGGTCCGATAACCAACCGCCCACCGGGCGTAGTAGACTGGCGGGGAAGATAAAACTCGCCGTTAGCAATGCCGCCGTTGTGAGGCCAACTCCAAAGGTATCCGTATAGTATTTCGGCAGCCAGAGGGAGAGGGCGACATAGGCACCGAACACGGCGTTATAGTAGTAGGAAAATCTCCAGGCGTTCATGGCGCGAAGGGGCCGGTGCATTTCGACAAAGCTCCGGGTAGCTGCTGGTTTCCGGTCAGGGGTGGGGGCTCGAGTCCAGAGTACAAGGGTCATGATGACCAGCATCACGGCATACAGCATTGGAATAAACCGCCACCCACTCGGGACCACACCTGCGATATATCCGGCAGGTATAAACGCTATCACAGGAGGGGCTATGAGCTTTGTTACCGAAGCCCCTACATTGCCCGCGCCGAAGAAGCCCAGGGCAACCCCCTGGCGTTCCTTTGGAAACCAGGCAGAGTTCCAGGCGATGCCGACTACAAAGGTATTGCCAGTGAGGCCCGTCCACAGCGCCAGCCCTACCAGTTGTTCATACGTCTGAGCATAGCTCAGTAAGAATGCCCCCGGCACGACTATGAGGAGCAGCGCCGTGAAAACGACTCGTCCTCCGTATTTGTCGGTTAGCAGACCTATGGGTCCCCGGGGCAGCGCCCCGGCCAGGGCGCTGGCTGCCAGAAGCCAGGCAAGCTGGGCATCACTCAGCCCGAACTCTCCACGAATGGGAATGCCCATCACGCCATACATCATCCACACCGCAAATGCCATAGTGAACCCGGTGAAGGAAAGGGCAAGGACCTTGTTCTCTGAACGGCTAAACATGGACATCATGATTCAAGGGCCTTCATCTTTTCAGCCCCACATAGCTCCGCATGGAGATGTAGGGCCGGGTGATGTAGGCCA
Organism: Chloroflexota bacterium; assembly: GCA_016190505.1. Lineage (GTDB taxonomy): Bacteria > Chloroflexota > Dehalococcoidia > JACPQK01 > JACPQK01 > JACPQM01. The sequence goes on along the minus strand of JACPQM010000072.1, from coordinate 57,106 downwards.
TGGGATAGCTGAAGACATGCACCAGCTTGGTAAAGGGGAGGTAGGCCAGGAAGATAAAGTTGGCGATCATGTGCACTTTGGCGACCAGGGGAGCGCCGGCGACCAACTTGGGGTCGGGCTGCAGCGTGAACAGGCTGCCAAGCCAGGGCCCCACCGCATAGGACACCCCAAAGGCGATCTGCACCACCGAATGGTAGAGGCCAAGCCCTGGGATGACAATCAAGAACAGAAGGACGAGGTAGTCTTCGCGGGTGCTCATTGCCCGTAACTGCGGTACGACGAGTCTGCGCACAAAGGCCCAGGACGCGCCGTAGAATACGAGCAGACCCCCAAACATGCCGGCCCATCTAAAGAAGTCCACCAGAACGGGCCAGCCACCGGCGCCTCCGATAAACCCCACCCCATGGGCCACGACAAGGATGACCAGGCCCCAATGCAGGCTCAGCGCTGATGTCCCTACGGAGGCGCGCCCGAAAAAGCCCGTGGACCGAGTAGTCCACAGAAGGTCTCCCCGGGCGCTCCAGGTCAACCTCCCCCTGAACGCGGTCTTGACGCCGGTGAAGGCCCTGTACACCGACCCGCCCGCGAACAGGAGGACGGCAATATAGGGCAGCGCGACGAAGAAGAAGTTGTCAAGCATGGCTTAGCCTCATTCCATCTCCCAGGTCCAGCTTCAACACCCGCTCCAGCGCCTCCAGGAGATAGAGGTAAGGGGTCCCCAACTCCTCCAGCCTGGCGCGCATGGGTGGCAAAAAGGGAAGGACGTACTCTTTGATAAGTTTCTCCCTTACAGGGTCTTCCGAGCCGGCCGACAAAGAAAGGAACTCCACCACCAGTGGCAGGTAGTCCGGCAGCTCTTTCCCGTTCGGCGCCAGCCTGAGATGCCTGTAAATACCCAGCAGCTCAATCATGTACTCGTTTCTGTCGGAAACGGCGCCCTGGGCGCAGGTCTGTGGCTCCTCGAAGGCATGACTACCCAGATAGAGAGGACATTGGGGGTCAAGCTCGAACAGCTCAACGTACTCCTCCTCGGAGACCGTCGTTTCCAAGAAGCGTGACAGCAAGGCAGCGCCGTCCTGGTCCACGCTGTCCAGTCCGGCGATGGCCCCCTGCGCCTCCCTTCTTAAGGCCTCCATCTCGACATCCCCCGGGCTGCACCACAGCTCCGCCATGGCGGCATAGGTATCCCGCAACACGTGGGCTACCTCACTCATACTTTTTCTCCGGGGTGTGGTGCGACTTGAAGTAGCTCCTCCGCCTCTTCAGGGAAGTCGAGGGGCCCATCCCCACAAGTCCCGCAAACCCCCGCTCTATGTACGGGCTAATGTCCGCCGCCTCCCGCTTCGTGGTGGGCACCACAAACCGTTCGTTGTAAAAGGCGAGGGAGATGCCCCGCACAATGCCCTGGGCGTCTTCCTCGGTCAACCCCACCTTCTTGAGCACGTCAACATTGGGCTTGCCCTCCACCCGTATGCTTCTCTGGTAGTGCCTTACCGCGAGCTGCCTCATGAGCGACTTCTTCACTTCCTCCTCGTTCCCCGCCGCCATCAGGCTCGCCAGGTATTTCATGGGGACCCTGAGCTTGTCCAGTTCATCCAGGTCGGCAAGCATGCCTTTGGTCTGGGCCATGTCAAAGATATCCGTATCCCCCGGGGAGTCCTGGCCGGCGCTGGTCATCATCGGGCTGAGGGGCGGCAGGTAGAAAAGCATGGGCATGGTTCTGAACTCTGGGTGGAGGGGGAGCGCCAGCTCCCACTTCTTGACCAACTTGTACACGGGCGAACGCTGCGCCGCATCAATCCAATCGTCGCCAATTCCGCTTTCCCTGGCCCCCTCTATCACCTTCTGGTCAAAGGGGTCCAGGATGATCTCCCTTTGCGCCCGAACCAGGTCCCTGTCCTCGGCCAGCGCGGCCTCCTGGACCCGGTCCATGTCGTAAAGAATGACGCCGAAGGAGCGGATCTTTCCCACGCAGGAGTGGAAGCACACCGGAGGCATGCCCGCCTCTACCCTCGGGAAGCAAAGGATGCACTTCTCCATCTTTCCCGAGACCCAGTTGTAATAAGGCTTTTTGTAGGGGCAGGCGGAGATACAGTAGCGCCAGTTGCGGCACCGCGTCTGGTCAATGAGGACTATACCGTCCTCCTCCCTCTTGTAGGCCGCTCCGGAGGGACAGGCAGCCACGCAAGCGGGATTGACGCAATGGTTGCATATCCGGGGGACATAGAAGTAGAACACATCCCGCAACCGCAAGTATGCCTCGTGTTCCTCCTTGCTTATCCCCTGGAAGTTCACGTCGTATTTCCCGGTAACGTGGGCCCCCCCGGCGTTGTCCTCCCAGTTCACACCCCAGGTAATAGGGATGTCCTCCTTCTCGGTGACCATGGATTTGGGCCTGGCCATGGGCTGCTGGGTGAGCTGCTTTGTGGTGTGCAGGTCATCGTATGTGAAGGTGTAGACATCGTTGCCGTAGTAGTCGGCCATCTCTGGCACGTGCGGATTGAAGAACAGGTTGAGCAGCATATAGGGCTTTCCACCGTAGCGAAGCCCCAGCCCGTTCCCCTTCTTTACCCATCCCCCTCTCCACAGCTCCTGGTCCTCCCACCTCTTGGGGTAGCCGATTCCGGGCTTGGTCTCGACATTATTCCACCACATGTACTCAGCGCCTTCACGGTTTGTCCACACGTTCTTGCAGGCAACGGTGCAGGTATTGCAGCCGATGCATTTTTCCAGGTTGAACGTCATGCTAAACTGGGCTTTAACTCTCATGAACGATCGCCTCCGTTCTTACGCCCGCGGCAGCTTATTCAATTCTTCTTCGCAATAGAACACCCCATTCTTCTGGGCGAGGGGCATCTTGCGGATGAGCACCCCGTGGTCCCTCTCTGAAGGGCTGGTCCCCCAGTAGTTGATGTAGTAGCTGAACTGGGCATAGCCGCCGATCATCGTGTGGGGGTTCATCAGTATCCTTGTAGTCGCGTTGTTATTGCCTCCCCGCAGGTCAGAGCGATCTCGTTTCTTGGCAAGAGGCGAGAAAGGAACATTCATATGGCGCTCCACCTGATGGTAAGTGATGGCCATATTCCTGGGCACCTGATGACTGACCACGGCCCTCACCACCTCGATGCCATTCTCGCAGTACATCTCCACCCAATCGTTGTCGCTCACGTCTATCTCTTTGGCATCCTCCGGGTTGAGCCACACGGTGGGACCTCCCCGGGACAGTTGCATCATGGGCCAGTGGTCCCGGAAGGAGCTGTGAATCTGCCACTTGCCGTGCGGCGTGATGAACCGGAACAGCTTGGATCTGGCCTCGGACTTGTGGAGGTTCACGTCTCCAATAGCTACCATGTCTAGCGGTGGCTTGTTGGTGGGAAGGGCCTCTCCTAACTCACGGATCCCCTGGTGGTCATAGTAGATTTCCTGTCTTCCCGAGAGCGTGTGCCACGGCTTCAGCCGCTCGATGTTCATCGTCCACGGCCCGAACGTCCTTTCCTTGCCGGTTTCAGGGTCGAACAGCAGGGCGCTCCACTGGGGCGTAGTGTGAATCCTTCTGGGTTGGGAGATGATCTCCCTGTAGTGCACCCTCCGCTGCTTTACGCTCTCCACCAGGTCAGTCAGAGATAGGCCAACCCTTTTTTCCATCTCTTTGAAGAAGAGATGCGCCAGCCTGCCGTTCAGCTCGGGAGAGATCTGGCAGATCAACTCGCACGCCTGCTCGGGCCTCTCGAAGTACACCCGGCCGTCTTTCACCGTGAGCACATCGTTGTTCTTGAGCTCCTGCTCCACGATGGGGGTCAGGTCGGTGTATTGGCCTTTGGAGCCATAGTGGTGAACATCTGGTCCCAGGGAGACCAGCTTGTCGTAGACCTTGGTATAGTCCCTTTCCACGATAGCAATGTCGGGGAAGGTTTTTCCTGGGATGGCCTCGACATCCCCTTGTCGCCAGTCCTTTACCTCTCCCAACGGTTGGGCGAGCTGGTCGGGGCTGTCCATCCATAGCGCTTTGAAGACTACGTCCTTCACAGGCTGGGGGAAGTGCTTCTGCGCCAGATCCGAGAACTTCTTGGCGATCAGTTGAAAGGCTATCCAGTCGTGCTTCGTCTCCCAGGGCGGGTCAGTGGCGGGGGTCAGGGGATGGACGAAGGTGTGCATATCTCCGAAGGTCACGTCGTGTTTCTCATACCAGAAGGCGGCTGGCAACACCACATCTGCGTAGTTGGCAGAGGAGTCCATCCGTATATTCAAGTTCACCAGGAGGTCCAGCTTGCCCACGGGCGAGGGTTCGCGCCAGTTGATCTCTTTCACCAACCCCTTGGCCGGCTCCTCCTCCCACATGGCATTGTGGTGTGTGCCCAGGAAGTGTTTCAGGGCCAGCTCATGCCCCCTCATGCTGGTGCCGATGAGGTTGCCGCGATAGACAGTGAGCACCTTGAGCTGGTTTTCCGGGGCGTCCACATCCTGGAGGGCGAAGTTCAGTTTGCCCTCCTTGAACTGCTCCAATACCCACCGCCTCACCTCCGCGTCGGTCTTGCAGCCCGCCTGGACGGCTTCCTGATACAATTGTATGGGGTTCTTCTTATCCACCTGAGGGAAGAAGGGGAGCCATCCCAGCCTCACGGCAAGGGCGTTCACGTCGGCGGCGTGGTTGTACTCTGGCATCTTCTTGGCGCCCGTGGCCCACTGGGTGTCCAGGGGCATGCCGTCATAGCGCCACTGGCCGGTATGAAAATACCACAAAGACGTGGAGTTCATGAGCCGTGGCGGCCTCGACCAGTCCAGGGCACCGCTGAGGTTCACGAAAGCTGCGTTCAGGCGAGTGTGCTGCGTTCCCACATAGTGGTTAAAGTTGCCTCCGTTCACCCCGTTGCAGCCGCAAAGGGCAAGCATGACTGCTTCGTTGCGGTAGTAGATAGAAGCGCCGTGGTAAAAGTGTTGCAATCCGGGCCCGGTGATGAAGAGAGACTTGCCCCTGGTCTTTTCGGCGTTTTCGGCGAACTCCCTGCCGACCTGTATGGCCAGGTTCCGGCTAACGCCCGTCTGCGACTCCTGCCAAGCAGGGGTATAGGGCTTGGGGTCGTCATAGTCTTTCGGATAGTCGCCACCAAGCCCCCTGGACACGCCTGCCTGTGCCATCAACAGGTCAAAGGCGGTGGTCACCAGCAGCTCCCGGCCATCTTTTGTCGTAATCTTCCTGGCGGGGACTTCGCGCAAAAGCTCTTTGGCCTTTTGCCCTTTCCCCTCGGTCCTGCCCATGTAGATGCTGAAGGTATCGGTGAAGTCGCTGAAGGAGACCTTTGCCTTCTGCTCGGCCTTCCCCAAAAGCGTAAGGAGCGGGTCGAAGGCCTCCTTGGTGACGGCGTTCTTCAGTTGCAGGTTCCAGTTGCCGGTAGGCTCCTGCTCCCACCTGAAGCCAATGGAGCCGGTGGGAATATGCAGCTTGCCGTCGGCGTCAGCCATGATGAGCTTCCAGTCGGCGTTCTCTTCCCCAGCGTAGTCCGCGATATCGGACGCCCTGAGGAACCGCCCCATCTGGTACTTCTCGCCCTCCCGTTCCAGGACGACCAGGAAGGGCAGGTTGGTGTACCTCTTCACGTAGTCGGTGAAGTAAGGCGTTTCCTTATCCACGTAAAACTCTTTCAGGATGACGTGGATACAGGCCATGAAGTAGGCGCCATCGCTTCCAGGGACTACCGGCACCCAGAGGTCGGAGTACTTGGCCACATCCGAATAGTTGGGCGACACCACCACCACCTTTGTCCCGCGGCACTTGGCCTCGGGGAGGAAGTGGCAGTCGGCGGTGCGGGTCATGTTTATGTTGGAGCCCGCAACGATCCAGTAGGTGCCGTGGTACCAGTCGGAGCTTTCGCAGTTCTCCGTCTGGTCGCCAAACATGGATGAAGAGACGTGGGGCAGGTCATGGTACCACTCGTAGTAGCTGCAATAAATGCCCCCCAGCAGGTTGTTATACCGGTGTCCCGAGATGAAGCTGAGGAGGCTCATGGCGGGGATGGGAGAGAAGTTGGCTATGTGGTCTGGCCCATACCTCTTGATGGTGTAGATCTGTGCCCCGGCGACCATCTCCGTAGCTTGGTCCCAGGTGACCCTTTTCCAGCCCGCCTTACCCCTGGCGGACTTGTACGCTCTGGCCCGCTCCTCGTTTTCTACAATGCTCGCCCACGCCTCAACGGGGTCCCTGCCCCTTTGGCGCTCCTGCTGGTAGTAGTCCCACAGAACCCGGCGAACATAGGGGTATTTGGGCCGTAGTGGGCTGTACGGGTACCAGGAGGCGGTGACACCCCTCTGGCAGCCCCTGGGCTCCACGTTGGGGACGTCGGGGTCAATCTGCGGGTAGTCCGTCTTCTGGAGCTCCCAGCATATGAGCCCATCTTTGACAAAGACTTCCCAGCTACACGACATGGAGCAGTTCACGCCATGGCTCGTCCTCACACTGTAGTCATAGGACCACCGGTTACGGTAAAAGTCTTCCCAGGAGCGGGAGTCACGGCTGATGCTGAACCATTTGCTCTTCACGGTCTTACCTCCACCTTTTTCCTGCCCACGCGGATCCCCAGTAAAGTAAGCCCAGCTAAGGCCAAGGCACCTATTGCCAAAATGGGAACATAGAGAGCAGGTCTGGCTAGTGGCACTGTTTCCTCAGTCTGCAAGTAGGCGATGACGGCCTCTACCTGCTGGGGCGTCAGCCCGAGGTCCGGCATACGCATACGGAATTTTTCAAAGTTAGCCATGGCCACGGGATCGTTTTGCGCTTGGTGGACCGAGGGGGACTGAACTTGGACCCTGAGCCAAGACGCTTCTCTTCTTCCGGTAACACCTTGGAGGTCAGGGCCGATCAATTTCCCCGCCCCGATGGTGTGACAGGCCGTGCAAGTTTGTCGGAAGATCGCTTGGCCCTGGCGGGCGAGGTCCTCCCCTTCCGCTTGCGCGCCGGCGCTTGTGGCAGCAAACGCTCCGATGGCGGCGGCAACAAGCAAGAAGACCAGGCCGCTTACCAGTCCTCTCCACCCAAGGTTTCTTTGACTATGCATGGTTAAGCTTCTCCCCGGCACGTTGTCGAGCGTCGCGCATTGCGCCCCTCGAGCTTCGTGCCCATTTTCACCAAGGGCTCTTCCAAATGGCTTCCATAACAGGAGAAAAATCGTGGTCCCTTGTGGCCACCTGGCCTACCGAGGGAAGCGCTACAGCTTGCTTCCGGCTGGCCTGTATCTCAGCCGTCTGGAGGAGGGCGTGGCTCGGCCCCGCTTCGTGCGGGCCGCCGACCGGGGCTCGCGCCGCTTCTTGACGACCATCTCGTTCCTCATTATGGTAGCCGGACCCCTTGACTGCAGTCGCGGGCAGGGCATCGTCAAAGTCGGGCAGTTAAACTTGAAGGGAAGAACCGTAGCGGCAATTCATGAATTGCCGCTACGGTTGCTGCGTGACTTTGACGTGGACCTGCAGTCGCGGGCCTGCCGTGTTGACTGGTGTGCATGGTTGCCCTACAATAGCGCACGGCATCACAACAATCTCTCGCTAGAAGGCAAGGTACAAATGGCCAACGAGACAGGCAAGCGATACACCTGCACCGTCTGCGGGTCGGAAATGATCGTCACCAAGGGCGGCGAGGGTAGCATCATGTGCTGCGGGCAGCCCATGGTCAAGAAGACCTAGCACCATCTGCGGCCTGGGCCTCATCCGTGCCCGGGCCACAGGCTTTTTCAGGAGAGACCAGATATGCCCAACCAACTAGGCAAGCGCTACGTGTGCACTGTGTGTGACACCCAGGTCCTGTGCACCAAGGCCGGATCGGGGTCGGTAATGTGCCACGAGAAGGATATGGAGCCCCTCCAGCCCCGGCCCCTGCCCTCTTCCGACTAAAAAGCGTTCAGCAACCTGGCTGACCCCCGGTAGCGCAGGCACAGCGCTGGCGCAGGTTGGGGCTTGTCACCTCAAAGCGGCGCCGCGCTTGCGCGCGCGCCCTATCGGTACCACAGTATAGGCAAGCTACTGCGGATAGGGTAAGCTAGAATGGCCTTCGTAAAGGGGGCTACCTAACAGGAAGGGGTGATATGTCGCGAGCCGATTGGCCCCAGGGCTGGGGAGACCTGTACGAGCCGATGTCGGTCTGCCCCCGCTGTCCGGAGCTGGTGAAGAACCGGACTCAGGTGGTGGCCGGCGATGGTCCGCCGGACGCGCGCCTGGTGCTGGTAGGCGAGGCCCCAGGCTGGCACGAAGACCAGCAGGGCCTGCCCTTCGTGGGGCCTGCCGGCCAGCTCCTGGACCAACTGCTGCGCAGTGTGGGGCTGTCGCGGAGCCAGGTCTACATAACCAACGTGATCAAATGCCGGCCCCCGCAGAACCGGGACCCGCTGCCCCAGGAGGTGGAGAACTGCCGTCCCTGGCTGGAGGCCCAGCTCGCCAGGCTCAAGCCCCGGGTTATTATTCCCCTGGGGCGTCATGCTCTGGTCTGGTTCTTCCCCCAAGAAAGCATCGCCCGGCTCCACGGCACCACCCGGCGCCGGGAGGGGGTCGTCTACTACTTCCTGTACCACCCGGCGGCGGCCCTGCACCAGCCCAGCCTGAAGCGGACGCTTGAGGAGGACTTCAAGCGCGTTCCGGCCCTTTTGGCCGAGGCCGCGCCGGCCGCTCCCGACAAGCCCCAGCCCGAGCAGTTGTCCCTGTTCTAGAGTCAAGTATGTCTCAACCGAAGCTGCGGATAATTCCTCTGGGTGGCCTGGGCGAGATAGGCAGGAACATGATGGTGGTGGAGTGCGATGATGACATCATCGTCATTGACTGCGGCGTCATGTTTCCCAAAGACGAGATGCTGGGGGTGGACCTGGTTATCCCCGACATCACCTATTTGCTGGAGCGGCAGGAGCGGGTGCGGGGGATCATAATCACCCATGGCCACGAGGACCACACCGGCGCCCTCCCCTACGTGTTGCCTCGCCTCAATGTCCCAGTGTACTGCTCCCTGCTTACCCACGGCCTCATCTCAGTAAAGCTGAAGGAGCACCGCCAGTTGGCTGGCGCTCGGCTGAACATCGTACAACCTGGGGACACAGTGGGCTTCGGCAAGCTCTCAGTGGAGTTCTTCCATGTATGCCACAGCATACCCGATGCCCTGGGCCTGATCATCCATACGCCTCTGGGCACAGTGGTCCATACCGGCGACTTCAAGATGGACTACACGCCGGTGGATGGCCTGCCCACGGACTTCGCCCGGCTGGCTAGCCTGCGCGGTGAGGGCGTGCTGCTACTGTTCTCCGATTCCACCTATGCCGAGGTACCGGGCTATACAGCATCGGAGCAGGAGGTGGCCTACACCCTGGAGCGGACCATGGCCGAAGCCCAGGGACGGGTGATCATCGCCACCTTTGCCTCCCTCATCTCCAGGATGCAGCTCGTCCTGGAGGCGGCGGCCCGCCAAGGCCGACGGGTGTTTTTTGTGGGCCGCAGCATGCGGGACAACGTGGAGATGGCCCTGAAGCTGGGCTACCTGAAAGCCCCGTCCGGGTTGATCGGACAGCTCCAGGAGCTCCCCAGCCTGGCGCCGGAGAAGGTGGTGATCATGACCACCGGATCGCAGGGCGAACCGACTTCGGCGCTGGTTCGCATGGCCATCCGCGAGCACCCTCAGGTGGACATCGTTCCGGGGGACACCGTCATTCTGTCTGCCACCCCAATCCCCGGCAACGAGCACCTGGTCAACCGCACGCTGGACAACCTGTTCCGTTTGGGGACGCGGGTCCTCTACGACAAGATCGCTCCGGTGCACGTGCACGGCCATGGCAGCCAGGAAGAGCTCAAGATGGTTATCCATCTGGTCAACCCCCGGTACTTTGTGCCCGTCCACGGGGAGTACCGTCACCTGAGCTTGCACGCCGCCATCGCTCAGTCCCTGGGAATGCCACCCAGCAACACTTTCGTGTTGGAGGATGGGGATGTGCTGGAGATGACGGGCGAGGGCTCCAGAGTGACTGGACGGGTGCCTTCAGGCAACGTGTATGTGGACGGTCTGAGTGTGGGTGGGGTTGGCCCAGTGGTACTGCGGGACCGGCAGGCCCTGGCCCGTGACGGCATGGTAGTGGTCGTCCTGGCCCTCGACCAGCGGACGGGTCAGTTGGTGGGTGATCCAGATGTAGCCTCCATGGGTTTTGTGGAGATGGCGGAGTCTCGGGTCCTGGTGGAGGAGACACGCAAGCTCGTGGAGGGGCTGGTGGCGCACCACCAGGGCATGAGAGCGGGCGACCAACTGCGTTCCGAGCTGAAGGATGCTTTGAGCCGGCTCTACTACGAGAAGACCCGACGCCGGCCCATCATTCTGCCCTTCACCCTCGAGGTCTGAGCCACTGGGGAGGGACCGTGGCCAAGCGACGGAGAGCCAGCGGACGGCGCGCTACCCGGGACGCCGGATGGCGAACGCCGGTGCTGCTCCTGGCCTTGGTGCTGGGGGTGGCCTTCATGGTCCTGTCAGGTCCGGTTGTGCTCCGTGACCGGCTGTGGAAGGCCCTGGGCCCGGCTGTCGTGTTGCTGGTCCCAATGCTGGCTGCGGTGCTCTGGGTGGCCTGGCGCCACCCCGGCCTGTTTCTCAGGCGCTGGAACCGGTGGCTGGCCAGCCTGATAGTGTCGCTGGACGCGCTGCTTTTTCTCTCGCTGTTTCACCCGCCCGACCGGTCCTATTCCTCCGCGGGCCTGGCGGGGGACGTGGGAAACTCCCTTCGGGATTTCCTGGGTGCGGGCTCCCTGGCCACCTGGACAGTCTCCAATGTGAGGGTGGAGTTCCCTTCCTGGGGCAGCCTGTGGGGGCTGGTGCTGCTTGCCCTGGTCGGGGCACTGGTCTTCAGCCCTCGAGCCACCGTGCGGAGCTTTGCGCGGGCCAGCCAGGGCCTGGGCCGGGTGTGGACGGGCCTGGCCCAACGCCGGCGCGGCCCGTCCCCAACAGTCGCCATGCCCCTTCACCGGCCCATACCGGCGCAGGCTACCACACCGCCGGCTGCCACCCAGGCCGAGGCCCGGCCCGCCCCACCCCCGCGCGTGTCGCTCCCCACCCTCGCCCAACCGTGGCAGCTTCCGCCCCAGGAGTTGCTGGAGCCGCCGCAGGAGTTCGCCTTCGACCGGCTTCAGGCCCAGCAAGTGGTCAGCCGCCTGGAGCAGGCGCTGGCTAGCTACGGCATCGAGGGCAAGGTGGTAGACATCAGCCCAGGGCCCGCCGTGGCCCAGTACGGCGTCGAGCCGGGCTGGGTTCGCCGTTTCCGGGAGGTGAAAGAGCGCGACCCCAGCGGCCAGGTGGTGGCCCGGCAAGAGGAGGCTTCCCGCACCAGGGTCAAGGTAGAGGCGATCACGGCGTTGGGTCAGGACCTGGCTCTGGCCCTGGGCGTGCCTGCCCTCCGCATTGCCCCGGTACCCGACAAGGGCTATGTGGGGGTAGAAGTGCCTGTTGCCCGCCCCACGCCGGTGGGCCTGCGCAGCGTGATGGAGCAGCCGGCCTTTGCTGAAGTCCGCAGCCAGACCAAGCTTCCCCTCGCCCTGGGCCTCGGAGTTGGGGGGCAGGCAGGAGTGGCGGACCTGGCCCGTCTTCCCCATCTCCTTGTTGCTGGCGCCACTGGGAGCGGCAAGAGCGTATGTCTCAAGGCCCTGATCACCTGTCTCGTCATGACCTCCACCCCTGAGCAGGTGCGCCTCGTCCTGGTAGACCCCAAGCGAGTGGAGTTCGTCCGCTTCAGGGCGTTGCCCCACCTTCTCTATCCCCCGGTGGTAGAGGTGGACCAGGCGGCCCCGGTCTTTGAGGAGCTTATCCAGGAGATGGACCAGCGCTACCGTCACATGGCTGAAGCCCAAGTGAACAACCTCGAGGCTTTCAACCGGGGGAACCCCAGGCCCCTGCCCTACATCGCTGTGCTGGTGGACGAGCTCGCCGACCTGATGATGGCGGCGCCCCAGGAGATCGAGCGGGGCCTCGTTCGCCTCGCCCAACTGGGCCGGGGCGCTGGTATGCACCTGGTAGTAGCCACCCAGCGCCCCTCGGTGGACGTAATCACGGGCCTCATCAAGGCCAACTTTCCCGCGCGGACCAGCTTCGCCGTGGTCTCGCAGGTGGACTCGCGGGTCATCCTGGACATGCCGGGCGCCGAGCAGCTCCTGGGGCGGGGTGACATGCTCTTCCTGGCGACCGATGCGCCGCGGCCCCGCCGCTTCCAGGGCTGCTTCGTCACGGAAGCTGAGATGGAGCGAGTGGTGGACCAGTGGGTAGCGCAAACCAGGCCGCCACCGGCACCAGGGCTGGAGGCTGTGCTGAAGCCGGCGCCTGAAGGTGACCATGCCTAAACGCCAGCGTGCCCCCACACATCGGGGTGGGGCTGCCCCAGTCACTTCCAAGCTGAGGAGGTGGTTGCCCTGGGTGCTCATTGGTGTGGGGGCCCTGGGGATACTGGGGTGGATTGGTCCGGCAGTGGCGGCGGCCCTGGCTGATGCTTTGTTGCGGACGTTCGGGCTCGGGGTGCTGGTATGGCTGCCGGCCTTGCTGGTGACGGCCTGGGTGGCCTGGCGGCGGCCCAAGCTCCTGCGCCGCTACTGGGGCCGGTGGCTGGGGGCCTTTGTCCTGGGCCTGGCCCTGCTGGTCTTTCTGTCCTTCATCTTCACAGAGAAGGGGTCCCTCAGCGAGGTCAGTCTAGGAGGAAATCTGGGCCGCGCCGTGGGGAGCAATCTCCCCGGGATGACAGCGGACCTGGTACGGGCCGTGCTCAGCCTTCGCGTATCGGTGCCAGGTTTGAGTATCGCTCTGGCCACGCTGGCTCTGGCCCTTATGGGTTTCTTGTTGGTAGCCCCCAGGGGCACGGTGGCAGCGCTGAAACGGGCCGGCCGAGGGGGGTGGTATGCCTGTGCCCTGGCCGGGGGCGGTCTGACCCGTCTGACCGGTCTGATCGGTCGCAGGGGGCAGGCGCAGCAGCCGCGGCTGCCACAACTGCCCCATCTGCCGCGTCCGGAGGGCACCCCGCCGGCGCCGGCCCAGGACCAAACGCCTGCGGTTTCTCACGTGCCTCGACCGGCTGCGGCACCTCCCCCGGGAGCGGCCCCGGAATCTCCGGCTACTGCCAAGGACGTGTCCCCGCCCAGCCACGGCTGGTGGAAGCTGCCTCCCATCACGTTGCTGGAGGCTGGCGTTGAGCCGGCGCCCAACGGCGCTGAGACCGAGCGCCGCTCCAAGCTGGTGGAAGAGGCGTTAGCCAGCTACGGCATTGAGGCCAAGGTAGTAGATGTCAGCGTGGGGCCCACTGTCACCAGGTTCGGCGTGGAGCCGGGCTGGGTGCGCAAGCACAAGGAGTTGCCCGAGCGCGACCCCCTGGGCCGTCCCCGCCGTGACGACCTGGGCCGTCCCATCACCCGGACCAAGGAGGTATCCCGCATTCGGGTGAAGGTGGAGGCCATCACCAACCTGCAGAAAGACCTGGCCCTGGCCCTGGCGGCGCCTTCGCTCCGCGTCGAAGCGCCGGTCCCGGGCAAGGGCTATATAGGTCTGGAGGTCCCCAACTCCACCTTCACCGCGGTACCCTTGCGCAGCGTCATGGAGTCCCCGGCCTTCGCCAAAGCCTCGGCCAAGAGTAAGCTGGCCCTGGCCCTGGGCAAAGGGGTGGGTGGCGAGCCCCTGACCTGCGATCTGGCCATACTGCCCCACCTGCTCATCGCCGGGTCCACGGGCAGCGGCAAGAGCGTGTGCCTTAAGGCATTCCTCACTTGCCTGGCCATGAAGGTCACGCCCGACGATACCCGCCTCATCCTGGTGGACCCCAAGCGGGTGGAGCTGTCCGCCTACGCGAGGTTGCCGCACCTGCTCTTCCCGCCGGTGGTGGAGCCGGACAAGGTCAGCCAGACCCTGAAGGACCTCATCGCCGAGATGGAGAACCGCTACCGGAAGTTTGCCGCCCTCAAAGTGAACAGCATTGACTCTTACAACCGGATCGCGCCCGACCGCCATTTGCCCTACATCGTGCTCTTCGTGGACGAGTTGGCCGACCTGATGATGGTAGCGCCCATGGACGTGGAGCAGGGCCTCTCCCGGCTGGCGCAATTGGGCCGGGCCGCCGGCATCCACCTGGTAGTGGCCACCCAGCGCCCCTCGGTGGACGTAGTGACCGGCCTGATCAAGGCCAACTTCCCCGCCCGGATAGCTTTCGCGGTAGCCTCCCAAGTGGACTCCCGGGTGGTCCTGGACTCGGTGGGCGCCGAGAAGCTGCTGGGGAAAGGCGACATGCTCTTTCAGGCCACGGACTCCCCGCAGCCCAAACGGGTCCAGGGTGTGTTTGCCACCGACGCGGAGGTGGAGAAGGTGGTGGAGCACTGGGCACGCCAGGCGCCTCCGGCGCCCAGACGGGTCGAGGCCTGGCCTCTGGCGCCGCCGGCGGCACCCACCCCCCAACCCCAGGCCGCCACCGCCGCCGCCGCCACCCCACGCCCGTCCCCTTCGGCTCCCATGCCCCAGCCGCCGGCTTCCGGCGCCGCCAGCCCACGCCCAGCCCCGCCGGCGCCGGTTGCCCAGCCAGCGCCGCCCGCTGATCCCATGCTCCAGGGGGCGCGGGATCTGGCCTCCCAGATGGGGCGCCTCTCGCCCTCTTTGCTACAGCGCCGGCTGAACATCGGACGGAGCAAAGCCCAGGAGTTGCTGGAGGCATTGGAGGCAGAGGGCCTGGTCGGCCCGCCTGAGGCCGGCGATTCGCGCGTCGTGCTCCCCAGGCTACCCGCACCCACCGGCCAGCCGGGACCGGGCGAAGCCACGTAGCCCCTGCAGCCCAGCCCCTGCTACCTTCGCTCTGGTGGGTTCCGCTGCGTTGCCCCCACCCTACAGGTAGACTACGTCTTCCTTGTAGGCCAGAGACAAGAAGAGGAGCAGGTACTCGCGTAGATGGCGGGTGATCAGGAAATTCTGCCGCACATGCTCCCTGCCGTTGTCCCCTAAACTCTTGGCCAGCTCTGGGTTGGCCAGGATCCTCTTGATGTCATAAGCGGTCCCTTCCACGCCGTGGCTGAGCAGTCCTGTCCAGCGGTGTTTGACTTGCAGAGGAATACCGCCTACGGCCGAGGCTACCACCGGCTTCGCCTTCCAGAGCGCTTCGGCCACGGTGAGTCCGAAACCCTCCTTGAGCGACTTTTGGACAACTACCGTTGAGGCCCGCTGGAGCGCGTTTATCTCCAGGTCACTCTGGGGAGGCACCAGCAAGATGTGGATGTCGGGGTCCCCGCTGGCCCTCTCCTGGACTTCGGCGAGCACTTTATCGGACTCGGGGTCGTCAGTAGCCGTGCCGCCCGCCAGCACCAGGCGGCAGTCAATGCTTCGCTTCACCAACCGGAAGGCCTCGATCAGCCCCACCGGGTCCTTAAGGTAGTCGAATCGGGATATCTGAGTCACCAGGGGCTTGTCTTGGGGTACACGGTACTTCCTGAGAACCGAATCTATGAAGTCCTGGGGCAGGTCCCGGTTCTTGTCGCTGAGGGGGTCAATGGAGGGGGCAATCAGGAACTGGCGGACTGGCAGCTCCCGCGAGAACTGGGGTGCCGAGAAGACGGCGGCATCGTACTGGTCCACGAAACCACGAAGGAAGTCCCACACCGCCATGTCGGGGTTGGACACATCCACGTGGCATCTCCACACCCAGTTGCCGCCCAACTCTTTCTTCCTGCGGACCAGGCCAATGGGTTGCGGGTCATGGATGTAGAATATGTCTCCCCGCAGTTCCAGTTCCTCCAGGTGCCGGTCGCTGGTCTCCATGAACAAGGAATAGTCGCCTGGCGTGAGACCGTCCTGCCGGCCGTGCAGGGCATTGTGCATCTTCTTGGTTACGGTGAAGAAGGCTTCCGTACCCTGCACCACGCTCCATTTGGCTTCAAGGCCCAACTCCCCCAGCAAGGGGACCAACCGGCTCAAGATCTCGGCGACGCCGCCGCCGGTGTAGGTGGAGTTGACGTTCTGGACCACCTTTCCGGCAAGCCGGCTGGCCAGCAGACGCAGCTCCTCGATGACGCTGCTGCCTACGATGGGCTCGTAGTCAGAGAGCCTTACTTTATGCGCTTTTCGATAAGCCTGATCAGTTGCGATCGTAGTTCCTCCAGAGTGTATTGGTACGGGTCAAGGTGGGCCATTTGCTCGGCCAACTGCTGTTCTCCCAGCTCGTCCCCGATCCAGGCGGAGAAATCGTTGCGGCTACGGCCCAGTCGCAGACGCGACTCGAACACGTGGAAGTATAAAGAGCCCACGGGTAGCTTGCGAAGGGCCTCAGTCAGCTCTCGCAGATCATAGGCCACGTACGGTGTAGGGGTAATGAAACTAACTGACTTGATGAAATAGAACTCCCGCCCTTCGGTGGCGTGACGGTGCTCACAGGGCTGGGCCAGATGCTCCTCAACGATACCGCCCAGCCGTTCTCTCAAGGTTCCCAGGGTGGGGAACTCGAAGGTGTCCACGGCGGCCAACCGCTCTCCAAGCACCTCGTCCCCGAGCACGTCGGTCACCCAAACGGCAAAATCGTTGGGAGGCTCCGGGCTGAGATAGTGGTGCTCCTCCAGGAAGTGGTGGGTGTGGTAGTAGACCACGGCCTCCGGCACTTTCTTGAGCATGTCAGCCAGTTCGTAAAGGTCTTTGGCTTTGAGACCGGTCAACTCCTTGAGGTGTGTCCTGCTGGAGAAGCGGAAAGGCTTGATCGCCTTCTTAAGGGGACGCCCATAGTTGACAACGGTGGTGCGGGCGAGCTTGACGTTGGGCACCATCACGATAGACTCGTCCAGAGCCTTGACCCGCGTGTTCGTCCAGCCCACGTCCAGCACGTAGCCCTGCTCTCCGGTCTCCAGCTTGATATAGTCGCCGGCTTTTATGTAGCCCGTAGTGTTGATATGCAGGGCCTCCAGCAGACCGGGCAAGATGTCCCTCAAGGCAACACCTACCGCGATGGCCATCAGCCCCATTGCCAGTAGCAGGGGGCCTATGGGCGCGCCCCACAGGTCCATGGCGGTGAGCACGGCCACGAACAGGACAAGAACACTGACAGCCACCGACACGCCACGGGTGACATGGGCAGGGATGTGGAGCCGGTCCCCATACAGGCGCAGGAGGCCGCTTGAGACGCCCACAAAGGAGTAGGCTAGGGAGAACATGAAAACAGTCCACAGGCTTCGGGTGGCCGGCATGTGCCAACTGCCGGGAAGCGTTGAAGTCTCCAAGCCCAGATATATGGAGATGAGGGCTATCCACAGCAGGGACGGCCAGCGTGCCGCGTGGTAGAGGATGTCATCTCCCGGCCACCTGGTGCGGCGGGCCCAGTGGTCGAGCCAGTGGGCTATGCGGCGCCGGACCCATAGCAGGACAACCAGAGAGGCGAACAGTACGCTGAAGGGGACCAGCACATCCAGCCAGTGGACTGCCAACCAATCATTCACGGCTGTCATCCCATCTTGCGCCTTTCCGCATCCACCAGGCGGCCCAGGAACTCCTGGACCTCGCCCGGCGACCTCAAATAGTAGCTTGCCCTCGTCTCCGGCATGTCCTCGCCAACGAGAATGGTGATGCCCCCGAGCTTCTCCACGGCGGCGAACCCGTCCTCATCGGTAAAGTCGTCGCCCAGGAACACTACGGTGGGCCGCGTCTCAGGCCCGTATCTGCGGTTGGCCAGGATCAGGGAAACGGCCTTGCCTTTGTGCCAGTCCACCGCGGGCCGCAGCTCGTACACCTTCTTTCCTTGGGTGGTCTTTACCTGGCCCAACAGCTTGGGGACGTCCACAGTCTGTTCAACGACGTCTTTCACTTCCGCAACCCTGTCCTCGTCTACCAGACGGTAGTGCACGCTCAGGGTCAGGCCCTTATGTTCCACTATAGCACCTGATATAGAGTTTAGACCCTTGCGGAGTACCTGGACCAGTGCGTTGAAGACATCCTTGACCTCTCTGGCCACCGGATGGACAAAATCGAAGTCTGGCCCCTCGATCTCCAGGCCGTGATTGCCGGCATAGATGACGCGTTTCACACCAACCCGGGCTTTCAGATCGCTCAGGGCGCGCCCGCTGATAATACCCACGGTGTAGCGCCGCTGGTGTGCTAGCACCTCAAGCAGGTAACGGCTTGCCCCGGAGAGTTCCGCGTCCTCGGGGCGTTCTACGATGGGGGTCAGCGTCCCGTCGTAGTCGCTCAGCAAGAAGACATGGCGTCCTCTGGAAAGCTGCTGAGCGATCTTGGGCCAGGCAGCGAAGAGGTGTTTCACCACCTACTCCCAAGGGGACAGCCTGGCCAGGAAGGTTATGATGTCGGCCGCCCACTTGTAGATGCTGTTTTCCTGGACAACGCGACGCATGCGGCCCATTCGCCTTCGCCGCTCCGCCCGGGGCATTTCAATGGCGAATCTGATAGCCTGGGCGAAATGGTCGGTGGCGTAGGGGTTGACCAGGAGGGCATCCGTTAGCTCGCGGGCTGCGCCGGTGAACGGGCTCAGGAGGAGCACCCCGTCCTCATCGAAACGGCTGGCCACGAACTCCTTGGCCACCAGGTTCATGCCGTCGTGCAGAGAGCTGACCGCGGCAAAACGGGCCAGCCGTCTCAGCGCCATGAGGGTGGTTGGGGAGAGGTGCTGGCGCAGGTATATGACCGGCTTCCAGCGGCCAGAGCCATATCGCCAGTTGAGCTCCTCCACAAGGTCATCTATCTGGTCATTCAAGCGTTTGTACTCGCCGATATGGGTACGGCTGGGCACGCCGGCCTGGATGAATACCACCTTGCCCCGGTACTTCGGGTTCTGGTTCAGAAAACGGCCAAAGGCGAGCAACCGTTCCGGGATGCCCTTCGTGTAGTCCAGCCGGTCCAGGCCAAGACCAACGATCTCATCATCCAACCCGAGCTCATGCCGGAGGCGCTCCATCTCGGTCTTGACGTCCTGGCTGCGGGCGGTAGCGTCAATCTCATCGTAGTCAACGCTGATGGGGAAGGGCCGGACAGCGCTCTTTCTGCCTCGCCGGGTGACCTCGTAGCGGTCGTAGTCCACTTTGGCTTCGATGGTATTCACGGTTTCCAGGAAGTTGTTGCAGTGATAGCGGACATGAAAGCCAAGCAAGTCGTTGCCCAGCAGCCCATCCAGGATATCTTCTTTCCAGGGACAGATGCGGAAGACCTCGGGGTTGGGCCAGGGTATGTGCCAGAACTGCGCCGTGACGACATTAGGCAGTCGCTGCTTGACCAACTGAGGCAAGAGCGCCAGGTGATAGTCCTGGATGAATGCAAAAGCCTTTTGGTCGCCGATCTCGGCAGCGAGAGCGTCGGCGAAGATCTCATTCACCGCACGATAGGTCTCCCAATGGCGCTCTTCGAAAACCGGGCGCACGTACGAGATGTGACACAGGGGCCACAGGGCCTGGTTGGCAAATCCGTAGTAGTAGCCCTCTTCCTGCTCTTTGGACAGCCACACCCGCCGCAGGGAGTAGCGGGGTTGATCTGGAGGGACTGCCACCCTGTCCTGGCCGTCAACGGTCTGCCGGTCGGCATCCCCGCTGCCGTGGGCAATCCAGGTCCCGCCACATGCCCTCAGTACCGGGTCCAGCGCCGTGGTGAGGCCACTGGGGGGCACCTGGCATTCGATGGTGTCCCCCGAGAAGGTGTGGATGTACGGCTCGCGGTTCGATACTACCACCAGCAAGCGGTCACCCAAGAGCTCGCGCACGGTCTGCTGCAAGGTCTCTTTCGTTGCCATTGTCACCCCCTCCACTTACCGGGCGCCAGCAGATTCAAAGGCCCTGTAATTCAAGAGTCCCCGTCCCCTTGCTGGCGTACGTCCAACTCAATGGCCCCGTGGCCCAGGCCATTACCTCGAAAATCCGGCCTCACCCCCTCCGTCCCCCTCTCGGCGCGCGGCGGCATTCTTGGATTTCGTGGTGCCGGTGGCAACCCCTACTCCCCTGCACGCGATACCTTCCGTGTAGACCCTCCATAGAGCCTGGTGCCGCTGTGCCAGCGACATCCGTCCGCCGGCAAAACGCCCCAGTGTTACTGCACCCTGCGCCAGACCAAACAAGGCGAGAGCAGCCGCTTCTACGTTTGTGGCAGCGTCAACCTGCCCCTCCTGCACGCCTTCGGCCAGGATACCTTCCACGGTCTTGAGATACTTTTCCACAACAGCACGCATACGCCGGCGCAACTGCCTGTCGTCATTTCGCAGGACTTCGGAGACAACGAGAAAGGAAATCCCCCGCCGCCGCTCAGCATATGAGAGGTGCATGAGAAGAACGTTCTCCAGTTGTTCCAGCGGAGAGTCGCCCCCTTCTTTGACCCTCTGGATACGCTCGAACAGGGTCTCCTCAATATCGTCTATGAGCGCGAGCAGGACCTCTTTCTTGCTACCGAAATGCCTGTAGATGTCACCCTGGGTGATGCCTACCGCGCGAGCCAGCTCCTTGGTGGTAAGCCCTTCCATGCCCCGAGCGGCGATGATCCGCCGGGCACAGTCTATGATCTCCTGGCGCCTCAACTGTGTGCTTTCGTAGGTCCGCATAGCGCTTGTAAACGGTCTTTCACTTCTATTATACGGGCCACACGCTATCAGTCAACCCCGCCAAAGCCATCATGCAACAGGGACGCTCCGGATGGGCGAAGGCGCATCGCCGGCCGCTCAATAGCACACGTGGTGCTTCCTTGGGCCATTAGAGGTCGCTTCCCCTTGCCAAGGGGACTATAGGGGGCCGCCACAGCAGCGGTCCGTGCCGCGCGCTGATTCCCGCAACTGGACCCACGCCGCGCTTCGGGGGGACGGACTGTGGCTAGTGGTGCCCGGCCGCCTGGCGGGCGACTGCGGCCCGGCGCGGCAGCCGGGTAGCCAGCAGTCCGCCTATCAGGGTCATGGAGGCGGCGTAGTACAGCGCCGCCTTGAACCCCCAGAAACCGGCGATGGCGCCCGCCACCAGCGGGGACAGCGCGGCAAACAGCGAGTTAAACCCCCAGAGCAGGCCGATAAAGGTGCCCTCCAGGCGCTGGCCCTCAACGAGGTCGAGGGCGGCTGCCTGGACCAGCGAGTTCACCGTGTACATGAAGATCCCAGTCAACACGATCACCGCCAGGAGCAAACCTCCCGTCCCAGCGTTGGCTATGAGCAGCGGCATGGTGCCACCCACCAGCATGAGGCCGATGATGACAGGCTTCCTGCCCAGGCGGTCAGAGAGCGAACCGAACACCGGGCCCGTGAACACGCCCAGGGCAGTGAGCAGCCCCAATCGGAAACCCACCTGTAGCGAGTTCATGCCCAGGTCCACCGCCAGGTAGAGAGGCAGAAACAACACCAGTGCCCGGTCGCCCATGCCCCGGAGCGCGGCCACGGCCAGCAGGTTGAACATGCCCTTGCTGGCCAGGGCCTTCTTGGCGACACCCATTTGAGAGACGAAGTTCGAGCGGAAGGGCGGCGTCTTCACCTTGGGGCCTCCCACCTTCCAGAGCAATAGCCAGATCAGAAGCGCCAGGCCCACCGAGACCGGGAAACCCACCTGTAGCACCCCCCGCCAGGAGAGGCCCGGCGCCGAAATCCTGAGGGGTCCCAGGGCCACGATGCCCGCCATCATGAGGAACCCCACCAGCATGGGCCCAAAGGTGTCGCCCACGCTGCCGGTGGCCCGGTGCAGGGCCATCATCAGCCCCCGGTGTTTGGGGAAGCGCTGGGAGAGCAGCCCCAGGGCGGGCGGGTGCCAGATGGAGCCGCCAGTGGCGGCGAAGGCTATGGCAATCAGGATCAGGAAATAGGTGGGGGCTACGCTCACCAGAAGGTAGCCCACCCCGATGATGGCCATGCTCAGCCCCAGGAAAAGGCCCCGGCGGTGCTGGAACATGTCCACGAAGAAGCCCACCAGCAGGCTGAAGAAGCCGCTGGAGAGCCACCTGACCGTGTCAATGAGGCCCGCCGAGAGGGGGACCAGCCCCAAGTTCTTGTACAGCTCGGGGATGATCACCTGGAAGCCGTGGCTGTATATGTGGGTCAGTGTGTGGCTGCCGATGAGGCTGCCTGCAACAACACCCCCGGCAGCCTTGGCCGCTGGCTGGGCCCGCGCCTTCTCCGCTGCTGCAACCTGTTCTGCCGACGCCTTTGCCTCTGCCATCAAGACCTTCCTTACAGAGAATAGCTGGGAAACAAGGCTATTATGACGTTTTGGCTGCCCGCGTCAAGAGCCAGGCGCAGCGGGCTACGGGCTTCAGGTTGGGAATGTGGTGTGCAGCCGTCGCGGGGAGGGCGTTGCACCCTACGGGTGCTATAATCGCAGGTGTCCGTAGGGGTGGGCCCCTGTGCCCGCCGTTTCCATGCAGGAGGGGCAATGAAGGTAGACAAGATAGACCACATCCATGTCTATGTGAAGGACCTGAAGGCGGCTACCCGCCAGTTCTCCAAGATCATGGGCACGAAGTTCAGCGATCCCGTAGTCGTGGAGAAGTTCAACCTCCGCTCGGTCCTGGAGCCGCTGGGCATCGAGCTTATCGAGTCCACCACGCCCGATGGTCCGGTGGCGCGCTTTGTCGAGAAGCGGGGCGAGGGTTTGGCGGCGATCTCTCTCAAGGTCCCGGACATCAAGGCGGCCACAGCCGAGCTAAAGGCCCTGGGGATGCGCGTGGTGGGCGAGCTGGTCACCGGTGGGCTCAAGGAGGTGCAGTTCCATCCCGGAGATTCGCACGGGGTGATGATCGAGCTGTGCGAGTATGAGGAGGTCAGCGGAGCGGTGGTGGCCATTGAGAAGGGAAGCAGGTCCGCTGAGGGTTGACATGGAGTTCAAGAGCATCCTCTACCAGGTGGCCGATGGGGTGGCTACCCTGACCCTGAACCGGCCTCAGCGACGCAATGCTTTCACGGACCTCATGATGATGGAGATAGTCCAGGCGCTGGCCGACGCCGACGCCGACCCTCAGGTACGGGCCTTGATCATTACCGGCGCCGGTGACCGAGCCTTCTGTCCAGGGATGGACCTGCGGGGACGCAGCGAGGACCCCGCCCAGTGGCCTGCCGAGGCCACCGCCCAACTGCCCGGCCAGCCCTTTGGCTGGTTTGGCAAGATACTGACCGATCTGCGGGACGTGGGCAAGCCCACCATCTGCGCCGTGAATGGCGTGGCTAGTGGCGGGGGCTTTTCGCTGACCCTGGCCTGTGATTTCCGCATCGCTTCCCAGAGCGCACGGTTTACCGCCATATTCCTGGACCGGGGCCTCATGGCCATGGGGATGACCTACCTGCTGCCCCGTATCGTCGGGATAGAGAACGCCTTGCATATCCTGTACACCAGCCGGATGTTCTCCGCGGAGGAGGCCCTGCACCTGGGACTGGTGGGCCGGGTGGTGCCGTCCGGGGAGCTCATGGACTCGGCCCGGGCGCTGGCCGCTGAGCTGGTCAAGGCGCCGGCACTGGCCGTCAAGCTGACCCGGCGGGCGGTCTACCGCGGGTTGGACAACGACTTCCACCAGCACCTGGCCTACGAGGCCTGGGCACAGAGCATGTGCGCCGCCACCCAGGACGCCAAAGAGGGCCGGGCCGCCTTCCTGGAGAAGCGCGCCCCCGTGTTCAAACGCCCGTAGGGGTCCCCACGAGTCGGGATGCCCCCCTTGGCGTGCTCCTCTCTCTACTGGAGGGCATAGGCGCTAACTTGACCCTGATCCACCATCAAGAATGAAGACCTAGAAAACCCGGTGCCTTGGGAACACCCTGAGGACCGGTCAAAGCGTAGGGGCCCCGATACATCGGGGCCCCTACGCTTTGGTGCGCCACCTGGATGAGAAAACCGCCCGTTCGGGTAAACATAACAGGTGGTGGATTTTGTTTGAGGAGACCCCTTGACAGGGCCTGCCGTACCTGATATAAACAGTCATTGTTGATTTAGTTAGCCAACTACATTACTCGATTCACATTGTGCGGGAGGTCATGAATTATGGATGGCGCGCCGGCCGAGCCCAAGCTGGAAGCCCTCAAGGCTGACCTGGCCAAGGAGTCCCGCCGCCTCAAGCTCAACTTCGACGAGCTGAAGAGCGGCGGGTTCATCAAGCAGACCCAGAAGGACCTGTTCACGGTCCGGCTGCGCTGTCCCGGCGGCAAGGTCACCTCGCGCCAGCTTGCCAAGGCCGCCGACCTGGCCGACAGGTACGGGAAGGGCGAGGTACACATCACCGTCCGCCAGTCGGTGGAGATACCCTACGTCCACTACCAGCACTTCGATACCATCGCCCAGGAGCTGCGCTCGGTGGACTG
This sequence comes from Chloroflexota bacterium, assembly GCA_016190505.1. Lineage (GTDB taxonomy): Bacteria > Chloroflexota > Dehalococcoidia > JACPQK01 > JACPQK01 > JACPQM01. The sequence goes on along the minus strand of JACPQM010000072.1, from coordinate 32,873 downwards.
GTCGGTGGCCTCCTGCGGCCCCCGCGTCCGGGTACCCACCGCTTGCGGCGGCTGCCGCTACAACCCCAACGGCCTGATGGATACCCAGGCCCTGTGCCAGGAGGTCGACAAGCGCTTCTTCGGCACGCCCACCGGCCATCACAAGTTCAAGGTGTCCTTCTCCGGCTGCCCTATAGACTGCTTCCGCACTCGGGAGATGGACCTGGGCTTCCAGGGGGTGCTGGAGCCCAAGCTGGACGAGGACCTGTGCAACGGCTGCGGGCTGTGCGTCAAGGCCTGCGAGGAGGGCGCTCTCAAGCTGGAAAACGGCCTGCCCGTGCGCGACCTGAGCAAGTGCAACTACTGCGGCGACTGCGTCAAGGTCTGCCCGGTGGACGCCATGGTAGCCCACCGCAAGGGCTGGCTGGCGAGGGCGGGGGGCAGGCACGGCAAGCACCCGCTGTTCGCCTATGAGGTGGTCAAGTTCATCTCCGACGACCAGGTGTACGCCCTGCTGGAGCGCACCCTCGCCTGGTACAAAGAAAAGGGCCAGGGCCGGGAGCGCATCGGGGCCACCATCGCTCGCCTCGGGCTAGAGGTCTATCAAGCGGAGGTGACCCGCTCCCTGGGGCTGGAGACCGTGGAGACAGCCCAGGAGCGCCGGAAGTTCTGGGCGGGGGGCAACCTCTATGTCTAGTCAAACACAGCTTGACCTGCGGGGCATACTATGCCCCATGAACTGGGTGCACACCAAGCTCCGGCTGGAAGAACTGGCCCCCGGGGAGTTGCTGGAGGTAGTCCTAGACGACGGCGAGCCTATGCGCAACGTGCCCCGCAGCCTTAAGGCCGAGGGGCACCGCATCCTGGAAGTGAACCCCGAAGGCGAGGGGCACTACCGGCTGCTCATCAGGCGGGGCGCGGACTAGCTTCGCCATGCGGTCTGTGACGCTTCTTCTTGTCTGTGCGTGAAGGACAGAGAATTGACTGCGTACTTGTCCCCCCGGACCTCGGGGTAGGTCATGACTGGACCACTTGTGTTCCTGGCGGTGACCGCCATTGGCGGTCTGGCCCAGATGGTGGATGGCAGCCTGGGGATGGGGTTCGGGGTCTTCTCAGCTTCCCTGATGATTTCCACTGGCTTTGCCCCGTCGGTAGCCGTGGCCGTGGTCAACTCGGCCAAGGTCGTCACCGGCCTGGCCTCGGGACTGTCCCACTGGCGCCTGGGCAACGTGAGGCGGGACTGGCTCTGGGCACTGGCCCTTGGCGGAGTGGCCGGGGGCATCCTCGGGGGCCTTCTGCTCACTTCGATTCCAGCCGCGGCCGCCAGGCCCTGGGTAAGCTTTCTCCTGCTGGTAATGGGACTGATCATAGTGTGGAGAGCCGTTCGTCGGCGGGCCCCCTGCGGGGTGCAAGGGTGGGGCAAGAGTTGCGAGGAGTGCCCCAAAGGCGGTATTCGTTGGCTGGCGGCACAGGCCAGGGACAACTCCACCGGCAAGCTGGGCGTGCTGGGTTTTGTGGCCGGCCTGGTCAACGGGCTCACCGGCGCCTACGGTCCCATAGCCACCTCCGGCGTGCTACTTGTCGAGAAGGGGCAACCTCGCCATGCCATAGGCACGGTGAATCTGGCCGAGGTTTTTGTAGCCGCCACAGTGGCGGGCACCATTCTGTTCAGGCAGGGTCTGGGCCGGGTCCCCGTTGGCTTGGTGCTCGCGCTAGCTGTCGGCGGCGTGGTAACGGCGCCGCTGGCTGCATATGTGTGCCGCCGCATGCCCGCCAAGGGTTTGGCGTTCATGACCGGCTCGCTGTTGATTGGTCTCAATCTCAAGGTGGTGACCTGGATCTTGCCGTGAGGTCATCTTGTTGTAGCCAGATAGGCACCCTGTGTGGGCTTAATCTCAAAGGAGGTTATTCTTAGATGCGGGACAATCCAAGCCCCGACGAGCTAAAGGCACTGGTCGAGGACCTGAACTTCGCCCAGAAGGTGGACCGCTCCCTGGGCCTCATCCGCGAGGCCTGGGAGGAGTTCGGCGAGCGGATGGTGGTGGCCAACAGCCTGGGCAAGGACTCGGTCGCCGTGTGGCACCTGGCCAAGCGGGTCGCCCCGGAAATCCGCGGCTTCATTATTACTACCAGGTTCAAGCCCGCCGAGACAGTCAGGTTCATGCAGGAAGAGGTAGCCCGCTACCCCGAGCTTCGCGTCTTCCGTAACGACGAGCCGCTGCCTGACCCGGAGCTGTACAAGGTTGCTCCTGACCTGTGCTGCGACATCCTCAAGGTCAAGCCCACCCGCTGGGCCGTGGAGCAGATGAACGTCGAGTGCTGGGTCACCGGACTGCGCTGCACCGAAGGCCGCACCCGCACCGACTTCATGGAGGTCGAGCAGCGGGACAAAGGCTTGATCAAGCTGAACCCCATCCTGCTCTGGCAAGAACGCGAGGTGTGGCAGTACCTGGCCCTCAACCAGGTCCGCGTGAACCCGCTCTATTTGCAGGGCTACCGCTCTCTGGGCTGCGCTCCCTGCACCCGCATCGCCACCGGCCCCGACGAACGCTGTGGCCGCTGGGTGGGCACCAGCAAGTGCGGGGGTGAGTGCGGCATCCACACCCGGCCACTGAAGACGCCGGTAGAAGTGATCGTGTAGCCGTATTGCCGCCGCGCCGGCTATCCCGTAGCGGCCCCGATGCATCGGGGCCGCAACGGGGCCGACCACGCTTGCCTATCACCCGTAGACCCCGCCTTCCGCCCGCAGCTATAATACCCTGGACATGGAAGACATCCTTTCTGGCCTCAACCCCGCACAGCGGGAAGCTGTGGAGCACATCCAGGGGCCGGTGCTTATCGTGGCGGGACCGGGCAGCGGCAAGACGCGGGTCATCGCCCACCGGGTGGCCTATCTGGTCAAGGAAGTGGGCGTAAGCCCCCGGCGCATCCTGGCGGTCACCTTTACCAACAAGGCTGCCCGGGAGATGAAGGAGCGCATCTTCCGGCTGGTCGGACCCCAGGCGCAGGACATCACTCTGGGCACATTCCACGCCCTGGGCGCCCGCATTCTGCGCCAGGAGGGCAGCCACCTGGGCCTGAGCAACACCTTTGTGATCTACGATGAGGATGACCAGGTAAGCGCCATCAAGCGTTGCATGCAGGAGCTGGACCTGGACCCCAAGCAGTATAACCCCAAGGCTATCGGGGCCGGCATTGAGAAAGCCAAGAACTCCCTGGTCACCCCCCAGGCCTATAGCGCCACGGCCAAGAGCTACTTCGAGGAGGTGGTGGGCAGGGTATATGAGCGCTACCAGGCCCTGCTTTCCCAGAGCCAGGCGCTGGACTTCGAGGACCTGCTGGTGATGCCGGTGCGCCTGTTTCAGCAGGTGCCCGAGGTGCTGGCCCGCTACCAGGGCCGCTACCTGCACGTCCTGGTGGACGAGTTCCAGGACACCAACCAGGTCCAGTACATCCTGGCCAAGCAGCTTGCGGGCAGGTACAGGAACATCTGCGTGGTGGGCGACCCAGACCAGTCCATCTACTCCTGGCGCTACGCCGACCTGCGCAACATCATGAACTTCGAGCGGGACTTCCCCGGCGCCAAGCTGGTCTACCTGGAGCAGAACTACCGCTCCACCAAGACCATCCTGGAAGCGGCGGACCACGTCATCTCGCTGAACGTGGAGCGCAAACCGAAGCTGCTGTGGACCGAGAATGAGGCCGGCGCCGCCATCACCCTGGCGCAGACCTACACCGAGCAGGACGAGGCCCACTTCGTGGTCAGCGAGGTGGAGAAGCTGCTCAAGGATGAGTACAAACCGCAGGACGTGGCCGTGCTGTTCCGCACCAACGCCCAGTCCCGGGCGCTGGAAGAGGCCTTCCTGCGTTACGGCATCCCCCACCAGCTTGTGGGCGCCATTCGCTTCTACCAGCGCCACGAGGTCAAGGATATCCTGGCCTACCTGCGCGTGGTCCACAACCCCCAGGACAGTGTCAGCCTGGCCCGCATCATCAACGTTCCGCCTCGCGGGATTGGGGCCAGGACCCAGGAGGACCTGGCCCGGTGGGCGCTACAGTTGGGCGTCACGACCTACGAGGCCCTCCAACGGCTGTCCGCCGATGGTCCCGGCTCGTCGGGATTTCCCGCCCGCATCGCGCGCGGCCTGACCGAGTTCTACCGCCTCATCGAACGCTTGCGGCAGAAGGGCCGGGAGGTGGGCCTGGTCGAACTGCTGAACACGCTGCTCGAAGAGACCCGCTACCGGGAGTACCTGCTGGAGCATACCCCAGACGGCAAGGACAGGTGGGACAACCTGCTGGAGCTGCGTACTGTGGCCGGCGACTACCAGGACCTGCCCCCGGACGAGGCGCTGGGCGCCTTCCTGGAGGGCGTCTCTCTGGTATCGGACGTGGACTCGCTGGACGGGAAGCTCCCCGCGGTCAGCCTGATCACGCTCCACCAGGCCAAGGGGCTGGAGTTCCCCGTGGTCTTTCTCACCGGGCTCGAGGAAGGGCTGTTGCCCCACGTCCGCTCCTTCGACAGCCCCTCCCAGATGGAGGAAGAGCGCCGCCTGTGCTACGTGGGCATCACCAGGGCCAAGGAGCGGGTGTTCCTCACCCGGGCGAAGCGCCGGGGCTACCAGGGCATGCAGGAAGACGGGGACCGCTTGCCCTCGCGCTTCTTGAAGGACATACCCGCGGAGCTAATCGTGCGGCCAGAGGCGCCGGCCTGGCGGGCCGCCCCGGTGTGGGCGCCGCTGCCGCCGCGGCCTGAGCCTGTTCGGGAAAAGCCCAGGCCCCTGTTCGAGAAGGGAGACCTGGTGCGGCACACCGTCTTTGGCGACGGCGTGGTGATAAGCTGCCTCCCCGTGCGGGACGACCACGAGGTGACCGTGGCCTTCAAAGGCCAGGCTGGGGTCAAGAAGCTCATGCTGTCCTTCGCACCGTTGGAGAAGCGGACGTAAGGGCCCTGATGGATCGGGGTGCCCCTCCCTGTACCCCGTAGCGGCAACTCATGAAGATAATTATCCGTTGGGGACAAGCAACGGCGAAGGACCCAGCGTGGTTTTGGGCTAAGTTCATGTTACTAAAACCCTTGACAATCCCCGCCTGCGCTTTATAATGCGGGATGCTGGGATACCTGCCCCGTGCCTAAAGGAGGAGGTTCTTTGACTATCTGTCTTGTTGTGCTGTGCGAAAACGGCAGCATTGAAGACAGGGATGGTGATTCCCACAATTCAAAACACGAGACTGCTATCGGAACGGGAGATTTGGCAAGCCCGTTCAAGCATGCCATGATACCAGCGGAAGTAGGTAGTTGCCTTCAGCCGTCCTACGTAGGAGGCTGGTCCCGATGACGATTGTCCTTGCCTCTATTGCCGACAAGGGCAATGCGCTTATCATGGCGTCGGATAGAATGTTGGCTCGTGCGCATCTGACCTATCAGTTTGAGCACGACAGCCCAAACATCAGGAGCTTAGGGAGTTACCTGGTTGGGTACGCTGGAGCGACTACTTTTGCCGACGACATCATGTCGCACAAATACCATCTCGACGGAAAGACTATGCAAGAATTTATCGAGGAATTCTCTGCGTTTTACGTGAAGTATGGCAACAGGATTGCCAGCAGGGTTCTCCTCGAATCGTTAGGCTTAGACCTTGCTACCTTCAATAAGAACCCTGGGATGTATCCGCCGCCTGTACAGCAACGGGTTTACGACAGGCTTGGAAGTGCGAAGCTGAATGTCGAGTTTATCGTCTGTGGCTTCGACGAGAACCAACCTAAGATTTACGTAGTCGGTGAGTATGGGGTGTTTAGTACTGCGCACTCCATTGGGCATGCGGCCATAGGGATCGGTGAACCGCACGCGGCACATTTTTACATGGTTAATGGCTTCAAATTCAACACACCGCTGAAAGAGGCTATCTACTTCGCGTATCAGGCAAAGAAAGGTGCTGAGATTGCTGGCGGAGTAGGCCAGTGCACTGACATTTATGTCCTAGAAAGAGGCACGCCAGCCGTCTCGTATCACGACGGAAGTACCTTTATCAGGATGCTGAACATTATTTATGAGAAGCATCGTCAGCAGATGAGAAAGCTCTACGAGAGAAACACTGTTCCGCAGTTGGAGAAGCTGCGATTGGAGGCAACCAATGAACCTAGCTGATTACTTCAAGGCGAAACCAGATAGGGCGATAGATGCCTTCGTTGAAGAACTGCTTGCTAGCGACATGCCCAGAAGGATGAACATGCAGCCCGTAGTAAAGACTGCCACAGAGCGGTTGGTGGATAGTATTCTCGGCGACACTGAGGTCGGCCAGATACAAGTGACGACATAGGCAGGTTGGGTATGCCACAGCGAATCAAGGGAAATGACATAGAGGCCTTTCACAAAGGCCGACTTTGAAGCCTTGGTCAGAGCGGCTACTCGGCCTTTGTCGGAGAAAGACGAAGCCGACCAGCAATGAGAAGGAACATCGCAGTCTCGTCATCCCGATGGTTCCAGCGGAGCACAAAGGTGTAGTGTAGGGTGGGTGAAGCGAAGCGGAACCCACCACAAGGCGTTCACCGTAGGGGGGATCCACGAATTGCCGCTATGCTGTCGCCCCTACGCCCCCACGGCGCGGTACAGGTAGACCCCGTCCTGCTCTAGGCGTTCCACCTGGCCCTTCCACCGCATCCAGTCCAGGTGGGCCAGCGTCTCAGTGACCGCCGAGCGCTTGTGTAGCGCCGGGAACTGCTCCCAGGCCAGGGGTATGTCCCAGGTGATGCGGGATGAAACGTCGTAGGCGCTCAAGGGCCGTTGGCTGATGGCCTCTTTGATCTCCGCCTCACGCCTGTGGTGGTGGACCAGGATCTGCCCAATCCTGCCTTTGAGGTCGGTGAACGTGTCCTCATGGGCAGGCAGCACCACTTTCGCCGGAAGGTTCTCGATCTTGTGGAGAGAGCCTATGAAATCGCCCAGAGGGTTGTCCCCTGACTGCACGTTCCGGCTGATGTTGGGGGTGATCTTGGGCAGCACGTGGTCGCCGGAGAACAGCACCTGGTTCTGAGGCTCATACAGGCAGATGTGGCCCGAGGAGTGCCCCGGGGTCCAGATTAGCTCCAGGTCGTAGACCCCGGTGGAGATTATCTCGCCGCCGTATACCGTCCTGTCGGGCAGGGTAACCGTGACGAACTGAATGGCCGGCATGGACGCAGACCCCAGCAAAGGCAGGTCCGCCGCCGGGACCCCGTGGCGGGCCAGCATCTGGTACATCTTCTCCCGGAGGTCAGAGAGACGGATGTAGCGCGACTCAATAAGGTCCACCTCCCAGCGGTGGGTCACCAGCTCAGTCTTGGGGGATATCTGTTTGATGCGGCCCGCCAGCCCGAAGTGGTCGGGGTGGACGTGGGTGACCACGATGGTGGCGATGTCGGCAAAGCCCAAGTCCAGGCCTCGGAGTCCCGCCTCGAGGGCGCTGAACGCGTCCGGCGTGTACCAGCCCGTGTCCACCATGAGCCATCCATTCTTGCCCTCAACCAGATAGCAGTTCAGATGGCCCAGGGGGTTGTCGGGGATGGGCACCCTGACCCGGTAGATGCCGGGTGCCACCTGGATGCTGATGTCGCTATTCTTGGCCATGTCCACCACCATAATCAATCATGTACGCGTCTAGGGGGATGATAGCAGGAACCGCTCAGCTTCGAAAGGACCTGGCGCAGGCTACAATAAGGAGATGGCAGGGTTCTCGGTGAAGGGAGGCAACAATGGTCAAGGCCAATCTCTGGTCAGCACTGGTAGCAGCGCTATTCGTGGTGGCAGGAGTCCTGGGCGGTTGCTCGAAACAGCCAGCGGCTGCGGAAGCGCCGTCTGCGGGGTTTGCACTGCACATTGACGCCAAGAAACACATCAACGATGCGCCCGACCTGGTGGTGCACCACTACTGCAAGGCCATCAACGACCAGGTGAGCCAGTGCCTGCTGTTCGATAGCGACGAGGCCAACGCCCGGCTCATCGGCGTGGAGACCATAATCAGCCCCCAGCTCTTCGCCGGGCTGCCGGAAGCGGAGAAGGCGAACTGGCACTACCACGAGACCGAGATTCCCCAGGTCGAGGCCAGCCTGCCCGGCCTGAGCGAGAAGGAGGCCGCGGAAGTGGTCGCCAGCCTGGAGGACACCTACGGCAAAGTGGTCATCTTCTGGCACCCTGGAGAGCCGGCGCCGGTCAGCATCTCGGTGACCCGCCCGCATTAGCGAGATAAGGCAAGGCCGCCGGAGTACCGGCGGCCTTGCAAACGCAAGCCCTAGCGCTGGCGTAGGCTCAGTTCACGGGTTCAGCAGCTCCAGGAGCAAGAGTAGCCTCAACAGCCGCACTACCCGCAGTGGGGCGAATATGCTGAGCTCCTCGAACTCTTCCAGGATCTCCTCCAGGACCTCGTCAATGTCCTCCTCTTCTTCGAACAGGTCCTCGATGTCTATGTCGAAGATGTCTAGGACATCCCGGAGGTCATCCAGGTCCCGGACATCTCTCAGGTCGCGGACGTCTCTCAGACCTCGGATATCCTTAAGAACGTCCTCGATATCCTCTTCGTCGCCTCTGCCGTCTTTCCCCGGTCCCGGGTCAGCCAAAGCCACGCTAGCGGGGCCCAGGATGCCCAGAGACAGCGCTATGCTTACAACCAGGAGCAGCGACAGGAGTCTCCTCATGAGCTACACACCTCCCCTCCCCACGTCCTTGGAGGACGTTCAGGATATTGTATCAAAAAGCGGTCCCGTCCAATGTTGCGGGAAAAGGTTGGGCCGGTGGGGATTCCCACCGGCCCTGGGGACTCACGTGTTCAGTTGTGAGGAATTCTCTTTCCGGGCGACGCCGGAGCCTTAGCCCTGTCCGGAGTTGTCCTCGTCCTCGTCCTCCTCTTCGTCTGCCAGGGCCTCGTCCAGGTCCTCTTGGGCATCAGCTATGGCGTCGTGGAGCTCGTCCTTGGCCTCCATCTTGGCCTCTCGGAACTCGTCCTTGGCTTCCATGACGGCCTCGTCGAAGTCCTCCTGGGCCTCAGCTATCTCGTCGGCATCCTCGGCATCGGCCAGGGCCTCATCTAGCTCTTCCTGAGCCTCAGCCAGGGCATCGTGGAGCTCGTCCTTCAGCTCCGCTACGGTCTCGTGGAACTCGTCCTTGGCCTCCATCACGGCTTCCTCGAAGTCCGCCTGGGCATCCTCGAGGTCGCCCGCCTGGACCATGTTAATCGGGGCCATGGCGCCGAAGCCCAACGCGACGGCTACCACCATCAGGAGCATCACTAGTCGCCTCACCTCTTACCTCCTTGCGATACGGTTTCTTGACCGTTCTGAGTATTATATCAAATATGTTTATCATATGCGCATATGCTGAAATAAGCAACCGCTACGAGAATGTTCCCCGCCCGAGTAGGGGCGAAGCATCCGGCCACACGGTGGAAGTCTACGAGCATGGTGCTTCGGATGCTTCGCCCCTACTTGATGGTGGATCTTGGCGATGCTGGGAAGCCGGCAAGACGGAGCCGCCCCGACGATTCGGGGCGGCTCTACCTGAGGCTGTGTGGAGAGTGGGGGCGACCGTCCGGTCGCCCCTGCGGCGGTGGCTAGTCCTCCACCTCTTCCGCCTCGGCCAGGGCCTCATCGAGGGTTTCCTGGGCGTCCAGGATAGCCTCGTCGAGGATTTCCTGGGCCTCGGTTAGAGCCTCACTAAGCTCGTCCTTGGCCTCCATCTTGGCTTCGCGGAACTCGTCCTTGGCCTCCATGACGGCCTCGTCGAACTCAGCCTGGGCCTCGGCTACAGCCTCGTCGAAGTCCGCCTGGGCTTCGGCTATGGCCTCGTCGAAGTCCGCCTGGGCCTCGGCGATCTCCTCGGCATCCTCGGCCTCGGCCAGGGCCTCGTCCAGCTCTTCCTGGGCCTCAGCCACGGCCTCGTCGAAGTCCGCCTGGGCTTCGGCTATGGCCTCGTCGAAGTCCGCCTGGGCTTCGGCCAGGGCTTCGTGGAGCTCGTCCTTGAGCTCGGCTACGGTCTCATGGAACTCTTCCTGGGCCTCCATGACAGCCTCGTCGAAGTCCGCCTGGGCTTCGGCTATGGCCTCGTCGAAATCCTCCTGGGCGTCTTCGACGTCGCCGGCCTGGACGATGCTAATCGGGGCCATGGCGCCAAAGCCCAGGACCAGAGCCAGCGCCAGGAACACCGCTAGAACCCTATTCATCAGCTACCTCCCTCTCTCCAGTGTGAAGTTCTGGTCATTTTCCAAGCATCAGACGCGAGGGCCTGCCTCACTCCTCGATCTCCTCCATGACTTCCATGGCGGAGAACTTGAAACCGACGGCGGAGCCCAACTCATGCCCGTACTCGACGATCCTCATCATGTAGGTGCCCTCGATGCCTTTGAAGTCCATGTCGTCGAAGACCCCGCTGGCATCGGTGACCTTGAAGTCGCCGTGGGACTTGACCACGACTTTGTGCATCATGTGGGACACGTCGGCCTCGCCCTCGTACTCGAACACCAACTCGCTGCCGTCGCTCTGCATGACGGTGACGGTGCCCTTGTGGTCGCCCATCATGTCCTCGCCATCGAGGTTGTTGGTCACCATCAAGTGGTGGGCGGTATAGCTCACGCCGTTGAGCATGAACTCCACATCCATGCCCATGTACTCGCGGTCGTCAACGCGGAACTCGACGGTCTTGCCCTCCTCGTCTATCTCCGCCTCCACCTTGATCTTGCCCACGTCAGACACCTTGAGGCTGGTCTTGGGCACCTCAAATGTGAAGCCTTGGGCCAGGGCTGTGGATGCAGTTAGTGGCGCCCCTATCACCAGGGCCGCCACCACCAGCATCCCCATGAGTAGTTTCACTGCACCACCTCCTCATCGCGATACGGGCTTTGCCCGCTCCCTTCATTCTACCAAAAGAATAAATCATTTGCGCATAGGTGCAAATAAATGGCAGGCCGGGGGTGGTGGCAGATGGGCACGGTCTCCTGTGACGTGCTATACTCGGGGCCGAACTTCAACAGGGGGTAGGCCCATGAGGCTGGCAGGCAAGATGACACTGGTTACCGGTGGGGCTTCAGGCATCGGCAGAGCGACAGCCCTCCGCTTTGGGCAGGAGGGAGCGGCGGCAGTCACCCTGGTGGACATGGACCCCGATAACCTGGTGTTGGCGGCAAGGGAGGTAGAGGCTTCGGGCACCCAGGTGCTGGGTCTTCGCGCCAACGTGGCCTCGGAGGCCGACTGGCTTCAGGTGGCCTCCGAGGTTAGTCAGAAGTATGGCCAGGTGGACGTGCTGTTCAACAACGCTGGCGGCAGTATCAGCAACCAGCTCATAACCGATTACTCGGAAGAGGAGTGGGATAGGGTGGTGGACAGCAACCTCAAGGGTGAGTTCCTGGCGCTCAAGCACGTGCTCCCGCTGATGGTAGCCAAAGGGGGGTCAGTCATCAACACCGCCTCCAGCTATGGCCTGGCGGGATATCCCCGTTCCTCGGTCTATACCGCATCCAAAGGCGGCATCATCGCGCTGACCCGGCAGGTGGCCCTGGACTACGGCAAGCACAACGTCCGGGTGAACTGCATTTGCCCGGGGCCTACCCTCACGCCGCTATGGCGGCGGAACATGAAGGTGCCCGGGCAGGTGCCTCCCGAGCGGCTAGCCACCATCCCCCTGGGCCGTGTGGCCCAGCCCGAGGAGATCGCGGCGCTGGTGCTGTTCCTGGCCTCGGATGAGGCGTCCTACATCACCGGGGCCATCATCCCCATAGATGGCGGGGAGACGGCGCGGTAGGCCACCCCTTGGCAAACGTAGGAGCGGACCCCTGTGCCCGCCCTGGTGGGTGGTCGGCAGGACTATCCGACCGATCCGTCGGATAGGTCGGATTTGGCGTTCCTCCCGCTAGGTGGTGGCGGCTAGTCCACCACGGCGACGACCTTGCTGACGCCGGCGACCTTGTCCTTGAGCGTCTCCTCGATGGTTTTCTGCAAGGTAATGGCGGCGAACTCGCAGCCGCCGCAAGCGTCCAGCAGCTTGACCTTGACCACGCCGTCCTCTCCCACGTCCACCAGCTCTACGTCGCCGCCGTCCATCTTCAAGTAGAAGCGAATTGACTCTAGAGCTTCTTCGATCTTCTCACGCATGATCGTGCCTCCCATGTCCACATTTGCTACAGCCACATGCTACAGGGTGGCGCTCACCCCGTCAAAGACTTTTGTCACGCCAGGGAGAATCTCTGCCCCGCGGGGCAAGGCAGCGCCTTGCCCCTACAATGGCGCCCTGGCCAGAACGGGGGCAGACACCCGGGTCTGACCTTACGGATTGGGGCGCCGGACGGTCAATTGCCATAGCCGGTGGTCTTTCCCTCCCAGGTCGTACTTGTAAGGCTCAGCCCCCCTGAGGAAATCGAACAGGGTGATCCCCCGCTCAATCGCCTCCCGAACGCACAGAGCCTTGAGAAGGAGACCGACGCTGAGCGATGAATATGCCGGATCATAACCGCTATTATACAGGGAAAGCTGCCCCCCGTAGTAGAAGCAGAGCGCCGCGGCCACTCTGACGCCCGAAAGCTCCATGAAAAACAGATAAAGGCGGCCCTCTTGGGCCAGGGCAATGGCCATAGCCCGCATGAACGCTTCCCGGCGTGGGGTGAGGAACTGCGCCTTCACCTCGCGGCTGGCCCGGAGCAGCCGGAAGAAGTCGTCCATGCCCTGGGCCACCCCTTCGGGGCTGGTGACAGCGTAGTGCTTGACATCCTGTTCGCCGTACAGCCGGCGCAGCTTGCGACGCAGCTCGTGGCGGTCCTTCCTGGCGAGCGAGTTCAGGTATCCGTCCCAGGTCGGGGGAAGAATGACGCAGGGGCATACGTCCTCCTGCGCCTGCTCCACAAGCCAACCCCTGGTCCGGGCCAGCCCGGGCAGCAGATCGAAGGTGGGGGAGCGCTCGCGGAGGGAGGTAAGCTCCAAGCTGTCCCATGGCTGCGAGCCCAGGTAGTCCAGCAGTGCGGACAACGCCGGCGCCTCCAATTCTGGTTCTAAGGGGAGGTCGTGGTAGTCCACCACGTCTGTCCCCCCCAGGAGCCGGAGCGCGTGGTCCTGGAGCATGAACGGTGCGATGCCTACTACCCGGCCGTCGTGACGAACGGACAACAGGTGGAGGTCACCATCGCCCAAATGCTGCCACCAGACCCGGTGCCAAGTAGGCGTAAGGAACACCGTGGGGCCGGGCACCACGGAGAGCAGGTAGTTCCAGGGGGTTTCCAGGTCATCGAAACGCTCCTGAGAGACCTGGAAGGACATCTAGGCGCCCTGGACCAGCGAGAGGAACTCGGAACGGGTCAACGAGTTGCGGCGGAACAGGCCACGCATGGCGGAGGTCACCAGGTTGCTGCCCGGCTTCTTGATGCCACGCATGGTCAGGCACAGATGCTCCGCTTGCACCACCACGCCCACGCCTGCGGGCTCGAGGCCGCCCATGATGGCGTCGGCGATCTGGCGGGTCATGCGCTCCTGGAGTTGCGGGCGCTTCGAGAAGATCTCCACCACACGGGCCAGTTTGCTGGCGCCCACCACCCTGCCATTGGGGATGTAGCCCACGTGGGCCACCCCGTAGAAGGGCAGGAAGTGGTGTTCGCATAGGGAGTAGAAGGGGATATCCTTAAGCAGCACCAACTCGTGGTGGCCTTCCTCGAAGCCCACGCTGAGCTCCGAGATGGGGTCCAGGTCCATGCCGGCGAAGATCTCGGCGTACATCTCGGCGATGCGCCGGGGGGTATCCCGCAACCCCTCTCGTGAGGGGTCGTCGCCGATGGCCCGGATTATCGCAAGCACCGCGTTCTCGATGGCGGACTGGTCAATCGTCATGTTACACCTGAAGGAGATTGGGCACCGTTCGTATTATAGCGTGTAGGGGCCTAGCGCCACCCCAGGGCGTCCTGGATGGCGGCGGCGTCTGCCGGTAGCTCGATAAGGGTAGGGGTCTGCTCCAGGGCGGTCTGAGGGTCTTTGAGGCCGCTACCGGTCACGATGCACACTACACGCTTTCCCGAGAAGTCCATGCCCTGCCGCGCTAGCTTGAGCAGGCCGGCCAGTGGGGCAGCGGAGGCTGGCTCCCCAAACACGCCCTCCTGCTGGGCCATCAGGCGGTAGGCCTCCAGGATCTCCTGGTCGCTGACGTAGTCAATAGTGCCGCCGGACTCGTCTCGGGCGGCCACGGCGCCTTGCCACGAGGCGGGGTTACCGATGCGGATGGCGGTGGCCACCGTCCGTGGCTCCTCCACGGGCTGCCCCCGTACTATGGGGGCAGCACCTTCAGCTTCGAAGCCCATCATCCTGGGCCGGCTGCGGGCTCGCTCGGCCTGCCAATAGTGGCAGAACCCCCGCCAGTACGCCGTGATGTTGCCGGCGTTGCCCACGGGAATGAACAGATAGTCCGGCGCATCGCCCAGCAGGTCCACGATCTCGAAAGCGGCGGTCTTCTGCCCCTCGATTCGGTGAGGGTTCACCGAGTTGACTAGCGTAAGGGAGTATTTTTCGCTCAGGTCCCGCACCAGGCGGAGACAGTGGTCGAAGTTGCCGTCCAGGGCGACCACCTTGGCCCCATAGGCCAGGGCCTGGGCCAGCTTGCCCAGGGCGATGTTGCCCTGGGGCACAAACACGTAGGTGACCACGCCGGCGGCGGCCCCATAGGCAGCCGCCGAAGCGCTGGTATTACCTGTGGAGGCGCAGATAAGCGCCTTGCTGCCAGTCTCGGTCGCTTTGGCCACGGCCACCACCATACCCCGGTCCTTGAATGAGCCTGTAGGGTTGCATGACTCGAGCTTGAAATAGAGCTCCCCGCAGCGGGCAAGCTTCTCCAGGCGGCGTGAGCGGAGGAGCGGGGTATTGCCCTCGCCCAGGGTCAAGCGGGGGGTAGCCGGAGTCAGCGGCAGGAAGTCGCGGTATTGCTCCAGGAGGGTTTGAGCCCTAGTGCCCGTGGCCATAGTTCAGGCCTCCACCCGGACCCAAGAGCCTATTTCCTTGACCACCTCCAGCCGGGCCAACTCGGCCAGGGCTGACTGAACGGCAGACTCGCGGGCGGGGTGGGTCATCATCACGATCTCCGCGGTGCCCGCCTGGGGATCGGCCTCCTTCTGAATGACGGAGGCGATGGAGATCCGCCGGTCCCCCAAGATGCTTGCCATCTGGGCCAGCACGCCTGGCCGGTCGGCCACGCTGATACGGAAGTAATGGCGGACCTCCAGGTCTCCCATGGGCACCAGAGGCAGCCCAGGGCCCGGCAGCGGTGGCAAAGATGGCGGTAAGCCCCCATGCAGTCGGCGTGCGATCTCGATGACGTCGGCCAAGAGGGCGCTGGCTGTAGGTTGCGGGCCCGCCCCCCGGCCATAGACCAGGAGCCGGCCTACCAGGTCTCCCTCCACCTGGAGGGCGTTGAACACACCGTCCACCTTGGCCAGGAGCCAGTCCTGGGGGATGAAGGCGGGGTGCACCCGCACCTGAAGTCCGGTCTGGCCTGCCCGGGCAATGGCCAGCAGCTTGATGGTGTAGCCCAACTCCCGCGCGTAGCGGAAGTCGCGGGGCGTGAGCCGCGAGATGCCCTCGCGATGAATATCTTCGGGGTAAACCTGGGTGCGGAACGCCAGGGAGGCCAGGATGGCCAGCTTGTAGGTAGCGTCGGTGCCTTCGATGTCGTCGGCGGGATTGGGCTCGGCGTAGCCCAGGGCCTGGGCCTGCTTCAGAGCGGCGGCGAAGTCCAGACCCTCCTGGTCCATGCGGGTGAGGATGTAGTTGGTGGTGCCGTTGATGATGGCGTGGAAGGCGGCGATACGATTGGCCAGCAGATCCCTTTGGAAGAGGGCGATGACGGGAAGTCCCCCGCCGACGCTGGCCTCGAAACGCAGATCGCAGCCGCGCTCCCGAGCCAGGGCCAAGAGGCGCGGCCCGTGCTTGGCCATGACCTCTTTGTTGGCTGTGGCCACGGGCTTGCCCGCCCGGAGGGCTATCTCCAGGAAGCTGGCCGCCGGCTGCTCCCCGCCCACGGCCTCGACCACCACATCCACGTCCGGGTCGCCGACCACCTCCTGGACGCTGCGGGCCAGCAATCCCGGGGGCAGATCAAAAGACCGGCGTTTGCCTGCATCGCGGACCAGTGCCCGGCGGAGAACGAGGGGGCAGCCCACCTGCTCCGCCAGGTGCTCAGGCCGCTGTATCAGTGCCTGGCCTACGCCTCCGCCAACGGTGCCCAGCCCCAGTAGGCCGATGCCGAGCCGGTCCTTCGCCTTAGCCATGTCACCGGCGGATCTGCCCAAGCTCTTCTATGACCCACTGGTATTTCTCAGAGTCGAAGGCCCGGGCCAACTCCCCGGCGTCCCTGGCAACCCGGCGCTCCTCAAGAAGCCAGTCATCCAGAGCGCGGTCCTTGAGTATTTCCCGGTTGGCCTCGTCAATGGTGCGGGCAGGCTCTTTCTCCACCACGCGGAGGATGTAGAATCCCTCGGCGGTGCCCACCGGATCGCTCAGCGCCCCGGGATCGAGCTCGAAGATGATGGCATCCCAATCCGAGAAGATGCGCTCGGGTACCCAGCCCAGGTCTCCCTTCTTACCCCTGACGTCGTGGGGGTCGGCTTGCTGGAACTCGCTCTGGGCCTGGGTGGGGGTCATCTCTGCGGTGAGGGCGGCGATGTCCTCGCCATTCTTGAGACGCTCAGCGGCGTTCCTGGCCGTGTCCTCGTCGGCAGTGAGCACCGCCTGGAGATGCACTTGCTCGGCCACGGCGGGCACATTCTGGCCCAGGCGCTCGCGGACCTTATCCCGAAGCAGGTCCCTCTCCACCAGCCTGCGGTGGTCGGACTCGGACAGCTTGGTGGCGTTCAGGTACTGGCGGTAGTTCTCCTGGAACTCCTTATCCAACTGCTGGGGCGTAGGGGTCTCGCCCTCACCGGGAGGGGGGAGCATGCGATTGCGGACCTCGTCGTCTATCTCTTGCCTGGTAACGGTGACGCCGATGCGGGGTGCCCCATAATAGACCAACTCGTTGTCCTCCAAGGTCTGCACGAGCTGGAAAGGAGCCAGGCTGAGGTCCATCTGACCTCCGGACAGGGCTTGCGAGGCCCGGAGCAGCTTTACGTAGTCGCCCATCCGGTAGGTAGTGTCATACACGCGCACCACCATGGCCCGGCGGGGGGAGATAATGGTCTTATAGTAGCCAAAGGCGGGGATGGCGAGCACCAAAAGGACGGCCACGGCACCCAAGACAACAATGAGCCGGCGACGCTGCCGCTCCCGCTGCCAGCGCGCCATCTGGCGGCGGGTCATGGGCTGCGGCCCACGAGAGACGCCTTTCCCTGCGCTGGCTACCGGCCTGGAGGCAGGTCCCCTCTCGCCGCCACCCCGCAAGCGGTCTAGCAAGGGAATCCGTAGCCTGCGCCCGGGTGGCTGGGGCGCCGGTGCGCCTTTCCCTCGCCTATTCTTTGACGCCAACCGCACCCAACTGCCGGATGTGTGCCGCAGTATAAGGGAGCAAGGCCAGGAAGCGTGCCCGCTTGATGGCCACAGCTAGTAGTCGCTGGTGTCGGGCGCAGGTGCCGGTCCTGCCCCGGCCCGACATCTTGCCCCGGTCGGACAGATAGCGCCGCAGCTTGCCAGCGTCCTTATAGTCTATTCCGGTTACCTTCTCGGCGCAGAAGAAACATACTTTTCGCCTGGGGAAAAAGCGCCGTTTGCCGGTGCGCCGGCGCTGCGCCCCGCCTCGATATGGTCCTCGCCTTTGAGCGGTCATAGTCCTGCCTTATCGTCTCCGAAATGCACGTCGTCGGTGGGCATGTCGGGTGTGTCCTCTCCAACGGATGCCACGGCGGCCGGAGGGCCGCCGGCTATGGGCTGACGGTCCAAGAAGAGAATACGGTCTGCCATGATCTCGTTGCGGAAGCGCGACTGGCCATCCGGGCCTTCCCAAGTGTGGCTACGCAGGCGCCCTTCCACATACACTCGCTTGCCCTTGATCAAGAACTGGTTGCACGTCTCGGCGAGACGGTTGCGGGCCACCACGGTGAACCATTCGGTCTCCTGGCGGCGCTCCCCGTCCTGGGTGGTATAGAACCGACTGGTGGCCATGCGGAAGGACGTAATGGGCGTGCCCATGGGCGTATAGCGCATCTCAGGGCTGGTTCCCAGATTCCCAATAATCATGATCTTGTTGAGGCTTGCCATCGTCGGCTCCTTTCACCACGAAAAACAAAAACTCTAGTCCACTTTGATTACCAGGTGGCGCAGGAAGTCTTCAGATAGGCGAAGCTGGCTCTCGATCTCCTTCACGTGGGCCGGGTCCATTTTGGCCTTGGCCACGACGTAGTTACCCTCGAGGTGCCTTCTTATGGGGAAGGCCAGCTTGCGGCGGCCCCATGGGTTGACCTCCCCCAAGCTCCCACCCCGCTCGGTCACCAGACGGCTAACCTTCTCCAAGACCTGGGGAACCTGATCGTCCTCGATTTGAGGATTGATGATTAGTACTACCTCATAGTCGCGCATGAACATCTCTCTTCAAGAAACATCTGGCGGCATTATAACATCCACCATAGGTCAAGGCAAGCTAAGTGCTTCACAACTTTGCCCAACGGCTACCGACTTGCTACGCCCGGCGGGTCGCCGGGGACAGGGAAGGAGTGTAGCAGGTCGGCAGTTTCTGCCTTGACCTGGCGGGCCAAGCCATCGTCGTTAAGGTGTCGCAGCACCCGCAGCATGAGTTGGGCTACCCGGCTGAACTCCGCCGGCCCGAAACCGCGGGTGGTGGTGGCCGGAGTGCCTACGCGGATACCGCTGGCGTGCTGGGGCGGCCGTGGGTCAAAGGGTATGAGGTTGCGGTTGAGCACAATACCCACGGACTCCAGGGCCTCCTCCGCCTGACGTCCGGTGATGTTCAGCGGCGTGAGGTCCACCAGAGCCATGTGGTTATCGGTGCCGCCGGTGACCAGCCGTAGCCCACCGGCCTCGAGCTCCCTGGCCAGGTGGCGGGAGTTGTCCACCACTGCCTCCTGGTAGCGGACGAACTCTGGGGACATCGCCTCGCCAAAGGCTACCGCCTTGGCCGCGATGACGTGCATCAAGGGCCCGCCCTGGAGGCCGGGGAACATGGCCTTGTCCACGGCGGCGCCGACATCAGGCCGGGCCAGGACGAAGCCTCCCCGAGGCCCTCGCAGCGTTTTGTGGGTGGTGGAGGTTATCACCTGGGCGTAGGGCACCGGGCTGGGGTGCACGTTGGCCGCGACCAGACCGGCCAGATGGGCCATATCTACCATGAGGTAAGCATTCACCGCGTGGGCAATGTCGCGGAACGCCTCGAAGTCAATTACCCGCGGGTAAGCGGACGCGCCGGCCACTATGAGGCGGGGCTTGTGCTCCCGGGCCAGCTTCTCCACCTGGTCGTAGTCAATGAGATCCGTCTCCCGGCTCACCCCATAGTGAACAAACCGGTAGAGGTTGCCGGAGAAGTTGACCCCGTGGCCGTGGGTGAGGTGGCCGCCGTGGGCCAGGCTCATGCCCATGACGGTGTCGCCCGGCTGGAGCAGGGCGAAATAGGCCGCCATGTTGGCCTGGGAGCCGCTATGGGCTTGCACGTTGGCGTGCTCGGCCCCGTATAGCTTCTTGGCCCGCTCGATGGCCAGGGATTCCACCTGGTCCACCCAGGAGCAGCCGCCGTAATAGCGGTGGCCCGGGTAACCCTCTGCGTACTTGTTGGTGAGAATAGATCCCTGCGCCTCCAGCACGGCGGCGCTGGCGTAGTTCTCGGAGGCGATGAGCACCACGCTGTCCCGCTGCCGGGCAGCCTCGCCAGCGATGGCCCGGGCTACCTCGGGGTCGGCAGCCAGACCCGTAGGGGCATAGCGCGCCATGCCCCTACTTCCCCCGAGCACTCTTCAGGGCATCGAGGTCCTTGCGGAGTTTGTCCCCCTGCCGCTGGAGGCGAAACAGGTACACGAACAGCGCAGCCCACACGATAGTGAATCCAACGAACAGATAGCTCATCTTCGGTCTCCTACTTCCGGTCTATCCAGAACTGTACTACCTATCTGCCTGGCGGAGCTCTTCGATCTCCGTCTCCATGCGGCGCAAACGCAGCCTGTAGCGCATCAGGATAACAAAGAACACGGTGAAGGCCAATAGGGAGACCAGGAGCGCCCTTGTCATCTCCGGGACCATACCGCCGGTCTGGATCACCGGGCCCGGGTGCAGCGTCCGCCACCAGTATATCGAGAGATAGACGATAGGCACGTCCACGAAACCCAGGATGCCCACCACTGCGGCGAATCGCGTGCCGCGACCGCTTTCCGCGGCATAGGAGCGCACCGTCAGGTAGGCGATGTAGATCAGCCACAGGATCAGGCTGGCGGTGAGGCGGGGGTCCCAGCTCCACCAGGTGCCCCATACCGGCTTGGCCCACAGGGACCCCGTGATGAGCACCAGCGTGGTGAACAGCGTGCCGATCTCGGCAGCGCAGTAGGCCAATTGGTCCCAGGCGGCCGATCCCTTGCGCAGGAACTGGATGCTGGCCACGAACACGATGAAGAAGTTCAGAAAGGCCAGCCAGGCCAGCGGCACGTGGAAGTAGAAGATGCGCTGGACGTCTCCCATGAACCTCTCGGTGGGGGCATAGAGCAAGGCCATGAACAGGGAGGCCACCATGAGCAGGAAACTCACTCCGATAACGGCCATGTTACTCCTCTAGCACGAACTCGAAAGCCAGGGATGAAACGGCAAGGAAGAGCACATCGAAGGCCAGGAGAAGAGGGACCCACGAGCCCGAGAGGACACCTTCATCCAGCGCGGTGCGGGTGGCTTCCACCGCCCCGATCACCACCGGCACCAGGACCGGGAACAGGAGCAGGGGCAGCATGAACTCCCGTGCCCGGGTGTGCACGGCGATGGCAGAGAACAACGTGCCCACTGCTACGAAGCCGATGGTCCCCAGGGGCGCAATGATGAGCACCGCGGGCAGCCAGAGGGGCAAGTTGAAGAAAATGGCGAACAGGGGGAAGACCAGCGCCTCCATGGCCAGCATGAGCAGCAAGCTGCTGGCCAGCTTGCCCCAGTAGATGGTGGCCCGGTCTACCGGGCAGAGGAGCAGCCCCTCCAGGCTACCCCGGTCCTTTTCGATGGTGAAGGCCCGGTTCAGGCCCAGCACCCCGGCGAAGATGAAGGCTACCCAGAGCAGGCCCGGCGTCGCCTGGCGAGTGGCCTGGGTGCCGGGCTCGAAGGCGAAGCTGAACACGACCAGCACCAGGAGGGAGAACAGTAGGAGTGAGGTGAATATGTCCTTGGTCCGGAGCTCGGAGCGGATGTCCTTGGCCACAATAGCCCAGACCTGGTCCAGGAAAGGTCGCACTGCTACTGCAGGTTGGAAGAGCCGGTCAGCCCAGGCACCCTAGCCGGTCTCCTTGGTGACGGCCTCCCATTTGGTGGGGCATTTAATGAGGATGTTGCTGGCGTTGAATATGCCATCCTCCCCGAGACGCCCCTCGGCGAGGACACTTATGTCTTCGGCTGGTATGTCTGTTCTCTTGAAGACCACGGGCATGACGCCCTGGTATACTACGGGCAGAATCGCCCCTCCCTCACCGATGCTGAAGCGGATCTCCGGGGCCTCTCCCTGAACAGAGCCAGCGACCAGTTGCCCGCTTACCCGGAGGGGTTTGCCACTGAACTCACCAGCCCTGGACTGGAGCTCGGGGACTTTCAAGTAATAGCCCGCGCCTGCCACGTAGCCCTTGTAGCCCAAATAGCCCAGGGTAGCAGCCAGCAACACCGCCACCAGCACCAAGCGCGTTTTGGAGGAAAGCCACCACGGTCGCCGGGAGGCGGTGGGGGGGACGGACACAAGCATTTCGGCCACAGATTACCTGACCAATGGGGATTATACGCTGCGCTGCCCCTCCTGTCAACGACAATGCCAGCCGAGCACTGGGGTGGGGGTCTCAGGATGCGGCGACGCTCACTACCGGTGCGGGGAGGCGCGACAGGTACTTCTGGACCTCGGCCGTCGGGACCACGTCCGCGTACTTCGCGTGCATGTCAAACAGGTTGATCTTGTGGCTTACTTCGGCCCGGTCGAAGGTGGCCTCTTCGATCACTGCCACCCGATAGTTGTAGGAATAGCCGTCCACTACCGTGGCCCGCACGCAGCCGGACGTGGTGCCCCCACAACAGAGGAGGGTGTCCACACCCAGCGTGCGCAGGAAGCCAATGAGCGACGTGCCAAAGAAGGCGCTGGGCTTGGGCTTGGCGATGACCACGTCGCCGGGGCTGGGGGCGATCTCGTCCACGATGTCTGTGCCCCGCTCGATACGGGACAGGGCGGCGCGCCCACCCGTGCCCTTGCCCGGCGACAAGCCGGGCCACAGGATGTCCTCCCGGAAGTCGTTGGTGGTGTAGAAGATGGGCACCTTCCTGGCCCTGGCCAGCGGGAGCAGCCCAGCGATATGGTCCACCGCCCGCCAGGCCTCCTCGCCGCAGCTTGCCGGAAAGCGCTCGATGGAGCGGAGGATAGACTCGCGCCGGTCCCCAACCCAGTTGTAGTTGACGTCAATGATGATGAGGGCCGGCCGCTGGCCGAAGCCGATGCGGCTGGTGCCCCGGCCCGTCTTCCCGTAGACCAGGCGGTCCCTGGCGGAAATGACATCGTCCCAGATAGCCATAGGTCCACCTCCCGATACCCCGGCCTGAAGGCCGGGGCTATGTTTCACCTCCACTGCCAAGCCCAGGCTGAAGCCTGGGGCTATTTGTCCAGCCACACCCGGAAGAGATAGTCGCCCTGGGAGCGGACGTCGGCGCCGCGATAGTACAGGTTCTTCACCCAGGGCATGGCGTAGGCCCCGGTAATCTCCCGGGGGAAGAAGACCAGGTAGGCCTGGTCCACGGTATATATCTGTATCTGCCGGGCTAGCTCCTTGCGGCGGTTGGGGTCCTTCTCCATGGTATATTCGTCCAGCATCTTGTCCAGCTTCGGGTCAACGATGCGCGCCCGGTTGCGGGCGGGGATAGCGGAGCTATGGTAGGGGTCGTAGAGGTTTGTGTGGACATCCCCGGAGCCCGCCCGGGCGACGGCTATGCCTTCCTGGAACTTGCCGCCATAGATCTGTTCGTTGTACTCGGTAGCGGTGAGCATCTTAATGTCCGCCCTTATGCCGATGTCGGCCAACAGCGCAGAGGCCGTCTCTGTATGGTTACGCTCAGGCTGGATGTTTTGGGTGTACATAGCAGTCCTGAACCCGTCGGGGTAGCCAGCCTCGGCCATGAGTTGCCGGGCGCGCTGGGGGTTGTATTCCAGCCACTGGCGCACCTCCGGTGGATAGTCCTCCAGTTTTAATGCCTCAGGGTAGGTGGTAAATACGCTGCTGTAGAGCACGATTCCCTTGCCCTGCATCACCTTCTCGGCCACCCCCTTGCGGTCCAGGGCCATGGATATGGCCCGGCGTACTCGGATGTCATCGAAGGGGGGCTTGCCGTAGAGCATATACAGGGCATAGCCTGAGGGAGGCCCGGGGCAGTCGGCTACCTTGAGCTTGGGCATGGTGCTCTCCAGCTCCACGTTCAAGAAGGGCGTCAGCACGTACAGCCAGTCCAGCTTGCCCGCCCGCAGGGCGGCCACTTGCAGGGCTACGTCGTCCATTACCAGCATTTCAACCCCGTCCAGGTAGGGCAGACCGGTGCGGAAGAAGTCCGGGTTCCGCTTGAACTCGGTCTTGACCCCAGGGGTATGGCTCTTGAACATGAACGGCCCCAGCCCTATGTTCTGTTCACCCTTCTGAACAGCGCCGCCGGCAAACATCTCTGGCCCGATTATCCAGGCGAAGTAGACCCCGTCAATCTTGTCGGTGATCAAGGGGAAGGGCTGTTTCAGGTAGAAGCGGGCGGTGTACTTATCCACTGCCTCAGCCCGGTCAATGAGCACGACGGAGGGAGCAATACCCGCCTTCTTCTTCCACTGCTCGTTGACGGTGTAGGCCACGTCGGCAGCGGTCAGTTCACGCCCGTTCATGGGGGGCAGGTTCTGGAACTTGACGCCAGGGCGGACTTTCAGGTCCAGGGTAGAGTCATTCACCCAGGACCAGCTTTCGCCGAGCTGGGGGCTATTGGGCCAGAAGGTGCACTGCTTCTCGGCCAGGCTCATGACCGAGAGCTTGGTGTGGATGAAGGACATCGCTATTTGCGGGTCCTGGAACCGGCTTATGAACGGGTCCCAGCTCGACCCGGTCGGACCGACAGTGCGCAGGACGCCCCCGTATTTAGGCTGCGCGCTTCCCGAGGTCTCGGGCGCCGCCGTGGGACGTGGCGTGGCGGTAGCCTGGGCACGCGGCACCGTGGCTTCGGGTGCGGGCGACGGAGTGGCCGCCGGGCCACAGGCCGCCAGCAGCAGCACCATGACACCTACCCACAACGCGCTCTTGTTGCCTTTGAGCATGGTATCCTCCTGTTCGGAGTTCGAGGCCGGAACGCCGGTGGCACGCCCGCCGGCTATTCGAAGGCCCTGTGGCATGATGGGTGATGCTATCATTGACAATGCTTGTTGTCAACGGCGTTTAGGGAGGCCCGGGCCAACCGCCGTAATCAGGCCCATAATGGCAGGTATGTGCGTCGTTACGCCACTGGGTTGTGACTGCTGGTCCACGGCCCGGCCCGGCCCGCCCCATGCCTTTACTTGCTGACGGGTAACGCCTACAATCCTGGTGTCTTTCGTTCCTGAACAGGAAAGGAGGGAACATGAACTGGTTGGACATAGTCATTGTGGTGGGTGCCCTGGTAGCTCTGCTCTTTGGATTGCGTATGGGGCTCATTCGTGCCGCTGCCCTGGTGGTGGGTGTGATCGTGGGGCTGATGTTGGCCCGAGTGTACTCCGCGGCTCTGGGCGAGATCCTTACGGACTACGTTCCCACCGCCTGGGCCAACTGGTTGGGCTTTGCCGCCATTCTTGTGGGAGTGATTATCGGGGCTAACATCGTAGGCCGGGTCCTGAGGAAGATCGTGTCCCTGGTCTTTCTGGGCTGGGCGGACACCTTGGCCGGGGGCGTACTGGGGTTAGCCCTGGCTGCCCTGCTCCTGGGCACGGTCATCTCCCTGGCAGCCGCCTATCCTTTCTTCAATCTGGACGAGGCCGTGGCCGACTCCAGGCTGGCCCCTGTGGTCCTCAAGGCCGCGCCCGTGGTCCTGGGCCTCCTCCCCGACCAGTTCCAGAAGGTCAGGGCCCTGGTAGGGATGTAGGCTCCGGAGGCAGACCATGCCCGCCAGGAAAAGGTCCGACAGGGAAAGCCAGGCAGCCGCCGGCTCCTTGCCTTATCCCTATGTCCCCATCATCGAGCGGCCGCCTATTGCGTGGCCAGACGATGCGCAGGTCGCGGTGTGGGTCATCATCAACGTGGAGCACTACCAGTACGACTTGCCCGCGCCGCTGCCTCCGCCGTCTCCCGATAAGCCGGTGCCCGACGTGCGTAACTTCGCCTGGCTGGAGTACGGGGCGCGCGTGGGCATCTGGCGCCTTATGGACATGCTGGACCGGCTAGGAATACGGGCCACGGTAGCCCTCAACTCGGCGGTGTGCCAGCAATATCCGGCCATTCTGGCCCAGGGCAAGAAGCGGGGCTGGGAGTTCATGGGCCATGGCATCACCAACTCTCGCAGCCTGCGGGGGCTTCCCCTGGAGGCGGAGCGCCAGGTCATCGCCGAGACCATGGAGACTATCTCTAAGGCAGTGGGGGAAAGGCCGCGAGGCTGGCTGAGCCCGGGCCTCACGGAGAACTTCCACACCCTCGACTTGCTGGCCGGGGCCGGCATCGGTTACGTCGCCGACTGGTGCAATGACGACGAGCCATACCCAATGAAGGTGGGGAGGAAGACCATCTACTCCGTCCCCTACACGGTGGAGCTGAACGACATGGGCTCCTTCTTGACGTTCCATATGTCGCCGCAGCAGTTCCACCAGAACATCGTGGACCAGTTTGACGTGCTCTATGAGGAGGGTGCCCAGCGGGGCAAGGTCATGGCCATCGCTCTACACCCATTCCTCACCGGGCAGCCATATCGCTCCCGGTACCTTGAGCTGGCCCTGGGCTACATCCGCCATCACAGCCGCGTGTGGTGGGCTACTGGCAGCGAGATCATGGAGTGGTACCGTGGATTGGGGAATCCCTAAGAAAAGGGCTAAGCTTCCGCCCGCCGTTCGTGGAGGATGAGGGCCACGGCGCCCAGGGGGCCGCTGTCCTGGCCCAGCCCGGCGGTAACGATGCGCACCGCGCGTGCTGGCACCGCGAAGGCGTGCTCCAGGACGTACTGGCGCGCCGGGCCGATCAGCGGCTCCCCTATTTGGGAGACGCCACCGCCCAGGACGATAAGCTCGGGGTTGAGAATGTGGACCAGGTTGACCAGGCCAATACCCAGGTAGCAACTGGCCTGGTGAAGCACGTCTTGGGCCATGCGGTCGCCGGCGCGGGCGGCGGCGGCCACGTCGGCTGCGGTCGGGGTGAGCGAGGCGCCCGATCTCAGGCTTGAGGGCTCACCCGCCTGCAGGCGGGCCGCCGCCGCCCGGGCAATCGCCGTGCCCGAGGCCAGCGCCTCCCAGCAACCCCGCTGTCCGCAGGGGCACTGCGGACCGTCAGGGTCAATGACCATGTGCCCGACCTCGCCTGCCGTGCCCGAGGTCCCGGTCACCAGTTGCCCGTTGGCGATGATCCCGCCGCCGATGCCGGTGCTGATGGTCACGTATGCCATGTCGCGGACGCCGCGCCCGGCACCGAAGTAGTGCTCCCCCAGGGCCGCTGCGTTGGCGTCGTTGCCCAGGTACGTGGGCATGTCCAACTCGGCCTGGACGAGGTCACGCAAGGGCACATCTTTCCAGCCGGGTAGATTGGGTGAGGTGGTGACTACGCCATCTCGAGTGCACAGGCCGGCGGCGGCGATGCCAACCGCTGAAATGGCCTCCTTGCCCGTCACCTGCCGGATGGCCTCGACCAGACGGGACACGACCACGCGCTGTCCGCCGTCGGCCAGCGTGGTGCGGTACTCGCGGCGCACCACCTTCCCGCTAGCGTTGGCCAGGACGGCGCTGATCTTGGTGCCACCCAGGTCAGCCCCGACGAATAGCGGGGCCGGACTCACGGCACCTGTGCCCCTGGTCTGGCCAGGGAGAGCGCGGTCCGGTACATGCGCTCGTACTGGGCGGCGGAAGCCTCCCACGAGTAGTCTGCGGCCATGGCCCGCCGTTGGAGTCCGTGCCAGGCCTTGGGCTGGGCGTATGCCGCTACAGCCCGCTCCAGCGCCCCCTGAAGGGCGCCCGGGGTGTACTCGTCGAAGGCGAAACCGGTGCCCTGTCCCAGGTCTGGGCCAGCATCGGGCACGCTGTCAGCCAGGCCACCAGTCCGGCGGACCACGGGTATGGTCCCATAGCGCATGGCGATGAGCTGGCCCAGGCCGCAGGGCTCGTAGCGCGAGGGCATGAGGAACATGTCGGCCCCCGCATAGATCCATTGCGCTATCTCCAGGTCGAAGGCGAAGACGTTGGCCACCCGGTCCGGATACCTGGCGGACAGCGCCTCCAGGGGCGGCCGGAACTGGGGCTCGCCGCTGCCCAGGAGCACAATTTGGACCTTCCCGGCGGCCAGCAGTGGCTCCACGGCCTGGGGGAGGATGTCCAGCCCCTTCTGTCCGGCTAGGCGGCCCACCATGCCCAACAGGGGAGTACCAAGGCTCTGCGCCAGCTTCATGCGCTTCTGGAGCGCAGCTTTGTTCAGCGCCTTGCGCTCGATGGTGGAGGCATCGTACCCGGCGGGGATGCGGGCATCGCTGGCCGGGTCGAACAGCGAGTAGTCCAGTCCGTTAATGATGCCGTGCAGCCGCTCCTGCCGGGAACGCAGCAGCGGGTCCAGCCCCTCGCCGTACTGGGGAGTCAAGATCTCGCGGGCGTAGGTGGGGCTGACGGTGGACACCACGTCAGCATGGTAGATGCCCAGAGCCATCAGGCTACCCAACGGAGGAGATGAGGGGAGCAGGGGGGTCAGGCCAGCCCGGCTGGCATACAGGCCATCAAACCAGCCCTGATAGGCCAGGTTGTGGATAGTGAACACGGTGCCACAGAGGGAAGACGGGCTGCCCGTTGCCCGGCCCCAGGCCATGAGGGCTATCACCAGGCCGACATGCCAGTCGTGCCCGTGCACGATGTCGGGCTGCCAGCCCACCTGTTTCAATGCCTCGAGGACGCTCTGAGAGAAGAAGGTGAACCGCTCCAGGTCGTCGGGCTCCCCGTAGACCTGCTGGCGCTGGAAGTACATCGCGTTGTCTACCAGGTACACGGGCACGCCCCCGTTGAGCGTGGCCTGCCGCAGGGACGCCGGCTCCTGCCGGCCCATTATGGGGACAGCCAAGCCGTTTCCCAGGATGGGGTACTGCTCGGCAGGGATAGAGGCATACCGGGGCATGATCAGACGCACATCATGGCCACGGCGGAGCAGGGCCTGGGGCAGGGAGCCGGCCACATCAGCCAGGCCACCCACTTTGGCCAGTGGTGCAGCCTCAGTGAGGGCGAACAGAATGCGTAGCGGTCTTTCTGACATGGTGCTACACCATGAATGGGGTGGGGGCCGACTTGCGATGGACCGACTGTCCACTAGGCACGTCCAGGGAGGTGAAGTCCGCCTCCGTGGTGTACGGGAAGACCTTGCAGTTGCGCCCGATGCGCGCCCCGGGCGGAAGCTGGGCGCCCTTGCCCACCAGTGTGATGCCACTTTCGAGCAAAGCCGGTTCCTCCTGGTTGGGAGTGAAGTCCTCGCCCCAGCCCACCTTGCAGCCCTCGGCAACCACTACGCGCTTGTCGAGGATGGCGTGGTCAACTACGGCGTTCGGCCCGATGTACCCGTCCACCATGACTATGGACTCGCGCACCACCGCACCGGGCGCCACCCGCACCCCGGGGGAGAGCACCGAGCGCTCCACGCGGCCCTCGATAATACAGCCGTGGGAGACGAGGCTCTCCTCGACGGAGGCGTTCCCGCACAGCCTGGCCGGCGCCCGCTCCTCGCTTCTGGTGTGGATCACCCAGTTGTCGTAGAAGTCCACCGGTGGAGGGTCCTTGAGCAGGTCCATATGGGTCTCCCAATAAGCCTGTACAGTGCCCACGTCCCGCCAGTAGCCAGAGAAGGGGTGGGCGAACACCCGGTGGTGGCCGATCATCCTGGGGAGCACGGAGCGACCGAAGTCATGGGGAGAGTTGGGGTCGGCAGCGTCCTCCATCAAACAGTGGATGAGGGGCTCTTTGTTAAACAGGTAGATACCCATGGACACCAGGTTGCTCTTGGGCTGTGGCGGCTTCTCTGTGAATCCGACCACACGGCCATCGTTGTCCACGGTCATGATGCCGAAGCGGGAAGCCTCGAAGATGGGGACCTGGGTCACTGCCACGGTCACGTCTGCATTGTGGTGCGCGTGGGTTTCCACCAGGGCATTATAGTCCTGCTTGTAGACATGGTCTCCGGCCAGGACCAGCACCTGGTCCACCTTCTGCTCCTGGACATAGTACAGGTTCTGATAGACGGCGTCAGCAGTCCCCAGGTATCGGTCAGATCCGGGACGCCCGGTGTACGGCTGAAACAGCCGCAGCCCACCCTCTTGTCGGTCCAGGTCCCAGGGACGGCCTATACCTAGATGGTCGTTCAGAGAGCGAGGGCGGTACTGGGTGATGACTGCCACCCGGTAGATGCCGGAGTTGACACAGTTGCTCAGGGTGAAGTCAATCATGCGGTACTTGGCGGCGAAGGTGACTGCCGGTTTTGCCCTGACCAGGGTGAGGATGCTCATCCGTTCCCCTTGGCCGCCCGCCAGGATGATCGCCAGTATCTTGGACATGTTGGCCATGGTCAGCCCCCCACTCTTCTCCTGAGCTATGAGACCATGATAACGGGGGGAAAAGGTATTTGACAAGGTTTTGGGTGTCCTACCATAATCAGTCACCGTGAGCCGTTTTCTGCGGTGGTGCGGTCTCCTCCTGATGGCGGCTCTTGTGACGGCTGCCTGTGCTCAGCCGGGACGGACCCCTACCCCCGCTCCGTCGCCGGGGCCACCCTCTCCCATCAGGCCGCCGACGGTTCCGGCGCCGTTGCCTACCCCGACGCCGCCACCCACGCTGGCCCCGGCGACCAGTCCAGTGTCGCTCCCGGTCCGGGAGGTAGACTTCAGAGTCAAAGTGCCGGAGAACACGCCGCCAGGGGAGACTGTCTACGTCACGGTGCTGCCTTTCGATGATTGGGCATGGAACGAGGAACAGCATACGCCTATGAAGCCGGAGGGCAGCGGCATCTGGTCGGCCAGGGTGTCGGTGGAGGAAGGGGCGCTGGTCCGCTATGTGTACGACCGGTGGGATGCGAAGGAGTGGAGCAAGTTCAAGGAGACGCGAGAGGCGTCCGGCAAGAGCATAAGCATAGAGAGCCGCTACTTGTTCGTGGAGCCTGGCCTGGCCGAAGTCCGGGACACGGTGGACACCTGGAACGATTTGCGGGCGCTGGCCCCCACCGGCGCCGTCCACGGCATTGTTCTCGACGGCGCTACCGGGTCCCCGCTCATGGACACGAATATCTCCATAGCTGGCATCCACATCGCCAGCGATTACGACGGGCGGTTCAAGCTGGAAGGCGTTGCCGCCGGTGTCCAGCGAGTCACCGCCCACCGCAACCTGGGCGACTACCGGCCAGCGGCCACAACGGCTGAGGTGACCGCCGGTGGCGTGGCCGAGGTCAGGATTGAGATGCAGGCCGCGCCGCCGGTGGATGTGACCTTCGATGTCGCCTTGCCGGAGAATACTCCCGCAGATGCCGAGATAAGCCTGGCGGGCAGTGTCTTCCAGTTGGGCGCCCGCCCTGGGGTGCAACCCAACATGCCCATCATGGCCGGCCACTTGTTGCTGCCCAAGCTGGAGCGGGTGGGAGCCGGGCGCGCCCGCGTCACGCTGCGGCTGCACGGGGGGACCTACGTGCAGTACTTCTACTCCATCGGCTCCTCCAGCCGTGGCCGAGAATACGGCGCCGAGACCGGATTCGTCTACCGCAGCTTCCTTGTGGACCCATCATCCCCCGTGCGGCAGGACAGAGTGGCCACGTGGCGGCCCGGGGGCGGCGCCGTCCGTGTGACACTACGCGTCGCAGTGCCTCCGAATTCTCCTCCGGATACGCCCGTTGTGTTCAATGCCGGCCCCAGCCACTGGATGACCCGGACGGGATCTTACGAGTGGACTATCTTCCTGTACGGCTTTCCCGGCGAGCAAGAGCCGCATAGGTACGTCCTGGGCGATGACAACCTGGGCGCGGACGGCTCCGACGGACTGGGCGAGGATGGGACGCGCACGCTGGTATACCCCATCGCCGACGCCGTCGTCGAGGACCGGGTGGAGCGCTGGAAGTGGACCCCCACCGCACTCGCTGTTGCTCCCGGTCAGCCCGCTGAGGTCACCTTTCGCGTCACAGTACCGCCGTCAACTCCTCGGGATGCCAGCATAAGACTGGTGGGAGAACACTCTGACCTGCGATCGGGCGTAGCTATGACCCAGGAACCGGGAAATCCCTGGGCATATCACGCCAGCGTACAGCTACCAGGCGGGGAAACCGTGAGCTACTGGTACGACCGGGCGGCTCCGGTGAGCCGGTCGGAGCGTAGTTTCGGCCTGACCGTCAAGCTCCGGGACCAGGAGGTCAATGATTGGGTCACCGGGTGGTCCGACCAGCCGAGCGGTCCCCAGGCAAAGCGCCTGGACTTCATCACGGGAGTTTACACCCCCGACTGGTGGGCCGACGCGTTTCTGAGACTGTCGTCGCGAACCTTCGATCGCATCAAGGCCCACAACGGCGGGTGGGTGGTGGTCTCCTCGGTGTGGCACTTCGGGCAGTTGGACCCCCCGGTGGTGGAATCGAGGCGGGTCAAAGCCCCCTCCGTGCTTACCCCCAGGGAGGATATCATCTCCCAGGCCCGCCTTGCCCGGGAGAAAGGCCTCAAGGTGGTCCTGGGGCCGCAGTTCAACATGGAGATGCTTCCCGGGGGACTCCAGGCGGTGTGCCGTACCCAGTCGCGGGACTGGTTGGAAGCATGGCTGGTTGAGGCGGAGAGGCTCTGGATGTGGAACGCCGCCGTGGCCCAGGAAATCGCCGCCGACGCCATGCTGGTGCCGGGCTACTGTTTCCACGTCTACGCTGGTGGGGATGACGGCACAGGATACTCGGTGGAGTTCGACAAGAAGGTGGGAGCCCTTATACAGAAGGTGCGTGGGGTGTTCCACGGCAAGCTGATAGTGAGTGGCGGCAGACAGGACTTCGATTTCCCCGGCCTTGCCGATCTCGTGGGCGTGACCACCTTCGACACTGGCCAGCCGGATCTGCCGTATGACGCGACCGTAGACGAGTGGAAGGCTGCCTACGATGCGCTTTTCGTGGAGAAGGTAGACCCGATCCACCGCCGCTGGGGCAAGCCTGTTCTCTTCTACACCGTCCATCTCCCCCCGGTGCCGGGTGACCCGTCGCCGACCGGAGCCGAGGCGCAGGCCAGACGGCTGGAGGCGATCTTCCAGGCGCTGGAAAGCCGCCTCTGGGTCGCCGGGATACTGTCGTGGGACTACTCAATGATTGACACCCCGTTGTACCAGTCCACTGGCGTTCGTGCCCGCCAGGCGGAGGCGGTGCTGGCCAAGTACTACGCCCTGTGGACGCAGCCATAGCAGCACTGGCCGGACAACCTAAGCGGCCTACGGGTTCTTCGGTCGCTGCACTCGCTCAGAGCTTGTGAAGAAATGGGCGCCGCAGGTTTGACCGACCGAACCGTAGGGGCGCGATTTATCGCGCCCACGTCTGCCGGCGGGCACGCCATTATTTGCCCAGGCGCAATGCCGTGCGCGGGGGGGGCGCAATGAATTG